>JBFLZZ010000011.1:0-89270 GCA_040755255.1 Thermodesulfobacteriota bacterium
GGGGCGCCGGCAGCCGACCCGGCCGGCGAAGGCCGCCCGCTTGCCGCCCACCAGATCATTCTCGACCGCAATATCTTCGACGCCAAGGGACCGGCCGCCGGCCGCCTCGACGGCGGTTCCCCGGCCGCCGCCCCGCAGGCGCCGGCAGCGGTTTCCCGCCCTAGCGGGGCGGCGGCTTTTCGCGGCGATCTCACCCTGATCGGCACCATGGTTGCCGGTGCCGATTCCCTGGCCGTCGTCCGTCAGGGCGGGGAAACCCGGCTTTTCCGGCGGGGCGACCCGGTGGACGACGGAGTCGCCATCGGCGAAATCGCCCGCAACACGGTGATCCTCGAAGGCAGGGACGGCTCCCGGCACACCCTCTCTCTGCCCGACGCCGGTGGTGGTGCCGAGCCCGGCGAGGAGCGCGGCGGACCGCCGCCGGTCTATGAAATCCAACAGACGGGGGCCAGCAAATGGACGATCTCGCGCCAGAGCGCCGAATTCGCCCGCGCCCATGTCAGCGAACTGCTCAATCAGGCCCGGATGGAGCCCCGCATCATCGGCGATCAGGTTTCCGGTTTTCTCGTCCGCAGGATCCAGCCGGGCTCCTTCCTGCAGCAGCTCGGCCTGCGCCGCGGCGACGTGGTCATGGGGGTCAACGGCGTCGCCTTCAACAGTCCGGAGCAGCTGCTGCAGATCCTGCAGCAGCTGCGGGAAGCGCGATCGATCAGGGTCGATCTCCGGCGGGACGATCAACCGCTGACCTTTGAGTACGAAACACGGTAGCGCCCGCGCAACAAGGGCTGCCGGCGGCACAGGGACGTGCCGCCGAATTTCGCCGATTCTGAAAACGCCATGGACGGCTTCTATCACGAACGTGAGCCGTCATATTCCGGAGGACCGTCCTTGAAGAACCGTCACCTGATCATCCTGCTGAGCCTGCTCGTGCTGCTCTGCGGCACGCTCGCCGCGCACGGCGTCGAAGGGCGGCCGCCTGCCGCCGGCCTGGCTGGCGTCACCGTCGATTTCAAGGACATCGAACTGGTCGATCTGATCCGCGCCATCAGCGAGCTCACCGGCAGGAACTTCATCTACGACGACAATGTCCGCGGCAAGGCGACGATCATCTCCTCGCAGCCGATCAGCCGCGACGAGGCCTATCAGGTCTTTCTGAGTGTGTTGAACGTCAAGGGCTTCACCGTGGTGCCCAGCGGCGGCTTCGACAAGATCGTCCCCACCGTCACCGCCAGGGAAAGCAACCTGCCGACGGTGCAGGCCGAAGGGGATCCCGCCAGGGGCGAACAGTACGTCACCCGCCTGATTCCCCTGGAGCACGTCAAGGCCGGCGAGGTGGCCACCACGGTGCTGGCGCCCCTGGTGGCCAAGACCGGCAATGTCGTCGCCTACGCGCCGACCAATACCCTGATCATCACCGACAGCGCCGCCAACATCGAGCGGATGGCGCAGATCCTCCACCGGCTCGATGCGGGCACTGCCGCCGACACCCTGGAGATCCTGCCGCTTGCGCACGTCAGCGCCGAGGAGATGGCCAAACTGGTGGACCAGTTCATCGGCCAGAAGACTTTTACCGATACCGGCCGGCGGGGGGGGGCGGCCGCCGAGGGCGGGGCCGCCGATGCGGCCCGGGTCATCCCGTTCCGCACCGCCAACGCCCTGGTTGTCCTGGCGGGCAAGGACGACATGGCGACGATCCGTACCCTGGTCGCCCGCCTCGACCAGCCGGCCAGCGGTCATCGGGCCTCCATCCATGTCTATTTCCTCGAACATGCCGACGCCGAGACCCTGGCCAGGACCCTGAACGAGATTCTTACCGGCTTCCGGAAGAGCGACCGCTCCCAGGACGGGGGCGGCGGCCGCGCGGTCCAGGTGCAGGGGCAGTTGGCCGATTCGCTGCAGTCGGTGAGCATCACCCCGGACAAGCCGACCAATTCGCTGGTGATCAGCTGTATCCCCGAGGAATACCAGGTGGTGCGGGAGATCGTCCAGCAGCTCGACATCAAGCGCAAGCAGGTCTATGTCGAGGCCCTCATACTGGAACTCTCCATGGACGCCACCGAAAAACTGGGGGCGTCGCTGCAGGGCGCGGTGGATCTCGGCTCCGACAGCGCCCTGTTCGGCCGTACCGGCCTCAACACCGACAACGTCAAGATCGACGCCGAGAATCCCCTCGCCTCGGCGATCAACGGCATCATGCTGGGCGGCATCTTCAATCCGATCACGATCGCCGGGCCGGACGGCACCGAGATCACCGTTCCCGCCCTTTCCGCCCTCATCGATCTGTCCAAGACCGACAGCGGCATCAACATCCTCTCCGCCCCCCGGCTGCTCACCTCGGACAACGAGGAGGCGGAAATCATCGTCGGCTCCAACGTGCCGATCATCACCTCCCGGCTGACCAACGCGGTGGGCGCGGCCACCGACACCTCCACCGGCCTCGCCACCAGCGTCGCGGTGGAGCGCAAGGACGTAGCCCTCACCCTGCGCTTCACCCCGCAGATCACCTCGGCCGGCGACCTGGTGCGGCTCAGCGTCTACCAGGAAATCACCGATGTCGCCGAAGCGAGTTCCAACGTCGGCAATCCGGAACAGGTCGGCCCCACCTTCACCAAACGGCTGATCAGAAACACCGTGGTGCCGAAGAACCACCAGACCATCGTCCTCGGCGGTCTCATCGGCACCAATGTCAGCGAACGGGTCACCAAGGTGCCGCTCCTTGGCGATGTTCCGGTGCTCGGCTGGCTGTTCAAATCGAAGAGCACGGTGGCGAGCAAGACCAATCTGCTGGTCTTCATCACCCCCCATATCCTCGCCAGCGAAGAGGACGTCAGCGCGGTCACCCGCAAGGCCCGCGACGCGATGAACGATTTCCGCGACAAGGTCAAGCCGTCGCCGCAGCAACAGCAGGAGCTGATCGACGGCCTCATCACCCCCTCCCCTTCCGCCCTCCTGCCCGGGTCGCCGGCATCGCAATGAATCCCTGGCAACGGATCGGCGACATCCTCCGGGACGAAGCCGGGGTGCCGGAGGCGGCCCTTGTCGCCGCCCTGGAGACCCAGCGCCTCTCCGGCGGCCGGCTGGGCGAGATCCTGCTCGCCGCCGGGACCATCACCGCCGCCCAGCTGGGACGGGCGCTGGCCCGCCAGTTCGCCATAGAGTTCCTCGCCTCGATTCCCGCATCCATGGTCGATCCCCTGCTGCTCGACCGGGTGCCCATCGGCTTTGCCAGGGAATGCAGGCTGCTGCCGCTCCGGCGCACCGCTGCCGGCATCCTGGTGGCCATGGCCGATCCCACCGCCGATCAGCCGCGGAACGATCTGGTTTCCCTGACCGGGGAACCGGTGCTGGCGGCGGTGGCCACCGCCGAGGAGATCCTGCGGGCGATCAATCAGGTGTACGAAAGCCGGGCGGGCGAAACCGAAGGGATCATCGCCGACCTCGGCAACGGCAGGGAGGACCTGGGCGGCGGCCTGGAGCCGGCGGATCTCCTCGACCCCTCGGACGAGGCGCCGGTCATCCGTTTCGTCAACAGCCTGATCACCCAGGCCTGCCGGGAGCGGGCCAGCGACATCCACATCGAGCCCTTCGCCGCCGAACTGATCGTCCGCTACCGCATCGACGGCATCCTCTACGAGGTGATCAGGCCGCCGTTCAAGGCGCTGGCCGCCATCATCTCCCGGGTCAAGATCATGGCGAATCTCAACATCGCCGAGAAGAGGCTGCCCCAGGACGGCCGCTTCCGGGTGCGCATCGCCGGCAAGGACGTGGATGTCCGCGTCTCGACCCTGCCCACCGCCTTCGGCGAGCGGGTGGTGCTGCGATTGCTGGACAAGGGCTCCGGCGTCCTGTCCCTGGAAGACATCGGCATGGAGCCGGCCCTGCTCCGCCGGGTCGACACCATGATCCACCGCAGCCACGGCATCTTCCTGGTCACCGGCCCCACCGGCAGCGGCAAGACCACCACCCTCTACGCCGCGCTCACCCGGCTCAACACCCGGGAAAAGAACATCATCACCGTCGAGGATCCCATCGAGTACCAGCTGGCCGGCGTCGGCCAGATCCAGGTCAACCCGCGCATCGACCTGACCTTTGCCAGCGGCCTCAGGTCGATCCTGCGCCAGGACCCGGACGTGATCATGGTCGGCGAGATCCGCGACGCCGAGACCGCCGAGATCGCCGTCCAGTCGGCGCTCACCGGCCATATCGTCTTTTCCACCCTGCACACCAACGATGCCGCCGGCGCCCTGACCCGGCTGGTGGAGATGGAGATCGAGCCCTTTCTCGTCGCCTCTTCGGTGATCGGCGTTCTCGCCCAGCGGCTGGTGCGGACCGTCTGCAGCCGCTGCCGGGAAGAGTACCGGCCCACCGGTGAGCTGCTGGCGGAACTGGGCCTCGATCCGGCTCTTGCCGAGCGGACCGTTACCTGGCGCGGCCGCGGCTGCGACGACTGCATGGGAATCGGCTACCGTGGCCGCTCGGGCATATTCGAACTGCTCACCGTCGACGACGCCATCCGCGAACTCGTCCTCCAGAAAACCGATTCCGCCACCATCAAGGCCGCCGCGGTTCGGGCCGGCATGGTGGCCCTGCGCCAGGCGGGGCTGGGGGCGGCGCTCGCCGGCGGCACCTCCCTGGAGGAGATTCTCCGGGTGACCCAGGAGGAAAGCTGACCGTGCCGCTGTTCCGGTACACGGGCTTCAGCGCCTCCGGTCGCAAGGTGGCGGGGGGGATCGAGGCCGGCAGCCGGCGCGGGGCTCTCGCGCAGCTGCGCGACCGGGGCATCGTCGCCACCGAACTTTTGCAGCAGAGCGGTGCGGAAAACCTTTCCGGGCGCCGGTCCTGGCTGCCGGCGCGGCCGCGGATCGGGGGCATCGAGCTGGCCGGCGCCACCCGCCAGCTCGCCACCCTGCTCGCCGCCGGCATCCCCCTGGACAGCGCTCTGGCCACCGTCGCCGGCCAGGAGGAGCAGGCGACCCTCACCACCGCCCTTGAGCAGGTGCGTCAGGGGGTGTTGCAGGGGCAGGCGCTCCACCAGGGGCTGGGCGAATTTCCCCGGGTATTTTCCGAGTTCTACGTCAACATGGTACGGGTGGGCGAGGCGAGCGGCACCCTGGACAAGGTGATGTACCGGCTCGCCGATTTCCTCGAGGATCAGGCGCGGCTCCGGTCGCGCATCCAGGCGGCCCTGGCCTACCCGCTCCTGATGGCGGTGGTCAGCGCCGGCGTCCTCGTTTTCCTGCTCGCCTTCGTCGTGCCCAAGGTGACACGGATGCTGGTGGACATCGGCCGGCAGCTGCCGCTGCCGACCCGCATCCTCATGGGGGGCAGCGACCTGCTCGCCGCATGGTGGTGGCTGCTGCTGCTGATCGTGCTGGGTGCGGCTTTCGCCGGCCGCCGCTACCTGGCCAGCGAAGCCGGCCGCCTGCGGGCCGACCGGTTCAAGTTGACGGCGCCGCTGTTCGGCAAGCTCTACCTGTACCTGGCCACCGCCCGCTTTTCCCGCACCCTCGCCACCCTGCTGCAGAGCGGCGTCGGCCTGCTGACCGCCCTGGAAATCGTCCGGAACCTTCTGCCCAACCGGGTGCTGCAGCGGGTGTTCGCCGACACCGCCGTCGCGGTGCGCGAAGGCGAGGGGCTGGCGACGCCGCTGGAGCGCAGCGGGGTGCTGCCGAAGATGGTGGCGCAGATGGCGGCGGTGGGAGAAAAGAGCGGCGAACTCGAGGCGATGCTGTTCAAGGTGGCCGAGGCCTACGAGCACCGGGTGGAGACCGCCACCACCACCCTGCTCTCCCTGCTGGAGCCGGCGATGATCCTGGTGATGGGCGCGGTGGTCGGCTTCATCGTCCTCGCGGTGCTCCTGCCGATCTTCGAGGCGAGTCAGGGGCTGGGGTGACCCCGTCCTCGCCGCCATTTTCCGCCGGCACCGGCAACGCCGGCAACCGGGGGGGCACCCTGGTCGAGCTGGCGATGGTCCTGGTGGTCATCGGCTTGCTGATGACCCTGGTCCTCCCCCTGTTCGCCAGGGTCGGCGATGCGGACCTGCGGGCGGCGGGCCGCCGCCTTGCCGGCACGGTGAAGTACCTCTACAACGAGGCGGCCCTCGAAAAGTGTCTCTACCGGCTCACCTTCGATCTGGATCACGCCACCTACCGGGCCGATCGGCAGTTGCCGGGCGGGGAATGGCGGCCGTTGCCCGGCCGCGGGGGGCAGACCCGGCTGCCCGACGCGGTGGCCATCGCGGCGATGGTGGTCAAGGGACGCGGCACCTTCACCTCCGGTTCCGTCAGCCTCCGGATCTATCCGATGGGCTGGCTCGACGAGGCGGTCCTCCACCTGCGGCAGGGCGGGTATCGCCAGACCCTGCGGCTCGCACCGCTGACCGGCACCACCGAGTTTTACGATGGCCATCGAGAATTCCAGTAGGGGTTTCACCCTGCTCGAGGTGATGATCGCGCTGGCGATCGTGGGGATCGCCCTGGTGACCCTGCTTTCCCTGGCCAACCGCGCCGTCCAGCTGGAACACGAACAGCAGCAGCTCACCCGGGCGACGATGCTGGCGGCACGGAGGATGGCCGAGTTCGAAATCGACCACCGGCAGGGGCGGAACGGAGCCCCTGCCGAGGAAGGCGGCTTCGCCGATCCCTTCGCCGCTTTCCGCTGGCGGGTCGCGGTGGCCGACACCCTGCTGCCCGAGGTGCTGCAGGTGACGGTGACGGTACTCTGGGGTGCGGAGAGGAAGATGGAAAAGGTCGAGCTGACCTCCTTTGTCCTTCGCCGGCAGGAGGGTTGAGATGGGGAAAGGCGGTACCGGCTTCACCCTGCTGGAGGTGCTCGTCGCGATGACGGTAATGGCCATCGTCCTCACCGCGGTGTATGGTATCTCCACCAGCGTCTCGACCGCCAAGGAACGGCTGGAGCGCGACGGCGAAGGCTTTCATCAGGCCAGGGTGGTGATGGACCGCATCGCCCGCGAGATCCGCAGCGCCGCCTTTGTGATGGGCGACCCCGAGAGCAATTTCCGGGCAGGGATCGACGCCGGCGGCCAGTCTTTCCTCGATCTGGCCACTTCCGTCACCTCGCCCGAGCTGGAGCCGGCCGCGGGAATCTCGCGGGTGCGCTACGAAGTGCGGCGGCGACCGGCGGCGGACGGCAGCCTCGGTACGGAACTGCTGCGGAGGGAACAGACCCTCCTGCCCGGCGGCACGGCCGGCGCCGTCGAGCATCGGCTGGGCACGGCCGTCCACCGTTTCCGCCTGCGTTTTTCCGACGGCCAAACCTGGGTCGAGGAATGGGACGGGGCAGGCCGCGGCCGCCTGCCACAGGCGGTGGAGCTTTCCCTGGCAATCGAGGTGGACGGCAGGATTCTGCCCTTTGTCACCGCCCTGGATGTGCCCCAGGTGCAGATGCCGTGAGGGAAACGGGGAAAGCGTTCATGCACGTGGCGTCTTCCGTGACGGGCAACCAACGGGGGGCGGTGCTGCTGCTGGTTTTGCTGGTGGTGGCGCTCCTGGCGGCGCTGGTGACCGAATTCGCCTTTTCGGCGCTCGTCGACCTGCGGCTGGCCGAGACCTACCGGGATACCAGCCGCGCCTACTATCTCGCCCGCGGCGGTATCCGGGCCGGACAGGCCATCCTGAACCGGGACCGCAACGACTATGACGGTCGGGACGAACCCTGGGGGCGGCAGGAGGCCGCTTTCCCCGTCGGCGACGGCGAGGTGACGGTGACCATCGAGGATCGGGACGGACGGCTGGCCATCAATGCCCTGGTGGACAACGGCAACCCCCAGGGGATGCAGAAGGCCCGCTTCCAGCGGCTGTTTTCCCTCCTCGGCCTGCCGGCGCCGGAAAACCTGACCGCGGCCCTGATCGACTGGCTCGACCCCGACGGCGAGGAGTACGGCCAGGAAGGGGCACAGGGGGCGGAGAGCGGCTACTATCTGGGGCTTACCCCGCCGTACCAGGCGCGCAACGGCCCGATGAAGGCCATCGAGGAACTGACCCTGGTCAGGGGGTTCACCGCCGAGGTGGCGGCAAAGCTCGCCCCCTACCTGACCCTGGAGGGCGATATGCAGGTCAACATCAACACCGCGCCGGCCGAGGTGATCGCCAGCCTGTACCTGGACGGCGGCCGACCGCTGCAGCCGGAGGAAGGCCGTGCGATAGCCGCGGCCTGCAGCCTGGCGCCCATGCGGGCAGCGGCCGATCTGGCCGGGGCCTTTCCCGAACTGGCGCCGCTCCTTCCCACCGGCGCCGAACTGGCGTACCGGTTGAAATATACCAGTGATCGATACCGGATACGGGCGCTGGCCCGGGTCAACGACGGCAGCCGGGTAGTGACCGCGGTGGTCCGCAAATCGAGCAACCGTATCCTTTCCCTGCGGGTGGATTGACAGGCATGGCGAAGAAATACATCGGCATCGACATCGGCAGCCGGGCGATCCGGGTGGTGACCGGAGCACCGGCGAAGACGGGCATGGTATTCACCGGGGGCCGCGAGTATCCGGCGGCCGACCCCGGCGAAAGGCGCCGGGTGCTCGCCGGCCTCCGCGACGAGGTGACCTTCGGCGACCGGGTTGTCGCCTGTTTGCCCGCGGTCGGCAGCTACTATCGCATCCTGCCCTTCCCTTTCGCCGACAGCGGCAAGATCGAGGCGGCGGTGGATCTGCAGATGGCCGCGGCCCTGCCGGCCAGCGAAGCGCTGCTTGCCGATTTCCTCCCCGCCCGTCCCGATGACGGCGGCTATGCCGTGCCGGTGGTGGCGGTGCGCCGCACATCGGTGGAGGAGACGGCCGCCCTCTTCAACGAGGCGGGGTGTCCGCTGCATCTGCTGGATGCTGCCCCGTTTGCGTATGGAGCCGGTCTTGCCGGAATTCTGTCCGCCGGGACGCTGGCGGTTGTCACCGACACCGAGATCACCGTATCCCGCATCGACGGCGGCCAGGTGGTCGCCTATCGCATCATCCCGCGCCTCTCCGACGATGCCCCCGGCGGTCTCGCCGCCCAGCTGGCTCAGGCGTACTGGCCGCTGGCCGGCTCGACCGGGGCCCGGCTGCTGCTGCTCGGCGAGACTCCGGGCGGTGACCTGCGGCGGCAGCTTGCCGATCACGGCATCCCGGCCGAATATCCTTCCCTGTCACTGGACGGCCGCGACATTTCCCCTGCCCTTCTGCCCGCCGCCGCCCTCACCCTGCGAGCCGCCCTTCCCATCCAGCCCCGGCGGCTGAATTTCCTCAAGGGGGAACTTGCTCCGGCGAACGAATGGGCCGGCTTCCGCCGCCAGCTCATCGGCGTGGGGGCGCTTCTCGCGCTGGCCGCCACCCTGGCGGCAGCCTCCGCCTGGCTCCATTACGACCGCCGGCAGCAGCGGGCCGAGGATCTGCGCCGGCAGACCCTGGCGGTTTTCCGCCAGACCTTTCCCGAAGTCACCGCCATCGTCGATGTGCCCTCCCAGATGCAGACCAAGCTGGCCGAGCTGCGGGCGCGGGCGCGGCTCTTCCGGCCGGCGGCAAACCGCTCCGCCCTGGAGGCGCTGCGGGAGCTCTCGGCCAGGGTCCCGCCGGACCTTTCCCTCGATACCGGCGAATTCTCCTGGAACGGCACCGAGGTGCAACTCGACGGCGTCACCTCTTCCTTCGAGGCGAGCAACCGCTTGGCGACCCTGCTCGGCGACTCTCCCCTTTTTCGGCAGCCGCGGATCACCGACGCCAGGATGAGCCAGGACGGCAGCCGCGTCGAGTTCCGGCTCACCCTGCAGCTGGAGGAGGAGCGACCGTGAACAGGCTGTTCGCCGAACTTTCCCGCCGGGAAAAGATTGTGGTGGGTGGGGGAATCGTGGTGCTGGCGGCGGTGGTGGCCTGGTTTGCCGCCGTTTCCCCCTATCTTGCCGGGCTAGGCAGGGCCGAGCGGCGGATCGACAGCTGGCAGCAGCAGTTGGAGACCGCGCGGAGGCTGCAGGCCGAATACCGGAGACTGCAGGCGACGGTGGCCGCCGCCGACCGGCGGATGGCGGCGTCGCCCGGCTTCTCCCTGCTGCCCTTCGTCGAACAGACGACGAACCGGCTCGGGGTGCGGGACAAACTGGTGGCCATGCGGCCCCAGGCCCCGCAACTCCGCGACGGCTACCGCGAGGAAGCGGTGGAGATCCGTCTGGAACGGCTGCCCCTCGAACAGGTGGTTCGCCTTCTCCATGCCATCGACAACGACGGACCGCTCCTCGAGGTGAAGAGCCTGCGGATCAGGCCCCGCTTCGACGACCGCGGCCGGCTCGACCTCGCGCTCGTCGTCTCCTCCCTGCAGAAGGACGGGCAATGAATCCAAGCCGCCGGAAAGGGGGGCGCCCCGCCCTGCATCTGGGCGCGGCAATCGTCTGTCTCGCCGCCATGGTCGCCGCTTTTGTCGTCTTCTTTCCCTACGGCCCGGCCTGCCGCTATCTCGAAGGGGAAATTCTGCGGCGGACCGGGCTCGCGGTGACCATCGGGGATCTCGCCTGGGGGTTGCCGCCGCGCCTGCGGCTTTTCCGGCTGACCTGGCAACCGCCGGTGGCGGACTGGCCACCGGTGACCGTCGATGAGCTGACCGCGGCACCGGTATGGTCGAGTCTTATTGGCGGGAATGTCGCGGTCGCCCTGGAGGCCAGGCTGGGAGCCGGCCTGCTGCGGGGGGAGCTTCGTCAGGACGGCGACCTGCGGGGCGAGGTTGCCGCCTTGGCCCTGCGACCGTTTTTCCCCGCCCGATTCGCCTATCCACCGCAGGGAAACGTGCATGGCTCGTTCGTTGGCGGCGGGGGAAACGGCGGCGCCGGCAGGATCGGGTTCGAACTCACCCTTTCCGGACTGGACGTCGATGGTCTGGCCGCGGTGGGGTTTGACAACGATCGCTTGTCCCTGGGCGACGTCGGCATCCGCGGGGAGGTGGCGGACGGCAGGCTTTCCGTTGCCGAACTGGGCAGTCAGGGTGGGGAACTCGTGGTGCGGGGCAGCGGCAGCCTGCTCCTCGCCGCCGACCCGCGCCAGGCCGGTCTCGCCGTCCGCCTGGAGGTGCGCCCGGCCGGCGAGCTCGACCCGCTGCTAGCGGGGCTGCTTGCCGCCGGCGGGGCAACGGCCGCCGCCGACGGCACCTATCGCCTGCAGCTCGACGGCACGCTGGCGCGGCCGCAGCTGCGCCGCTAACCGTGGGCGAAGGCCAAAACAGTGGTCAGGTCCGGGACCGGTCAGCGGTCAGGACAAGCGGCCGCGGTAGTCTTCGTGGCCGAAACGGCGGATGACCTCAAACGAGCCGTCGCGGCAATCGCAGACCGCGATGGAGGGCAGGCGAACGCCGTTGAAGGTGTTGTTCTTGACCATGGTGTAGTGGGCCATGTCGCAGAACACCAGCTTCTGGCCGATGACGAGGGGCTGCGGAAAGGAATAGTCGCCGATGACGTCGCCGGCCAGGCAGGTGAGACCGCCGAGGCGGTAGGTGTGCGGGTGGTCGCCGGGTTTGCCGGCGCCGACGATCTCCGGCCGGTAGGGCATCTCCAGCACGTCGGGCATGTGGGCGGCGGCCGAGGTGTCGAGGATGGCGATGTCCATGCCGTTCTTGACGATGTCGAGCACCCTGGCCACCAGCACGCCGGTGGAGAGGGCGATGGCCTCGCCGGGTTCCAGGTATACCTCCACCCCGTAGCGGTCGGCGAACCGGCGCACCAGGTCGACAAGCAGGTCGCGGTCGTAGTCGGGCCGGGTGATATGGTGACCGCCGCCGAAATTGACGAATCGCATCTGTTGCAGCCAGGGCGCGAATTTTTTCTCCACCGCCGCCAGGGTCCTTTCCAGGGCATCGGCGTTCAGCTCGCAGAGGGTGTGGAAATGCAGGCCCTCGATGCCGTCGAGCAGCTCCGGCCGGAATTCGGCCAGGGTGACCCCGAGGCGGGAGTGCGGGCCGCAGGGGTCGTAGATGGCGGTTTTCACCTCGCGGTGCTCGGGGTTGATGCGGATGGCGCAGGAGACCTTGCGGCCGCTGGCCAGCACGGCCTGGCGATGGTGCTGCCACTGGGAAAAGGAGTTGAAGACGAGGTGGTCGGCCATGCCGAGCAGCTTGGGGAAATCCTCGTCGCTGTAGGCCGGGGCGTAGAGGTGGATCTCCTTGTCGCTCTCCTCCCAGGCCAGCAGACACTCGTCCAGGGAACTGGTCGCCAGCCCGTCGAGATGGGCGAGGATCTGCGGGAAGAGGCTGAACATGGAAAAACCCTTCAGCGCCATGAGGATCCGGCAGCCGGCCCGGTCGCGGACCTCGGCGAGGATGTCGAGATTGCGCTGCAGCGCCGCCCGGTCCACCACATAGCACGGGGTCGGGACCTGGGCCAGGTCGAGGGCATGGGCCATGGCCGCCTCCGTCATCAGAGTTCCTTGATCTGCCAGGGCAGGCCGTAGCGGTTCAGCATCTCCATGAAGGGATCGGGATCGAACTCCTCCATGTTGTGGACGCCGGCGCGGTGCCAGGCGCGGGTGAGGATCATCATCGCGCCGATCATCGCCGGCACGCCGGTGGTGTAGGAGATCGCCTGCGAGCCCACCTCCCGGTAGCATTCCTGGTGGTCGCAGACGTTGTAGATGAACAGCTTGCGCGCTTTGCCGTCCTTGATCCCCTCGATCTGACAGCCGATGCAGGTCTTGCCGCGGGTCTTCGGCCCGAGGCTGGCCGGCTCGGGCAGCACCGCCTTCAGAAACTGCAGGGGGACGATCTGCTGGCCCCCGTATTCCACCGGGTCGATCCGGGTCATGCCGACGTTCTGCAGCACCCGCAGGTGGGTGAGGTACTGCTCGGAAAAGGTCATCCAGAAGCGGATGGTCCTGAGACCGCGGATGTTCTGCGCCAGCGATTCCAGCTCCTCGTGGTACATCAGATAGGCGCGCTTGGGGCCGATCACCGGAAAGTCGTAGTCCTGCGCCACGGAGAGCGGCTCCGTCTCCTTCCACTCCCCTTCCTGCCAGTATTTGCCACGGGCGGTCACCTCGCGGATGTTGATCTCCGGGTTGAAGTTGGTGGCGAACGGCTGGCCGTGATCGCCGGCATTGGCGTCCAGGATGTCGACGGTGTGGATCTCGTCGAACAGGTGCTTCTGGGCATAGGCGCAGAAGACGTTGGTGACGCCCGGGTCGAAGCCGCTGCCCAACAGCGCCATGATGCCGCGCTGCTCGAAACGCTCCCGGTAGTCCCACTGCCACTTGTAGCAGAACTTCGCCTCGTCCGGCGGTTCGTAGTTGGCGGTGTCCAGGTAGTCGACGCCGGTGGCCAGGCAGGCGTCCATGATGGCGAGATCCTGGTACGGCAGGGCGGTGTTGATCACCAGGGCGGGTTTGACCCGCTTGATCAGTTCCACCACCTCCTCGCTGTGGTCGGCGTCCACCCGGGCGATGTCGATGCGGTCGCCGGTGGCCTTTCTGATCTCTTCGCACTTGGCGAGCGTCCGGCTGGCGAGGAACACTTTGGTGAATATTTCGGGAGCCTGCAGGCACTTGTGGACGACGACGCTGCCGACGCCGCCGGCGCCGATGATCAATACCGTTGCCATAATCGGATCCTCATACTTTTGGTTGGAAAGGCCTTGACGCTGTTTTCCGGTTGTGCTACTTTGCCCGGATCTTACGGGCCGTTAGCTCAACTGGTAGAGCAACTGACTCTTAATCAGTAGGTTTGGGGTTCGAGCCCCCGACGGCCCACCAGAAAATCAAGGGGTTGCAGTTTCGACTGCAACCCCTTTTTTTTATGTTCGCGCCGCCGCCGGACTGCCGCCGCAGCCGCCAGCCCGCGCCGATTCTAGCAGAAGCGGCCGGCTTTGGGAAGAGGTCGGGGGGGAAGGCACAAAAAAAGCGGGGCTCACCCCGCTTTTTCATTTCTGTCGCCGTCCTGGCCGCAGCGGTTCAGTCGGGGATCTCGATGTAGGCGTTGTTGTAGATGAAATTGCTGAGCAGTTTTTTCTGCTCGGCGGTCAGCCCGCCGAAGCGCACCCCACAACGCCGGCTCTGGATGTCGCCGTTTTCGTCGGTGACCGGCTGGTCGGTCACCGTGCTGATGTGGACCGTGCCGAGGTTGACGGTTTCGAAGCCGAACAGGGTGATGTTGGCGTCCATCTCCTCCGGCACCACCTCATCCTCCTCGTAGCGGAAGGAAAAGCCCGACATGCTCAGTTCGATGACGTGGCCGAGTCCTTCCCGCAGGGGGCCCATCACCGCCACCGCGTTGTCATCCACCAGGTAGCGGGAGTTCTCCCGTCGTTCGCTGATTTCCTGTTTCATCGCCGTGTCCTCCATAACAGGACAGGATACGTCAGCCCTTCCGCCAAAAGCAAACGAAAAAGAAGGAGGACAAAAGAAAAAGGGCGGGACCAGGCCGGGATGCGTGACGTTGCCATGGCCCGGCCCATGTCTGACGGGCGCGCCGGCCCGGCAGAGCGGAATCGGCCAGCGGGGATCAGAAGGCGCCGAGCCTTGCCAGGCCGCGGCGAAAGACGGTGCGGGCGAGGAAGAAGGAGAGCAGGGCGGCCGCGATGCCGACCCCGGCCAGGGCCAGGGCAGCCGGCAGGGGCAGGCTGGGAGCGCGCAGCCATTTCCGCAGCAGCAGATAGGTGGGGGCGGCCCCGCCGAAGATGATGATCAGCTCATAGGCGGCGGCGGTGAAGAGAAAGAGGATGGCGCCGAAGCCGCCCATGGCCGCCGCCCGGCTCTCGCTCCTGAAGTCGGCGTACATGGCGCCGAAGCCGAGGGCGAGGGCGACCACGGTCAGGCTGATCATGAGCCCCGCCACCAGGGAGATGAGCTGCATCGGCGCGCTTACCTGCAGCAGGCGGTTGGAGAGAAAGATCAGCAGGGAGACGAACAGGGCGAACGGCAGGGCATAGAACCAGTACTTGGCGAGCAGATAGCGGCGGAGCGGCAGAGGCGAGGCCTGGATGAGGATGAAGGAGCCGCCCTCGCCGCCGACGGCGGGGTAGACGAAGCGGGCGGCCAGCGAGATGGCGATGAAGCCGGCGAGGCCGATGTTGAGATAGGCGATCAGGTTGGTGATGTACTCCTTCTCCATGGGAGAGCGTTCCACCGGCAGCAGCTTGAAGTTGTAGAGATAGACCACCACCAGGGCGCCGATCATGAACAGCTGCGACCACTCCGCCGAATCCCGGACAAAACCCGCCGCCTCCTTGCGCCACACGGCGCGCCAGGCCGATTTCGGAAAACTCTGCCGGGAAAAGCGGCGATGGCCGCCGAAGGATTCCTGGGATTTGCTGTAGGCGGAGGCGAAGAATCGTTCCATCGCCGCTTCCCCCAGCACGTGGAGCATGAGGGGGGTGACGAGCACCAGCCCCAGCAGCAGCCAGTCGATCCGCCCATCGAGGAGCATGAGGGAAAGCAGCCCCGCCGCCCAGCCGGCGGGAAGCCAGGGGGCGGCCGGCCTGGAGATCGCCGACAGGTACTCGATGAACTGACCGAAGCGGTCGGGATTGACCAGGTCCTCGGGCCGGAGCAGACGGAAGACGATGTAGATGAAGATGCCGAAGAGCAGCGACAGGTACATGACGATGTCCTTGGTCCGCCGCGCCGGGAAGAACTGCACCAGCAACAGGGTCATCAGGCAGGCGCAGCCGGTGGCGGTGGCGGTGGTGGCCAGCACCGCCAGCGGCATCAGCAGCCAGAAGGCGGGGCCGCCGGCGAAGATCCTGCCGTAGGCGGCGAAAATCGGCAGGGAGAAGACGATCATCATCCACGAGGTGTAGAGGGTGGTGGTGAGAAAGCGCATGGTGTAGAGGCTGCGGCCGGCAATCGGCGCCGCGAACAGGATTTCGTTGTCCTGGGCGAGGAAGAAGGAGGAGACCGCCGACACCATGCAGGAAAACACCTGCATGGCGAAGAGCAGGATCCAGGCCATCTGGAAGATGCGCAGGCTGAGGATGATGCCCAGCTCGTTCTGGGCATGGAAATAGCCGATCACCCTGAGCGACAGCAGGTGCAGGGCGATGACCACCGCAAGGCCGAGCAGCAGCAGGGCAAGGCCGCGGGAGGTGAGACGACCGCCCGGCAGCAGTCGGTGGCGGAGCGAGCCGAAAAAGGGGGTGAGGAGCGATGGGGTCATGGGGAGCGCAGGGCGGCGATGATCTCCTGAAGTTCGTAGGCGCCGGTCAGTTCGAGGAAGATGTCCTCGAGGCCCGAGTCGGCAAGTTTCGCCTGTTGCCGCAGGGCGGCGAGATCGCCCATGGCCCGCAGCCTGCCGTGCTGGATGATGGCGATGCGGTCGCAGAGTTCCTCGGCGATCTCCAGGGAATGGGTGGAGAGAAAGACGCTGTTGCCCCGGCGGGCGTGGCCGCGGAACAGCTCTTTGACCAGGCGGGCGCTTTTCGGGTCGAGGCCCACCATCGGTTCGTCGACGACGATAACCGGCGGCTCCAGCATGAAGGCGGCGGTGATGATCAGCTTTTGCCGCATGCCGTGGGAGTAGCTTTCGATGAGGTGCTGCCGCCAGTCGGCGAGGTCGAACAAGCGCAGCAGGGACGCGGTGCGGCTCCGGCAGAGATTCTCCGGCAGGCCGTAGAGGCTGGCCATGAAATCGAGGAACTCGCCGCCGGTGAGTTTCTCGTAGAGAAAAGGCCGGTCCGGGATGTAGCCGGTGGCCGCCTTGCAGAGGAGCGGTTCCTCGGCCATCGGGTGGCCGGCGATGCGGATGCTGCCCCCGTCCGGCTGGAGCAGGCCGGCCAGCATGCGGATGGTGGTGGTCTTGCCGGCGCCGTTGGGGCCGAGAAAACCGAAGATTTCGCCGCCTCCGACGGTGAGGCTGATGCCGTCCACCGCGGGGAAGCTGCCGAACCGCTTGCGCAGCCCCTGTATTTCGATGGCCGCGGCCGGGGTCATGGCTCGATGGCCTCGATCCGCAGTTTGCCGATCAGGCTGCTGATCGCCAGCAGCTCGTCCATTTCGCCGCTGGCGAAGCCGATATGGGTGACGTCGGCGGGGAGCTGATCGCGGGTGGTGTCGAGGGACAGCCAGGCTCCGCCCAGGCAGACCTCGTTCCAGGCATGGTAGTAGAACTTTCCCGCCTGATGGACGACGCCGGCGATGATCCGCGCCGGAATGCCGGCGGCCCGGGCCAGCGCCGCGAACAGGGCGGCGTGCTCGTTGCAGTCGCCGGTTTTCGAGCGCAGGGTGGCGAGCGCGTCCGGAATGCCCAGCACCGGCCGCTTCTCGATGGTGGCGAACACCCAAGCGGCGAGATGGCGGGTTCTGGCAAGCGCCGTATCGGTGTTGGCGGTGAGTTGGCGGGCGAGGGCGGCGATGTCGGGATGGTCGGCCTGGATGTAGGCGGACGCGGCCAGGGCGGCCGGCTCGGCACAGGGGGCGGCGTCGGCTGCCGGCAGCGGCTCGCGGCGGACGGTGAGGATGTCACCGGACAGAGTCTGGCGATGGCTGTCCAGCCGGAATTCGGGTTCGGCGGGCAGGATCAGCCGGTAGCTGAGTCGTTCTCTCGCCGCGGCGTCATCCGGCAAGGGGCGCGGCGGCGTCACCGCAACCGCGCCGAGCATCTCCTCCTTCGTGCCGCCGATGTCCATGGCCCTGAACTCGGGCTCCCGCAGGAAGACGAAACCGGCGGGAGATTCCTCCTTGACCACCTGGCCGTCATCGTCGAGCCAGGAACTGATCCAGATCCCGGAGAACTGTTCCCGGAAGTGGTGGAGGAGATACACCCGGCCTTCGATCAGCACCTTCTCCCGGCCGCGGTATTCCAGCACCGAATCCTTGCCGGAGAGGGTGAGCGGGTCGAAGAAGGGGAGGCGAACCCGGTCGCCGACTGCCGGTTTGCCGGCGAGCAGATAGTGGCGCTGGCCGGTAGCGATGAACGGCGGCGCTCTCAGAGGGATCGTGCCGGCGGAGCGGTCCTTGCCGTTGGAGAGGGTGTAGCGGATGGCGTCGCCCTCGACGCGGCCCTCGGCTTCCATCTGGTAGAAATCGGTGGCAAAGGAAAAGGAGAAGTCCTGGAGCAGCATGGCGGGGTCGAGGCGGGCGACGACCGCCATCCGCACCGGCCGCTGTTCGCCGAGGATGTTGAGGTTGAGCCGGGCCTCCTGGTGCAGGCGGTAGCCGTCGCCTTCCGGCAGCAATCGGTCGTGGACGTAGCCGATCCGCTCGCCGTTGAAGTGGATGCCGAGCCAGTTCTCCTGGCGTGCCTGGGCCACCGCCTCGCTTTCCCTGCGGTCGATGGTCTCGATGAAGTACTCCCGGCGCAGGAGCAGGACGAGGAGTATTCCCCAGAGGACGAGGACGGCGATGCGGAAGATGGTGGCGCGGGAGGGCATGATAATCCGTCGAGGTAATGAAGTTGCGAGACACAGCCCCGGGTACGGTGGAAACCGGCCTTCCGGTTCAACGGAAAGGCAGGGAGGCGCGATACCATCGCCCTATGTATTTGTCATTCAGCAGCGTTGCATTTTGGGAGAGAAAGTCAGCACACCAAGCGAGCATTCCATCCCATCGTTTCATATCGCCGGGAGGGTGAAGAGTCCACCCGATTTCTTCCAGGGTTGCATTTGCCTTCGCACTGTTCCAGTACATGGAGGTCGATACGAGGTTGTGTTCGTCGTTTTGTCCGCCGCGGACGATAGGCAAGACGTGGTCCAGGGTTGGAAAGAGTTCCCAGTACGCCTGATGAATTTCTCCCATCTTCCAGTTTCGATGAAAGGGAAAGTCGTTCGGCAGCAAAGTGGTGAGGATGCGGAGAACGGGAGGGAAGAGAAGAAACCCTCCCGAGTAACGATCAACGAAGCCGTCACGGAGAAAGATGCGGAGCGCCTGCTCCTCGGTGTGTCTTCGTGTTATGGCAGGTCGTGCTGGAGTGAAGGGGTAGACCTGGCGAGCGATCTCCGCTGCTTCGGAGACACCGCGCCCGATCAGGACCTCGCATATGGTTTTAATGGCCTCTGCCTTGGAGTTCACAAGAATATTTTGAGAAGGAAATTTTGATTGCCACTGATCCAGAATCATTTGGTTCGCCTGCCGGCGGGGCGTTCCTTTCTTTGCCGGCCAAAGAAAGGAACCAAAGAAAGGCCGGCCTTCACTTGCCCCCGCTGCGCGGGGGTTCCCTCCGTTCCTTGTCGTGGCCGGGCGCTGCGGAACTCGGCCCTGCGGGCCTCAGACAGTCCTCGCGCTTTTTCCGGCCACTCCTGCGTCTCTCCGGCTGCGTGAAAATGGCATCCCAAATGCGAACGGAGAGAACTTCCCGGGAACCTGCTGCGGAATTGGCTGAAGGCCGATAGGCGGTGCGGGCCAACACCCCCTCAGCCGACGATCCACAGCGCCGTGTTTTCCACCATGAACACCACCCGGTCGGAGATGCTGTGCAACAGGCCGCGGGCGGATTCGTCGCTGCGCCGGCCCATGACGATGGTGCCGAAATCGTCCAGCAGCGCCTGGCGGATGATCTGCCGCGCCGGCTCGATGCCCTTGAAGGCGTGCAGCCACTGGATCTTCTCCTCCGGGAAGCCGGCCTGGAGCAGCAGCTGTTTCGGCGCTTCGTACAGGCTGTCCTTGCCGCCGAGGTAGCGGTCGCACCATGATTTTTCCCAGTGGGCGTAGAATTCCTCCGGGTTCGGCTGCTGGCGGTCGGCGAGCATGGCCGAGGAATGGAACAGGGTTATTTCGACGTTGGGGTTGTCGCCCATGATGAAGGCGAGATGGTCCACCGCCAGCAGGGAGTGGAGGGAGCCGTCCACCGGCACGAGGATGGAGGTAGATTCGACGGTCTTGTCGACGATCCACACCGGCACGTCATGGCATCTGCCGAGAATGGCCGCCGAAACCGAGCCCATGAACAGTTCCTCGATCTTGCCCAGGCCGCGGCGGCCGATGACCAGGGCGTCGTAGAGACCGTGGCGCGCCTCGTGCAGGATGTCGGCGGCAACCCCCATCCGGGACACCCGCACCTGGTCGCTGATCTGGTCGGCGCCGATTCCCATCCTGGTCATGCGGGCCTGGGCGTCGGCCATCACCTGCTTCATCCTGGCGACCCGACTGCGGGCCTCGGGCGCCAGGGTGTTCATCAGGGTGGTCTCGTCCAGCCACTCCCTGCCGGCGTCGGGCAGGGAACCGGCGGCAACCACGGCGAACAGGTGGAAATGGATGGTGGTCACCCCCTTGAACAGGGTGCACAGGTAGCGGATGGCGTTGGTGGAGTAAACGGAACCGTCGACGGCGACCAGGATTCTGCGGCCGGGCTTTTTGCTCATGGATCGTTTCCCTCGTCTGGCGGCCGGGAGGCGGCGGGTGCATCCATCATAGCGGTTTCGGCGGGATTTTGATAGGTGCAAAATTCCCCGAGATAGTTGCGGAAACGGAGTTGGGTTCCCAGGCTGATCCCGTAGTCGGGCAGCATCCGGAGCTTGCCGCCGCCGCCCGGCGCGTCGAGGGCGAAGGCCGGCACCGCCAGTCCCGAGGTGAAGCCGATGAGCGCCCGCATGATCGCGAGTCCCCGTTCCACCGGGGTGCGGAAATGATCGGTACCGCGGGTCATGTCCGCCTGGAAGAGGTAGTAGGGTTTCACCCGGATGGCGAGCAGCCGCCGCATCAGCCGCCGGATCACCGCGGCCTCGTCGTTGACGCCCCGGAGCAGCACGGTCTGGCAGCCGAGCGGGATGCCGGCGTTGGCGAGCCGGCCGCAGGCGGTGGCCGCCTCCCGGGTGATCTCGTCCGGGTGGTTGAAATGGGTGTTGAGGTAGAGCGGGTGGAATTTCTTCAGCATGGCCGCCAGGCGCACCGTCACCCGCTGGGGCAGGGTGCAGGGCACCCGGCTGCCGATGCGGATGATCTCGACGTGGGGGATGGCGCGCAGCCGGCCGAGCAGGTCCGCCAGCCGGTCGTCGGACAGCAGCAGGGGGTCGCCGCCGGAGAGCAGCACATCGCTGATCTGCGGGGTGCGCCGGATGTAGTCGAGGCAGGCGGCGATGGTGTCCGGGGTGATTGCCATGCCGGCGGTGCCCACCTTGCGCTTGCGGGTGCAGAAGCGGCAGTAGACCGCGCAGCGGGCATGGGCGAGGAACAGCACCCGGTCGGGATACTTGTGGATGAGACCGGGAACCGGGCTGCGGTCCTCCTCGCCCAGGGGGTCGATGAAACAGGTGCTGTCGGCGAGTTCGGCGGGGTCCGGCACGCACTGGCGCCAGATCGGATCCCCCCGGTGGCGGATCAATCCCAGGTAGTAGGGGGTGATCCGCATGGGATACCGGTCGCAGACGGCCAGGAGCGGGGCGGGATCGTCGATCAGGCCGGCGGGCAGCCGGTCGGGTCGGGTGATGCTGTTGCTGAGCTGGGTTTGCCAGGAGGTCATGGCCGGGGTATGCTTGGGGTGCGCCGGCCGACGATGCACTGCTCCCACCGGCCGCGTCAATGGGATTTCCAGGGCACCATACCCGCCGGTGCCGATCTTCTCAAGGGGGGAATATGCACGCAGCGCCTGCCGAACCCGCCTACCTCGCCCTGCACCGCACCGGTGAGCTCTGCCGGCGGGCGGCCGGGGCCGCCGAGTACCTCGCCGAGTGCGCCCTCTGCCCGCGCCGCTGCCGGGTGAATCGACTGGCGGGCGAGAAAGGCTTCTGCCGCACCGGCAGCGAGGCCCGGGTCGCCAGCTACGCCCCGCATTTCGGCGAGGAATCCGTGCTGGTGGGGGAGGGCGGCTCCGGCACGATCTTCTTCACCGGCTGCAACCTCGGCTGCGTCTTCTGCCAGAACTGGGAAATCAGCCACGAAGGCGTCGGGGTGACGGTGACTGCCGGCCAGCTCGCCGCGGTCATGGTCAGCCTGCAGAAACAGGGCTGTGGCAACATCAATTTCGTCACCCCCAGCCATCTGGTGCCGCAGATCCTCGCCGCCCTGGACATCGCCGCCGGGCGCGGCCTGTCGCTGCCCCTGGTCTACAACTCCGGCGGTTACGACAGCCTCGACACCCTGGGTCTGCTCGACGGGGTCGTCGATATCTACATGCCGGACTTCAAGTTCTGGAACCCCGCCACCGCGGGCGAGCTCTGCGGCGCGGCCGATTATCCCCACCGGGCGAGGGAGGCCGTCCGGGAGATGCACCGCCAGGTCGGCGACCTGCAGGTGGGGGCGGACGGACTGGCCCGCCGCGGTCTCTTGGTCCGCCATCTGGTCATGCCCGGCCAGCTCGCCGAAACCGGCGCGATCATGAAATTTCTCGCCGACGAGATCTCGGCGGCCACCTATGTCAACGTCATGGAACAGTACCGCCCCTGCGGCGATGCCCGTCGCCATCCCGCAATCGACCGGATGCTGGAGGCCGGGGAGTACCGGCAGGCGATGGAACTCGCCCGCGCCGCCGGCCTTTCCCGCCTCGACGACCGCAACTGGCAGCGGCTGCTGTACCGGCTGGCGGGCGGGTAGTTCAGGCGGCGACGCTGGATACTTTCTATCCAGCCGAGGCGGCAGCGGCCGGGAATGACCCCGGGGGTTTTCTGTTTTTACCCTATGATTTCAAAGTATTCATCAGGGGATTTCCGGCTGGCATGCCTTTTGAAAATGGGAAAAGGGCACAACCCCTTCCCATGGAAGACAACCGATTCAAGCTCAGGAGACAGAACATGAAAAAGACCGTTCTCGCAGCAACCGTTCTCGCCGCTCTGACCTTTGCCGGCTATCAGAGCGCCACCGCCGGCCGCGCCATGCACATGGGCGGCCCCATGCTGATGCAGAATCAGCCGGAAAACAGCGATCCGGCGGCGGAAGCGGCCCAGCGCGCCTTCTTCCGGGAAACCGTCGAAACACGGCGGGCCATCGCCAACAAACGCATCGATCTGATGCAGGAGATGAACGCGGAAAAGGTCGATGAGGAAAAGGTGAAGGCGCTGCGCCTCGAATTGCTCGACCTGCACCAGTCCCTGCAGCGCAAGGCGGTGGAAGCCGGCCTCGATGCGGGCCTGGGCGGCCCGATGACGGCGGGCAAGGGCTGCGGCATGGGCGGTCCCGGCGGCTGCCGGAACTGCCCGCAGCGGCCGGATGCCGACCAATAACCGGGAAGGAGGGAAATCCGGAAAGGCCCCGGCCGGAGGAAATCCGCCGGGGCCTTCTGCGTCGCTTATCCGGTGACCGGGACGACGGCGCGGCAGGAGGAGGCCGCCGCCGGGTAGCCCTTGCCGTTGCCGGTCATCCGCGACAGGGTCTCGACGATTTTGCGCAACTCCTCGCTCTGGGCGTTCAGTTCCTCGGCGGCGGCAGCGGTTTCCTCGGCGTTGGCGGCATTCTGCTGGGTGACCGCGTCGAGCTGCTGCAGGGCCTGATTGATCTGGCCGATACCCTGGCTCTGCTCTTCCGATGCCAGGGCGATTTCGTCGATGAGTTTGGTGGTCTTGCCGCTGATCACCACGTTTTCGTTGAAGGCCTGCAGGGTGGTCTGGGCGAGCTGCGCCCCTTCCTGGACCTTGTTGTCGGTGCGCTCGATGAGGGTGCCGGTGCTCCTGGCCGCGTCCGCGGCCCGCAGGGCGAGGTTGCGCACCTCCTCCGCCACCACCGCGAAGCCGGCGCCCGCCTCTCCCGCCCGCGCCGCCTCCACCGCGGCGTTCAGAGCCAGCAGGTTGGTCTGGAAGGCGATGCCGTTGATGGTTTCGATGATCTTGCCGGTCTCCTTGCTGGAGCGGGAGATCTCGGTCATGGCCGTCTCCAGGTCCCGCATGTGATCGTTCACCCGACCGACGATTTCCGAGACCTGCGCCATCATCCCCTTGGCCTGGGTGGCGCTGTCGGTGTTCTGCCTGGTCATCGAGGACAGTTCCTCCACCGAGGCGGAAATCTCTTCCAGGGATGCCGCCTGCTGGGCGGCGCCGCTGGCGAGCTGCTGGCTGGAGGAGGAGACCTGCCCGGCGGCGCCGGTCATCTGGGTGGCCGCGTCGTCGACGCCGTTCACCGCCAGGGCAACCGGCGTGATCACATTCCTTCTGAGGAACAAGAAGCTGCTCACCAGGACCGCGGCGAAGACGGCGGCGGCGAACAGGATGGTCTGGCGGATGCCGGTGGAGATGCTGGCGCCGATGGCTGCCGAGGTTTCCCGCACCTCGGTCTGCATGGCCGCCGCCGCCTGCTGGAGCTTGCCGTTCAGCTCTTCCTCCCGGGCGGCCACCCGGACATCGATATCGTCGATGTAGATGCCGGTGCCGATGATCCAGCCCCACGGCTCGAACAGCCTGACGCTGGACAGTTTGGGCTGCGGCTTGTCGGCGCCGGGCCGCGGCCAGGAATACTCGACGAAGCCCTGGCCGTCGCGGCGGCAGACCTCCACCATCTCCACGAACAGCTTCTTGCCGTCGGGATCGGCGAAGCCGCCGAGATCCTGCCCCTCCATTTCCGGTTTGAAGGGATGCATGACCATGGCGGGGGTGGTGTCATTGATCCAGAAGTACTCCTTGTTGTCCGCCCCGTAGCGCAGGTTTCTGACCATGGCCAGGGCGTCCGCCTTGATCGCCGCCTCGGCGTTCTCCAGATAGACGCCGGAGCCGACGACCCAGCCCCAGGGGCCGTAGAGCTTGACAAAGGACAGTTTGGGCTGCGGTTTGTCGGCACCGGGCCGCGGCCAGGAATACTGGACGAAGCCCTGGCCGTCGCGGCGGCAGACCTCCACCATCTCCAGGAACAGTTTCTTGCCGTCGGGATCGGCCATATCGGCCAGGTTCCTGCCGTCCAGTTCCGGTTTGAAGGGGTGCATGACCATGGCGGGGGTGGTGTCGTTGATCCAGAAGTACTCCTTGTTGTCCGCCCCGTAGCGCAGGTCGCGGATGATGGCCATCGCCCGCTGCTGTTTGGCTTCGGTATCCAGATCCGGCAGGCGGTCGATGCTTTCGATGATTCCCATGACGGTGTTGACCCCGTCGGCGAGGCTTTGTTCGTAGCGCGCCCTGATCCGGGCGATGTCCTGGGAATCCCGGTAGGCCTTGTCGATGACGTTCAGCACCGTGTTCACCTGGGCCTGGAGGAACTCCTTTTTCTGGTTCACCAGTTCTTTCCGGTAGGCGTCGCTTTCCTGGCGGATGTCGTCGAGCTGCCGGCCGCCGAGTTTCTCCAGTCGGGTGGTGGCGATGGCGCGGACCTCGTTCAGGTCGTAGGTGGCAAAAAGGACCAGCCCTGCCGCGGTGAGCAGCAGGGACGCTGCTATGAGCGTCAGAATTTTTCCGTTGATGTTCATCGACCCCTCCTAGGTAGATATACGTAGCTTTCCCGAGCCAAGGTTGAACTTCCCCCTTGCCGGCGGCACACGGGCGAGGGTGTCGCCGGGGGAGATTCAGAACAAACCAGACAAATACGATTATATCAGGGAAATTCGGGCGGGGAGAAACTGAAAAAAATTTCCCATGGGGAATCTCGACCGCGGGCGTCGGCCGCGTCGGTTCGCATCCGTCCCGGAGGGAAAGGAAGGGCTCAGCCGCGGCGCAGGGTGATCAGGGTGATCTCGCCGGGGCAGTGGAAGCGCAGCGGCAGGCCCGAGGCGCCGGCGCCCCGGCTGGTGTAGCCGGTCATGCCCTCGAATTGCCAGCGCCCCGAGGTTATGGCGCGGGGGGCGCGGCAGTGGGTGAAGATCTTGCCGCCGCCGGGCAGGCATACCTGGCCGCCGTGGGTGTGGCCGCAGAGATACAGGTCCGGCCGGTGGGGCAAGACGTCCCGGACCGCCTCCGGAGAGTGGGCGAGGAAGATGGAGAAAGCGCCCGGCGGCACATCCCGGTAGGCGGCGGCGGGGTCGTGGACCTTGTAGAAATGGGGATCGTCGATGCCGACGATCCAGATGCGCTCCCCCTGGCGTTCGATGGCGACCGCGTCGTTGATCAGCATGACGATGCCGGCATCCTCCAGGTCGGGCACCATTTCGATGCAGTCGTGATTGCCGAGCACGCCGAAGACGCCGTCGCGGCTGCGGACACGGGCGATGAGCCGCTCCAGCAGGCGCATGGCCGGCGCCAGCGGACCGTACATCTCCATGCGGTAGTCGCCGGCGAGCAGGCAGAGATCCACCTCGAGACCATCGATCTGTTCGATCAGCCGGTCGGTGAGTTCCGGCAGGCCGTCCAGGTGCAGGTCGGTGAGCAGCAGGATGCGGTAGCCGTCGAAGGACTGCGGCAGGCTGGCGAAGCGGAAGTCCTCCTCCCGCAGCTCCACCTGCAGGGCGTTGCAGCGGCCGCGCCGGTAAAGACCGAAGAGACGGAACAGCCAGGTCATGACGATCCGGTAGTAGAGGACGTTTTCGAAGTTGAGCAGCCGGTGCCAGCGGGCCAGCGGCGTGTGGCAGGCGCGCCACTGCCGCACCCGGGCGGAGGAGCGGACGAGGCGCAGGAAGTTGGTGGTGTCCGGCTGGTAGCTGAGATACGCCCAGAGGGCGGAGCCGGGCCAGGCGACGAGAACGAAGAGCGCGGCGGCGGCCGCCGCCGCCGTCAGGGGAAGATCCAGCACCCTGGCGAGGTACAGCGAGGGCAGCAGCCCCTCGAAGCCCTGGTCGAGGAGAAAGATATTCTTGCCGGGCGGCAGACCGCTCCGGCGCTTGAGAAAGCTGGAGAGGAGATCGCCGGCGAGGGCTAGGGCGGCGGCGACCGGGAGATGATACCAGGGAACCGGAAAAAACGGGGCGAACAGCAGGCTGCCGACAATACCGGACACCAGGCCGCGCCGGGTCTTGTGGCTGCCGAACAGCGGCCGGCCGTCGACGAAGCTGAGCCCGCCGTCCACCGGGCGGTTGAACCGGTCGCCGAAGAGCAGGCGGGCGAAAGGCGGCAGGAAATTGATCCAGAGCAGCAGCGCGGTGATGAGCAGGATCGGCTCCATGGGCGGCGATGCTCAGAGATGCTCCAGGGGGCAGCCGGTACAGCGGGGGCTGGATTTCCTGCAGTACTCCTTGCCGAGGCGGACGATGAGGGCGTGGTATTCGTTGTAGAGCTGCGGGTCGGGGGGAAGCTCGGTCATGAACCGTTCCTGGAGGGAATGGTAATCCGCCTCCTCCTCGGCCAGGCCGTGCCGGTGCAGGATGCGGTGGGTGTAGGCGTCGACGACGAAGAGCGGTTTGCCGGCGGCGTAAAGCGCGATGGAGTCGGCCGTCTCCGGGCCGATGCCGTTGACCGCCAGCAGCGCCTGGCGGAGGCTTTCCGTGTCCTGGGAGAGAAAGCCGTCGAGATCAGCGTGCCGGGCGGCGACCATCGCCAGCAGGTTGTGCAGCCGTTTGGCCTTGAGGTTGTAGTAGCCCGCCGGCCGGATGTACTGGGCCAGTTCTCCGGTGGGCAGGGCGAGGAGCGAGGCGAAATCCAGCAGACCGGCGTCGCGCAGGTTGGCGATGGCCCGTTCGACGTTGGTCCAGGCGGTGTTCTGGGTGAGGATCGCGCCGACGGTGATCTCGATGGGGGTGTCCCCCGGCCACCAGTGCTGCGGTCCGAAATGGGCGAAGAGGGTGGTGTATATGTCCGTGAGGCGGGAGGGCACGGGGAGGGGATCAGTCCGAACGCATGAAGAGGAGGTAGACCGCCGCCCCCACCGCCAGCAGCCAGATGGCGGCCACCGGCAGGATCTTGCCGATCTGCAGTTCGTTGTCGACGATGAGGTTCTGCATCATCGCGGAACCGGAGAAGGCCCACATGCCGATGAAGATGCCGGTGAGCCCGATGTTGGTGAAGGCCTGCCGGTAGAGAAAATAACCGATGAGCAGACAGAAGGGCACGAGGAAGTAGGGGTTGCTGAACAGCCCGCTCACATCGACCTGACGGACCTGTTCCATCACCCCGCTGGCACTGATGAAATCGGTGATCCAGGTGATCAGATTCTCCATGGCACATCCCTCCCAGACAAGGTTGTATCGGCAGGGCGGCGGCGTGCCGCCGGCCCCGTGTCAGGATGCTTTTTTGGTGGACGTCGCGTGCTTGTAAACCTTGATGGCGCAGTAGGAGCCGCACATCGAGCAGGCGTCGCCCTTGTAGGAGGAACCCTCCTCCCGGAAGCGCCGCGCCTTGTCCGGGTCGATGGACAGTTCGATCTGGCCCTTCCAGTCGAGGTTGTTGCGGCGCCGGGCCATCTCCATGTCGCGCTCGATGGCGCCGGGCAGCCCCTTGGCGATGTCGGCGGCGTGGGCGGCGATCCGCGAGGCGATCACCCCTTCCTTGACATCGTCGATGTTGGGAAGCTTCAGGTGCTCGGCCGGGGTGACGTAGCAGAGGAAGTCGGCGCCGGCCGCGCCGGCGATGGCGCCGCCGATGGCGCCGGTGATGTGGTCGTAGCCCGGGGCGATGTCGGTGACCAGCGGGCCGAGGACGTAGAAGGGTGCCCCCATGCACAGCCGCTTCTGCAGCAGGACGTTGGCCTCGATCTGGTTCAACGGCATGTGGCCGGGCCCTTCGATCATCACCTGGACGCCGGCGTCCCAGGCGCGCTGGGTGAGTTCGCCGAGATGGATCAGTTCCTGGACCTGGCCGCGGTCGGTGGCGTCGGCGAGGCAGCCCGGCCGGATGCCGTCGCCGATGGAGATGGTCACCTCGTGTTCCTTGAGAATGGCGAGCAGCTCGTCGTAGTGCTCGTACATCGGGTTTTCCTTGCCGTTGTGGGCCATCCACTCGATGGTGAAGGAGCCGCCGCGGCTGACCACCCCCATCAGGCGCTGGTGGTTCCTGATCCGTTCGACGGTGTTTCTGGTGATGCCGCAGTGGATGGTCATGAAGTCGACGCCGTCTCTGGCCTGTTCCTCGATGACCTTGAACAGTTCGGCCACGGAGACCTCGCCGATCTTCTTCCCCTGCCGTTCGACGGTATCGGCCACCGCCTGGTAGACCGGCACCGTGCCCAGGGGTACCGGGCAGTTGGCGATGATCTGCCGGCGCACCTCGCTGATGTCGCCGCCCATGCTGAGATCCATCAGGGTGTCGGCGCCGGCCTTGACCGCGACGCAGAGCTTCTGCAGCTCCTTGTCCACCGTCGGGTAATCTTTCGATGAGCCGATGTTGGCGTTGACCTTGGTGGAAACCCCCTTGCCCACGGCGATGATCTTTTCGAAATCGTGGTGGCGGTTTTTGGGGATGGCGATCACCCCTTTGGCGACGCCATCCATCAGGGTGGCGACGGCGATGTTCTCGGTCCTGGCACAGGCCTCGAAAAGCGGAGTGATTCTGCCGGCCAGCGCGTCTTCTCGGATGCTCATGTAGTCTTTCCTTGTGGTACTCTGGGTGCGCGAAAGCGCACAACATACCAACCGGTTTCCGCCACTGTCAATGACGATTCTCGAAGTGATGCAATATCAATCTGTTAGGAGAAGACGCCATGCTCGAACAGGATGCGCATCCCGATGATGATGAGCACCAGGCCGCCGCCGATCTCCACCCGGCTGCCCAGCCTGGCGGCGGAGGTGGCCATCCGGCCCAGGTGGATGCCGGCCGCGGTGAGGGCCAGCGCGGTCACGCCGATGATCAGCGCCGGCAGCCAGATGGAGATCTGCAGCAGGGAGAAGCTCAGACCCACCGCCAGGGAATCGATGGAGGTGGCGACGGCGAGCACCACCAGGGTGCGGCCGCGGGTGGGGTCGGGACATTGCCGCTCCTCCTCCCCCTTCAGGGCCTCGACGATCATCCGGCCGCCCACCAGGGCGAGCAGTGCGAAGGCGATCCAGTGATCGAAGGCCTCGATGTATCGCCGGAAGGTGAGGCCGCAGCCCCAGCCGATGACGTTCATCCCGGCCTGGAACAGGCCGAAATGCCAGGCGAGCCGGAAGGTATGGCGGAAGGTGACCCGCCGGAGCACGCAGCCGGCGGCGAGCGCCACGGCAAAGGCGTCCACCGCCAGGGCGAGTGCGATGAGAAGGATGGTGGTCAGGGCCATGGAGGATTCGTTCAGTCCGCCCACGACCAGTGGAACAGCCGTTGGGCGAGTTGGATCGCGGAGTCGAGCAGGTAGCCGATGGCGCCGATGGCCAGCACCAGGGCCATCAGCCGATCGTACTCCAGGGTGTCGCGGGCGTCGTTGATGAGATAGCCGAGGCCGGAGGAGACGCCCAAAAATTCCACCGGCACCAGGACGATCCAGGCGACGCCGAGGGCGAGGCGCAGGCTGGTGAAGACGTAGGGCAGGGTGGCGGGGAAGAGCACCCGGGTGATGAGCTGGCGGTTGGAAGCGCCCTGGTTCATCGCCATCAGCAGCCACTGGGGCCGCACCCGGCCGACGCCCACCGCGGTGTTGAGGATGATGGGCCAGACGGTGGCGACGGTGATCAGGAAATAGATCGCCGCCTCGAAAGTGGTGAAGATGAGCAGCGCAATCGGCATCCAGGCCAGCGGGCTCACCATGCGCAGGAACTGGATCGGGGTGTTGGTGAGCAGGCGCAGCCGCCGGTAGAAGCCGATGAGAAGGCCCAGCGGCAGACCGAGGACAAAGGCGCAGAGTATGCCCACCCCCACCCTTCGGAGGCTGGCCAGGACGCTGGTCCAGAATTTGGGGTCGACGGTCAGACCCGCCAGGGCCTTCAGGCTCGGCAGCGGCAGCATTTCCGCGAACGGGAGGTAGGCAGGCAGGCTGAACAGGTACTGGCCGGCGAGGAACCAGATGGCGATGAACAGGAGAAAACCGGCGAGGCCGTGGGCGAGAGCGGCGCCGGCGCCCTCCTTCTCCTTTGCCGCCGTACCGCTGTGACGGGGAAACAAGGGGCTCATTGCAGGGAGATGACCTCGCTGCGCGACCAGGGGCCGTCCAGCCCGGTGACGCGAAAGGCATCCAGGCCGCCCAGATCGGTGATCGCCTTTTTGGCGAAGCTGTCGTCGGTCAGCTCCCGGGCGCCGGTTTCCGGGTCCAGTGCCCGCAGGAAGGAAGCGTCGCCCTCCATGACCGTCGCCGCCATCTCCCTGATGATGAAACGGGTGGCGGAAGGGAAGGGGTAGGGCTGGAAACCGATCCTGGAAACCTGCCAGTCGGGGTGGCGGATCGCCTGGGGCACCGCTCCCGGGCCGTAGCGCTCCGGTTCGTAGCCGGTGAACACCCGCAGCAGCACCTCGCGGTCCACCGGCAGGTAGCCCCGGCCGTCGCGGCCGAGCAGGCCGGCGGTTTCCACCGGGTGGCGCTGGGTCCACAGCTGGGCGCCGACGATGGCGCTGATCACCTTCTGGGTGAACAGGGGGTGCTCGCGGATGAGCCGCTCCCGCATCACGATCACGCAACAGGGATGGTTCTGCCAGATGTCGCCGGTGAAGCGCAGGATTTTCGCGCCTATTTTTTCCTCGGAAAGGGCGTTGTAGGGTTCGGCGACGATGTAGCCGTCGATCTTGCCCGCCGCCAGCGCCGAAGGCATTTCCGGCGGCGGCAGGATGACCAGGTTGGTCTGACGGTCGGAGGGCGGCTGGGCGCGCGGCTGGATGACCGGGCTCAGCCCCGCCTCGCGCAGGCCGAGCTGCAGGATGACGTTGTGCATGGAATACCAGTGCGGGACCGCGATCAGCCGGCCGCCGAGATCGGCGAAATCGCGGATGCCGGCAGAGCCGCCGATGGTGAGCGCGCTGCCGTTGGTGTGGTCCCAGGCCAGCACCTTGACGTCCACTCCCCGGTTGAAGCGCATCCAGACCGGGATGGGCAGCAGCATGTGGCAGACGTTGATTTTGTCGGTGAGAAAGGATTCGACCAGGGCGGACCAGGAGCGGATCTTCAGCGGTGGTGCCACATCGAGCCCTTCTTCCCGGAAGTGGCCGTTGGCGTGGGCGACGAGCAGCGGGGTGGCGTCGGTGATGGGCAGATAGCCGATTTTCACCTGCGGCTGCCGGGCGGCGGCCAGGGGGAGGGGAACGGCGGCGGCGGCGGCGGCGAGCAGGGCGCCCTGTTTAAGAAAGCTGCGGCGGTTCATGGCAGGCGGCGTTCTCGATGAGTTCGGTCATGGGGATGGGCTTCGGCCGGGCGACCACTTCCTTGAAGCGGGCGAGAATGGTCCGCTTGGTATGGAAGAAGGCCTCGTCGGTGATCCGGCGCGGGTAGGGCAGGGCGATGTCGAAGACGTCCCTGACCGTGGTCGGCCGGCCGCCCAGCAGCACCACCCGGTTGCCGAGCAGAACCGCCTCCTCGATGTCGTGGGTGACCAGCACGGCGGTGAACTGCTCGCTCTGCCAGATGTTGGTCAGTTCCTCCTGGAGGCGGGTGCGGGTGAGGGTGTCGAGGGCGGAAAAAGGCTCGTCCATGAGGAGAAGGACAGGGTGGCCGATGAGCGCCCGCGCCAGACAGACCCGTTGCGCCTGGCCCACCGAGAGTTCGGCGGGAAAGAAGCGGGCGCAGCCGCACAGCCCCATCATTTCGATGAACTGGCCCACCTGGTAGTCGAGGTCGGCGGTTTCCCGGCGCAGCCGGCAGCCGAAGGCGATGTTGTCGTGGACGTCGAGCCAGGGCAGCAGACTGGGCTGCTGGAACAGCATCGACCGCGAGGGATGGGGGCCGACGATCCGTTCCGTCGGCCGGTTGCGGCCTTCGGTGAGGATCTCGCCGGTTGCGGCCGTTTCCAGACCCGCCAGCAGCTTGAGCAGGGTGGATTTGCCGCAGCCGGATTCGCCGACGATGGCGATGAAATCGCCGGCCGCGATGTCGAAGTTGATGTCGGCCAGAACCGCTTCGTCCTCTCCGCCGCTTCTGGGAAAACTCTTGCCGAGGTTGCGGATGCGGACGTTCATCGCGGGGGATTGTCTGCTGTCTGGAGAGCGCGGAGCATCTCCAGGTTGACGGTGTCCTCGCGGAGATCCTCCTCCTTCGGTGTTTCCAGCACCATGGGATGGCCGGCGAAGCGGGGATCGTTGACCAGAAGGGCGAAACCGGCCGCGCCGATGTGGCCCTTGCCGATATGGGCATGCCGGTCCCGGCGGCTGCCCAGCGGCTGCAGGGAGTCGTTCAGATGAAAAAAGCGCAGCCGGTCGAGGCCGATGACCCGGTCGAAATGGGTGAAGGTGCGGTCATAGCCGGAGGCGGTGGCGAGGTCGTGGCCGGCGGCAAAGGCGTGGCAGGTGTCGAAGCAGACGCCGAGCCGGGCCGGATGGCGGCACAGGTCGATGATCCGCGCCAGTTCCTCGAAGCTGCTCCCCAGGCTGCTGCCCTGGCCGGCGGTGGTTTCCAGGAGGATCATCGTTTCATTATACTCCGGGGCCGCCGAAAAAATCCTGTCCAAATTGGCGGCGACCCTGGCGAGGCCGCGATCGATCCCCTGGCCGGTGTGGGCGCCGGGATGGATGATCAGATAGGGAATGGCGAGCCGGCCGCACCGCTCCAGTTCATCGAGCATCGCGGCCCCCGATTTTTCCGCGAGGGCCGGATCCGCGGCGGCGAGGTTGACCAGGTAGGAGTTGTGGGCGGCGACCGGGTACTGCTCTCCCCAGGCGCGGCGGGCGGCCCGGAAGGCCCGCACCTCGTCTTCCGAGAGCGGTGCCGCCCGCCATTGCCGCTGGTTGCGGGTGAAGATCTGCAGCGCCTGGCCTTCCACCCGCCGGATGCGCGCCACCGCCTGGTCGAGGCCGCCGCTGATCGACATGTGGGCGCCGAGGAGGGGCATCAGCGCTGCCTGCAGGGGTCGGCCGGATCCGAGGGGAGGAAATCGCCGTGCTGGTGGATGGTGTCCAGCAGCCGTTCCGGCGTGTTGATGAAGGTATCGATCCGCTTTTTCGGGTCGAAGTGTTCCGGGTTGTAGGATGTGATCAGGTTCAGGTGTTCCCAGCGGGAGATGTAGTACTCGATGATCGCCGGCAGGCGCGTGAAGACGGTGGTTTTCGCGAAGGGATCGCCGTAGCTGGAGTTGACCAGTTTCCGGGGCGACAGGGTCTGGCTCTGGTAGAACTGCTCCATGAACAGCAGTTCGGCGGGCATCCGCGCCTCGATGCCGATCCCGTTCAGCCTCCGCACCAGCCAGTGCACCGCCGTTTTACCGATTCTGGCCATGGGATAGGGGATGAAGATCTGCCGCGGCCGCTTCAGGTTGAGATAGGACTTGATGGTGAGGATCAGCCTGGCCAGTTCCACCGGCTCCTGATCGACGAAGTTGTAGGTGTTGCCGGAGAACTCCTCCCGGTGGTCGAGAATGTAGTGGACGAACGGCGGGATCTTCTTGGAATGGGAGTAGGAGTGGCGCACGCCCCGGCGGGTGAGCAGCACCGGCATCGCCTCGTCGGCGAGGGAGTAGAGCATCCGGTGGAAGCCCTGGATCTTGTGGTCGTGCTTGCCGTAGACCACCGCCAGCCGGATATTGGTGTAGTCCAGCCCCTTGCTGGCGTGGAGATGGCGGAGGGTGATCTCGGCCATCAGCTTGGATTTGGTGTAGTTGGAGAGCCCGGCGGCGAGCGGCAGCAGATCGTTCTCGTTGAGATTCTCGCCGGCCGGCATGGTGGCCGCCGAACTGAAGTGGACGTAGGGGATGTTGCGCTCGATGGCTATCTGGGCCAGGCGCAGGGTGCCGAGATAATTGATTTCCAGGGCGAGCTGCGCGTCGCTGTCGATGGAGGCGATGGCGGTGTTGATGATGAAGTCGGGCCGGTAGCGGTCGAAATAGGCGCGGATGTCCTCCGGTTCCCGCAGACTGAGCTTCTTGCTGTTGGGGGAGAGAACCTCGATGTCCGGGGTGCGGGTTTTGAAATAGTGCTGCAGGGCGCCGCCGATGAGGCCGGAGCCGCCGATGAGAACCCCTGTCCGTTTCTGGGTGAGCTGGATGTCGGCCATGTGCGGAGATGGAAACCTGTGGTGACCGGCCGCTGCCCCGGCCGTGTCCGCACTATAGCATAACCGCTTGACGGGGCAAAGGTTTGTCGCGGCGGCGTGGGTGCCGGCACCATCTTTCCTGGCGCCCGTGATTGGCCGGAGTCAGGGGGAGCAGGCTCCGGCGGCGGTCGGGACGAGCGGGGCGGGTTGCGGCGGCTCGGCCGGAAGGGCGGGGTTGCGGTCCTGAAAAAAATATGGCGGCGGACCCGGCGGCAGGGTAAGCTTTTTTCCTACGCCACAATCCAAGAAGGCCAACGGTCCGCTCTCCCCCCTTCCCCTCGACGTCCCCATGCCGCAGTATTCCCGGAACCAGATCGACGAAGTCCTTGCCGCCATCCGGGCGGGCAGGCCGGCGCCGGTCTATCTGGTGTTCGGCGAGCGCTTCCTCTGCCAGCAGCTGGCCGCCGACCTTACCGGCGCCCTCTTGCCCGAGACCGGCGCCGGGGAACTGATCGCCATCGACGGCGATACCGAGGATCCCCTGGAGACCCTGCATTCGCTGCGGACTTACAGCCTGTTCGGCGGCCGCCGCGTTTTCCGGGTCATGGACACCAGGTTGTTTCTTTCCAAGGAGGTGGCCGCCTCCATCTGGGAGAAGGCGGTGGCTGCCCGTGGCGCCGGTAAGCCGGCGGCGTGCGGCCGATACGTCAGCCGGCTGCTCAGCATGCTTCCCGCCGCCGACGCGACGCTCCCCGGGCTCATCGCCCTGGATGGCGGGGCGTGGCAGGAGGCCTTCGGTTTCGCCCGTCCCGAGGACACGGGCTGGCTCGCCGAGGTGCAGTTGCCGGCCGGCGGGGCCCGCCGCGGCGAAGATCCGGCCTCCCTCTACCTGAACGCCATGACGGAGGGGTTCGCCCCCGATCATATCCTGGTGCTGGTGGCGGAGGCGGCGGACAGCAAGCGGCGATTGTTCAAGCACATCAAGGAACACGGGGTCGTCCTCGACGCCCGGGTGGAGAGCGGCCTGTCCCAGGCCGCCCAGCAGGAGCAGGGCGCGGTGCTCGCCGATCTTGTCCTTGCGGTGATGACGGCGCATCATAAGGAAATAGACAAGGCGACCCTGCGCAAGCTGCTCGACTGGACCGGCTTCCACCCCGACGCGGTGGTCATGGAGGCCGAGAAGCTCGCACTGTATGCCGGGGAGGAGGACGCCAGGGTCACCGACCGCCATCTCGAGGCGGTGGGGGTCCGCACCCGTGAAGACGCCCTGTTCGAGCTGAACGAGGCGGTGGGGGCGCGCCAGCTGGCCAGGGCGTTGCTTCTTGCCCGCCGGCTGCTGGAAGGGGGGCTGTATCCCCTGGCCCTGGTCGCCGGGCTGCGCAATTTTCTGCGGCGGCTGCTGCTGGTTCGTTCCCTGGAAAGGCTGACGGAGCCCCGCTATCAGGCCGGCATGGCGTATCAGGCCTTTCAGCGGACCTACCTGCCGGCCCTGAAGGAACGGAAAGCCGAGGTGGCGAAGGAGTTGCCCGGCCATCCCTATGCCTGCTACAAGGTGTTTCAGCAGGCCGAGTCCTTTTCCCTGCCCCGCCTGTGGCTGATGCTGGAGGAACTGGGCGAGGCGGAATTTCTCCTCAAGAGTTCGCGGCTGCCGCCGTCCCTGGTTGTCGAACGGACCCTGTTCTCCTTTTTCCTCGCGCCGCGGGCGAGGATGAAGGCGGCCGGGTGAAACGCATTCATTCCTTTCATCGGAGAAGACCATGAAAAAACCTCTGTCGACCGCCATCAACCGTCTCACCCTTTCCCTTGTCCTGCTTTTCTCGGCCGGGCTCGTCAGCCTCTCGGGCTGCCGGCCGGTCACCCCGATATTTCTCGATCTTCCCCAGGAGCTGTCCCGCTCCCGCGACGGCGGCGCCGAGGTGCTCATCGGTTCCTTCGCCTATCAGGCCTCCGACGAAGGACTGCTGGGGGAACTTTTGACCTACGGCGGCAGTCAACAGATTCGGGCGCCGCGTGGTTCCGTTTCCGTCACCCTGGCCAACAATGTCGCCCGCGCCATCGAGGCGCAGGGGCTGACCTGGGGCTGGAAACCGTCCTGGGACGGCACCGCCGGGGGGATGCGCATCCTGCCGCCCCAGACCCGGGCGGCGCTCTACGGCAACATCCGCAGGCTCTCGGTCACCAAACAGCAGAAATTCGGGTATGCCGAGTACAACCTGACCATGGAAATCGAGGCCTTTGTCGGGCTCACCGACAAGGGGACCATCCTCACCCGCTCCATTCTTGTCGAACAGCAGAAAAGCGCCGTCGACAAGAAGAACCTGCAGCAGCTGCTGGCGGAAGGTTTTGCCGAGGCCGGCAGGAAGATCACCGCCGACCTGCGCAGCCTGCTGTAATTGCCCACCGGCGAAGGGGACGACATGGGTGTTCCGCGACAGGAGATGGAGGTCCTCGCCGAGGGCCGGGAGAAGGTTGCCGAACCGCCGATGTTCAAGGTGCTTCTCCACAACGACGACTACACCACCATGGAGTTTGTCGTCATGATCCTCGAGACGGTTTTTCACAAGTCGGCGGTGGAAGCCACCAAAATAATGCTTAATGTCCACAACAACGGCACCGGCGTTGCAGGGGTGTATACCCGCGAAGTCGCCGAAACCAAGATCGCGCTGGTGCACGGGATCGCCCAGCAGTACGAACATCCGCTGCAGTGCAGCATGGAGCCGGTCTGAAGCGGCCGGCTCGGAGAAAAGCCATGTTGAGTCAGGACCTTGAAGCCGCCTTGATGCGGGCGGTACAGGAAGCGAAAAGCCACCGGCACGAGTACGTCACCGTCGAGCACATCCTCTTCGCCCTGCTGGAGGACGCCCAGGCGGCCAGGATCATCACCTCCTGCGGCGGCAACCTCGGGACGCTGCGGCGGAAGCTGCAGCAGTTCTTTCTCCGCAACCTCACCACCCTGGACCGGGAAAGTGGCACGGCCGAGCCGGTGAAGACCATCGGTTTCACCCGGGTCCTGCAGCGTGCCGTGATCCACGTGCAGAGCTGCGGCAAGAAGCAGGTGGATCCCGACGACGTGCTGGTCGCCATCTTCGCCGAACAGGATTCCTTCGCCACCTACTTCCTGCGCAGCGAGGGAATCACCCGTTTCAACGTCGTCCAGCAGATCAGCCACGGCGGCCAGGAACCCGCGCCCGACTTCCAGCCCGGCCCGGGCCAGCCCGGCCGCAAGCCGGAGCAGTCCGATTCCGCGCTGGAAAAGTACACGATCAGCTTCAGCGAGCGGGCGGCGGCAGGCCGCATCGACCCGCTCATCGGCCGGGATCAGGAACTGCGGCGGATCATGCAGATCCTCTGCCGCCGGCGCAAGAACAACCCCCTGCTGGTCGGCGAACCCGGGGTGGGCAAGACCGCCATCGCCGAGGGGCTCGCCGTCAAAATTTTTGAGGAGGAGGTTCCCGACCTGCTGAAAAACGTTGAGATCCGGCTCCTCGACATGGGGGCGCTGCTTTCCGGCACCAAGTACCGGGGCGATTTCGAGCAGCGCCTCAAGGGGGTGATCGGCGAGGTGGAGGAACGCGGGAACATCATCCTGCTCATCGACGAGATCCACACCATCGTCGGCGCCGGCGCCACCAGCGGCAGTTCGATGGACGCCTCCAACCTGCTGAAACCGGCCCTGCAGAGCGGCACCCTGCGCTGCATCGGTTCCACCACCTACGAAGAGTACAAGAACTACGTCGAAAAGGACCGGGCCCTTTCCCGCCGCTTTCAGAAGGTGGACATCGAGGAACCGTCGGTGGCGGAAACCGCCGCCATCCTCGCCGGCCTGCAGCGGCGTTACGAAGAGCATCACGGCGTCAGGTTCTCGGCGGAAGCCGTCGCCGCGGCGGCCGAACTCGCCCATCGTTACCTTCCCGATCGCTTCCTGCCCGACAAGGCCATCGATATCATCGACGAGGTCGGTTCCGCCAATCGCCTCGAAAAGGAGGGCCGCCGCAAGAAGGTGATCTCGGTGCGGGATGTGGAGGAGGTGGTTTCCCGGATGGCGCGGGTGCCGGCGCGGACCAACAACTCCGCCGATCTCCGGCAGCTGAAGGACCTGGACCTGACCATGAAGGCGAGGATCTTCGGTCAGGATGGTGCCATCGAGACGGTGGTCACCGCCATCAAACGTTCCCGGGCCGGGCTCAAGCAGGTCGATCGTCCCACCGGCTGCTTCCTGTTCGCCGGCCCCACCGGGGTCGGCAAGACCGAGGTGGCCCGGCAGCTCGCCGAGGTGTTGTCCGTGCATTTCGAGCGGATCGACATGAGCGAGTACATGGAAAAACATGCGGTGTCGCGCCTGATCGGCTCGCCTCCCGGCTATGTCGGGTTCGACCAGGGCGGCCTGCTCACCGACGCCATCCGCAAGCACCCCTACAGTGTGCTGCTGCTCGACGAGATCGAAAAGGCGCACCCGGACGTATTCAACATCCTGCTGCAGGTGATGGACCACGCCACCTTGACCGACAACAGCGGCCGCAAGGCGGATTTCCGTAACGTCATCCTGATCATGACCACCAACGCCGGCGCCCGGGAGATGAGCAGCCGCCCCATCGGTTTCACCGGCGATGGCCGCGGCCGCGACCAGAAGGCGATCCGTGAACTTTTCAGTCCGGAATTCCGCAACCGCCTCGACGCCGTCGTTTCCTTCAGCCCTTTGTCCGGGCAGATCATGGAAAAAATCGTCGACAAGCTCGTCGCCGAGCTGCAGACCCAGCTCGCCGAAAACCGGGTGACCATCCGGCTTACCCCGGCCAGCCGCCGCTGGCTGGCGGAAAAGGGCTTCGATCCCGATTACGGCGCCCGGCCGCTCAGGCGCCTGATCATGCAGAAGATCGGCGATGTCCTCGCCGAGGAACTGCTGTTCGGCGCCCTGAAAAAGGGCGGTGTCGCCCGGGTGGGCGTCGCCGGGGACGCGCTGCGTTTTTCCTACGCGGCGGCAAAAGGTGCGGCGGGATAATTTTCTCGGGAACCACTTTGCTTTTCCCAAATCTTACGGTACACTGGAAAATTGTATTTTCGGACGGTTGAGGGACTTCCATCAGTCAGCGTGCAAGATCAACAGGAGACAGTTTGCAATGAAAAAGAGTGTATGCCTCGTCCTCAGTGGACTCGCCCTGTCCATGTTCGTAACCGGTTGCGGCAACGGCGACAAGAAAGAACAGGCTTCGGCCCCGGCCCCGGCCCCGGCCCAGGAAGCGGCCACCGCGCCGGCGCAGTCGGCCAGCCCGGAGCAGGCCGCTGCCCAGATCGTTACCGGCAAGGTATCCGAGACCATGGACGCCACCGGTTATACCTACATGGAACTCGATCAGGGTGACAAGAAGGTGTGGGTCGCCATGCCCCAGGCCAAGGTCAATGTCGGAGATGAGGTGAGCGTGATCGAGAGTATGCGGATGCAGAACTTCGAGAGCAAGACCCTGAACCGCAAGTTCGACGAGGTCATCTTCGCCAGCGGCTTCGCGCCCGGTTCCGCTCCCGCCGCCGCCGGCGAAACCGCCGACGCCTCCGGTTCCTTCTCCCAGGCGGTGCAGTCCGCCGCCGGCGATATGTCCACCGGCGGCAGCGGCAAGGCAGTGGTCCCCTTCAGCGAGCTGAAGGTTGAAAAGGCCAGCGGCGACAATGCGGTGACCGTTGCCGACATCTACGCCAAAAAGGCCGAGCTGAGCGGCAAGCCCATTGCCCTGCGCGGCAAGGTGGTCAAGGTCTCCAAGAACATCATGGGCAAGAACTGGGTCCATCTGCAGGACGGTACCGGCAGCCCCATGGACAACACCCATGATTTCGTGGTCACCACCAGCGAAGTCCCGGAGATGGACGAGGTCATCACCGTCAACGGCGTCCTGGCCACCGACAAGGATTTCGGTGCCGGTTACGTCTACGGGGTCATCGTCGAGGACGCCACCGTGGCGAAGTGACGGTGCCCTGATCCCCGTGCTTTTGCTGAGGGCATGTCCGTCGTTCGGGCATGCCCTTTGTTTTTCCTGCAGGGCGCACGTCCGTAACCGGGCGCCGCCGCGCCGACTCCGGTTCACCCTATGCATGACGCCATGATCATCGGCCCGGGGGCCGTCGGCTGCCTGCTGGCGGCGCGTCTTTGCCGCAGCGGCCGGCGGGTGATCCTTGTCGACCGCGATCCTGAACGGGCCGCTAATCTCGCCGAACACGGCATCCTGCTTGTGGAGCCTGACGGGAGCACCTTCCATGCCCGGGTGGCGGCATCGGTCATGGCCGCGGTCACCGCGCCGCCACCGGTGGTTTTCCTTTGCGTCAAGTCCATGGGAGTTGCCGCGGCCCTGGGCCAGTTGCGTCCCCTGCTGTCGCCCGCTTCCACCGTGGTGGCATTGCAAAACGGCATCGGCCATCTCGACGCACTCGCTGAGCTGGCGCCTCGTTCCTGCACCGTGGCCGGCGTCACCGCGGGCGGCGCCCACAGCACGGGGGTGGGGCAGGTGGTGGCGGCCGGCGCCGGCATCACCACCATCGGCGCCTACCCCCGCAACGCTTCCTGTCACCCCGGGCGGATCGAGACGGTCGCGGCAATGCTGCGGGCGGCCGGGCTGGAAACCGAGACCGTCGACGATGTCCTCGGTCCGGTCTGGGACAAGTTGCTGGTCAATGTCGGCATCAACGCCCTCACCGCTCTGCTTGGCTGCCGTAACGGCGAACTCCTGGAAAACCCGTGGGCCCGCGAAGTCATGGCCGCCGCGGTCGCCGAAGGGGAAAGGGTCGCCCGGACGCTCGGGATCGGGATCTCGGCCGACCCTTTGGCGCGCACGGTTGCGGTCTGCCGGGCCACCTCGGCCAATATTTCGTCCATGCTGCAGGACGTGCGCCGCCGTCGTCCCACCGAGATAGAGGCCATCAACGGCGCCGTCGTCCGCCTCGGCCGGGAGCACGGCATCCCGGTGGCGGTCAACGAGATGCTGGCGAGGCGGGTGATTGCCCTGGAACAGGGTCTTGCCACCCACTGATCGCCGCATTTCTCCCGCCATCTCCTTGATTTTTCTTGACGGCGGCTTCGTTTGCAGCAAGAATACCTGGTTTTGACAGCGTCCGTGCCGGAGACGACAGCAGCCGCCGGCAGTTTTCATCATCATTCACCAGGGCCGATGCTGCGGCCGGCAAAAGGGGACACCATGTCGAACTATCTGTTTACCTCCGAATCCGTATCAGAAGGGCATCCCGACAAGGTCGCCGACCAGATTTCCGATGCGATCCTTGACTCCATCCTCATGCAGGATATCCGCGCCCGTGTTGCATGTGAAACACTCGTCACCACCGGCATGGTGCTGATCGCCGGCGAGATCACCACCTCGGCCTGGGTGGACATGCCGACGGTGGTCCGCGAAACCGTGCGGGAGATCGGTTACAATTCCAGCGACATGGGTTTCGACTGGCAATCCTGCGCCGTGCTGACCTCCATCGGCAAACAGTCGCCTGACATCGCCCTGGGCGTCAACGAGGGGACCGGGATCGATCTCGATCAGGGGGCCGGCGACCAGGGACTGATGTTCGGCTACGCCTGCGACGAGACCGAGGTGCTGATGCCCATGCCCATCACCTTCGCCCATCGGCTCACCAAACAGCAGTCGGTGGTGCGCAAGGCGGGAAGGCTGCCGTGGCTGCGGCCCGACGCCAAAAGCCAGGTGACCATCGAATATCACAACCGCAGGCCGAAACGCATCGAGGCGGTCGTCCTCTCCACCCAGCACAGCCCGGATGTCAGTTACGACACCCTCAAGGAAGGGGTCATGGAGGAGATCATCAAGCCGGTGCTGCCCGCCGACATGCTCGACGCCAGCACCAAGTTCTTCATCAACCCCACCGGCCGCTTCGTCATCGGTGGTCCGGTAGGGGACTGCGGTGTCACCGGCCGCAAGATCATCGTCGATACCTATGGCGGCATGGGCTCCCACGGCGGCGGCGCCTTCTCCGGCAAGGATCCCTCCAAGGTGGACCGCTCCTCCTCCTACATGGGACGTTACGTGGCAAAGAACCTGGTCGCCGCCGGTCTGGCCAGCCAGGTCGAGGTACAGGTTGCCTACGCCATCGGCATCTCGCAGCCGGTTTCGGTCAACGTCAACTCTTTCGGCACCGGCCGGGTCAGCGAGGAGAAGCTGAAGCAGCTGGTGATCGACCACTTCGATCTGCGCCCCAAGGCGATCATCCAGCATCTGGACCTGCTGCGCCCTATCTACCACAAGACAGCTTCCTACGGTCATTTCGGCAGGGAGCTGCCGGAATTCACCTGGGAGAAAACCGATAAGGCGGCGGCACTCAAGGCCGCTGCCGGCATATAACCGGAGCCGCACATCATGGATTACAAGGTAAAGGACATGGCGTTGGCCGCCTGGGGCCACAAGGAAATCCGCATCGCCGAGACGGAAATGCCCGGCCTGATGGCCCTGCGCGACGAATACCGCGGGAAGAAACCGCTGGCCGGAGCCCGCATCGCCGGCTGCCTGCATATGACCATCCAGACCGCGGTGCTCATCGAGACCCTGGTCGACCTGGGCGCCGAGATCCGCTGGTCCTCGTGCAACATCTTCTCCACCCAGGACCACGCCGCCGCCGCCATCGCCGACCGCAACATTCCGGTCTTCGCCTGGAAGGGCGAGACCGAGGAGGAGTTCTGGTGGTGCATCGAGCAGACCATCTTCGGCCCGGACGGCTGGCGGCCCAACATGATCCTCGACGACGGCGGCGACCTCACCCTGGTCATGCACCAGAAGTATCCCGACCTGATGAAAGAGGTGCGGGGGATCAGCGAGGAGACCACCACCGGCGTCCACCGTCTCTACGAGATGATGCGCAAGGGCACCCTGATGGCCCCTTCCTTCAACGTCAACGACTCGGTGACCAAGTCGAAATTCGACAACCTCTACGGCTGCCGCGAATCCCTCCTCGACGGCATCAAGCGGGGCACGGACGTGATGATCGCCGGCAAGATCGCGGTTGTCTGCGGTTACGGTGACGTGGGCAAGGGCTGCGCCCAGGCCTTCCGCGGTATGGGCGCCACGGTGTGGGTGACCGAGATCGACCCGATCTGCGCCCTGCAGGCCGCCATGGAAGGCTACCGGGTGGTGACCATGGAGGACGCGGCGCCGCACGCCGACATCTTCGTCACCGCCACCGGCAATGTCGGCATCATCAACCGCGGCCACATGGAGAAGATGCGCGACCAGGCGATCATCTGCAACATCGGCCACTTCGACAGCGAGATCGACATCGCCTCCATCCGCGACCTGCCCTGGGAGAACATCAAGCCCCAGGTCGACCACGTCATCTTCCCGGACGGCAAGCGGCTCATCGTCCTCGCCGAAGGACGCCTGGTCAATCTCGGCTGCGCCACCGGCCATCCCAGCTTCGTGATGAGCAACTCCTTCACCAACCAGGTGATCGCCCAGATCGAGCTGTGGAACAATCACCGCCAGTATGAGAACAAGGTCTACCTCCTGCCCAAGCATCTGGACGAGAAGGTCGCCCGTCTCCATCTCGCCCGGATCGGCGCCCGGCTCACTACTCTCACCCCGGCCCAGGCCGAATACATCGGCGTGCCGGTGACCGGGCCCTACAAACCGGACTATTATCGCTACTGAGCCGAGATCTCTGTTCCGGAAATGCAAAGGGGCCGCTGGCCCCTTTTTTATTTTTGCGCGGCCACCGGCTGCACGTCCCCGGACAGCACGCTATGCAGCCGCCCCTGATCGTCACGGATCAGCAGGCAGCCCTGTTCGTCGATGCCGCACGCCACGCCGGCGATCACCGCGCCGTCGCTGGAAAGCCAGTGCAGGCGACGGTCGCGGCAGACATCGCGCCGCCGCCAGGCGGCGAGCACCCCGGCATAATCTCCGGCTGCGGCTGCCGCGAACCACCTGTCGATGGTACGGAGGATCTCTTCGAGCAGGAGGCCGCGGTCGATGTGGCGACCGGTGGTCGAGAGCAGGGAGCCGGCCTTGTCGGCGATGGCTGCCGGGAATGCGGTGGTGGTGACGTTCACCCCGATGCCGGTGACCAACAGGGCGTTTCGGCCGGTCAGGCTTGTTTCCATGAGGATGCCTGCCACCTTGCGACCGTCGATCTGGATATCGTTGGGCCATTTGATGCCGGTGAGTACCCCGGTGAGAGCCTCGACCGCCTCGGCCACCGCCAGCCCGGCGGCTAGGGTCAGCCGCGGCAATTCACCCGGGTCCATGGCCTGCGGCCGCGTCGTCAGGGAGCAGTAGAGGCCCTCGCCCGCCGGGGAATGCCAGTTGCGTGACCAGCGGCCCCGGCCGCCGGTCTGGGTATCGGCAATGATCAGCAGACCGGCCTCCGCCCTGCTCAGGGCGAGGGTATTGGTGGATTCGGCCTCCGCCAGATAGAGCAGACGCCGGCCGCCAACCGTCTGCTGACCGAGCAGTTGCCGCCACCGTTCATCCGCCATCGGCTTCCTCCAGCTTCCAGGACGACCGCAGGATGTGGAGGGCCTGATGATTGGTCAGATCGAAATGAAGCGGCGTTACCGAGATGTAGCCGTTTCTCACCGCCAGCCCATCGGCGTCGTCGCGGCTGTCGATGGAGGGGATGCCGCCGCCGATCCAGTAGTGTTTGCGCTTCCAGGGGTCGAAGGTTTCCTGGATGGCGCCCTCGTAGGTTTTGCGCCCCTGACGGGTGAAGAGGATCCCCCTGGGTGGTGCTGCCGGCAGGTTGATGTTGAGGATGGTGTCGGCCGGCAGGCCGCTTTCCAGCACCCTGGCGGCCATCTGCCGCGTCACCCGGGCCGAACGCCGGTAGAGTGCCGCGTCCTCGGTCTCCTGCGATACCGCCATGGCGTTTATGCCCAGCATCGCGCCTTCCATGGCGGCCGCCACCGTGCCGGAATAGGCGATATCGTCGCCGAGATTGGCTCCGGGGTTGATCCCGGCGATGATGATCTGCGGCTTGCGGTCGAGAAGTTTGGCCACCGCGATGGCGACGCAGTCCGTCGGGGTGCCGTCGACGGAAAATACGCCTTCGGCGAGCTGCCGCACCCGCAGGGGGCGGCTCATGGTCAGCGAGTGGCTCGCCGCCGAATTGTCCCGTTCCGGCGCGACGATCACCACCTCACCGGCCCTGCGCATCTCGTGGGCCAGGGCCTCCAGGCCGGCTGCGTGGACGCCGTCGTCATTGGTCAGCAGGATCAGGTTCATCGGTATTTTCCCTTTGCATTTCAGGTGCGCTCCGCTAGAGTATAGCGCGGGTTTTCAAAGGATTCCACCCAACCTAATCGGAGGTCGTCATGCCTTATGTGAGCATCCGCGTCGCCGGCACCTTGACCCGGGAGCAGAAGGAGAAAATCTGCCGGGGGGTCACCGAGGTCATCGCCGATGTGGCCGGCAAACCGAAAAATTCCATTCTGATCTTCATCGACGAGGTCGACCGGGACAACATCTCCAGCGGTGGCGATCTCCTTTCCAAACCCGCCTCCTGAGCGGCCATGACCGCCCCCGGCAAGGAGATTGTCGCGCGGGCCGAGGAATTGCGCCGGCAGATCCGCCACCACGATCACCGCTACTACGTCCTCGACGCGCCGGAGATCACCGACAGCGAGTACGATCGGCTCTTCCGCGAGCTCGTCGAGCTGGAGAACCGCCACCCCGCCCTGGTTACCGCGGATTCGCCCAGTCAGCGGGTCGGCGCGCGACCAGCCTCCTCCTTCCGGCAGGTGCAGCGACGGATTCCCATGCTGAGCCTGGAAAACGGTTTCAGCGAGGGGGATCTGCTGGATTTCGACCGGCGGGTCCGGCGCTTTCTGCAGGCCACCGGCGATATCGCTTACCTCGTCGACCCCAAGCTCGACGGTTTGGCGGTGGAACTGCTCTACCGCGACGGGCTGTTCGCTTCCGGGTCCACCCGGGGCGACGGCATCACCGGCGAGGATGTCACCGCCAACCTCAAGACCATTCCCTCCATCCCGCTCTCCCTAGCCGGGCCGGAAAACCTGCCCGCCGAGCTGGCGGTGCGCGGGGAGGTGATTATCAACCGGATGGATTTCGTCCGTCTGAACGAGCAGCGGAGCAGGGAAGGGGAGGCGCCCTTCGCCAATCCCCGCAACGCCGCGGCGGGCTCTTTGCGCCAGCTCGATCCCGGGGTGACCGCCGGCCGTCCCCTTCGTTTTGTTGCCTACGGGGTAGCCGAAAGCCGCGACCTTTCCCTCTCCTGCCAATTCGAGCTGCTCCGCTGGCTGCACCGGCTCGGCTTCCGGGTTCCGGATCATTACCGCCGCTGTCTCGGCATCGCCGAGGTGCTTGACCAGTACGCCGTCCTGGCCGGCATCCGTTCCCGCCTGCCCTATGATATCGACGGAATGGTGGTCAAGGTGGATGATTTCGCCCTGCAGGAGCGGCTCGGAGAAAAGTCCCGGGCGCCGCGCTGGGCCATGGCCTACAAATTCCCGGCCCAGCAGGCCATCACCGTGCTGCGGGATGTGCTTTTCAACGTCGGACGCACCGGTGCCGTCACCCCGGTGGCCATTCTCGATCCGGTCACCGTCGGCGGGGTTATCGTCAGCCGCGCCACCCTGCACAACGAGGACGAAATCCGTCGCAAAGGCCTGCGCCTCGGCGCCCGGGTGCTTGTCCAGCGCGCCGGCGACGTCATTCCCGAAATCCTCCGGGCGGTCGACGCCCCGACGCCAGGGGAACCGGCGGAGATCCAATTTCCCGCCGACTGCCCCGATTGCCACACTCCACTGGTACGCGGCGCCGGGGAGAAGGTGTCCCGCTGCCCCAATCCCGCATGCCCCTCGCAGCGTCTGCGCCTGCTCATCCATTTTGCCGGCAAATCCGGTCTCGACATCGAGGGTCTCGGGAAAAAGGTGATCGAAAAGCTGGTGCGGCAGGGTCTGCTTGTCGACCTTCCCGACATCTTCCGCCTTTCCAGTGCGGATCTTGTCGGACTGGAGGGCTTCGGCGAGCTTTCCGCCGCCAATCTCGTGGCTGCCATCGCCTCCCGCCGCAGCGTTTCCCTGGCGCGGTTGCTTACCGCCCTTGGCATTCGCCATGTCGGAGAAACAACCGCCAGCCTGCTGGAGAGGAATTTCCCATCCCTGGAGCTTCTGACCGCGGCCTCCCTCGACCAACTGCTTCAGGTGGAGGGGATCGGGCTGCAGACCGCCGAGAGCGTCATCGCCTATTTCGCCGACCCGGACAATCAGCGCATCCTCCAGGAGCTGTTCTCTCTTGGCCTGGAGCTGACCCCCGCCGGGCCCGCCGCAGTTTTACCCTTCACCGGTCAGCATTTTCTTTTTACCGGCACCCTGGCCACCCTTACCCGCGATGAGGCCAAGGAGCTGGTGAAACGGCAGGGCGGCATCATCGCCTCATCCTTCAACCGCAACGTCACCTGCGTGGTGGCCGGCGACAAGGCGGGCGGCAAACTCGCCAAGGCGACGGCGGCGGGGGTGCCGATCCTCAGCGAAGAGCAGTTTCTCACGCTGCTCCGGCAGGGATAAAGGGGGAATCACCATGACATCGGGACTTGCTTACCGGGTTATCGTGCACGGACGTGTCCAGGGGGTCTACTTTCGCGCCTGTACGGTGGAGAAGGGGAAAGCCCTGTCTCTGGCCGGCTGGGTGAGAAACCGTTCCGACGGCACGGTGGAGAGCTTCTTTCAGGGGAACGCAGACGACACCGCAGCCATGCTGGCATGGCTGCGCATCGGCTCGCCGGGGGCCTCGGTGACCCGCCTCGATGTCCGCGCCGCCGAACCGGTGGCCGGTCTGCGGGACTTTGTCGTTGCCTGAAGAGGGCCGGGGGCTGCACCGTCGCAAAATGCGCTGTTGACATTTTTCCGCCCGTGGCGTAGGGTTACCAACTCCAAAAGCGGCCAAGTGGGCGATTTCTTGTAACTTATTGAAACTTAAGTATAAAAATGATGCTGGTAAACGGCAAACCCCTGCAGTCCAACGCCGCCATGCGGATCGTCTGCCCCTCCTGCGGTAATGACCGCGAATTCCTCGAAGTGGCCGATGGCGTCATCCTTACCACCAGGTATCTGCAGAACAACGACAACAGTTTCACCCAGGAAGGGGACGAGTCCCAGATCCTCGGCGAAATCCGCTTCTACTGCGGTGAGTGCAACGCCGACCTCTCCCGCTTTCACAGCCGATTCCTCGAGATGCTGTTTTAGCGATCCTTCCCGTCCGCGCTACTGTTCCCCGGGCAAGCCGCCCGGACACGGATGGGCAGTCTCAGCCGCCATGGCGCGCCTTGCCGCGGGAAGGCAGGGCCCCCGTACCGATTCCATTGAGGGCGAACCGGAATGGCCATCCCCGACCCTGTCCGAATTCTGACCAGCAACGACTACCTGTTCCGCCATTTTGCCGAGATTGGCGTGGGCGACCTGTTTGTCGGCCGGCTGCGGTTCCGGCCAGGAGAGGAAGGACTGCTCCACGATCTTGCCTTGCGTGGCCTGATCTGTGTTCCTTCCCTGCTCAGCCAGCTCCTCAGCCGCAGCAAGACCCTGCAGGCCCGCATCCTCCATCAGTTCATGCCTCCTCACACCCATGCTGTCCACGACCCCCACGACCTGCGCGCCGTGGTGCAGCAAGGGGACAGTCGCAGCGCCTGGCTGACCAAGATGAATGGGAAAAACGGCGGCATGGGCGTCTGCTACTGGCGCTCCCTCGAGGATGTGCACACCGCCTCCGTGCTCAACACGCTGCCCTACCCCTTCGTGCTGCAGCGATTCCTGGAAGGGGAAATCGTCGACCTGCGGGTGATCGTCATCGGTGACTATGTCGAGGCCTATCGCCGCAGTTCTTCCGGCTCCTTCCGCCACAACCTCCATTTCGGCGGCAGCAGCCAGGCGGTGGCCCTGGCCGGCGATGAGTTGGATCTGTGCCGCGCGGTCATGAAGCGGGGCCGGTTTCCCTATGCACACCTCGATCTGCTGCGCAGTGACCAGGGACTGTACTGCAGCGAAATCAACTTACGGGGCGGCCTGCACGGTGCGAGGATCGGGCCCGATGAATATCGGCAGAGAATCGAGGCGGTGCACCGGAGACTCGCTGCGGAGATGGGAGGGATCCTGCCATGACCACGGATCTGATCGAAGAACATCATTTTCTGGTACGCGCCCCTTCCGAGGACGAAGCCCGCGCCCTGGTGGACCGCTTTCTGCGCACCAACAATCTGGTCCGCTACGATTCCTACCGTGTCAGCGGAATCCGCACGGGAAAAGATCTTGCCGGTGGCGAAGCACTTGTGGAGATGGAAAAGGAAAACATGGCGCGGATGCGGGGGATCTGCGCGCGGCTTGCCGAGGAAGGCTTCGTCTCCCTCGATTCCTGTCTGGGTATCCGTCAGGGTTATATCAGCAAGCTGTTTCATACCCTCGCCCACCTGGTGGACGGCTTTTTCGGAATTGACAGTTTCTTCTACAATCTGATCGAGGACTCCCACCAGGTATCGGCCGCGCTGCTCAAGCAGATGAGGGAGAGTCCCGAAGTGCACTGGTTGCTCGCTGTGGAGGCGCGCATGGTCTCAGGCGACACGGGAAAGGGCTTCCATCTCATCTGATCCGGTCCCGCCTTCTGTTCAACCGGCGCGGCCGCCGCCTGCCAGGCGTTCAATCTCGGCAAGGCGGCAATTCACCTGCTCCATGGCGGCGATACAGGCATCCATTGCCGGCAGAATCGCCGTCATGCCTTGGCGGTCCGCTTCCTGCCGCCATTTGCTGAACTCGGCGCAGTGGTCTTCGTTGTGGTGGTGCCAGTGGTGCACCAGTATCGCCAGTTTTTCCGCGAAGGGTTTTTCATCGGCCATGGGGATCCCTCTTTCTCGTTGTATTGTTCACTGATGTTCGATGACGATTTTCCCGGCCAGACAGTCGACCTTCCGAATCCTGGCAGCCGGGACATGCCCCGCCTCTTCGAACAGGGTCTGAATCGTCAACCCGCCTTCCTCGTTCACCTCGATGGCGGATATGTTTGCTGCCACGGGGGTTTCCTTCCCGTCCTCGCCGAGGGCGACCACGCTGTACTGACACATCGTCCTTCTCCTTGCCGCTTTGTTGTTCCTTTGGGTCGCATGCATTGCTTCCATTTTTGCGGTGTATTGTCAACGACTTATTGCCCTGGCCACCTCCGTGCGGGGTTTTGTTTCACGTGAAACAGAGAAAGTGCTTGCAAATTAGGTGAGGATCATGGAAATTCGTCCGTGGCGGGGCGGCGCGTCAAGGCCGCGTGAACGGCCCGGACTCGGCTGACCACCCGGAACCCTGCAAGGGGAGGGTGCCGCCGGCAGGTGATATATCGGGAACTTCCGAGGAGGTCGGGCGCTTCATGAGACAGGCTACCGTGGTGACTCTGGTAAACCAGAAGGGCGGGGTGGGGAAGACCACCTCCGCGATCAATCTCGCCGCCGCAGTTGCCTTGTTGGGCAAGAAGGCGTTGCTGGTCGATTCCGACCCCCAGGGCAATGCCTCGAGCGGTCTGGGGATCGACGTCAAGGGGATGGGCTATCATCTCTATCACTGCTTCATCGAGGAGAGCAAGGTCTATCAGGCCATCCGGCCGGCGATGGACAACCTCAACATCCTCCCCACCCACATCGATCTGGTGGGGATCGAAGTGGAACTGATCAACGCCTCGCGGCGGGAGCGGTACATGGCCGACATGCTCGAACCGCTGCGCGGCGAGTACGACTACATCTTCATCGATTGTCCGCCCTCTCTGGGCCTATTGACCATCAACGCCCTCACCGCCGCCGATTCGGTCATCATCCCGCTGCAGTGCGAATATTTCGCCCTGGAAGGTCTGAGCCAGTTGATCCGGACCGTGCGGCTGGTCAAGAACTCCTACAATCCGAAACTTACCATCGAGGGGATCCTGCTGACCATGTTCGACCGCCGCAACCGCCTGACCTACAAGGTTGCCAAGGATGTGAAAAAACATTTTGGCAGGACGGTGTTCAATACGGTGATCCCCCGCAACGTGCGCCTGAGCGAGTGTCCCAGTTTCGGCAAGCCGATTCTCATCTATGATCCCAAATCGGCCGGGGCACTGGCGTACAACAACCTCGCCAGGGAGTTCATCGAGCGGCGGGAAGCGGCGGCCAGGGCCAGAAATGCCGCATAACCTCAACGGAGAAAGGGAGGAAGGCATGTCCCCATTGGGAAGAGGATTGGGAGCCCTGTTGCCGGGCGGAGTGCATGGGGAGGAAAGCGGCAATGGCCCGTACTTTCACTGTCCCATCGATTCGATTTCCCCCAACCCGGAGCAGCCGCGGCGCACGGTGGACGGCGAGCAGCTGGAGGAACTCGCCCAATCCATTCGCGAGAAGGGTATCCTGCAGCCACTGGTGGTACGGCGCACCGGCAACAGCGGCTATCAGATCATCGCCGGCGAACGGCGGTGGCGGGCGGCCCGTCTTGCCAACCTGCGGGAGGTGCCCGTCATCGTCCGGGAGGTCATTGACGACGGGGACCAGCTGGAACTCGCCCTCATCGAGAACGTACAACGCCAGAACCTCAACCCCATCGAAGAGGCGGAATCCTATTCCCGCCTGAGTATGGAGTTCGGACTCACCCAGGAGGAGATCGCCCGCAAGGTCGGCAAGGACCGTTCCACGGTGGCCAACGCCATGCGCTTGCTGACCCTGCCGCACATGATCCATGAGGATATCGCTGCCGGCACGGTGACGGCGGGGCATGCCCGGGCTCTCCTGCTGCTCAAGGATCAGGATGAGCTGCTGCAGGGGCTGCGCGACGAGATCGTCGCCAGGGGGCTCAACGTCCGCCAGGCGGAGCAGCTTGCCAAACAGATGAAGAACGGCGCCGCCAGGGAAAAGCAGCCGACGGCGGAGGGTGACAAGAACGGCAGGGAGGCGGATGCCCTGCCCAAATCCTATTGCTCAAGTTTGAGCGTCAATCTGCAGAAGTATCTCGGCACCAAAAGCAGGATCGTGCAGAGCGGCGGCCGTGGCAAGATCGAGATCGAATACTGCTCGGCGGACGACCTGGAACGGTTGCTCTCCCTCATCGTCAAAGGTGACTGAGGATGCGTGACTGCACCGCGACCGTAGTGGAATTGCTGGCGGTGGCGCCGGCCATGTACCGGCTGACCCTGCGGGTCGGGCAGGAGTTCGTCGCCGAAGCCCTGCCGGGCCATTTCGTCATGCTGAAAACCGGAACAGGCCACGAACCGTTGCTCCGGCGTCCTTTCTCCATCCACCGCTGCCCGGACGGAGAGAGCATCGAAATCCTGTTCCGCCGCATCGGCAAGGGAACGGACTGGCTTGCCTCCCTGCGCCGCGGGGCGCAGGTCCGCACCCTGGGACCACTGGGGAAACCGTTCTCCCTGCCGGCGGACAGCGACTGCCATTTCTGCCTCGCCGGCGGCGGCGTCGGGCTGGCGCCCCTGCCCTTTCTCGCCGAGTATTTCCATGGCAGCGGTTTTCGCAAGGGGACGGTGCTCATGGGCTTCCGCAGCGCCGCCGATGTGATTCTGACGGATGATTTCCACCGTTTCGGCTACCGGGTACTCATCGCCACCGAGGACGGCAGCGTCGGCCATCAGGGGATGATCACCAGCCTGCTGCCGGAAATCGAATTCTCCGCCCTGTATGCCTGCGGCCCGATGCCCATGCTCAAGGCGCTCGCCCTCTACTGTGAGGAGCGACGGCTGCGGATGCAGGCGTCGCTGGAAACGATGATGGCCTGCGGGGTCGCAGCCTGCCTCGGCTGTGCGGTCGCCAGGGAAGACGGGCAAGGCTACTGGCATGTCTGCCAGGACGGACCGGTATTCGAAAGAGAGAAGATCGCATGGCACCAGATCTGACCGTATTCCTCGGCAAGCTGCAACTGGCCAACCCGGTGCTCACCGCCTCGGGCACCTTCGGCTACGCCCGCGAATTCGAGGGACTGGTGGAGGTCAACCGGCTGGGCGGGGTAGTGACCAAGGGGATATCCCTGGAACCGCGGGTGGGCAACAGGCCGCCGCGCATCGTCGAAACCCCTTGCGGCATGCTCAACGCCATCGGCCTGGAAAACGTCGGCGTCGTCCGTTTCGTCAGGGAGAAAATGCCCTATCTGCGCGGCCTGGCTACCGCGGTGGTGGTCAACATTCTCGGCGACTCCCTGGAAGAGTACCGCGAACTGGCCCGCCGCCTTGATGGCGTCGATGGCGTCGATGCCATCGAAGTCAACATCTCCTGCCCCAACGTCAAGGCCGGCGGGGTGGCCTTCGGTGTCGATCCCGTCATGGCGGCCAGGGTGACGGAGGTGGTCCGCACTGCCACCCGGCTGCCGGTGATCGTCAAGCTGTCGCCCAACGTCACCGACATCACCGTCATGGCCAGGGCGGTGGAGGAGGCGGGCGCCGACGCCTTGTCCCTGATCAACACCTTCATCGGCATGGCCATCGACACCGAACGGCGCCAACCGAGACTGGGCAATGTCATCGGCGGTCTTTCCGGACCGGCCATCCGTCCCATCGCCGTGCGCATGGTCTGGCAGGTGGCCCGGACGGTGAAGATCCCGGTGATCGGCATGGGTGGCATCGCGGCGGTCGAGGATGCCCTGGAATTTTTCATCGCCGGGGCGAGCGCGGTGCAGGTGGGGACCGCCAACTTCATCGAGCCCGACATCGCCGTCCGCATCGTCGACGGACTGGTGGCCTACATGCGCCGGCATGGATTCGCCAGGCTTTCGGATCTGGTCGGCTCTCTCGCCCTGCCCGGGTGAAAGGAGAGGGTGTGTGGAGCAGTACCGCCTGGTCATGCCCGGCCATCTCAACCAGTTCGGCTACCTGTTCGGCGGCAATCTGCTGCAGTGGGTGGACGAGTATGCCTGGATCGCCGCCAGTATGGAATTTCCCGGACGCCGCTTTCTCACCATCGGCATGGATCGGGTGGAATTCCGCAGGAGCATCCGCCAGGGGGCCATCCTCCGCTTCAGCATCGGCAGGGAAGGGCAGGGGAGCACCTCGGTCAGGTACCGGGTCCGGGTGTACGACGCCACCATGCCGGCACCATCGGAGCCGCTGTTCTCGACTGTGGTCAGTTTTGTCCGAGTGGACGCGGAGGGACGGAAAAAGGCGATCGATCTGCCCGGGGACGACGATGCCGCGGCCGGTTGAATCCGACCTGCTGGGCAGAATGCAGCTGGTCGAGCATTTCGACTGGGAAGGATGCCGGGGGCTGCTCTTCGCCTTCGTTGCCGGAATGCCGCGGGAAGGGAGCTCCCCCTATTTCCTCCCTGACCAGCCCCTGCCGTTCCTGGTGGCCGGCGAGGCGGAGCTGGTACCCTATCTCGATCCGGTCCTGCGTTCCCTGCCGCTGGCCGCGGCCCCGGGTGGGGGCGGATGAATGGCCGCCCTTCCGGTTGACTGGAACGAGGTGGACACGGTGCTGCTCGATATGGACGGCACCCTGCTGGACCGTCATTTCGATGATTACTTCTGGGAAACCCACGTCCCGGAAATCTACGCCCGCATCCACAACCTGTCCCTGCTCGACAGCCGCAAGCTGCTGCTCGCCCGCTATCGCGGCCATGAAGGCACCCTGGACTGGACCGATCTCGATTTCTGGTCGGAACAGCTTGGCCTCGACATCCCGCAACTGAAAGCCAAGATGGAGCATCTCATCGCCGTTCACCCTTATGTCATCGATTTTCTGGATTTTGTCCGTGGGGCTGGCAAGGGCGTTTATCTGGTGACCAATGCCCATTCCAAGACACTGCATATCAAGATGCGCAAGACCGAGCTGGGGCCCTACTTCCACCGGGTGGTCTGTTCACAGGAGGTGGGAGTGGCCAAGGAAGACCCGCGGTTCTGGGAATACCTGCGCCGGATCATCGATTACGTGCCGGAGCGGACCATGCTCGCCGACGATACCGAGGCGGTGCTCGATTCCGCCAGAGTCGGCGGCCTCGGCCACCTGATCCATGTCGCACGGCCGAGCAGCACCGCGCCGGAACGGTCGTCGGACCGGTTCGTCTCGATCCGTTACTTCTCCCAACTCATCCCCGGCCAGCACGGATAGCTTTCTCCTTGCAGTTTCCCGCCGTTGCTATAGAATCAGCCGGCAATCCTGGGGAAAACCGCAGGTAGCTGATCGAGACGCATTTTTGTCCAAACAACCGATTCATTTTCGCGCAAAGCGTGTCAAAGGGGAGGGCAGGCCGCCCTCTCCCGCCATTCCTAAGGAGATCTCAACATGCGCAGGATCCTCAGTTCCGTCTTGTTCGCCTTCATTACCCTTCTGCTCGCCTCGGTCGTCACCGCGACGGAATCCGCCACCGTGGCCTTCGTGCCCTTCTCGGTTTTTGCCCCCGGTGATGTCAAGTATCTGGAAAACGGGGTCAAGAGCATGCTCACCAGCCGGCTGGTGGCCGACGCCGGCGTCAGGATCGTCACCGTACAGCTCGACCCCGGTGTCGCGCCCGAGGCCATGGCCGCGCAGGGCAGGGAGCAGGGGGTGGCGTATCTGATCGGCGGCAGTCTCACCGCCCTTGGCGAGGGGACCAGTCTCGATATCTCGGTGACGCCGACCGCAGCCGGCGAGAAGGCGGAGCGTTTCTATGCCACCGCCGAGCGGCAGAACGAGCTGATCGGCGCGGTGCATACCCTGGCGGCGGAGATCAACGCCAGGATGTTTCAAGCGGAAGTTCCCGTCGCCAAGGTGACGGCTCCGGCGCAATCCTCCCAGGCCGCTGCCGGCCCGCGGCCGGCGCAGGACATGAGCCAGCACCCGGAACGGGCCTTCATGGGCGGGGGGGGCGGTTCCAACGTCATCCGGCCCCTGCGCGCCGGGTTCCAGCAGTTCAGCCGGTCGCAGACCCTGCACTACATGGCCCGCTCCATGGACGTGGCCGATATCGACGGCGATGGCGTCGACGACGTGGTCATCGCCCAGCCGGCAGAGATCAAGTGCTACCATCTGGTGGAAAATCGTCTGCAGCAGTTCGCCCGGCTGCCGCTGCGCTCCGGCCTTGAGATCGTCAGTGTCGACGTGGCCGATATCGACGGCGACGGCAGCCCGGAAATCTACGCCTCGGCCCAGGACCGCGGGCAGCCCTATTCCCTGGCGCTGGCCCTGCGCAACGGCCAGCTGGTGGAACTGTTCCACACCGATGTCTACTTCCTGCGGCCACTGCACATGCCCCCCACCGGGATGATTCTCGCCGGCCAGAAGATCGAAAGCGCCGCCCCCCTGGCCAAGGCAATCCACCAGCTCAAGCTGACGGGCAGCGGCGTCGAGGAGGGAGACCGGCTGCCGGTTCCCGCCGGCACGGTCCTGTACAACTTCGTCTTCGCCGACGTCGACAACGACCAGACGAGCGAGATCGTCATGATCGACGACCGGGATTTCCTCAACGTGGTCAAGCCTGGCGGCGCGGTGATCTGGCGCAGCTCCGCCACCTACGGCGGCTCGCCGGTAACCATCGGCAAATCCCCGGAGGCCGGCCTGTCCTCCCTGGACACCCGCAACGCCCTGCAGCCGGAAAAGTACAAGAAAGTGACGGTGGCGCCGAGGCTGGTGGCCGCCGACCTCAACGGCGACGGCATCACCGACATCGTCGCCGGCCGCAACGAACCGCGTTTTTCCAAGCTTCTCTCCGATACCCGCAGCTACGACAGCAGCGAATTCTACGGCCTGTCCTGGAACGGCGTCGGCCTCGACGTCCTGTGGCGGACGCGGCGGGTGGACGGCTACGTCACCGCCCTGCAGACCCGCAAGCCCGCAGGAAACGAAGCTCAGGAGATGAACCTCTACGGCATGCTCATCCTGCCCACCGGGGCCATGGACATCGTCTCCGAGGCAAAGAGCACCCTGCTCACCTTTCAGGTGGATATCGCCAAAGCCCCGGAAGAGGGGAAAGGCGAAGAGTAGATTCCGGGTAACCGTTCACCGTACTGGTACGGTGGGGCACAACCGCCTACGCTGTAACCGTTCAGAAGTGCCACAGATTCGGACAAGCGGACCGAGGCCGCGGACTTCGCGTACGTAAGCCGGGCCGATGGTCCGAAGATGGGGTGTTGCTGAACTGTTACGATTCTCTAAGTGATGGCGGCCTGTGTGAAAGGCCAGGGCAGGCCAGCCTGCCCTGGAAGCCTCCCTCTGCCGTACTTTTCGCGCAATTCTCGATCCGTTCTCGACGCCCTCTGCCTTCCTCGTCGGAAAGCAGGGGGCGTTTTTTTTCTGGCGCCGGGCCGGGGAAATATGGGGAGTGTCCCGATTTCCCCCTTTGTCCGGTTTCACCGGTTTCACGCAGATTTCCTGCTTGCGCGCGGTTTGCGCCATGTTTGACAACGCGCATGGTCCTTGATATGCAACGTATAACAAGTGTGAGGAGGAGGTGATTATGTTGGCTGTCCGCCTGGATCAGGAACTGGAACGGCAGATCGATCTTCTGGCCAAGGCCAGGGGAAGCAATCGTAGCGCCGTTGTACGGGAAGCAATCGTCCGCTACCTTGAGGATATCGAGGACCTGGAATTGGCGACGCAGGCGCTTTCGGAAACCGGCGAAAATCTGTCCTTGAAAGAGTTGAGGAAAGAGCTTGGCCTGGTCGGCTGAAATCTGCCCTTTCGCTCAAAAGCAGTTGCGCAAATTGGATGGACCGATACGTCAGCGGCTCCTTGATTGGCTGGATGACCGCATCGAAGGCTGCAAGAACCCCCGGCATTTCGGTGAACCCCTCGCCGGGGATCTGGCCGGCCTGTGGCGCTACCGTGTAGGGGATTTCCGGATTATTTGCGAGATTCAGGAGAATCGCCTCGTCGTGCTGGCGTTGGCTGTCGGACATCGCCGGGATATTTGCCGGAGGTAAAAGCCACCTGCCATCCTCTCCGGATGACTCGAACGGGAAAATAAATCTGTCCCGGTTTCTGTCTTGCGGACCTTGCCCGGGCAGACGCGTGATCACGAATCTCGCGAAAGCGGGAACAGCTTCAGACCGGCCCTACCGGCAAGTTCGCCGAAATGTTTGTCCAGAGTGGCGAGCGGAACGCCGTTGGTTGCCGCGGCAACGGCGATGAAACAGTCCGCGAGGCCAATGGTTATTCCCTTCTGGCGGAGGCTGCAGGATAGCCTGCCCGCATTTGCCCAGGTTTCGACGTCTTCCCGGATGAAGTCGAATACGGCCGGAAAATCAGCGAGAATCGTTTGTTCTGCGGTGGATTTGGCGCCCTGCAGCAGTTCGGCGAGAATCAGACCGCAGCAACAGATGCGCCCCTCATCGATCAAACCGCCCACCGTTTCGTAGCAAGGTTCCTGCTTACGGAAAAAGGAGATCCACACGGAGGTGTCGATGAGTACCTTATCCAAGGCGGTGGTCTCCATGGCGAAGTTCCTCGGTCCCTTGGATGAATTCCATCTTTCCTGCCATTGCCTTGATGCGCGCTGCCTTGCGCAGACGGATTTCGTCCTTGACCGCGGTAAGCACCGCCTCGGTCTTGCTTTTCGCCCCCAGTAGACTCACCAGTTCGGATAAAAGATCCTGGGGCAGTGTTACGGTTGCTCTTGCCATCTTTTGCCTCGGTCAGGGTAGGTTGGATGCATACACATGTTGCCATTTCATGTGTAATAATTCAACACAAAAAACATGGTTAAGTTTGTGTATAGCACTGGCGGTGGCGGCGATTAGTTTCTGGGAGGTCGGAATGTTGGCACGAAAAGGCCGGATAGAACTTGCCATGGATCTGCAGGTATGTTGAAACCACCTGCTCAGGTCCGGCAGAAGGAAGTGTGTCTGGATGGGGCTACAGGCCTGCTTGCCGCTCAACTGGACGGCTTTCATGGCGATCCCGCCGAACCGGGATCATAATTGCCGCAACGCTGCGGAACGAGGCACCCTGCTACCGCGGATGTGAAGTTACTGCAGTGGCAGAAAGGAGTCAGCTGCCTGGACGCGCGCCTGTAGTTTTCACCACCACACATCACAGCGGCATTTGCCGGAGGGAAAGGCCATCTGCCTTCCTCGCCGGATGACTTGAACGGGAAAATAAATCTGTCCCGGGTTCACGGCAGAAGCCAATCTTCGACAGCGAGGCCGGTAATTCGGCTGAATTCGCGCGTGTTATGGGTTACCAGGGTAAGGCGGAGGCTTCTGGCGTGGGCGCCGATGAGCATGTCCATTGCGCCGATTACTGTTCCGGCGGCCTCCAGGTTGGTTCGGATGTCGCCGTAGTGACAGGCGGCGCGATCGTCAAAGGGGAGAAGCTGCAAGGGGGCGAGGAACAGTTGCAGGGCATCGCTGTTTTGTTGGGGTCTGCTGCTCTTGGTAACGCCGTATTCCAGTTCTGCAAGCGTTATTGTGGAAATGGTGACATCAGAAATCGCGAGCGAGCGTAACTTGTCGATGATTTGCGGAGGCCTGCGTTTAATGAGATGGATGCAGATTTCGGTATCAAGCATGTAATGCATCAGAACGACTCCCTATCCTCCAGGAGGGGTTGTTGCCGCTGGGCAAGATAATCGTCGCTGAACATCCCCAGACTGTCAACGAGGTTCTGCCAGGGGTCGGTCTTGCCGGAAAGGATAAGGACGTTTCCGACCCGCTTGATGAAAACTTCATCCCCGCCGATGTGGAATTCCTTGGGTAACCTGACGGCAAGGCTGTTGCCGCTTTTGAAAATTTTCGCTGTGTTCATGGCTCGGCCTTCCCCTATGCTGAGGTTATACGTCAATGTATATACATAGGCGCAAAGCGAGCGAATGTCAACACGTTTCGGGCAGCAGAGCCTTTTCCTTTCCCACACGTTTTTCCTGCAACGGGTAGCGAAAATGAGGGCAAGTCTACTGTCCGAAAATGAATCCGTCCCGGTTTTTCTCGAAGAGGACGTAGAGACGGTAACCTGCGCGTGGTTAAATTTTTTCCGTATGAAGGATCATAATCGTTTACTCCAAGGGTGCAATCGGGGTGAGCGCTGAACGCTGTTCGGGCCGCCGCCAGTTCTCCAACAATTGCTCCTGGTGTTCGTCAAGCCAATCGAGAACCGCCTGCAGCGCACGTTTCGGGAACTGGGCACCGACAGTACCTGCTTGAATCTCGATGGTGATCACGAAAAAGCCCCGCGCCGGAACATCCGGCGCGGGGCTTTTTCGTTGAAGCCGAGAAGTACTGAATCCCGCAGGGATTAGAACTGCAGCTCGAGGCGATGACGCAGGTAGTAGCCGTCCTCGGTCTCGTCGATGCCGTTGCCCGGGGTCATATCCCAGCCGTCGCCGGCCCACAGGTAGGCGGCCTCGATGCCGTATACCAGGCCGTTGCCGAGCTTCCAGTCGGCGAAGCCTTCCAGTTCGAAGCCGAGATCGTCGTCGCCGTTGGTGACCACTTCCTCAGAGAGCTGCAGGTAGTTGGCGCGGGCCTTCAGGGACAGGTCCTTGCCGGTCATCGGGCAGGTGGTCTTGCCGGCGGCGGAGAGCTGCACCAGGGTCAGGTTGGAAAGGCCGCTGTTCTTGCCGCCGTTGAATGCGCCAGGCACCGCGTGGATGTAGCCGACCATGGTGGACTGGTAACGGGTATCGGTGAGGAAGTTGATGAAGGCATCAGTGTCGTTGCTGGTGCTGTTGATGTCATGCCCGGTGCCGTAACCGACCAGGGCGCCCAGCGCGACGCCGTTGAGGTCCATTCCCGCCGTGCCCTGGAACGCCATGCCTTCAACACCGACAGTGTAACCAGGAACGTCGATGAGATCACCAAACTGGAATTCGCCGTCCAATCCATAGCTGAAACCGCCGACCTTGCCGTCAAGAGTCAGGCCAAGGTTCTGGAAGGCCATACCCACAGCGCTGTTGTGCAGGTAGGTGTAGTTGCCGCCCAGCTTGAGAGCGTCGCTGATTTTGTGGGTGGCTAGGAGGACGTAGCCGTCGATATCGTCGCTGTCATCCATGCCACCGAGGGCAGAAAGCGAGTTTGCTTGTCCTGGCCCTGGGGTGCCGGTAACGATGTTATTGGCTGTTCCTGTTCCCCCATCACCATCAAGATCCGCACCAAACAGATTTTCCAAGGCGATGGTATCAGCGCGATTCCCGAAACTTTCAGCGAATTTAATGGTAAGTGCCGCAACGTGGGTTGCATCGGTCGGGTTAATATAACCAACGATGGCGTCGTCACCAGAGCCGGTGTGGTCGAAGAACAGGTTCTTGCCGAGGGCGAGTGGCATGTGGCCGACCTTGACGCCGTAGTTGGCGGGCTGGTACTGGATCCACGCTTCGAGGATCTCCAAGGTGCCTTTTTTCTCACCACCAGCGAACAGGTTGGTGATGGTGCTCTCACCCCATGGGTTGGTATCACCGGAACCAGAACCGTTCTCCAGCAGGATGCGGCCGGTGATGGCGTCGGAGGTCTGGGCGGTGACGCCGAGGCGGACGCGGGTGTCGTAGCCGCTGGTGGAGCCATCCTTATCCTTTGCAAGGGTATGGGTCCGGGAAAAACCGCGGTGCCGCACCGCGCCGTCGATGGTCACCAGACCACCCTTGGCGACGACCGCGGAGGTCTCGGCCGGGGCCTCGACGTGCACGGCGGAAGCGGTGGCGGCGAAGCCGAGCACCAGGGCGCTGCAAGCAGCAAGGGAAAGTACCTTTTTCATCTCTGTATCTCCTTTCTAAGATTGAGATTGCCACGCCGGAAGGTTCCCCCAATGAAACCTGCCGGCACCTTTTCGTGAGGTCTGCAGATTTGCCTTTTCACCGGATTTCAGCGTCACGGCGGGTCTGAAAAATGCTCACATATGTCGAATATGCTCCGCTTTTTCATTTCCGCTGTTCCTTGATCTCCGGCGAAAATTCTAAATCTCCAAGCCTCCCGTATGTCAGAACGTCATCGTGATGTTGTTGCTGATGACGTAGACATCCTGGATGGATGTTGCCTGCTCGGCGACCGTGGCCGTGGACGACTCGTCGGTGTCCAGATAGCCGAAGTGAGCCTCGTAGAGCAGGTGGTCGAGGACCTTGTAGCCGACGCCGACGTTGTACTGCCAGGCGCCTGCCCCGTAACCGGCCTTGTCGTTGTGCACCGAGGCGTATCCCAGCCCCCAGTGGATGCCGACCTTGCCGTTCATCTGATAATCGCCGAAGATGGCGAGCTTCTGCATGGAAAGACCCTCCCCGCCGGAGCCGAACAATTCCGCGCCGCTTTTCGGCAGCAGAAAGATCGGCAGCCCGGTCGCGGCTGTCTCCGCCTCGTCTGCCGTCGGCCGGCTGTCCAGGTAGAGGGCGCCCAGGGTGAGGCCGGAGTTCAGTGGCCGGTAGCCCAGGGCAAGGCTGGACTCCCCTTTTGCCCTGTCGAGGCTCAGGGTGGAGTCGAGGCTGTAGTTCTCGGCGGTGAACAGGCCCTGGAGCACCGCGGTCCAGCGGCTGTCGCCATTGCCGGTTTCCTCGCCGGCGGCGAAACCCAGGCCGCCTCTCAGTTCCACCGGCAGATCGGGGATGCGGATCGGCACGAGGCGCGTGGCCGCATCTGGCCCGCTGGTGTTTATCTGCACCCCGGGGAACAGGGCAAGTTCGGCGGGGCTTTGGCCGCCTTCCTCCGCCTGGGCCGCAAGCGGCAGGGTCAGGAAGGCAAGGGCGACTGCGGCGAATATAGTTCGTTGAAAGGTACGCATGTTGCTGCCAGTTTAGGAACGATAGCCTATTTAATGTCGCCAGCCGTTTTTTGTCAAGGAATTTTTCCTTCGCTATCTTCCCGAATTCTCTTGCAAAAAATGCAAAATGCCATATCTGGTAGGAAAAGTGTTCACGGCCGCTGGCGCAACACAACATCTTGTGGATGCCAATGCCTCATCCGCCAATCCAGGGGGTACCTGTTCGTATGACAACCACCGTCTACCTCGTCCGCCACGGCGCCACCGGCGCCAATCTCGACAACCGTTTCGCCGGCAGGACCGACGAAGCCCTGCACCGGCAGGGGAGGGAGCAGGCGGAAGAACTGGGCCGAAGGTTCGCCGCCATCGGCCTCCATCGCATCGTCTGCGGGCCGCTGGCGCGCACGGTGGAGACAGCGGCGATCATCGCCGCGGCCACCGGCAGCCCGCGGCTGGTCGATGCGCGGCTCACCGAGATCGATCTGCCCCACTGGGACGGGCTCACCAAGGATGAGATCCGCGCCCGCTTCGGGCCGGAATATCCAACCTGGCTGGAAAGCCCCCAGACCTTCGCGGTAGCCGGCTGCGAGACGGTGGCCGCGGTGCAGCGGCGGGCGGTGGCGGCGGTGGAGGAGCTGTTCGCCGGTCATCCGGGGCAGAGGCTGCTCGTGGTCAGCCACCTCATCGTTATCCGCAGCCTGCTTCTCCACTACCTCGGCATGGAAATCGCCCGATTCCGCACCCTAAAGGTCGGCAACGGCGAGGTGGTACGGCTGGTGCGAAGGGGGGATGGGACGACGGAGGTGGCAAGGGACGAAGGGGTGCTCCCAGAGGGATGAAGGAGAAGGCGGACGGGATCATCACGCTGCGCTCGCGCAACGACGCGGGCAACACCCCGTCTTCTCGGGGAACAGCGTGACGAAGCGACCCAGAAGGGCCGCCATGCCGCATCACGTCCTTTCAGTGGACTGCATCGCCACGGGCCTGCGGCCGCCATCGACTGCAGCCTCCCGCCCGTTTTCGCCAAGATCCCGGTGGACTACCGCCGCCGACATCCCGACCTGGCGCAGTTCCGCGGCGATTTTCTCGACCACCGCTACCGAGCGATGCTGGCCGCCGGTGCAGCCCACCGCCAGGGTGAAGGCACGCTTGCCCTCGGCGAGATAGCGGGGAATCAGCCAGATGAGCAGCGGCAGCAGGCGGGAGAAAAATTCGTCGGCGGCCGGGTTGGCGAGGACGTAGGCGGCGACGGCAGGGTCGCGGCCGGTGCCGCCGCTCAGTTCGGGTACCCAGTAGGGGTTGGGCAGGAAGCGGACGTCGAGGACCATGTCGGCCTCGGCCATGCCGTGTTTGAAGCCGAAGGAAAAAAGACGGATTCCGGTGGCGTCCGCTCCTGTTTCCTTCATGGCAGGATCCGGTTGAGGATGGCGAGAAGGGCCTGCTCGTTTTCGGCCTGCAGCAATTCGGCGCGGCAGGCGTCGTCCTGGAGGCTGCGGGAAAGGCCGGCCAGAGTGGCGAGATAGGGGGAGGCCGGGTTGTCGGTGGCGAGCAGCAGAAAGAAGAGGTGGACGCCGTGCTTGTCCAGTGCTTCGAATGCCACCCCCTTGCTGCTTCTGGTGAAAAAGACGGTGTTCTCCGACAGGGAGGCGAGGCGCGCGTGCGGCACGGCATAGCCGTCGCCGAGACCGGTGGAGCCGAGTCCTTCCCGCTCCATAAGGGCGGCGAGTATTGTCGCCGCCTCGATTCCCAGCCTTGCGGCGGCGGCGGCGGCGAGTTCGGCAAGGGCGTCCTTCTTGCCCGTCGAACGCAGATCGGGGAGAATGTGCCGCCGGGAGAAACTCGGCATGGCGGTCACTTGAAAACGGGTTGCCGGCGGAGCTTGGAGGGAAGGATGCCCATCTGCTCGCGATACTTGGCCACCGTCCGCCGGGCAAGCTTGATGTTCTCCTTGCTGAAGATGGCGGCGATGTCGTTGTCGCTGTAGGGTTTCTGGTGGTCTTCGCCGCCGATGATCTGGCGGATGCGGTTCTTGATGGATTCCGAGGCCATGGCGTCGCCGCCGTCCTTGCGCTCGATGGCCGAGTTGAAGAAGTACTTGAGTTCGAAGGTGCCCTGGGGGGTGTGGACGTACTTGTTGCTGGTCACCCGGCTGATGGTGGACTCGTGCATGCCGAGATCCTCGGCGATGTCGCGCAGCACCAGCGGTTTCAGGTGCTGCACCCCGTGTTCGAGGAAATCCCGCTGCACCCGGATGATGGATTCCACTACCCGGTAGATGGTGCGCTGCCGCTGCTGAATGCTCTTGATGAGCCACACCGCCGACTTCAGTTTGTTCTGGATGTACTCCCGGGTGGAGTCGTCGGCGGGGGTGGTCCGGTTCTTCAGGATGTCCCGGTAGTAGCCGCTGACCCTGAGGCGCGGCAGCCCCTCGTCGTTGAGCAGGATGACGTACTCGTCGCCCACCTTGTGGACATAGACGTCCGGGATGATGTAGTGGGGCTCCTCGTCCGAATACTGGCGGCCGGGATGGGGATCGAGGCCGGTGATGATCTGCACCGCTGCCAGCACGTCCTTCTTGGAAGCCCGGGTGGCCTTGATGATCGCCGGGTAGTTCTTCAGTTCGAGCATGTGGAGATGATCGCTGACGATGCGCGCCGCCAGGGAATCTCCAAGTCCCAGCCGGGAAAGCTGCAGGAGCAGGCATTCCTTGACGTCGCGGGCGCCGATGCCGGGCGGGTCCATGTCCTGGATGACCTCGATCATCCGCAGCGCCTGCTCCATGCCGCAGCCGGTCTTGTCGGCCAGCTCCTCGGCGGTGAGGTCGAGGAACCCGTCCCGATTGAGATTGCCGATGACGAATTCGCCGATCTCCTTCTCCTCGTCGGAGAGGTCGGACAGGCTGAGTTGCCACTGGAGATGGGTCTGCAGGCTGGCCTTCTTGGAGAGGATGTCGAGGCGGGAGGGCAGGTCGGAATCGTCTTCCGGTTTGCCGATCGGCAGGTGCTCGTACTCGTTGGCGTAATCGGCCCAGTTGATCTCGTCCATGGAGGAAACCGGATTTTCTTCCATGGACAGGGAGGCGGTATGTTCCTCCTGGGCCGCGGCAGCTTCGGGATTGTCCCCGGCAGGTGGGTTTTCCTCGTCCGTCTGTTCTTCGTTCTGGTTCTGTTCCTCCTCCAGCAGGGGATTCTGTTCGATCTCCTGCTGGACCGTTTCGGCCAGTTCGAGCCGGGAAAGCTGCAACAGGCGGATGGCCTGCTGCAGCTGCGGGGTCATGATCAGCTGCTGGGTCAGCTTTACTTGCTGTCTGAGTTCAAGGGCCATAAGGATCGGGGTAAGGGATGATGCCCGAGTCGGAAAGGGCACCCGGGCGGTGCACGTTTCAGTCCAAGTATAGCAAGCTTTCCAGCGTGAAACCAAGAAAATAAAAAAAGTCGGCTACATCCGGAATCCCTGGCCGAGATACATCCGGCGAACCTCGTCGTTGGCGATGATTTCCGCGGGGACGCCGCTGGCGAGGATGCGGCCGTTGCTGACGATGCAGGCGGTGTCGCAGACGGACAGGGTCTCCCGGACGTTGTGGTCCGAGATGAGGACGCCCAGGCCCTTGACTCGCAGTTCGCCGATGAGGGTCTGCAGCTCGTTCACCGAAATCGGGTCGATACCGGCAAAGGGCTCGTCGAGGAGGATGAAGAGGGGCTCGATGGCCAGGGTGCGCATGATCTCCACCCGGCGCCGTTCCCCGCCGGACAGGGAATGGCCGGGGTTGTGGGCAAGGTGGGAAAGGCGGAACTCGGCGAGCAGCCGTTCGACGCGGTCGCCGATCTCCCGGCGGGAGAAGCCGAGCGGCTCCAGAACGATGCGGATGTTCTCCTCCACCGTCAGTTTCCGGAAGACGGAAGGATCCTGGGCGAGATAGGCGATGCCGGCCCGGGCGCGGAGATGGATGGGGAGCGCGGTGATGTCGCGGCCATCGAGCAGGACCCTGCCGCCGTCCGGGCGGACAAAGCCGGCGATGGCGTAGAAGGAAGTGGTCTTGCCGGCGCCGTTGGGGCCCAGCATCCCCACCACCCGGCCGGTCTCGACCCGCAGGCTGACGCCGTCGACGACCCGGCGGCCCCGGTAGGTCTTGACCAGATTTTCGGCGGCGAGCACGGCCATCTCAGTCCTTGCTGGTTTCGACCGAGGAGGGGGCCGGCTTCTCCTTGCCGGGAAAGAAGAAGGCCTTGACCCGTTCCTTGCTCGCCGGCTTGCGCTCGACCACGCTGCGGCCCTCGTCGAGGAAGAGCTGGATGCGTTCGCCGCTCACCATGTTGTTGTCCTGCCAGACGCGGGCATCGCCGGTGAGCACCGCTTCGCGGCTGTCGGCCAGGTACTCGAGGTGGCCGGAACTGGCGCTCCAGTTCTGGCGGGCGATCTTGACGTTGCCGTCGGCGATGATTTTTTCCATGGCGGAGTCGCCTGCGGCAGGGGCGGCTCCCTCCCGGTAATGGACGGTCATCGTGTCGGCGAAGATGGAGAGGTCGCCCTGTTTGGCGGCGACGTTGCCGAAGAAGGTGACGAGCTGCTGCTTCTGGTCGGTTTCCATCCGGTCGGCTTCGATGTGGACGGGTGCGCCGTTCTGGGCGGTGGCGTGCCCCGGCAGGCAGAGCAGCAGCGGGATGAGGATGAGGTAGTTCTTCATGGCGGTTGGTGTGAGGGGTTTCTGTTCCGCGCCCCGGCGCCGGGCAGGCGGGAGTATCGGCCCCGCCGTCGGCGGACCGGCGGGCGTGCCTCCGGAAGCACCAGCATACAGAGTTCCCCGAGGGCTGTAAACCGCATAATGAGGGGAAACCGGCGTGGTGTCCCCTCGTCCGTCCTCCCCCGTTGCCGGGCAAAGTTCAGTTTACAAGGAGCCGCCGGCGCGGTAATGTCGGTCTTTCCGCGCAGGCGGCCGGCAAGCCGCCGGTTGCGCGGTCCTTCTCCCCTTTCCCGAGTGGCAGGGGAACGTGAAGCAGCGTGCGCGGAACGAGACGGGACACGCGCTGCGGCCGGCACCGTTACCTATTTGATTGTGCAATGGAAGTACGTTCCGAAAAGAGCAAGGAAGAGAACCATGCAGAGCAGTCTTGAAAAGGCAAAGATTCTCATCGAGGCCCTGCCTTACATCCGCAGCTTCGCCGACCGGACGGTGGTCATCAAGTACGGCGGCCACGCCATGGTGGACGAGGAACTGAAGCGCAACTTCGCCCTCGACATCATCCTGATGAAGCTCATCGGCATCAATCCGGTGGTGGTTCACGGCGGCGGGCCGCAGATCAACAAGTTCCTCGGCAAGATGAACATCCAGTCCGACTACGTCCAGGGGATGCGGATCACCGACGGCGAAACCATGGACGTGGTGGAGATGGTGCTGGTGGGCAAGGTCAACAAGGAGATCGTCGGCCTGATCAACTACCACGGCGGCAAGGCGGTGGGTCTTTCCGGCCGGGACGGAGATCTGGTCCAGGCCAGGAAGATGAAGGTGCTGAAAAGCATGGTCAAGGACGCGCCGCCGGAGCTGATCGATCTCGGCCGGGTGGGCGAGGTCACCGCGGTCAACGCCGAGGTGCTGGAGGCCCTGGACGCCCAGGGGTTCATCCCGGTGATCGCACCGGTGGGGGTGGGAGAGGACGGACAGTCCTACAACATCAACGCCGATCTGGTCGCCGGCGCCGTCGCCTCTCGCCTCAAGGCGGCGAAACTGATCCTGCTCACCGACGTCGAAGGGGTGCTGGACAGCGGCAAGCGGCTCATCCCGTCGCTCACCGTCTCCCAGGCGGATCGGCACATCGAGGACGGCACCATCGTCGGCGGCATGATTCCCAAACTGCGCTGCTGCCAGAAGGCGCTGGCCGCCGGTGTCGGCAAGGCGCACATCGTCGACGGCCGGATGGAACACGCCATTCTGCTGGAAATGTTCACCCAAGAGGGCATCGGAACGGAGATCGTCAATGACCCGGCACATGATTGAACGGAGCGAGCGGGTCTTCATGAAGACCTACGGCCGGATGGCGGCGGTGATGGTGGAAGGGCGGGGCTGCACCCTCGTCGACAGCGAGGGCAGGGAATATCTCGATTTTCTCTCCGGCATCGCGGTCTGCAGCCTCGGTCACTGCCACCCGGCGGTCACCGAGGCCATCTGCCGGCAGGCGGGGAAGCTGGTGCACGTCTCCAACCTGTTCTACACTGTGCCGCAGACCGAGCTTGCCGAACGGCTGGTGGCCAACAGTTTCGCCGACCGGGTGTTTTTCTGCAACAGCGGCGCCGAGGCCAACGAGGCGGCGATCAAGCTCGCCAGGAAACATTCCGCCGCGGGGCGCTACGAGATCCTCACCCTGGAGGGATCCTTCCACGGCCGCACCCTGGCGACGGTGGCCGCCACCGGCCAGCCCAAATTCCATCAGGGATTCGAACCCATGCCCGCCGGGTTCCGCTCCGTCCCCTACGGCGACGAGGCGGCGCTGGCGGCGGCCATCGGTCCGGCCACCTGCGCCATCATGGTGGAGCCCCTGCAGGGAGAGGGCGGGGTCCGCCCCCTGGGCCGGGACTATCTCGCCGCCATCCGGAAACTCTGCGACCGGCACGGACTCCTGCTCATTTTCGACGAGGTGCAGGTGGGTATGGGGCGGACCGGCACCCTGTTCGCCTACGAGCAGCTCGGGGTGCGCCCGGACATCATGACCCTGGCCAAGGCCCTGGGCAACGGTCTGCCCATCGGTGCCATGCTGGCAAGGGAGGATGTGGCCGCCGCCTTCGTTCCCGGCAGCCATGCCTCCACCTTCGGCGGCAATCCGGTGGCGGCGGCGGCGGCGAATGCGGTGCTGGACGTCATGCTGGCGCCGGAATTCCTGCCGACGGTGCGCGACCGGGGAGAGTACCTCGCCGCGGCCCTGGCCGGACTCGCCGCAAAATACCCGGCCATCGCCACCCAGAACCGGGGCATGGGCCTGCTGCAGGGGCTGGTGCTCGCCCCCGCGGCCCGGCCCCACGGTCCGGCGATGATCGCCCGCCTGTTCGAGGCCGGCATTCTCGCCAATTTCGCCGGCAACACCGCCCTGCGCTTCGTGCCGCCGCTCATCGTCGGCCGCGCCGAGATCGACCGGCTGATCGGCGAGCTGGACCGGCTGTTCGCCAACCTGAAAGTGGCCTGAGAGCCGGTAATTACTCTTGCAAAAAATGGTCGGTGTTGTACAGATGCGAACTTGTCATTCCGGCTGGCCGACGGCGAGAACATCAGCAAAGGGGCGCTAACATGGCCTTACACCTTCTTTCCCTGTGGGATCTCTCCCGCGACGAACTGCTGGCGTACATCGAGCGTGCCCAGGTGCTCAAGAAGGAGAGCCGTGCCGGCATCGGCCACCGCCAGCTGAGCGGCAAGACCATCGGCATGATCTTCGAAAAGCCCTCCACCCGCACCCGGGTTTCCTTCGAGGCGGCGATGTACGGCCTGGGCGGCCAGGTGATCTATCTTTCCGGCCGCGATACCCAGCTCGCCCGCAACGAGCCCCTCAAGGACATGGCGCGGGTGATGTCCCGCTACGTCGACGGCATGGTGGTCCGCACCTTCGGCCAGGAGGTGGTGGAGGAGTTGGCCCGCTACTCGACGATTCCGGTGCTGAACGCCCTCACCGACCTCCACCATCCGTGCCAGGTGCTCAGCGACATGATGACCGTCATCGAGAAGAAGGGAGACATCGCCAAGCTCACCATCGCCTGGATCGGCGATGGCAACAACATGGCCAACTCCTGGATCCAGGCCGCCTGCCGCATGGGCTTCGAGCTGATCCTCGCCTGTCCCGAGGGGTACGACCCGGACCGCAGCATTCTCGGCGGCGCCCTCGGCGAGGCGCGGCGGCCGATCACCCTGGTCCGCGACCCGGCGGAAGCGGTGCGGCGGGCGGACGTGATCAACACCGACGTCTGGGCCTCCATGGGCCAGGAGGCGGAACAGGAGGCGCGGGCACGGATCTTCGCCCCGTATCAGGTGAACCGCGCCCTGTTGGCCGGCGCCAGGGACGGCGCCATCGTCCTCCACTGCCTGCCGGCGCATCGTGACGAGGAAATCACCGACGAAGTGCTGGAAAGCGACGCCTGCGTCGCTTTCGATCAGGCGGAGAACAAGATGCACATCCACAAGGCGATCCTGGAGCGGCATCTGCTCACCAGGGTCTGATTTCATGGTGAGCTTCCGACAACTCCGGAAGGAGCTCACTGCGGGAGAAGCGCCGCAAGCCAGATACAGGATTGCTTCGTTGCGCTTGCCGCAATGACGCGGGCGGCAGGTTGTCGCCGGTTCATCAACTCACGACACAGAGAAAAGATATGGCCTCGGTAAACAAGATCGTACTCGCGTATTCGGGCGGCCTCGACACCTCCGTCATCCTGAAATGGCTCCAGGAAACCTACGGTTGTCCGGTGGTGGCCTTCGTCGCCGACGTCGGCCAGGAGGAGGACTGGGACAAGATCCGCAACAAGGGCCTGGCCACCGGCGCCGACAAGGTGGTGATCCGCGATCTCAGGGAGGAGTTCGTCCGCGACTACGTCTTTCCCGCCTTCCGCGCCAACGCCATCTACGAGGGCTCTTATCTGCTCGGCACCTCCCTGGCGCGGCCGGTGATCGCCAAGGAACAGGTGCAGGTGGCCCTGGCGGAAGGGGCGGACGCGGTGAGTCACGGCGCCACCGGCAAGGGCAACGACCAGGTCCGCTTCGAACTCACCTACATGGCCCTGGCGCCGCAGCTATCGATCATCGCCCCCTGGCGGATGTGGGACCTTACCTCCCGCACCCGGCTGATGGCCTATGCGGAAAAGCACGGCATTCCTGTGCCGGTGACCAAGGAAAAACCGTACAGTTCCGACGAGAACCTGCTCCACATCAGCTTCGAGGGCGGCATTCTCGAAAATCCGTGGAACGAGCCCGAGGAATCGATGTTCAAGCTCACCCGCTCGCCGGAGGCGGCGCCGGACAGGCCCGCCTACATCGAGCTGGATTTTGAGAAAGGCAACCCGGTGGCCTTGAACGGCGAGCGGCTGGGTCCGGCGGCGATGCTGGCCGCTCTCAACCGCTGGGGCGGCGAACACGGCATCGGCCGGCTGGACATGGTGGAGAACCGGTTCGTCGGCATGAAGTCGCGCGGCGTCTACGAGACTCCGGGCGGCACCATCTTGCGCAGCGCCCACCGCGACCTCGAAACCATCACCCTGGACCGGGAGGTGATGCGCATCCGCGACAGCCTCACCCCCCAGTACGCCCAGCTCATCTACAACGGCTTCTGGTTCTCGCCCGAGATGCGCCTGTTGCAGCGAACCATGGACGAGGCCCAGGAGACGGTCAACGGCACGGTCCGCCTCAAACTCTACAAGGGCAACTGCATTCCGGTGGGGCGCAAGTCGGACAATTCCCTCTACCAGGAGAGCTTCGCCACCTTCGAGGAGGACGCGGTCTACACCCAGTCCGACGCCGGCGGCTTCATCCGCCTGAACGCCCTGCGTCTCAAGATCCAGGCGCTGATCGGGAAGAAGGGATGAGCGCCGACGGCAAGCTGTGGGGCGGCCGCTTCGCGGAGAAGACCGCAGCCAGTGTGGAGGAGTTCACCGCCTCCATCCACTACGACGCCCGCCTCTACCGTGAGGATATCGCCGGCAGCCGGGCGCACGCGCGGATGCTCGCCCGCCAGGGGCTGCTGCGTGGAGAGGAGGCGGAGGCGATCCTCCGCGGGCTCGCCGAGATCGAACAGGAGATCGACGCGGGCGTCTTCCCGTTCCGGCGGGAACTGGAAGACATTCACATGAACATCGAAAAGGCGCTGGTGGAGAAGATCGGCGACCCGGGCAAGAAGCTGCACACCGCGCGGAGCCGCAACGACCAGGTGGCCCTCGATCTGCGCCTCTACCTCCGCCGGCAGTGCGACCGGATGATCGACCTTCTCCAGGGCGTGCAGCGGGCGTTCACGGTGCTGGCCCGCCGCTACCTGGGCGAGGTCATGCCCGGCTATACCCATCTGCAGCGGGCGCAGCCGGTGCTGATCTCCCACCACATGCTGGCCTACGTGGAGATGTTCGAGCGGGACAAGGGGCGGATGGCCGACTGTCGGAAACGGCTCAACGTCATGCCGCTGGGCGCGGCCGCCCTGGCCGGCACCGGCCTGCCGGTCGACCGGCGGCAGGTCGCCGAGCTCCTCGATTTTCCGACTGTCACCGCCAACAGCATGGACACGGTGGGTGACCGGGACTTCGCCGTCGAATTCCTCGCCGCCTGCGCCCTCATCCAGGTGCACCTGAGCCGATTGTCCGAGGAACTGGTGCTCTGGAGCTCCACCGAATTCAATTTCGTCGAGCTGGGCGATGCCTACTGCACCGGCAGTTCGATCATGCCGCAGAAGAAGAATCCGGACATCCCGGAGCTGATCCGCGGCAAGACCGGCCGGGTGGTGGGCAGCCTGGTTTCCTTGCTCACCACCCTGAAGGGGCTGCCGCTCACCTACAACCGCGATCTGCAGGAAGACAAGGAACCGGTGTTCGATGCGGTGGACACCGTGGCCGCGAGTCTGGCGATCACCGCCGAGCTCCTCGCCCACCTCAACTTCCGGGTGGAGCGGCTGAGCGGCTGCGTCGCCGCCGGGTACATCACCGCCACCGATCTCGCCGACTACCTGGTGATGAAACAGGTGCCTTTTCGCGAGGCCCACGAGATGGTGGGCAAAAGTGTCGCCTACGGCCTCGGGGTCGGCAAGGATCTCGCCGAGTTCACCCTGGAAGAGCTGCAACGGTTCGCGCCGCAGGTGGAAAGGGATGTCTTCGAGGTCCTGTCGGTACGCGGCTCGGTCGACAGCCGGATTTCCGAGGGCGGCACCGCGCGCACCAGGGTGGAAGAAGCCCTGGCCGAAGTCGAACGCCGCCTCGGCATCGCCCGGTGAGCGAGGCCCATGCGGGTGGGAAAAGCGAACGGAATCGGCGGTTACCTGGCGGTTGCCGCCCTTTGCTGCTGTCTGGCGGCCGCCGGCTGCGGCCGCAAAACCGCACCGGTGCCCCCTGAAAGCGTGGTGCCGGTGGCCATCGATTCCCTGCGGGTCGAACTGACCGCTGCCGGCGCCCAGCTTTCCTGGGGGTATCCGACCAGGACGACCACCGGCCGGAAAATCGAGGAAATCCGCGGGTTCGAGATCTACCGGGCGGCGGTGGAGGCGGCGCAATTCTGTGCCGGCTGCCCCTTGCCGTACGGCGAACCGCGCACGGTAGAGGGCGGCAAGCTGCCGCCGGGCGGCCAGCCCAAGGTCGGGCATTTTCAGGATGCCCTGCTGCGGCCGGGCTACCATTACTTTTATCGGGTGCGTGCCACCACCGGCTGGCAGTATGCCGGCGAGCCTTCCAATACGGTGGATTTTGTCTGGCAGTCGCCGCCGGACGTGCCGGAGGCCTTAACGGCTGAGGCGGGCGACGGCGTCGTCACCCTTTCCTGGCAGGCCCCCCGCCGGCATCTCGACGGCAGTCCGGCGGACGGCGGTTTCGTCTACCGGGTGCTGCGGCGGGAGGAGAACGGCGAGTGGAAGACGATCGCCGGCCCTCTGCCGGGGTATCGCTTTGCCGATATCACCGCGGTCAACGGCCGCAGCTATTCCTATGTGGTCCAGGCCGCCCGCCGGCAGGGAGAGATACTGATCCACGGCAAGGATGGCGGCCCGATTGTCGCGCGGCCGCGGGATCTCACCCCGCCCTTGCCGCCGTTCGGGCTGGTGCGGACCGGCCAGGATCTTCGCTGGCAGCCGGTCCCGGCCGCCGATCTTGCCGGCTACCGGATCTACCGCCGCTGCGGCGACCGGGTGGAAAGGGTCGGCGAGGTCGGCGCCGAGGTCACCCGCCTGCGGGTGCTGCCGGAAGAGGAATTCTGCTTCTACCGGCTGACCTCTTTCGATGCGGCGACACCCGCCAACGAGAGTCCGCCCTCGGTCGAAATTCCCTGAGTTCATTGTCCATGGAGTGCGAACATGCATCATTTTGCCTATAAGAACGATGACCTCTACTGTGAGGACGTGGCGATCAGCGACATCGCCAGGGAGGTGGGGACGCCGGTGTACTGTTACAGCGCCGCCACCCTCCGCCGCCATTTTCAGGCCTTTGACGGCGCCTTTGCCGGGATCGACCACCGCACCTGCTTTGCGGTGAAATCCTGCTCCAACATCGCCATCCTGCGTCTGTTCGCCAGTATGGGCGGCGGCGCCGATATCGTCTCCGGCGGCGAGCTGTTCCGGGCGCTGGCCGCCGGGGTCGAGCCCGGGCGGATCGTCTATTCCGGAGTGGGAAAGACGGCGAAAGAGATCCGCGAGGCCTTGAACGCCGGCATCCTGATGTTCAACATCGAGTCCGAACAGGAACTCGATGCGGTGGCGGCGGAGGCGGCCACCCTCGGCCGCCGGGCGCCGGTGTCCTTCCGGGTCAATCCGGACGTCGATCCGCAGACCCACGCCTACATCTCCACCGGACTCGCCAAGAACAAGTTCGGAGTACCGGTGGAGCAGGCCCTCGGACTTTACGAGCGGGCCAGGGGGATGGCGCACGTGGAGGTGATCGGCGTCAGCTGCCACATCGGCTCGCAGCTCACCCAGGTTTCGCCCTTCATCGAGGCGCTGAGGAAGGTGAAGCTGTTCATCGGCAGACTGGCGGAGAAGGGGATCGTCGTCTCCCATCTCGATCTGGGCGGCGGGCTCGGCATCGCCTACGACGCCGAACAGCCGCCGCCGCCGGTCGAGTACGCCGAGGCCCTGCGGGCGGAACTCGGCGGCATGAACTGCACCTTGATCCTCGAACCGGGGCGGGTTATAGTGGGCAACGCCGGGATTCTCGTCTGCCGGACCCTGTACACCAAGGAGGGCGGCAAGCGTTTCATCATCGTCGACGGCGCCATGAACGATCTGGCCCGGCCGAGCCTCTACGGCGCCTTCCACGGCATCCTGCCGGTTCGGCGCGGCGAGGGCGCGCCGGTGACCGCCGACGTGGTCGGGCCGATCTGCGAAAGCGGCGACTTCTTCGCCCGCGACCGGCAACTGCCGCCTTTGCGTCGGGGCGAACTGCTGGCGCTGATGAGCGCCGGCGCCTATGGCTTCACCATGTCGTCCAACTACAATTCGCGGCCGCGGGCGGCGGAGGTGCTGGTGGACGGTGGCGCCTTTCACGTCATCCGCGAGCGGGAAACCTACCAGGACCTCGTCAGGGGGGAACATATCCCTGACTTTCTCACCCCATGAACTTCCCCATCCCCTTCGCCAAGCTGAACGGTACCGGCAACGACTTCATCGTCATCGACCACCGCCAGCCGGCCATCGCCGTCGCCGACCAGCCGGGCTTTGCCCGCGCGGTCTGCCGCCGCAATTTCTCGGTGGGCGCCGACGGCCTCATTCTCATCGAGAATTCCGACGAGGCCGATTTCTCCTGGCGATTCTACAACGCCGACGGCAGTGTTGCCGAGATGTGCGGCAACGGCGCCCGCTGCGCCGCCCGTTTCGCCTTCCTGAAGGGGATCGCGGCGGCGAAGATGCGTTTCGTCACTCTGGCCGGGATCATCCGGGCGGAGGTGACCGACGGGTCGGTGATGATCGGCCTGACCCCGCCCGCCTCCCTTCGCCTCGACACCGGTCTGCAGCTCGCCGGCGATGCGGTGACCGTGGACAGCGTCAATACCGGCGTCCCCCATGTCGTGCTGTTCACCGGCGACAACGGCGAGGCGCGGGTGCGGGAGTGGGGGCGGCAGATTCGTTTTCATGACGAATTCCAGCCGGCCGGTACCAATGTCAATTTCGTGCAGGTGACCGGGCCCGACGCGCTCCATGTCCGCACCTACGAGCGTGGGGTCGAGGACGAGACCATGGCCTGCGGCACCGGCGCCACCGCCGCCGCGGTGATTGCAGCCCTCCGCGGCCGGGTGCGGCCGCCGGTGAAGGTGACCACCTCCGGCGGCATGCAGCTCGTCATCCATTTCCGCGTGGAGGAAGACGGGGTTGCCCGGGATCTCGCCCTTGAAGGGCCGGCGCATTTTGTGTATGAAGGTCTATTGCAGCCAGACGCTTTGCTGTAACCGCCTATCTCATCGATATACAGTCTGAAATCGAACACCGGAGGGTATCATGACCATTTTCCGCGGCGCATTCGTTGCCATTGTCACCCCGTTCCAGAACGGCAAGCTCGATGAACAGGGGCTGAAGGATCTCATCGAATTCCAGATCGCCGGCGGCACCCACGGTATCGTGCCCTGCGGCACCACCGGCGAATCGGCGACCCTGAGCCATGCGGAGCATCACCGGGTGGTGGAGTTGACCATCAAGACGGTGAACGGCCGGGTGCCGGTGCTGGCCGGCGCCGGCTCCAACTCCACCGAGGAGACCATCGAACTTACCCGTCACGCCAGGCAGGCGGGCGCCGACGGCGTCCTGTTGATCACCCCGTACTACAACAAACCGTCCCAGGACGGCCTGTACCACCATTTCAAGGCGGTGTCCGATGCGGTGGACATCCCGGCGATCCTCTACAACGTGCCCAGCCGCACCGGCGTCAACATGCTGCCCGCCACCGTCGCCCGCTGCGCCGAGCTCAGGAACGTCGCCGGGATCAAGGAGGCCACCGCCGATCTCAACCAGATGAGCGAGGTGATCCGCCTCTGCCCGAAGGGGTTCGCGGTGATGTCCGGCGACGATTTCACCGCGATGGCCGCGGTGGCGGTCGGCGGCAGCGGCGTCATCTCGGTGACCTCCAACGTCGCCCCCGCCGACATGGCGGCGATGATGGACCGGGCCCTGGCCGGCGATTTCGCCTCTGCCCGCGAGCTGCACTACAAGCTCCTCCCGCTGGTGGGGGCGATGTTCTACGACACCAACCCGGTGCCGGCAAAGACGGCACTGGCGCTGATGGGCAAAATCAAGGACGGCTCGCCGCGGCAGCCGCTGTGGAAAATGAACGACGCCAATCTGGCGCGGCTGCGGGCGGCGCTGCAGGCCTACGGACTTCTGTGATAACTATCAAAATATATCCCCTGCGCCGAGGCGACGGGGACAGGAGCGGGATATGATCAAAGTGGCGGTTGCCGGCGCGGCCGGCAGAATGGGACGACGGATCTGCTACATGGTGCAGAACCATCCGGACCTCGAACTGGTCGGCGGTTTCGAACAGGCGGGACATGGGGATCTCGGCCGGGATCTCGGCGACCTCGGCGGCTTCGGCGCCACCGGCGTCCTTCTCTCCCCCGGGCTGGACTCGGTGCTCGACCGCGCCGACGTTCTCATCGATTTCACCTTTCATGCCGCCACCATGGGGTTTGCCCGGCAGGCGGCGGCGAAGGGCAAGGCGATGGTGATCGGCACCACCGGACTCAGCTCGGAGAACATCGAGGAGCTGCGGCAGCTGGGCAGGGGGTTTGCCTGCGTCCAGTCGCCCAACATGGCGGTGGGGGTCAACGTCCTGTTCAAGGTGGCGGCCAAGGTGGCCAGCATCCTGGGCAACGATTACGACATCGAGATCGTCGAGGCCCACCACCGGATGAAGAAGGATGCCCCCAGCGGCACAGCCCTGAAGCTCGGGGAAATGGTGGCCGGTGCGGTCAACCGCAATCTCCAGGAGGTGGGGGTGTACGCCCGGCACGGCATCATCGGCGAGCGCACCAACGCGGAAATCGGCATCCAGACCATCCGCGCCGGCGATATCGTCGGCGAGCACACCGTCTACTTCGCCGGTGCCGGCGAACGGCTGGAACTCACCCACCGCGCCCACAGCCGTGACAATTTCGCCAGGGGAGCGGCCATGGCCGCCGCCTGGGTGGTCAGGCAGCCGGCCGGCCTGTACACCATGTTCGACGTGCTCGGCCTGAACAATCTCTGATGCCGGGGCAAACGCCGCGACCGCCGAAGGGGAAATGCCTCCTCGCCGCCGCGGCATGACCGGCAGGCAACCGGAAATGGGCATGGCGGATCACCTGGCATCGGTGTCGGGCGAGGGAGCGGAGCGGATCGCCTACATCGGGCTGGGATCCAACCTCGGCGATGGCCGCGGCAATCTGCTCCTTGCCTGGCGACTGCTGGCTGGCCGCGATGCGGTCCGGCCGCTGGTCCTTTCCAGTCCCTGGCTGAGCAGCCCGGTGGCCATGGAATCGGCCCAGTGGTTCACCAATGCGGTGGGGAGGATCGCCACCGGCCTCGCGCCCGACAAGCTCCTCGCCGAACTGCTCGCCGTCGAATATGCCATGGGGCGGCGCCGGCGGGAGGGCAGGGACCGGATCATCGACCTTGATATCCTGGCCTACGGAGAGGCCACGGTCGCGGAGCCGGCCCTGACCATCCCCCATCCGGAAATGCACCGGCGGTTGTTCGTGCTGGCCCCGCTTGCCGAGATCGCCCCGGATTTCGTTCATCCCGTCCTGCTGCGCTCGGCAGCGGAAATGCTCGCGCTGCTGCGGGAGAACGCCGGGGGGCAGCAGATCCGCAAAACCGACTGGCCGGCGGAGGCTGCCGCATGAGTCCCTTCAGACTGCTCGTTCTCGGCGTGCTCTTCTATCTGCTTTATCGTCTGTTTTTCAGCCGCCGCCCTTCGGAATCCGGCGGGCAGCGGCGCGGAAAGAGTGGCGGCGGCCATGCCCTCGCCGACGATGTCCTGGTGGAAGATCCGGTCTGCCACGTCTATGTGCCTCGCGGCCAGGCCCTGCAGACGCGGGACGCCGCCGGCACGACCCATTATTTCTGCAGCAGCGGCTGCCGTGACCGCTACCTCGACCAACAGCAAGGAGAGAAAAAATGAAATTTTTCATCGATACCGCCAACATCGACGAGATCCGCCAGGCCAACGCCCTGGGCATCCTCGACGGAGTGACCACCAATCCTTCCCTGGTGGCCAGGGAACAGAAGAGTTTCGAGGAGATTCTCAAGGAGATCTGCGCCGAGGTCGATGGTCCGGTGAGCGCAGAGGTGGTGAGCCTGGACGCCGACGGCATGGTGGAGGAGGGGAGAAAGCTCGCCGCCCTGCATCCCAACATCGTCGTCAAGGTGCCGATCATCAACGAGGGGCTGAAGGCGGTGAAGAGATTCGCCGCCGAGGGGATCAAGACCAACGTCACCCTGGTGTTCTCCTCCACCCAGGCGCTGATGGCCGCCAAGGCGGGCGCCAGCTTCGTCAGTCCCTTTGTCGGCCGCCTCGACGACATCAGCCTCACCGGTATGGATCTGGTGCGGGACATCGTCGCCATCTACGACAACTACGGCTACACCACCGAGGTCATCGTCGCCAGCATCCGCAATCCCATGCATGTGGTGGAGGCCGCCCTGATCGGCGCCGACATCTCCACCATCCCCTTCAAGGTGATCGACCAGCTCATCAAGCATCCGCTCACCGACATCGGCATGGAAAAGTTCCTCGCCGACTGGAAAAAGCGGAGCAGGTAGGCAGCCGTTTGCCCGGGATCGACACGCATCCCCGTCGGAATTGCCGGCCCTCTCGCAATAGACGGGGTGCATTTTCTGGCTTCCTTCCGGCGTCGGCCGGCGGGTATAATAAGAACATGTGCCGAAAACTGCTCATCATGGCCGTGTTCCTGCTCACTGCCGCGGCCCCTGCCTCGGGAGCGATCTACACCTACACCGACGCCGAGGGGGTAATCCATTTCACCAACGTTCCCAGCGACTCCCGCTACCGGCTGCTGTTCGGACGGGAGCCGATGCCGGGATACGACGGCGGTCGCTTCGATCAGCACATCAGCACGGCGGCCAGCAAGTACGGCGTCGACCCGAAGCTGATCAAGGCGGTCATCAAGGTGGAATCGGCCTTCAATCATCATGCGGTGTCGCGCAAGGGTGCCAAGGGCCTGATGCAGCTCATGCCCGAGACGATTCAGGACATGCAGGTCGGCAACCCCTTCGATCCCCGGGAAAACATCGAAGGCGGCACCCGCTACCTGAAGTGGCTGCTGGACAGTTTCGGCGAACTCGAGTTGGCGCTCGCCGCCTACAATGCCGGTCCCGGCCGGGTGCGCGAGGTCGGCGGCATTCCCGCCATTCCCGAAACCCGCCAGTATGTCAGGAAGGTTCTCCGCGCCTACCAGAATTTTCATGCCGGCCTGTAGGCAGGATTTCCCTTGACAGGATTCTCCATTTTCCTATTGTAGGAGTCGCTTCCCGCCGGAGTGGTGAAATTGGTAGACGCACGGGACTCAAAATCCCGCGGCCGCAAGGCCATGTCGGTTCGACCCCGACCTCCGGCACCACGAATTACAGAGCCCACCGGCAACAAGGTGGGTTTTTTTGTTGTTGCGCGAGTACGTTCCGCGCCGGTCCGACGGAATGCTTCCTCCGACACGGGTGCCATCAACCGGCGGCAGGAAGGGCGGGCCGGGAGGTTTCCTGCGCGGAAAGGGGACTGAGGGAGGAGATGCCGATGCCAAGCCCAAGCACCGAACTCACCAAGCTGCTCGACAAGATCCGCGAACTGGAGGAGGACGCCGAAAAAAGCCGCTATCTCGAGGAGGCCCTGCGGGAAAGCGAGAGCTATTATAAATCGATACTGGATTCGATGCAGATCGGACTGGTCATCATCGACGAGGAGACCAGGGTCATCATCGATGCCAATCCCGCCGCCTGCGAACGGATCAACGCCCGGCGGGACGACATCGTCGGCAAGGTCTGCCACAGCTTCATCTGCCCGAAGGAGCGGGGCCAGTGCCCCATCGCCGATCTGGGGCAGGCCATCGACCGTTCCGAGCGCGTCCTGCTCGACATCCGAGGGGAAAGCATCCCCATCCTCAAGACCGTCACCCGCCTGCAGCTCGGCGGCCAGAACTATCTGGTCGAGAATTTCATCGACATCACCGAGCGCAAGTATGCCGAACAGATGGTGCTCGCGGCCAAGGATGCCGCCGAGAAGGCCAACGCTTCCAAGAGCCTTTTTCTCGCCAACATGAGCCATGAGATCAGGACGCCGATGAACGGCATCATCGGGCTGACCGATATCCTCCTGGGCTCCTCGCTGGCCGGCAGTCAGCGCACCTACCTGGAAATGATCAGATCCTCCGGCGACAGGCTGCTCTCGGTGATCAACGACATCCTCGATTTTTCCCGGATCGAGGCGGGCAAGCTCGAACTGGAACGTATTGCCTTCAGTTTCCGGAGCGCTGTCGCCGAGGTCGTTGAAATACTGCGGATCAAGGCAAACGAGAAACATCTGCGCCTTGTCACCCACATCGACGACGATGTGCCCGACGGCCTTCTCGGCGATCCGGGACGCCTGGCCCAGGTGATCGTCAACCTGATCGGCAACGCCATCAAGTTCACCGCCCAGGGGGAGGTCTGCCTCCAGGTGCGCCTGGGTGAAGTCCCCTCCTCCAGGGAGGTGCTCCTGCATTTTACTGTACGGGACACCGGCATCGGCATTTCCGATGACAAGCGGAAGATGATTTTCGACGCCTTTTCCCAGGCGGATACCTCCTTTTCCAGAAGATACGGCGGATCCGGCCTGGGCCTCACCATCTCCGCGCATCTGGTACGGCTGATGGGGGGCAATATCTGGCTGGACGACAGCGGCACTCCCCGACCAGGCAGGGATGGCTGCCGAAAGGGGGGTGACGGCCGGGGGGCGGTCTTTCATTTCACCGTTCACCTGCCCGTGGTCACGACGGCCCGGGCGACCGGGGATCGCCCGCCGGCGGAAAGGGAAGATCGCGTCCCGGCACTGGCCGAGGAGAAAAAGCACCGCATTCTGCTGGTCGAGGACGACTTCATCAACCGTACCCTCGCCGAAACCCTGATCAGGCAGGAGGGCTGGCTGGTGGAAAGCGTTGAAAACGGCCGCCAGGCAGTGGCGGCGGTGCGGGAAAATGGACCCTACGACGCAGTGCTCATGGACGTACAGATGCCCGAGATGGACGGCTTTGCCGCCACCCGCGAGATCCGGGCCCAGGAACGGAGAGAGAAGTACGGGCATCTGCCGATCATCGCCCTCACCGCCCATGCGATGAAGGGCGACTACGAGAAATGCCTGAAGGCGGGGATGGACGACTACATCTCCAAGCCCATCAGCCGTCAGAATTTCGTTGCCGTTGTCAGGCGGGTGCTGGACGGCGATTCCTGAGCCCCGTCCGCGGCGGATCCCTCCGGCCGCCATCGCGGCACCGTTTTCCTCTTCCTTTCCCCGTTGCATACCCCAGGATCCCCCTTTGCCGGGAGCCCGGTGCCAGGGCCCGTTGTAAACGCATCTTTTTTTGTGCTACACTTTTCCCGGGTAGCAAGGAGGGAAGAAGATGAAGCAATGGCAGGGAGATTTCGAAAGAAGGGGAAAGGAGCGGGTCTATACCGGCGGCGGCCATGCCCTGGTCGTGCTGCCGCAGGAGAGGCTGCTCTGTGAAATGGTCGATGTCAGCATGGAGGGCATCGGCGTGTACTATCTTGGCAGAGGCAGCCTGCTCGGCGGGGGAATGCAGCGGGGGATCCTTGTCGGCGTCGACGATCTCTGGCTGGCGGGGATTCCTCTGCGAACCGTCTCGGACACCGTGGTTCGCGTGCCGCTGATGAGCGGACGCCCCTGCGTCCGCCGGCGGGGCATGCATTTCGGCAGCCTTTCCGGGACGCAGCGGCAGGTGCTTGAGCAGTATATCCTGCTCAACGGCCGCGGCTCGGCCTGAGCCAGCACGCTTCGCCGGCCCGGTTACGGAACACGCGCCAGGGTGGCGACCAGCACCCGGGCCGCGCCGTTTTTCTTGAGAACCCGGGCGCACTCATTGGCGGTTGTGCCGGTGGTCATGACATCGTCGACCAGCAGCACCGTTTTGTTCCGCACCCGTTCCGGGTGTTTCACCTGAAAGGCATTCTGGAGATTCCGTCGGCGTTCCCGGCCGTGCAGCGAAGTTTGCGGAACCGTCCAGCGGTCGCGGACCAGAACGAAAGGATCGATGGTTTCCGGCCGGGCATGGCAAAGGCCCCTGGCCAGAACCAGGGCCTGGTTGAAACCGCGGTCGCGCAGCCGCTTGAGATGCAGCGGGACAGGAAGGACGATGTCGGCCTCGGCCGGCAGCCATTCCGGCAGCTGCCCGCGCAGCAGGCGGGTGAAGAGCGGGAGAGCGCTGAAGTCGCGGCGGTATTTGAAATCGCGCAGCAGCTGGCGCGCCGCGCCCTGGTAGAGGACCGCCGACCTGGCCAGGTCGAAGGCATGGTCGCCGCGCAGGCAGGCGGCGCAGCGATGGTCGTTGCCGGCTGTATGGGGAAACGGGATGCCGCAAACCGGGCAGGTCGGCATGCCGGAAAGATCGATTCCCGCCCGGCAGTCGGGGCAGAGCAGTTGGCGTCCGGAGCCGCAGGCCAGGCAGGACACCGGGTAGAACAGACGGATCAGTTCCTCAATGATCGGCCGGATCAAAGGATGTGGCCCGCAGGAGCGACCTGCCCTCGGGAAAAATGAGCAGGGGCCGGCCGCAGTTATGGCGCCGGTCGTTGACGCTGCCGTCGACCCTGCGGCGCGGGTGCTTGCGCCTGTCCGTCGCTGTTCTTCGTTCGAAAATGTAGAATTTCCTCATGGCAGGCATCCGTTGTGCGTCGTGGCGGCCAGTGCACGCCTGTGTATATCGACGCTCGCGGCAGAGTGATTGTTCCGGGGTCAGGTTGCAGGAGATGGGTTGGCGGCATGGCGCGCTCGGCAGGACTCGAACCTGCGACCAACGGCTTAGAAGGCCGTTGCTCTATCCAGCTGAGCTACGAGCGCGTACTGCTTGATTTCCGCGACAGTACTATCATGGCACCGGAGAATTTGCAACCGCAATTGGCCGGCGGGAAAGGGGGGCGAGGGTGACCGAAATTAGATTTGCAAGTTGGGCAGGATGGAGATCATAAAAGCCTTTCACGAGCAACGCGCCCGTAGCTCAGCCGGATAGAGCGTCGGACTTCGAATCCGCAGGTCGCAAGTTCGAATCTTGCCGGGCGCGCCAGTAAAATCAAGGGCATACAGATTTTTGATCTGTAGGCCCTTTTTCATTTCCAACCCTATTTCCAACCTGCAAGGGTATTTCCGCGTCCTGCGGAACAGCCTGGCCCTACCACCCGGCTTCCGAATTTCATAAGCCCGCCGCTCTGACCCCTGACAACGGCTCCGACTTGATCGCCGTCGTGTCTCACCCGGCCGAGGCGTAACCTCCCTTTGTAAACACGCATCATGTTGCTAAAGCGCAACGCTACGTGTTTATTATGTTTTCTCTTGAATCCTCCGCTGCATTGGATATTCTTAGGGCGACTTAATTTTCCACAAAAGGAGGACTGCGATGGAGCTATTGGACGAAAAGGCGGTTGCGCGACGGTTGGGCGTGAGCATCAAAACGGTTCAAGGCTGGCGATTTCACGGTGTCGGGCCTCGCTATTACAAGGTCAGGCGATCCGTCAGATACGACGCTTTGGACGTCCAACGTTACTTGGACAGCTGTGCCGTTGCGCCAGAAACTGAACAGCGGTGACCTTCGATGTCCCGGACCGGCTACGTCAAGTTGCACCGACGTCTGCTTGATTCGCAGGTCTTTCAGAATGAAGGTCTACTGAAGGTCTGGTTGTGGTGTCTGATGAAGGCGAATTACGGTGAAAGCTGGGCAACAATCACAACTGGACGTGGTTCTTCGGAGGTCAAGGTTGGTGTTGGGCAATTTCTGTACGGCAGGTTGTCGGCGGCCAAGGAACTGCGAATGCCGGCGGAAACTGTTCGGCGCCGAATCGACAAATTGAAAAACCTCGGAAATTTGACCATGCAAAGCACCAGCCATTACTCAATCGTAACTGTTTGTAATTGGGACGTTTATCAGGGGCGAGATGTGGGCGATGCACCAGCCAAAGCACCAGCCGTGCACCAGCCGTGCACCACATCAGAAGAAGAGAAAAGAAAAAAACCCCTCCTCACGGAGGTCGATGGTCGATTCGATGCGTTCTGGGGGGCCTACCCTCGGCGCGTCGGGAAAGCGGCTGCGGTGAGGGCATGGGTTCGGCTGTCTCCAGGCGGAGCCCTTTTCGCCGAGATCATGACCGCCCTGGCAGCGGCGAAGGATTCCGACCAGTGGCAGCGGGACGAAGGCCGGTTCGTTCCGCATCCGGCAACTTGGCTGAACGGGCGCCGCTGGGAAGATGAGCAGCCCGGGCCGGCCGCCGGGATCAACGGGGCCACGCCTCCCCATGCCGGGCAGACGGCCGACGATGCTGTCGCAGCGACCAAGCGGTACCTCGACGAACTCCGGGGGTTCCGAGCATGACCGCGAACCGAATCCAGCCGCAGAGCCTGGAGGCAGAGCAGTGCGTCCTCGGCTGCATCCTGCTCAAGCCGGACGCCATGGTCAAGGTCCTCGACGTCCTCGCCAAGGATGACTTCTACCTGGAGGCACACCGCAAGATCTACGCGGCCCTCGTCTCCCTGTTCGAAAAGAACGAACCCCTCGACTACATCACCCTGGCCAACATCCTGCGCGAGCGCAAGCAGTTGGAGGAGATCGGCGGTCCCGCCTACATCGCCGGCCTCACCGACATCGTTCCCCTGTCGGCCAACGTCGCCAGCTACGCTGGTATCGTCCGCGAAAAGGCGATCCTGCGCCGGTTGATCGATGCCGGCGAGCAGGTTGCCGCCTTGGGTTTCGGCGGCGGCGAGGACCCCGATGCCGCCGTAGCGGCAGCGGAGCAGCTTATCTTCGGCCTCGCCGCCGGCCGGACCGCGGGGCGACAACCCGCGGCGATGACAGCCGCGGGTATTTTGGATCGTCTCAGCAAGCGGTCGAGGAACCGTGGTCTGACTGGGGTTCCGACGGGTTTTTGTGACCTTGATGGCCTGCTCGCCGGCGGGCTGCAAGAGTCCGACCTGATCATCCTTGCCGCCCGCCCCGCAATGGGCAAAACGGCGCTCGCCCTAAACATGGCGCTCCACGCTGCCCAGCAGGGCAACGTGCCGGTGGGGGTCTTCAGTCTTGAGATGAGCGGGGAACAGCTGCAAGACCGGCTTCTTTCAGCGGTAAGTGGTGTGGGCCTGCACCGGTTGCGCTCCGGATACATCGGTGACACTGATTGGTCTGCGGTCAACCGGGCTGCCGGCATGGTTGCGGGGCTCCCCATCTTGGTTGACGATGAGGCAGCGTTGACGGTTTCCAAACTTCGGGCTCGCGCGCGGCGTCTGAGGAGCGAGCACAACATCGGCCTGGTGGTGGTCGATTACCTGCAACTCATGCGTGGAGCCACCAAGTCGGAAAGGCGCGACCTTGAGATCGGCGAAATATCGCGCGGCCTGAAGGCAATGGCCAAGGAGCTTGCCGTCCCAGTTCTCGCGTTATCCCAACTCTCCAGAAACCTGGAGAATCGTGATAACAAGCGTCCGCGACTATCTGATTTACGTGACTCGGGAAGCATTGAACAGGACGCAGACGTCGTTCTGTTCATTCATCGTGAGGATGTATTCGCTGGAACACATACCGGAGATGCTGAACTGATTGTTGCCAAACATCGAAATGGTCCAACTGGTGTTGTACGGATGGTGTTCGATGGCTCGACAACAAGTTTCAGAAATGTGTAATTTGTTAAGATTTCTTGGCGACTGTTGATGGAACAATCTACGCAGGAGGTAAAAAATGGTACGTGCAACATTGTGGTTCAATGACGAAGGGGAGCTTGTTGATGTCGTCTCCGCTGTGTCCAGCGATGCCGACACGAACAAACTCTATTCGGCACTGGAGATGCTGTTCTCCGGGAAAATCCCACCCTCCCGGTGGGGGCGGTTCCTACAAAATTGTAAGGCGGCAGTGGGCCGGGGAGGTGCGAAATGACCGCGGATTGGGCCGCCATTCGGGCGGCATACGAAGGCGATGCGGGTGTGAGCGTCCGACAGATCGCCAAGGCGCACGGCGTCGGGCACAGCGGAATTCTGAAGCGGGCCGCCCGGGAACACTGGCAGCGGCCGGACACCGGCGGGGCTGCGGCCCCTGCCGGCGATGAGCAGGGCGTGGTGGGCAACGAGTACGGCGCCAAGGTAGACCAGGCGACCGTTGCCGACGAGCGGCAGGACCCGGTGACCGTCGAAGCTGGCGACAATGGTGCGGCCACCATGGAAACGGAACCTGCAGAGATCCGGGCGGCCAAGCATGCCCTCGAAGAGGCGACCGATGAAATGAACCGCTGCCGGGTGGCTCTTGCCGACTTGGAGGGGAGGCAGATGGCAGCCAGGGCGCGGCTTCGTGATATCCCGGCCGAGATCACCGAGGCATGGCTTGCGGTCATGCTGGCCGGCGGCGATGAGGCTGCGGTTGGGACCCTGCGGGCGGAACGGGCAGGGCTGGAAGCGACCATTGCCGAACTCCCTGCGGTTCGCGAAGTGCTTTCCGCCCGAATGGAGGATGCCAGGCGGCGCAGCGGCGGGGCACAGGCTGCGATCAGCAGGCACGAATGCCTGGTGCGGTTCGATAGGCTTGTCCGTGAGTACGCAAAGCGCGGCCAGCCGATCAACGGCGCCGAGGAATCGGAACTTCGACAATTGGGCGGGTTCGGGCATGGGTACACAGTTGCGCGACTCATCGGGGCATTGGCGCACCACTGTTCCGCGGTGGGCCTGAACCGCCGTGGCGAGCCGATGGAATGGCCGGCTCCGGCCGTTGCCGGGGGGAGGTGAGACATGGCTTTCGACATCGACGGCGCGCGGCAGGCTGGGGTAACGGATCAGCAGATCATTGACGCGCTTCTGCCGCGGCATAGCTTCGACCTGGACGGGGCGAGGAAGGCCGGGGTGACGGACGCGCAGGCGGTGGACGCCCTGGTCCAGGCAGAAAACGGCGGGTACCAGTCTCCTGCGGCAGCAGAGAAAGAACGGGAGTCGCCCGGCTTCCTGAAATCGATCAAGGGCGGACTCTACGATGTCAAGCAGACCGCCGAGGGCATGGGGGCGCTGGTGGGCGGGGCCGTTGAGAAGTACACGCCATTCGAGGACTTGGGCCGCGAAACGAAGGAGTACTGGCTCCGCAAGCACCAGGAGA
>JBFLZZ010000012.1:0-89183 GCA_040755255.1 Thermodesulfobacteriota bacterium
GCGAAGCGTGGCGATCCAGGGGTTCGGGGTTGCTTCGTCGCTGCGCTTCTCGCAATGACCCGCGGCCGGAGCGGCAGGCTGCGGCCGGCTGCATATCGACACCCAACGCTCCCCCGACCGGAGAACCGCCACCAACCGCACCTCTCATGGTCATCGCGAGCGAAGCGTGGCGATCCAGGGGTTCGGGGTTGCTTCGTCGCTGCGCTTCTCGCAGTGACCTGCGGGCGGAGCGGCCGGCTGCATATCGATACCCAACGCTTCCCCGACCGGAGAACCGCCACCAACCGCACTTCTCATGGTCATCGCGAGCGAAGCGCGGCGATCCAGGGGTTCCGGGTGTTTCCCGGACTTCTTTCAGAACGCCCGGGGGTGCGTCCCGCGTCCGCGCCCCCTCACAGATCGAGGTAGGTATAGCCCTTGAGGCCGCGGTTGTAGGAGTTCAGCAGACGCATCGCCTCGTTGGGCCGCAGCCGGTCCTCGCGGATGGCGCGGTCGAACTGGCGCTTCATGCTCCGCGCCAGGTCGGTCTCGTTGTACTGCACCAGTGACAGCACCTTCTCCATGGTGGTGCCCTCGATGGTTTCCTCGATGTAGTAGCCGTTCTCCTCGTCGTCGTCGAGGAAGACGTGCGCCTCGTTGACCCGGCCGAAGAGGTTGTGGAGGTCGCCCATGATGTCCTGATAGGCACCGGTGAGGAAGATGCCGATGTAGTAGGGCTTGCCGTTCAGCTCGTGGAGAGGCAGGGTGGTTTCCCCTTCGCCGTAGAGGTCGATGAAGCGCGCCACCTTGCCGTCGGAATCGCAGGTGATATCCACCAGGGTGCCGCGGCGGGTCGGCCGCTCCGCCAGACGGTGCAGCGGCATGATCGGGAAGAGCTGCCCCAGCCCCCAGTGGTCGAGCATGGACTGGAAGACGCTGAAATTGCACAGGTACTGGTCGCTCATCCGGCTTTTCAGCTCCTCGATCTCGTCGGGGACGTATTCGACGCTGTCGAACAGGGAAACGACCCGCTCGCTGATCATCCAGAAGTACTTTTCCACCTCGGCCTTCACCGGCAGATCGAGGAGTCCGAGACTGAAATGGGTCTGGCTCTCCTCCTTGAGCTGCAGGGCGTCGTGGTAGGCCTCCAGGGCGTTGTCCACGGAGATGTGGCCGTAGATGTCGAGGGCCTCGTCGATCAGCTTGTGCTTCACCTGCGGCCGGCTCATCTCCGGGGAGAAGCGCTGCTTGCGGATGTGGCTGAACCCCTGGATGACCAGCACGGAATGATGAGCGACGAGGGCGCGGCCGCTTTCGTTGACGATCACCGGATGGGGCGCCTGCTGGGCGTCGCAGATGTTCATGATGTTGTAGACGATGTCGCGGGCGTACTCGTTGAGGGAGTAGTTGGCCGAGGAGTGGAAGGTGGTGCGGCTGCCGTCGTAGTCGACACCCAGACCGCCGCCGACATCCAGGTACTCCACCGCGTGGCCGAACTGGTGGAGTTTGGCATAGTACATCGCCCCTTCGCGCACCGCCTTCTTGATCGCCATGATGTCGGGGATCTGGGAACCGAGATGGAAGTGGACCAGTTTCAGGCAGTCGCCGAGGTCGGCGGAACGCAGGAGTTCCGACACCTCGAGGATCTCGCTGGTGGTCAGGCCGAACTTGGAATCCTCGCCGGAGCTGGTCTCCCACTTGCCGCTGCCCTTGCTGGCCAGACGGATGCGGACGCCGACCATGGGCGTCACCTTGAGTTCGCGGGCGAGCTTGATGATCAGCCGCACCTCCTCCAGCTTCTCGATGACCAGGATCACCCTTTTGCCGAGTTTGGCCCCGATCAGCGCCATGCGCACATACTGGGTATCCTTGTAGCCGTTGCAGATGATCAGCGCGTCGCGCTCCTCGTTGATCGCCAGCGCCGCGAACAGTTCCGGCTTGGAGCCGACCTCGAGGCCATAGCCGTAGGCCTGGCCGGCGTCCATGATCTCTTCCACCACCTCGCGCAGCTGGTTGACCTTGATGGGGTACACGCCCTGGTAGCGGCCGTGGTAGCCGAACTCGTCGATGGCCTTGCGGAAGGCCTCGTTGATCCGCTGCACCCGGTTGCGGAGCAGATCCTGAAAACGGATGAGCATGGGGAAGTGCAGCCCCTGCTCCATTCCCTCCTCCACCACGTCGGCGATGGGTATGGATTTCCCTTCTTCCTTCAGCGGCGAGACCACCACCCGGCCGTCGTCGTCGATATCGAAATAGCGCAACCCCCAACGGCCGATGCCGTAAAGTTCCCGCGCGTCTTCAATTTCCCAGGCTTCTCTGTTGTTCTGCATCCGTGGCGACCCCGAAAGAAAGAGGACGGGCGAAGACAGCCACCCGCCGCCCCCACCGTTGCCGGTGTTTTCCTGAATGGTAAGCCTTGCAGTATTACACGGTTTCCACGGCGGCGGCACCAAAAATAATCGTAAGCGGACCGCCGCACCCCATCTTCGGACGAGCGCCATCGCACCTGCGTGGTGAACGGTTACGAATAATCTGCCGCTTTCCGTGCCGGCGGGGATATGGTACATCGTAACGGCCCGGCGGAGCGGGAACGCCGCTCCTTGTCAACCAGACGGCAGCGAAACGGTGTCGTCGTAATCCTCTTCGAGACGATGGCGCAACGAGCGATAACGATGACGACAACGAGGAAACACGAAAGGAACAGCCGATGAACAGCATCCATCCCGAACGGCTCCCCAGCCTGGTCTACGCCAACGACGAAGGGGAGATCATCGATTTTCCCGATCTGCAGATGGCGGGCGCCAGCGCCGGCGAGCCGTGTCTGCCGGAACTCGTCGATCTGGTACCGCTGCCCGAAGGCAGCGAACTCTTCGTGCTGCCCGGCCGGCGGCCGGTGGGCTTTGACCCCGGAACCGGGGAGATGGTGCATCTGGAGGAGGACCCCAACTCGCCGGGGCGGGGCGCCCGGGCAGTGGCCGCCTTCGTGGCGCCGGCACACACCGCCATCTATTCCGCCGCGTACGAAACCACAGAGGGAGCGCCGGTCCTGCCCCTGTTCGCCTACACTGCGGTGGGCTGGCGCGAGGGAAAGTTCTGGGCGGCGGTGTTCCGCAGCGACCCGGACGTGCGCCAGGACTTCAGCAAGTTCCGCCAGTCACGCATCGATCGGAAAACGAGGGAAAAACTGCAGGAGTATCCGAACAACCGCCTGATCCAGCACCTCGGCAAATGCTGCCTTACCTACGGCTGCCCGGCGGCGCGCAATTATTTCCTCGGCCGCTGGGAGGCGCCGCTGCCCACCTCGCCGGCCTGCAACGCCCGCTGCGTCGGCTGCATCTCCCTGCAGGAATCGGGCTGCTGCCCCTCGACCCAGGACCGGATCGCCTTTGTCCCCACGGTACGGGAGATCACCGAGGTCGCGGTGGAGCACCTGGAAAACTGCGAACGGGCCATCGTCAGTTTCGGTCAGGGATGCGAAGGGGAGCCGCTGCTGCAGGCAAAGGTCATCGCCGAGGCGATCCGGGCGATGCGAAAGGCGACGGCCAGGGGCACCATCAATCTGAACAGCAACGCCAGTCTGCCGGGGAAGGTGGAAGAACTGGCCGGAGCCGGCCTCGACTCCATCCGGGTGAGCATGAACAGCGCCCGCGACGACAAGCACGGCCTCTACTACCGGCCGCAGGGCTTTTCCCTGGAACAGGCCAGGGAATCGATCCGGGTGATGAAACGGGCGGGCAGGTTCGTTTCCCTCAACTACTTCATCCTGCCGGGCTTCACCGACGACCCGGCGGAGACCTGTGCTCTGCACGCCCTGATCGAGGAGTGCCGGCCGGATTTCATCCAGCTGCGCAACCTCAACATGGATCCGGAATGGTACCTGGCAACGGTGGCCCACCAGCCGGCGGGCAAGCCCCTTGGCATCCGCGCCTGGCTCGCCGGGCTGAAAAGTGCCTTCCCCCGCCTCGGTTTCGGCTATTTCAACCCGCCCCTGCGCTGAACCGGCCGCCCCTTGCCCACCGCTTGCGGCCTGACCACCAGGGACTCGGGTTCCACCACCGCCTTCAGCAGACTCTTCTTCTTTTTGTCCCGCACGTCGTAGAGCGCGTGCCGCATCAGGGTGACCGGGATGCCGCCCTTGAGCAGCACGACGAACTCGTAACGCCGGATCGCGCCGACGATGCCGCGCAGCTCCTCGCCCTCCAGGGTGGTGAACAGCAGCACCGCCCTTTCCTGCATCAGCGGAAACAGCGTCCGGTTCTTGACATGGTGCCGTTTCCCCCGGGCGAGGATCGGCTCCAGTCGCAGGTCACGTACCCTGGCGGACACGGTCAGCAGGGAACGGACCGATTCGGCCTGATCGGCGGGGTAGAGGAACTTGATGTCGAGCTTCTTGCATTCCTCGACAACGCCGTTCTGTTCCACGGCAACCGAGTAGGGATCGATTTCTCGGAGTCGGCCCGTGACTTCTCTGCCGCCGTGGAGATGAAGAACCACATCCCCATCCGCCGCCCTTTTCGAAAAGATCGATTCTTCGTAGTGCTCGGCGAGGTAAGTCTTCAAATCCTGACGGCCCTCTTCCATTGTTTCCTCCTGTTGCGGCTCTTGGAGCTGACGACGGGATGTCGTCCGTATCCGTCGAATGTACCGCGCCGCCACCCGCCCCGCAAGCAGGGAAACATTGCTTTCGGCCGGCGGCCGCCCTGGATCGCTTCGTCACCTTGTTCCTCGCGAAGACGGAGCAGTACCAGCATGGTCATCGCGAGCGCAGCGTGGCGATCCGGTCTTCATCTCCGTTTCGTTCCTCCGGGTGCGCGGGCCGCACCGGCAAAGAACCCTGACGATTCTCCCGCCTGATTTTTTTCGCTTCCATCCCCCCCACACCGGCGTGATACAATTTTGTTCCACCGGCAACAGTCAACCATCTATCAACCCGTAATCATTCAAGATCAACCACCACCACATCGAAACTCATGTCAGGAGGGGACATGCGCGCAACGGCACTGAACACCAAACTCACCGGTCTTCTCAGCATCTTCGTCGCCATCAGCCTCGTTTCCAGCATCGCCATCTTCCTCGCCATCAAACACCAGGAGCAGGGTGCCAGAGCGATCAACCTTGCCGGCCGCCAGCGGATGCTGACCCAGAAGATGAGCAAGGCGGCCTTTGCCCTGGCCGCCCTCGCCGAGAGCGCAGGCAAGGAAAAAATCCTCGCCGAGTTGAACGATGCGGCGGCCCTGTTCGATCGGACCCTGACCGGACTGCTGGAGGGAGACGGGGAACAGGGCCTCGCCCCGGCCGGCTCCGGAGAGATCGCCGCCAAACTGAAGGAGGTCCGCGAGCTGTGGACACCGTTCCAGCGGCAGATCCGGACGGCGGCCGCGGCGGAAGGCCCGGAGCTGCGCGCCGCGCTGCAGGCCATCCAGGCCAGCAATCTGCCGCTGCTCACGGCGATGAACGAGGCGGTGGTGCTCTACGAGAAAGACAGCAACATCGGCAGCATCTTCACCCTGCAGATCTTTTTGCTCGTCTTCAGTCTGGTCACGGCGCTCATCCTCTGGTTCCTGCTGCAGCGGATGGTCGTTTCCCCCTTGAAGAAGATGGCGAACGATCTGCATCTTTCCGTCGGCCAGCTGGATGGTTTTTCCGCGACGATCAACAGCTCCTCCAACGATCTGGCGGCCCAGGCCTCGTCCCAGGCGGCGGCCATCGAGGAGTCCTCGGCATCGCTGGTGGAAATGACCAGCATGACCAGACAGAACGCCGACAACACCATCCAGGCCAACTCCCTGATGAAGGAAGCCGAGGCCACCGTCCATACGGTGCATGAACGCCTGCTGCGGATGCGGGAGGCAATGAAGGACATCGCCGCGGCTGGGCAGTCCATCAGTCAGATCATCCACACCATCGACGAGATCGCCTTCCAGACCAATCTGCTCGCCCTGAACGCGGCGGTCGAGGCGGCCAGGGCCGGCGAGGCCGGCGCCGGCTTCGCGGTGGTGGCCGATGAGGTCCGCAATCTGGCGATGCGTTCCGCCGCCTCGGCCAAGGACACCGCCGCGCTGATCGAAGGCATCGCCAGGAAAATCAGCGAGGGCAGCAGCCTCGTCGACACCTCGGTGGATTCCTTCACCGAAGTGGACAGCGGCATCAAAAAAGTCGCCACCCTGCTCGAGGAAATCACCACCGCCACCCGGGAACAGTCTCTCGGTATCGAACAGATCAGCACCGGCATCCACGACATGGACATCTCGGTGCAACGGATCGCCGCCACCTCCGAGGAAGCTGCCTCGTCCGCCATCGAAATGCGCCAGGAGGCCGATCAATTGGGCAACATGGTGAGCGGCCTGAACCTCATGGTGACCGGGCAATCCGCAAAGGAAATGCTGCCGCAGCCGGTCAAGGCCGGAAGATGACAGGGGATACAGGACAAAAAAAATCGCCTTTGCTTGATCTGAGTCAAGGATTTTCCGCCTTGCCTCGCGTGTAATGGGGGAGTCCAGCCCGGACGAACCCGACTCATTCAACCAAAGGAGGAGAAAACAATGAAAACCCACCACGAAAGCTTATGGCCGGCGGTCGTCGCCCTCGCCGCGATGGCGGTCCTTGCCGCCCTCATCCCGCCGGCTGCGGCCAGGGCCGAGGAAAGCGCCTGCATCACCTGCCACCGCGAAGTGACCCCCGGCATCGTCACCGACTTTCTTTCCGGCGCCATGGGCAAGGCCGGCACCGACTGCTCCGACTGCCACGGCAGCGCCCATCAGAACGCCGACGACGTGGCCAAGGTCGAACTGCCCACCGAAAAGACCTGCCAGAAATGCCACGCCAAGCAGCATGACCAGTATGCGGCCGGCAAACACGCCGCCGGCTGGGTGGCGATGGCGGCGATGCCCGCCACCGGCTTCCAGCCCCATGCCTATATCCAGGGGCTGAAGGGCTGCGGCGGCTGTCACAAGGTGGGCATCCGCGACGAGGCGACCAAGGCGGAATCCCGCTACGGCTCGCCCTGCGACTCCTGCCATACCCGGCACAAGTTCTCCAAGGAAGAGGCACGCCGGCCCGAGGCCTGCCGCACCTGCCACATGGGCTTCGACCATCCCCAGTGGGAGATGTGGTCGAGCTCCAAGCACGGCGTCATCTATCTGAGCGAGGGCGACACCGGCCGCGCCCCCAAGTGCCAGACCTGCCACATGGAGAACGGCGACCACGCGGTCATGACCTCCTGGGGCTTTCTCGCCCTGCGCCTCCCCGAGGACGACCCCGAATGGATGGGCTACCGGGCCACCATTCTCAAGGGACTCCACGTTCTCGATCCCCAGGGAAACCCGACCCCGCGCCTCGACGTGGTCAAGGCGGGCAAGGTCGCCCGGCTCAGCAAGGAGGAATGGCAGGCGGAACGGGACAAGATGGTGGCCATCTGCAGCAAGTGCCACAGCAAAACCTACGCGACCACCAACCTCGCCAACGCCGACGCGATGATCAAGGAAGCGGACAAGCTGATGGCCGAGGCCATCGAGATCGTCGCCGATCTCTACGGCAAGGGGGTGATCAAGGCCGAGGAGGGCAAGCCCGCCTATCCGGACATCCTCACCTTCTACGACGCCAAGACCCCCATCGAGCAGACCCTGTACGTGATGTTCCTGGAACATCGGATGCGGGCCTTCCAGGGCGCCTTCCACATGAACCCGGACTATGTCACCTGGTACGGCCTTGCCGAAATGCGCAAGGATCTGGTCGAAATCAAGGCGGAAGCCGAGCAGATGCTGCGCGAAGCGAAGCGTAACTGATCCGGCCGGCACAGATAACGGCTACCACGCGGACCGGCAGGGGCAGCACGCCCCTGCCGGTTTTTTCACGTCCACGATTCCCGGCATCCCCTGTCCTTGAAAATCTTCGGCGCCTCGGGTAACCTGCGCCGCGATTCCCTTCAACGACAGGTCGTGCCATGAAACATCTCTTTCCCCGCCCGGGGCCGGACAGCACCGCCGAGGCGCTGCGCGTCCTCCGCCAGGGCATCGACACCTTCGGCATCCGCCAGGTGGTGGTTGCCTCCACCTACGGCGACACCGGCCTCGCCGCGGCGAGGCAACTGGCCGGCACCGGCGTCAGTCTGGTGGTGGTCACCCACAACGTCGGCTTCAAGGAACCCGGCGGCCACGAGATGACCGCGGCCGTCCGCCGGGAAATCGAGGAGTTGGGTGGGCGGGTGCATACCGGCACCATGCCCTTTCGCAATATCGGCACCGCCATCCGCGAAAAACAGGGCTACTCCCAGCAGGACCTGATCGCCAACGTTCTGCGCCTGTTCGGCCAGGGGGTCAAGGTCTGCGTCGAAATCGCGATGATGGCCGCGGATTCCGGCTGCATCACCCCGGAGGACGTGCTTGCCGTCGCCGGTACCGGCCGTGGTGCGGACACCGTCTGCCTCATCGCACCGGCCTCGTCCAACCGCTTGTTCGAACTCCGGGTCCGCCACATCCTGGTCAAGCCGATGTGACAGCCGCTGCCCGCCGTTCTGCCCCCCTGTCCTTGCGGGAAGCGGCGCGACGGAGCAGTCCAGGACCCTGGATCGCCACGCTTCACCCGCGATGGCGGCGGAAGCCGGCGCACTCCGGAACACCGGCGGCAGGCGGACATCAGCTCCAGGACACATCCCGGCCACCGACTTTTATTGACTTTTCCCGGCAGCTTGTTTATAGAAGCCGATGTGTACCACTTTGTAGCAGCATTCCCGCAGTCATAGCCGCCCGCCGGCGCTACTTCCCCGCCCGCGGCGGCTGCATCCGAAAGGCAGGAACCCCATGAAAAAGAACCCCATCCGCCTCAACGACAGCTTCAAGCACTACACCTACGATCAGGACAAGACCTGCAACCCGGTGGACACCATCGCCCGGTTGAAACAGCGGCTTGCCGAGGTCAACCTGGACATCCTCAAGGAGGTGCGCCGCATCGACAACGGCCGCCTCGACATCCCGGTCTATTTCAGCATGACCGGCAAGGATGCCTATGAGGTCATCGGCAACAAGAAGCAGATGGGCAAGGGCGCCACCCCGGAGCAGTCCCAGGCCTCGGCCTGCATGGAACTGGCGGAGCGGTTCAGTTTCTTCGCCTTCAAGAAGAATCCCGACAACTTCATCCGCGCCACCTGGCCGGAGCTGAAAGCGCAGGGCTACCCGTTGCTGCCCCTGGAAAAACTCCTGCAGTCGGTGCACGACAGCAGCACCGACCTCGCCACCCTGGAAAAACTGCTGGCCGACCTGCCCATGCAGTGGACCTGGGCGACCTGCCTCAACCGCAACGAGGAGGTGCTCATCCCCTTCAGCTGGTTCTTCGCGATCAACGAGTTCAACGGGCCCTCCGCCGGCAACACCTATGAGGAGGCGATCATCCAGGGGATCTGCGAGATCGTCGAACGGCACGTCTGCGCGGTGGTGGACTACGAGAAGATTCCGGCGCCGCGCATCGACCTGGCCAGCATCAAGGACCCGGTGAGCCGGGAACTGATCGCCAAATTCACCCGCAACGGCATCGAGGTGCACATCAACGACTTCACCCTCGACACCGGCATCCCGACGGTGAGCGCCCTGGCCATCGACCGCGCCACCTTCCCGGAACTGTCGGAGATCGTCTGGACGGCGGGCACCACCCCCAATCCGGAAAAGGCGCTCATCCGGGCACTCACCGAGGTGGCGCAGCTTGCCGGCGATTTCAACTCCGCCGCCAACTATGTCGCCTCCGGCCTGCCCAAGCCGCTGGCCATGGAGGAGGTCGCCTACCTCACCGAGGCCCCGCAATCACTGGCTCTGCACGCCATGCCCGACCTTGCCGACGACAACCTGCGGCTGGAGATCGAAAACTGCCTCGCCGCCCTGAAGAAGCTGGACATGGAGGTCTATCTCGTCAACACCATCCACCCGGACCTGCAGGTGCCCGCCATCTACACCGTGGTTCCCGGCGCCCATTTCCGCGAACGGTCGCGGATCGGCAATGTCGGCCTCTTCGCCGCCAAGCTCGCCTTCGAACTGGTGACCGACCCCGAGGAGTCCACCCGGCTGCTCCTCGACATGGAAGGCCTGCTGCCGGACGCCTACTACATCGAATTCTACCTGGGCCGCAACCTGCACCGCCTCGGCCGCCTAGAGGAGGGGCTCGCCCGTCTCGAAAGCGCCCTCGACAGGAACCCGCAGCAGGAAGACATCCCCTATATCTACTCGTTCATGGGCGAATGCCTGAAGGACATGGAACGCTTCGCCGAGGCGATCGCCGTGCTCAGCCGCGGCACCGAACTGGACGATGAAAGGCCGGATCTGCACAATCTGCTGGGCTTCTGCCACTTCAAGCTGGGCGACTACGAAAAGGCGGTGCGCCATTTCTCCCGCTCGGTCCAGCTCAACCCCGCTTCGGCCATCGACTACGCCAATCTGGGGGTGAACTACCGCAAGCTGGGCCGCACCGAAGAGGCGGTGAGCAACCTCGAAATCGCCCTGTCGCTGGACCCCGGCATCGACTTCGCCCGCGTTCACCTGGAGGAGCTGCGAGGTTAGAACATAGGACCCATAGGTCCTTCCTCACCCCCGGTAGCAGGCCGCCATCGCCGCCGAATACCCCTTCCCTTCCCCATCATAGATAAAGAACGGCGGCAGGACCTCCAGCCCCTCGCCGCCGTTCTTCAGCACCTCAACCAGTACCAGCCGCGCCTTTTCCCCGGGCCGGGAATGGACCAGCTGCAACCGTTTCGGTTCGAGCCGCCGCGCTTTCAGTTCGGTGATCAGGGTGGCGAGCCGCGCCGCCGGGTAGATCAGCGCGCCGCGGCCGCGGTTCTTCAGGCAATGGGCCATGGCGCCGACGAAGACCGGCAGGGTGGCGGGCAGTTCGTGACGGGCCAGGGCCTGTTCGCTGCCGGGATTGACCCGGCCGCTGCCGTCCCTGTAAAAGGGGGGATTGGCCACTGCCCAGTCAAAGGACTCGGCGGCAAGCCGGTCGCCGATGGCGGCGAGATCACCCTCCACCACCCGGAGCCGGTCGGCGAAACCGTTCTCTTCGGCATTGACGCGGATGAGCCGGGCAAGATCCGCCTGCAATTCGACGGCGGTTATGGTGACGGACGGGTGCCGGTAGGCGAGGAGCAGCGAGACGATGCCGCAGCCCGCTCCCATGTCGAGCACGCGGGCCGCGGCGGCCGGAGCGGAAAAATGGGCGAGCAGCACCGCATCGACGCTGAACCGGTAGCCGTGCCGGCCCTGACGGCAGACGAGGCGGCCGCCGAAGAGGTGGTCGCGGCTCTCCGCCGGAGGCTGACCGCCGGCCGCCATCCCCTCAGTCCCCGGCGATGGGGCGGACCAGGAGACCGGTGAGGATCTTCGGATAGAAGTAGGTGGACTTGTGGGGCATGATCAGCCCCTCGTCGGCGACGCGCCGCACCTGGGCCACCGTGGTCGGGTTCATCAGGAACAGGGTTTCGGTGACCGGCCGGTCCTGCCCCGCCTCCTTGACCGCCACGTCGAGGGCGTCGTCGGGATCGCTGAAGTAGTCCACCAGGTTTTCCGCCTCGCACCGTTCGTGGCCGAGTTCCAGCAGCCGGTGCAGCACCAGTTCGGAAAGCACGACGACATCGAGTTCCCTGAGCGGCGCCGGGATCTCCGCCCCATGCCGCTCCATCTCGCCCGCTCTGAGCCGCAGCAGGAAGCAGCGATCCTCGCGGGGATGATAGAGCCCGAAGGAGGTGCGGCCGGAACCACCGTGTTCCACCATGCGTCCGAGCACCTCCTCCACCAGGCCCTCGCGGCTGCCGCCGCTGATCTCCTCCAGTTCGAAGCTGGCCGCGAGCCGCTCCGCCAGATCGACGACGGTGAGTCGTTCCGGGATACGGACCAGCCGGTGGGTGGGGAGGATGGACAGGCCGGGGTCCTCCATGGGGCAGAGATACATCGCCACCTGGTTGGCGGGATGGGCATCGTTGAAGGAGGGGTTGCGCTGCCGCTCCAGATCGCGCAGCCTGAGGGCGGTGGTGTAGCGGTGATGGCCGTCGGCGATGTAGAGGGCCTTGTCGAGAAAGCCGGCCTGCACCCGGGCGAGAATCTGCCGATCGGTGACCCGCCAGAGGGAATGGACGCAGCCGTCCTGATCGGTGACCCGGCAGAGGGCGGTCTCCGGCCGCGCCGATTCCAGCGCGGCCATCAGCTCGTTGCATGGGTCGGAATACAGGGAAAAGATCTGACTGAACTGGGCCTGGCAGGTATCCATCAGCCGCAGCCGGTCATCGGTGACGCTGGCGAAGGTGCGCTCGTGGGGCTTGACGATGCCGCGGTCGAAATCGGCCAGCCGCACCAGGGAGACGAAGCCCTTGCGGATGCGTCGCCCGCCGGAGGGCAGCAGGTACTCGGTGAAGTAGAGATACAGCGCCGGCTCGTCGTCGCGGAGCAGAACCGAGTCTGCCTGCCACTGGCCGAACAGCCGTCGGGCGTTGTCGTATCGGTCGCCGTCCGCATCGGCGCCGATCCTCTTGGAGAGGTCGAGCTGGATCATGTTGTAGGGATTCTTGGCGAGGAACGCGGCCTGCGCCCGATCGTCGATCACGTCGTAGGGCGGGGTGACCACGTCCTCCATGCTCCCCACTTTCGCCGGATTGTAGCGGATCGCCCGAAACGGTGTAATCACTGCCATAGCACACCTCGCCTTGTCGAGTGGGTGGTTGTGCACCACCGTACCCGTGTGGTGAACGGTTACGATATGCGAAGCCCCTTGTCAAGTGGGGCGGTTCTGAGTAAGTTGGCTGCGGGATCAACCCCGCCTCTTCGCCGCGGCCGACCATGGCGCGGTCCGGAGAAGGGGATATTTTTAGTCCATAGCGGCCCGCTTTGCAAGGCCCAAGTATGCGACACAGGGCACCCCGTCTCCTTCGCCGCCTCGCTGCGGTCATCGGCCTGCCGCATACAGGGTGTAAGCGGACAGGCCTCTTTCGCGGATCGGGTCCCCCGTGACCGCATACAAACCTGGGTGCAGGGTGTTGTGCGGTTGCCTTTACCCCGTGATCGGTTACAGGCCCAAGATTTCCCCGAACCAAAGACGACCGACATGTTCGACATCTTCATCGACAGCGATTTTTCCGGAGGCCATCATCTCCGCAACTACCCGGGCAACTGCGAGCGGCCCCACGGCCACAACTGGAAGGTGACGGTCACCGTCCGCGCCACCGAACTGGACGAGCTGGGCATGGGGGTCGACTTCCGTACGGTGAAACAGGCGGTGGCCCGGGTGATGGACGATCTCGACCACCGCGATCTCAACCAGCATCCCGCCTTTCTGCGCCGCAACCCGTCCTCCGAGAACATCGCCGTCCACATCTACGAAACCCTGGACAAGACCCTCCACGACGAACGCTACCGCGTCTACAGCGTCACGGTCCGCGAAACCGACCCCTGCGGCGTCACCTATTACGGCCCGCGTGCGTGAACAGCCTCCGGATCTGTGAACGGTTTCACAGCATCCAGGGGGAATCGACCTGGGCGGGTCTGCCCTGCGTCTTCTTTCGTCTCGCCGGCTGCAACCTGCGCTGCGCCTGGTGCGATGCCGCCTACAGCCAGGAAGACGGGGGCGAGACGGCGGCCATCGGCGAACTGGTCGACTGGGCCGGGCGCTACCGCGGCGCCATCGTCGAGATCACCGGTGGCGAGCCCCTGCTGCAGGAAGGGGTCTATCCGCTGATCGAGGAACTGCTCGGCCGCGGCCGCACCGTCCTGGTGGAGACCAACGGTTCGCTGGCCATCGACCGGCTGCCGGCTGCGGCGGTGGCGATAGTCGACGTCAAGTGCCCGGGAAGCGGCATGGCCGGACACTTCCACCTCCCCAACCTCGCCCTGCTCCGCGACCACGACCAGCTCAAGTTCGTCCTCTCCTCGCGGGAGGACTATCGCTGGGCGCTGGCCTTCATCCGCCAGCACCGCCTTCTTGGCCGCGAACTCCTCTTTTCCCCGGTAAGCGGCCGTCTCGACGGCGCCGACCTTGCCGCCTGGATCCTCGCCGACGACATTCCGGTCCGCCTGCAGCTGCAACTCCACAAACTGCTCTGGCCGGGCATCGACCGGGGGGTCTGACCGCCGCCGCCCAAGTCGAGCCCGGGCGCCTGACTTGCCCATGGGCGGCGCCCACCCGGAGGGATGCAACACGGTTGCAAAGACCCTATTCCTCCCGGATCAGCGAAAGGGCCAGCCAGCCGCCTTCGTTCCGCTCCTCCTCCAGTCGACAGCCGGCCAGCGCCGCAAGCACCCCGGCGCGCTGGCCGGTCATCAGGCCGGAAACCAGCAGCCGCCCCCCGGGCGCGGTCAGTCCGGCTATCCTGCCGCCATGCCGCACCAGCACCCCGGCGGGCAGATTGGCGAGCACCAGGGCAAAGGAACCGGTCACCGCGCCGAGATCCAGACACTCGACCGCGACAATCCCGCCGAGCCGGTTGCGGCGGACGTTACCGCGGGCCAGATCCACCGCCCCCGGGTCGACATCCACCGCAAGGATACGCCCTGCCCCGAGGCGGGCGGCAACGAGGGCGAGAATGCCGCTGCCGCAACCCAGGTCGAGCACCGTGGCCGGCGGTGAGGCGACGCGCATCACCTCGGCCAGCAGGGCCGCGATCAGCCGGGTGCTGGGGTGGCCGCCGCTGCCGAAGAAGGAGGCGAAGGCGAGGTCGAGACCATAGCGTTCCCGGATCTCCCCCGCCGTTCCCTGCTCGTCCGGCTTCCCCGTAGCGGGCAGCAGGCGGGTTTCGACGATATCGCAGTCCCAGCCTTTTCCGGCGAGCAGAGCGGAGATATCGAGAAGAAGCCGGTCGCAGTCGGTTTCCGGGCGGGAAAGCAGTTGGAGACTCTCGGGGTTCTGCCCGGTCACCGGCAGGAGGTCGACAGGGATCCTTTCCTGGCGGCAGGCGGCCAGAAACGCCGCCGCCATCCCATCGCCGCAGCGCACATGGACCAGCAGACGCCAGCGGCCGGAGGGGTCAGGAACGAATTCCGGCAGCTGGATCATGCGCCGGGAAGGATGTTCTGCCGGAAGACCACGGTGCGGAAAAAATCGATCATCTCCCGGCGGCGGCAGGCGGTGCGCTGCTGCTCGGGGATGAGGTCCGAAACCCGGTTGCGGGCGATGGCCATCTTGTACTCCATGTAGGCGGTGAAGCGGTTGTCCAGGTACCAGGCGTACATCATGCCGAAGAGGAGCCCCGGCGGGGTGAAGCCCTCGCCGGCGTTGATCAGGCGGGTGAAGAGCAGCGGCTCGCCGTCGGCATCGTTCATCCTGGCGAGGTGCAGATAGCGGCGCAGCTCGGCGGCGGTGAAGAAGCAATTCCGCTCCCCTTCCGGCCGCAGTTCCAGCAGGTAGATCTTGCCGCGCTCATGGTCGCCGACGGTGACCGGCTGCAGTTCCTTGCGGGCGGCGTAATCGCCGAGCAGCGACTGGCCGAGGGCGATGAGAAAACCGATTTCGAAACGGTTGCTGTCGATTGCCACGTCGCTGCGGATGACGATGGCGCGGCTCTCCGGTTCATAGAAGGAAAAGATGTTGTCCCACTTCTGGCAGCGGCTCCAGCTTTCCTCTGCCACGATCCGGATGGCGTCGACCCGGTCCAGGTGCTCGGCCAGGATGTCCTGGTGGAACCAGCAGATGTCCAGCAGCCGGTTGGCGATGCCGGCATCGCCGCAGATGCGGGCGGTGTGTTCCCGGAACACCGCGTGCCGCTCGCAGGGAAGCAGAGCGACGCCAGCCGCCGGCGGTTGGAAGGGGGCTTCCTCGGGCAGCCGCCCCCGGATATCGGCCGGGAAATACTCCCTCAGCGCCCAGATGGTATGCAGGGCACGGGCAAGGGAGGCGGGATCGTGCTGCAGGGCGCCGCGGCCGGCGAGCTGATTCTCCGAAAAGATCCGCGCCTCCACCGGCACGAAGCCCATGCCGATCAGCTCCTCGCGATCGAGATAGATGGGAACCTTGCCCTCGATGGCATAGTTCTGCAGCACGCTGCCGGGGATGTTGCGCAGACTCACCGCCATGATCTTGTCGAACAGGCCGGCGACCCCACCCGGAATGTTGCGCTGGTAGCTCTTCACCAGGTCGGAGACGTGAAAGCGCCGCTGCGGGTCGTCGCCCACCAGATCCGTCTCCCCCTTCTGGACCCAGAGATTGGCGACCAGCACCTTCACCGCCTGCCGGTTGGCCCGGATGGCCTCGGCGATTTCGGCAAGCTGCAGCACCGGAATCAGCGAGGTGTAGAGGCTGCCGGGCGCCATGACGACGAGATCGGCTTCGCGGATGGCGGCTATCACCCCGTCCGGCACCCGCGGCTCCGCGGCGTACTCGACGAAAACCCGGTCCACCGGGCAGTTGCGGCGGGCGAGGCTCGACTTGTACTCGCCGCTGGCCAGCACGCCGTTGGCATAGAGGATCTTGAGCCTGGCCGGGGTGGTGGTGCAGGGCAGCACCGCGTTGTCGGCGGTGCCCAGCAGGGAGCAGAGCAGGCGGATGCCGCCGGTCACCGCCTCCGGCGGGATTTCCCTGCCCGGCCCCAGACAGCCCCAGGGGCAGGAGAGGTGGATGGCGGCGGCGAGCAGCAGATTGCCGAGACAGTGATTGCGCCGCCACAACCCACGGAGCTCCTTCTCGGTGAACAGGACGACGAGCAGGCGGTACAGCCCCTCGCGCAACCCCTCCGGCAGCCGGTCGAAACCGGCGATGGCGGCGGCGATGGCCTCCACCGATTCCGGCGGCGCCATGAACCGATAGTTGAACAGGCGGTGCAGGGTGTCGACGACCCGGAAACTCTCCTCCCAGCCGAGCCCGTACCGGTGGGCCAGCCGTCTCTCCTGTACCGAGGAGAGCAGCACATGCCGGAGATCGCCGATGCCGATCAGCGGCAGGTCCTTGAGCAGTTCCCCGGTGGAGCCGCCGTCGTCGGTGACGCAGACCACGGAAACGGTGGCCGGGAAAATCTTCTTGAGCCCCTGGAAGGGAGCCGCCGGCCAGTCGTCCCGGCGGCTGTCGCCGCCGATGACGTTGGACAACCCGGTGCCGCCACCCAGCACCACCACCCGGACGCTGTCGGCGGCCCGGTTTTCGATGCTGGCCCGCAAGCGCTCCAGATCGGCGCCGGCGCCGGCGGGAACGGCAGGCACCCCCTCCAGCACCAGGTGCACCATCTTCTCCACCAGGCTGTTGTACGGCAGCAGATCGAGAGGCCCGATGCTGCCGGCGAACACCTGGCGCAACGCCCCCTGCAGGTCGCAGCCCTTGCGGCCGTTTCCGGTCATGCGCCTTACAGTCCGGTGGCCGCCATCTGGGCGCGCACCGTCTTTTCCGAAGCCAGCATCGCCGCCTTCTCCTCGTCGTTGAGGGAGAAGGTGATGATCCGCTCGATGCCCGTCGCCCCCAGCACCACCGGCACGCCGAGGAAACAGCCGGAAAAGCCGAATTCGCCCTCGAGGTAGGCGGCGCAGGGCAGCACCCGCTTGCTGTCGGTGAGCACCGCCTCGGCCATCTCCACCGCCGCGAGGCCGGGGGTGTAGAAGGCGGAACCGGTCTTGAGATGGTTGACGATTTCGATGCCGCCGTGCTGGGTGCGATGGACGATCGCGGCAATGGCCTCGGCGGACAAGAGTTCGGTGACCGGCACGCCGGCGACGTTGGCGAGCCGCACCAGCGGCAGCATGTTGTCGCCATGGATACCCATCACCAGGGCGTTGACGTCCTGGGGCGACACCCCGAGCGCCTCGGCGAGAAAGGTGCGGTACCGGGCGGAATCGAGGACCCCGGCCATGCCGATCACCCGGTTCTTGGGAAAGCCGGACACCTTGTAGGCGGTGTGGACCATGGCGTCGATGGGGTTGGTGACGACGATGAGCACCGCCTCCGGCGCCACCTTCGCCGCCTGCTCGGCGCAGGAACGGACGATGGCGACGTTCTTGGCGAGCAGGTCGTCGCGGCTCATGCCGGGCTTGCGGGCGAGACCGGCGGTGATGATCACCACGTCCGAACCGGCGGCGTCGGCGTAATCGTTGCTGCCGGTCATCCGGTAGGGAAAACCGGTCAGGGGGCCGGCCTGCAGCAGATCGAGCGCCTTGCCCTGGGGAACCCCCTCGACCACGTCGAGCAGGACCACGTCGCCCAGTCTTTTGGAAAGCGCCCAGTGGGCGGCGGTCGCCCCGACATTGCCGGCGCCGATGATGGTGATTTTCTTTCTCACGTTGATCTCCTCCTGTACGTTTATGTAAATATCCCTTCTTCCGCGTTGTCGTTGTCGTTGTCGTAATCGTAATCGCCGAACCAGGCGGGTTCCCTCCATCGCCGGCGGCTGAGCCCTTTGCTCGACTGGGTTACCCCCGGCGGCACACACCCGGATGGGCGACACGCGGATGGCTGTCGCAGCGGCGAAGACTGGATCGCCACGCTGCGCTCGCGATGACGCCCGGGGCGGTCTCTCCCTCCCCGTCATTGCGAAAAGCGCAGCGACGAAACAATCCAGTCGGAGCCGTCAGCCTGCCATCGGGGCATCGTCCTTTCGACCACGCTTACGACAACGACGACCGTTTCGCTGCCGCTGCACTTCCAGGTAACTTCACGCTGACTGCTTGAATTTTCGTCAGGCAATACGAAGTTACTTTCATGATATACCGCGGCCGCAGGCCGGGTGAGCCGCTGACAACGAGCGAGCCTCCCCCCGGATCATCGCCTCGACCCGTTCCAGATCCTTCGGGGTGTCGACCTCGATGGAGTCGTGGCCGGTGAGCACCACCCTGATGGTGTAGCCGTACTCCAGGGCGCGCAGCTGCTCCAGCTTTTCGAACCGTTCCCACTCCCCTTCCGGCAGACCGACGAAGGTGAGGAGAAAGCCCTTGCGGTAGGCGTAGAAGCCCAGATGCTTGTAGTAGGTGGGCGCCACCTTTTCCTCGGGATTGCGCTGAAAGGGAATGGCGGAACGGGAAAAGTAGAGGGCGTTGCCGTGCCGGTCGAAGACCGTCTTGACGTGGTTGGGATCGTTGATCTCCTCGGGGCGGACGATCTTGTAGATCAGGGTGGCCATCGGCAGGGCGGGATCGTCGAGGAGCGGCCCGGCGACCTGGTGGATCACCTCGGCGGGAAACAGCGGCTGGTCGCCCTGGATGTTGACCACCACGTCGGTCTCGGCGATGCCGAGCAGGGACGCCGCCTCGGCGAGCCGGTCGGTGCCGGAGACGTGATCGCTCCTGGTCATCACCACCTCGCCGCCGAAAGCGTGGACGCAATCGGCGATACGCTGGTCATCGGTGGCCACCGACACCCGGGAGAGAAGCGCCACCGCGGCGGCGCGCTCGTAGACATGCTGGATCATCGGCTTGCCGCAGATCGGCGCCAGCGGCTTGCCCGGGAAACGGTTGGACTGGTAGCGCGCCGGGATGATGGCGACGACCTGTGGCGGGAATTTCTGTTCCATGGGATGAGATCTTCCGTACAATTTTTGCGGATCGCCACCCGCGCTCGGATGACGGCAGGCGCTGGGAATGCTACAATCCGGGGTAACCGTTCAGCAGCACCCCATCTTCGAACGATCGGCCCGGCTTACATACGCAAAGTACGCGGCGCCGGTCCGCTTGTCCGAATCTGTGGCACTTCTGAACGGGTACAACGCAGGTGGTTGTGCACCACCGTACCAGTGCGGTGAACGGTTACCAATCCGGCTCCATCCCCGGCGTCATGGCGAAGAGCGAGCAAACCGGAGCTGTTGGTCTGCCGCCGGCGGGCAGGATGCCGTTCTGCCGCCGCACTTCTGGATTGCCACGGACCTGCGGCCCTCGCAATGACGACCCGGACGGCTGGCCCCCTCGTTGCGGGGAACGGAGAGACGAAGCAATCCAGAATTTCAGAAGAAACCGCATGCCACCATCCCGCCCAACGCCGCCTTCTCCTGCTCCGCCTTCTTTGGTGGTGCGGGCCGCATCAGGCCCGTTGCGACAGCTCAGTTCGCTGCTCGCAGCGCGTCTCGGCCTGCCGCTGCTGGAGCCTGCCGCTGCCGGTGCGGCAACAGGGATACTCGAGTTCACCGACAGGGGACTGCAACTCCGTGTGCCATCCCTGGCCGGCCGGCCGCTCCGGGTGGATTTCGCCTCCGGCGCCGCCACCTACCGCAGAAAAAAGGGGGGCGGCGGCGGCCAGGCGGTGGCCCGGGCGGTGGGAGTCGGCCGCGGCATCACCTCGGTGATCGACGCCACCGCCGGTCTGGGCGGCGACGGTTTCGTTCTCGCCTCCCTCGGCTGCCGGGTCCTCATGCTCGAACGGTCGCCGCTGGTGGCCGAACTGCTGGCCGACGGCCTGCGCCGGGGTCAAAGCGAGCCGGCGATCAGCGCTATCGTCGCGAGGATGACCCTTCTTCCGGGTGACAGTCTCGCCCTGCTCCGCGATCCGGCGATGGAGGCCGCCGACTGCGTCTATCTCGACCCCATGTATCCGGAAAGTGGCAGGCAGGCCCTGGCAAAAAAGGAGATGCGTATCCTGCGGCTCCTGGCCGGCGACGACCAGGACGCCGATTCCCTGCTTGCCGCCGCCCTCGACAAGGCGACGAAACGGGTGGTGGTCAAGCGGCCGCGGCATGCGCCGCCACTCGCCGGCGCCGCCCCCTCCCATGCCCTCAGCGGCGAGAGCAGCCGGTTCGACGTCTACCTCTGCGGCCGCGGCCGGCAATAACTCCTCCGCCGTTCAGGCGACCCTGGCAACCGCTGCGCGAATCTGTTCGACGCGGCTGTCGGCAAGCACCACCGGTACCGGATAGACCAGGAGCCGGTCCATGATCGCCGCCGACTTCGGCAGCGCCCCGGGATCGTAGACCACCTTGCGGCGGCCGTCGCCGGTGGCGAAGGGCCAGCCGTTCGCCGCCAGGGTCTTACCGCCGGTGAGATGTTCCCATTTCGGATAGTAGTGCCAGGTATTGCCGGCAAAGGCGATGGCGCCGGCACCGGATTCGCCGAGCACGCCGTTGACCCGTTTCGCCGTCGCCGCGTCTTCCAGGAAAAAGGCGAGGAAGCTGGCGTTGTCGCCGGCCGGATCGAGGACGGTGCGGAAACTCACCCCGGGCAGCCGGCCGACGATCTCTCGGAGCACCGCCTTGTTGCGCCGTTGCGGCGCGATGATCCGCTCGTCGAGCTTGGCGAGCTGGGCCAGGCCGATGGCGCCCTGCAGTTCCATCATCCGGAAGTTGAAGCCGACGAACGACCTTCCCTCGCCGCCGCGCCCGCCGGGGTTGACCGCGTGGTCGTGGCCGTGGTCGTGGTATTCGCTCATCTTCCGCCAGAGATCCTCATTGTCGGTGATGACCATGCCGCCCTCGCCGGTGGTCATGGTTTTCACCGCGTCGAAGGAAAAGGTGCCGCAGGCGCCGAAGCTCCCCAGCCGCCGGCCATGGAGACTCGCCCCGGCCGCCTGGGCGGTGTCCTCGATCACCGGAATGCCGTACCGGTCGGCGATCGCCTTGATCTCGACGATGCGGGCAGGCGCGCCCATCATGTGCACCGGGATGATCGCTCTTGTGCGCGGCGTAATCTTCTTCTCGAGATCCTCCGGGTCCATGTTGAGGGTGGTGTCCACCTCGGCGAAGACCGGCACCGCGCCGCAGTCGAAGATCGCCTCCCAGGTGGCGACGAAGGTGAAGCCCTGGGTGATCACCTCATCGCCGTCGCCGATGCCGAGTGCGGTCAAGGCCACCTTCAGCGCCGCGGTGCCGGAGGTCACCGCCTGGGCATGGCCGACACCGCAGTAGGCGGCGAAACGCTGTTCCAGCTCGCGGACCTTGTAGACACCTTTCCGCTGCTCGGGAAATTCATATCGGAAGAGCACGCCGGTGTCGAGCACCTCGGCGATCTGCGCCTTCTCCTCCGCGCCAAAAACTTCAAAACCGGGCATGGCTGTCCTCCAAATTTTGTTAAACCGTTTCCTCTGAAAACATCATCCGCATCACATCGCAGGCTTTTGCATGGGCTCTCAGGGTGCGGCAGATCCGCGAAAGCGGCCTGTCCGTTATACATCAGGATGCGGACAGGCCGATGACAGCGGCGAAGGGAATGCCGTGCCCTGAGTCCCCGTACTACTCGTAGCCCTCGAAGGCCGCCTCGTAGATGGCGATGACGTCGTCAATGGTCGGCTTGCGCGGGTTGTTCTCCACCGGCCGGGTGACGGTGAGCGCGATTCGCGCCATCTCCGGCACCGCCTCGCGGTCGATGCCCAGTTCGGCCAGGGTCCCCGGGATGCCCACCTCGGCGTTCAGATTGAACACCGCCTCGATGGCCACCCTCCCCGCCGGGATCGGCGCCAACTTCCGGGTGGAGTAGCCCATCATGGCCGCGATGGCGGCGAATTTCTCCGGGGCGCCGATGATGTTGTAGTCGACGACGAAGGGCAGGAGCACCGCGTTGGCGAGACCGTGGGGAACGTTGAACATGCCGCCCAGAGGATAGGCCATGGCATGCACCAGGCCGACGCCGGCGGTGGCCAGCGCCTTGCCGGCGAGCAGGCTGCCCATGAGCATGTTGCTGCGCGCCGTCATGTTGTCGCCGTTGGCATAGGCCACCGGCAGGTTGCGGCTGATCAGGGTGATGGCCTCGCGGGCGTACATCTCGGAGATCGGCTGCGCCTGGATGGAGACGTAGGATTCCAGCGCGTGGACAAAGGCGTCGATGCCGGTGGTGGCGGTCACCTGCGGCGGCAGCGAACGGGTAAGCTCGGGATCGAGCACCGCCGCCTCCGGGTAGAGGGGATCGCCGTTCATGCCGCCCTTGGACCCGGTGCGCTCGTTGATGAACACGGCGGTGAAGGTGACCTCGGCGCCGGTACCGGCGGTGGTGGGCACCATGATCTTCGGCACTCCGGCCTTTTTGATCTTGCCGAGGCCGAGGTAGTCTTCGGCGCGGCCGCCGTTGGTGAGGAGGATCCCCACCGCCTTGGCCACGTCCATGGCCGAACCGCCGCCGGCACCGACGACGCAGTCGGCGCCGAAGGCGCGGGCGAGTTCGGTGCCGTTGTCGGCGAGGCGCAGCCCAGGCTCCGGATCGATGTCGCTGTAGACGGTGAAGGGGATGCCGGCCTGGGAGAGCGGTGCGGTGATCCGTTCGGCGATGCCGGCCCTGACCAGACCGGGGTCGACGACGACGAAGGCACGGCTGCCGCCGGCCTCGCGCAACAGCTCCGGCAGGGAGGCGATGGCGCCGGAACCGAAGCGGATTCTGGTCGGTTGATTGATGGTGAACACCTGTGGTATGGTCATGGGCGTTTGTCCAGGGGTAGGGTCCCGCCGTATGCGATCCCGTGGGGCGGAACAGCGACAGACAGAAATGCTGCCGGGAGACAGCGCGTTCGTGAGAATAGGGAATACTACAGTAGGCCGTTCATGAAAGGCAACCAAAAAAAGATCGACGAAACCGAGGGCGACTATACCCTCAGCCGCTCGGAAAAAAAGCGCCGCGCCAGGGGGATCGAGGATCTGGCCGGCAACCTGCTCGACCTCACCGGCGCCGAACTCGCCGCCCTGCCGGCGGAGCGCCCGCTGCTGGAAGAACTGCGCCAGGGGCGATCCCTGAAAGGGCCGGCCCGCAAACGCCAGCTCAAGTACATCGCCCGCCTGCTGCGGGAATGCGATGCGGCGCCGCTCTACGAGTTCCTCGAAAAGCGCCAGGGCTCGCGGCTGCGTCAGGCCAGGGATTTCCAGCAACTGGAACGATTGCGCGACGACATCATCAACGAGGCCATAGCCGCCCTGGACGACGAGGAAGAACCGGTGGACTTCACCGCCAGCTGGCAGAGCCCGGCCCTGGATGAGGCGGTGCGGCTGTTTCCCCGGCTCGACAGCGCCGAGGTGCGCCGGCTGGCGATCCGCTATGCCCGCAGCCGCTATCCGGTGCATCGGCGTGAGATCTTCCGCCTGCTGCACGCCGCCCACGAAAAACAACGTTTTGCCGAGGAAGAATGACATGGACTATCGCGAAGGCAGAATCGGCAGGGTGTTTGCCGTCCGTTTCGATCACGGCGACGATTTTCTCGAGGAGCTCACCGCCCTCGCCCGCAGGGAACGGATCGGCTGCGCCTGGTTCCATCTCCTGGGCGGCATCCGCCGGGCCGAGGTGGTCACCGGCCCGAAGGAACCGACCATGCCGCCCGAACCCGTCTGGCACCGCATCGTCGACCCCCACGAGGTGGTCGGCATGGGCTCCATCTTCTTCGACGGCGAGACGCCGAAAATCCATCTGCACACCGTGCTCGGCCATCACGGTCAGACCCTGTGTGCCTGCATGCGCGGCTCCACCGAGGTCTATCTGATTCTGGAGGCCTATATCACCGAGATCACCGGGATCGCGGCGGCCCGCCCCTTCTTTCCGGAAGGCGGCTTCCACCGCGTCGTTTTCGGTTGAGGAGCATCGGGCGCCCTCTCGCCAAATTCCGGAGCGCTTCCTCACCCTCTTCCTCGCGAAGACGGAGAGGACCCGCGGCGTCATCGCGAACGCAGTGCGGTCTTCCGGCCCTGACGCATTTTTCATTTGACATTCCGGTTGCCGCTCCCTCATCATCTACAGGAGATATCGACACATCAACCCTGCTTGGCAGAGCATTCCGGAGAGGAGATTCACATGGCAACCAAGACCACCACCAAAAAAGCCGCCGCCCCGAAAAGCAACACCCCGTCCGTGGAATTCACCCTGTTCGCCCCCGAGGCCGCCACGGTCTTTCTGGTCGGCGATTTCAACGGCTGGGACCCGGCGGCCAGTCCCATGCGCCGCTTCAAGGACGGCACCTTCAAAAAATCACTGAAGCTCAAAGGGGGCCGACACGAGTACCTCTTCCTGGTCGACGGCCAGTGGTGGAACGATCCGGCCAACGGCAACCGCGCCGCCAACCCTTACGGCGGCGAGAATTCGGTGATCGAAGCCTGACCGCGACCGGTACCGGGCAAAAAAAAGGAGGTCCGTGCGGACCTCCTTTTTTTATCACTAATCCGGGGAAGGCTCATTCCTTCGGGACGACCACCTTCACCAGTTTGTCGCCCGGCTGCACCGCCTTCCCTAGTTCGGTGGACACCTTCTCCACCGTACCGGAGACCTCGCTGACGATGGGGGTCTGCATCTTCATCGCCTCCAGCACCACCAGTTTGTCGCCTTTCTGCACCTCCTGCCCTTCCTTGACCAGCACCTCACAGACATTGGCCTTGAAGGGGGCGCGCACATCGCCGACCTGGGCGAGTTCGACGATCTCCTCCTTGGAGATGGTCTGCACCGCGGCGGCGGCCGCTGCGGCCGCCACTTCCTTGAAGATGTACTCGCGGGTGTGGTGGTCGACGTTGAGGTAGACGCTGGACTCGCCGGTTTCCTCGTTCTTCTGGGACGGGCCGATCTCCACCAGGTGTTCCTTGCCGTGGCAGTCCTTGAACTGCAGGGTCTGGCCCAGTTTGAACCCGCCGCGCTTGAAGAGGATCTCCGGCGGCAGCACGTGGCCCTGACCGAACTTCTGCTCGAACTTGAAGAAGGCCACCGCGTCGTTGGGGTGCTGCAGGTAGGTCACCAGCTGCTGATCGCTGGGGGTGTCGCCCAGCTTCTTCGCCAGGGCCTCCCTCTCCTTCTCGATATCGATGTCCTCGATCCGGTCCATGCCGCCCTGCTCTTCGAGGATCTTCTTCCAATCCTTGCCGAACACCTTCTCGTAGATCCAGTCGGCGGGCTTGTAGAAGGGGAAGGGGCCGTATTTGCCGAGGAGCAGGTTCTTGAGGTCGCCGGAGGGATTGGCATAGCGGTCGCCCTCCATGACGTTGGAAACCGCGGTGGTCCAGAGGATCTGCGAGCCGGGGGTGACGCTCCACCAGTTGCCGAGGTCACGCTGCACGGTGGGCAGCTCGTCGTGGAGGATCTCCGGCATCCGGTCGAGGAAGCCCCCCTTGACTGCCTGCTCGAAGCTGGAGCCCATGGCGCCGCCCGGCAGCTTGTGGATCTGGACGGTGGGCAGAAAACCCTTGAACTGGGATTCGAAATATTCGTAGTGCTTGCGCTGATCGCGCAGCACGTTGGAGGTCTCGATAATCGCCTTCTCGTCGATCCCCACCGCCTTTTTGCCGTGCTCGGCCAGGGTGTGGATCACGGTGAGCACCGGCGGCGGGCCGAAGTAGCCGGTGAAGGCATGGTCGGAGGCGTCGACGATCTTGGCGCCGTTCAGCACCGCCGCCTCGATGCGGCCGATGTCGTTGCTGTCGGTGTTGTGGCCGTGGTAGTGGATGACCATCTCGGGATAGCGCTGCTTGATGGCGTCGACCAGTTGGCCGATCCGCTTCGGCGAGCCCAACCCGCCGTGGTTCTTGATGCAGAGCAGGATGTCCGGGCCGGTCACCGCCAGGATCTCGGCCACCTTGCCGACGTAGAACTCATCGGTGTGCTCGGGGCCGGTGGAGAAGCAGATGCAGGGTTCGAGCACCTTGCCGGCATGCTGCACCTCCTCGAACACCGCCTGCATGTTGGGGATGTGGTTCATGAAGTCGAACACCCGCCAGACGTCGACGTACTTGGCGAATTCGCGCACGACCATGCGGATGACGTTCTGCGGATAAGGCCGATAGCCGAACAGGTTGACGCCCCGGCACAGGGTCTGGAACATGGTGTTCGGCATGGCGTCGCGCAGCAGTTCCAGCTTGCGGAAGGGGTCCACCTGCTTGCGCAGGATGTCGACGTGGATGGAGGCGCCGCCGGTGATCTCCAGGGAGAAATAACCGGCCTGCTCCCGGCTGGGTGCGGCGAGGAGATCGGTGTGGAGGAGGATGCGGTTCTTGTAGTCGGACTGCGACATGTCGCGGGCGGTGTTGGTGATGTAGTACCCGTCGGCGCCCCGCAGGATGCGGAGCATGTCCGCGACTTTCATTCCCTGAACAATGCGTTCCATGATGCGTACCTTTTCCTTCCCCGCCTCAGATGGCGTAGGGATTCTCTTTCTTGAAATGGATCTCGGCGATCAGGTTGGCCAGCTTCTGTACCTCGCTGGTCTGCTCCTCGTAGTGAAGGAGGTGACCGTGCGATTCCAGGTAGGAGGTGTCGAAAACCCCCTTCTGGAAATCGATGTCCTCGACCAGCTTCTGGTAGAAGGGGATGGTGGTCTTGGGCCCGACGATGACGTAATTGCGCAGGCAGCGGCGGAGCCGGTCCACCGTTTCGTTCCAGGAAAAGCCGTGCACGGTGAGCTTGACCAGGAGCGAGTCGTAGACCTCGGGTACGGTGTAGCCCTGGTAGACGAAGCCGTCGAGACGGACGCCGTAGCCGCCCGGCGACCGGTACATGGTGACCGTCTTGCCGCCCTCGGGCATGAAGTTGTTCTGCGGGTCCTCGGCGTTGATCCGCACCTCGATGGCGTTGCCGCGGATATGGACGTCCTCCTGGCGGAAGGCCAGTTTCTTGCCGAGCGCCAGCTTGATCTGGGTGCGGACGATGTCGATGCCGGTGACCATTTCGGTGACCGTGTGCTCCACCTGCAGCCGGGTGTTGATCTCCATGAAGTAGTAGTTGAAGTCATGGTCGACCAGGAATTCGACGGTGCCGGCGTTGAAGTAGTTGGCGGCCTTGGCCGCCTTGACCGCGGTGTCGCAGATCTTGTCCAGCAGTTCCTGATTGTTGATCTGTGCCGGCGCGATCTCCACCAGCTTCTGGTTGCGGCGCTGGATGGAGCAGTCGCGGGTACCGAGATGCACGGTTTCGCCGAACTTGTCGGCGATGATCTGCACCTCGACGTGTTTGGGGTTGACCACCGCCTTTTCGAGATAGACATCGTCGTTGCCGAAGGCGGCCTTGGCCTCGCTGCGGGCAACGGGCAGTTCCTCCTTCAGCTGGCGGGAATTCTCCACCTTGCGGATGCCGCGGCCGCCGCCGCCGGCGGTGGCCTTGAGCATCACCGGGTAGCCGTACTTCTCGCCGAAGTTGATCGCCTCCTGCAGGCCGGCGTCGCCGGCGGCGAGGTTGGAGGTTCCCGGCACCATGGGGATGCCGGCCTCCTTCATGATCTGACGGGCGGTGACCTTGTCCCCCAGCTTCTGGACGACATCCGAGGCCGGGCCGATGAAGATGATGCCCGCGTCCTCGCAGGCCTTGGCAAAGGCCGGATTCTCGGCGAGAAAGCCGTAGCCCGGATGGATGGCGTCGGCGCCGCATTTCTTCGCCGCCCGGATCACCTTGTCGATGTTGAGATAGTCGCGGCGCGGTCCGTCGCCGATCCAGATCGCCTCGTCGGCGGTGCGGATGGGCAGGGCGTCGTTGTCGGGCGTTTCGTAGATGGCCACGGCGGTATGGCCGAGTTCCTGGATGGCCCGGATGATGCGCAGGGAGATCTCGCCGCGGTTGGCAACCAGAATCTTCTTTTTCAAGACACACCTCTCTTGTCGCAGGTCCGCCTTCCGGTGGACGCCTCCGGCGCCCACTGACAGTGCGGCATTCGATTCGCGCTTATACAGCAGTTTCTCCGGCGGAAGACAAATGCCGGAGCGAGGAAGATGCCCGCGCGGAGGGCGCAGGCGGTCAGACTAGGCGGTTAACCTAACATGAAAAAAAAGGGATGGCAAGCCCGGTTGCGGCCTGCCATCCCCTGGGGGCTACTGGCGGGCAAAGGCGGGAGAAGAGCCGTCTGTTCCCACTTGAGATGACTGTTGTTGTCCTGTGGGAAGAGTATCTTTCTTGACCGGCTTCAGCTCATGCCGCAGTTCATCCATTTTGAACTGGAATTCTCGGGTGTACTGCTCAAGGACATTTTCACTTTCAATGACATGGGGTGTGATGATGATGACCAATTCGTTGTTGATATCGCTCTGGGACTGGTACTTGAACAGATTACCAAAAAACGGCACGTCCTTGACCAGCGGCACGCCAACGTCGGTCGCGTTTTTGTTTCGGGAAATGAGTCCGCCGATAAGCACTGACTGGCCGTCCTTCACCGCCAGCTTGGTTTTCACCTGCCGGGTGGAAATGGTCGGCGAATTGACCCCGGTTTTCAACTCCTGATTGACGCCGCTGACCTGCTGGTCGACATCGATGAGGATGATGCCGTCGTAGTTGATCCGCGGGGTGACGTTGAGGATGATGCCGGTGTCCTTGTACTGGATGGTCTGGTTGGATGCGGTGGTGGTGGTGTTGTTGACGTCGGTGATCTGGCTGGTGACGATTGGCACCTGATCGCCGACGTTGACCGTCGCGGTTTCGTTGTTGAGCACCAGCACCTGCGGCGAGGAAAGAACGGAAAGGTTGTTGTCGGTGGCCAATACGTTCAATAGGGTGTAGATGTTGGTCTTATCGGCCAGCAGCTTGTAGGTGAAGCCGCCGCCCGGCCAGGTTTCGATTCCTCCCCCCTCCCCCTTGCTGAATATATTGGCAAAACGGTTCGATCCCTTATTTACATACCATTCCAAACCCATCTGCAACTCATCGGTGAGCTTGATCTCCGCCACCATCATCTCGATGAGCACCTGCCGGGGCATGTTGTCGAGCCGCTCCAGCAGCTTGACGATGCGGGCGTAATCGGGCGGCAGGGCGCGGATGAGGATGACGTTGCGGCCGTCGTCGGCGAGGAGCAGCGGCTCGCCGGCGAACTGCATGGCGGAACTGGGCGCGCCGGAGGAGGTGCGGGGCTTGCTCTGGGTTCTGGTCTTGCTCTCGGTTTTCGCCGCCGGCATGCCCGGCTGCGCCGGCGGGGCCGGCGGCGGGGTGGGCGTCGTGGTGGTGGAACTCTTCGCCTGGGAGCCGGAATCGGTGATCAGGCTGTTGACCAGGTCGGAAAGTTCGGAGGCGATGCTGTTGCGGACGTTGTAGATGTAGATGTTGTCGCGCCCCTCGCTGGGCATGACGTCCAGCTCCTTCATCCAGGACTCGGCGGACTGCAGGAGGTAGCGGTTGTTGCCCACCAGCAGCAGCGAGTTGACCCGCTCCAGCGGCACCACCGTCACCCCTTTGTAGTCGCTGCGATTGATCTGCATGGCGGTGAGCAGCTCCTCGAGTTCGTCGCGCAGATCGTAGAGGGGCGCGTTCTTCACCTTGATCATGCTCACCTGCAGCGAGGCCAGCGGCGAGACGTCCAGCTGGGAGAGGATGGTGACGCAGTCGATGATCTTGCTTTCAAAGTCGGTGATCAGCAGCAGGTTGTGGGTCGCCATGTCGAGGGCGAGGCCGTGGTCGGAGAGGTAGGGCTCGACGAGCTTGAGCGCCTCCGCCGAGGCGAGATGCATGATCGGGATGATCTGGGTGATCATCTTCGGCGATTCCTTCAGCATGGCGATATCGTCGGCGGAGCGCACGGTGGGCACCGCGTGCTGCTGGGCGACGTAGACGTACTGGTATTCGCCCTCGCTCCGGATGTCGAGGCCGTTGATCTGCAGGATCTTCTTGAAGACGGTGAACAGGGATTCGACCGGGATCTTCTTGCCCGAGCGGATGTTGACCGTGCCCTTCACCGCCGGATCGATGATGTAGTTGATGTCGAGGATCTCGGCGATGGTCTGGATCACCTCGTAGATGTCGGCGTTGTCGAAGTTGAGCAGCACCCCCTCCCCCTCGAAATCCTCCGGCACCGCCGGGTCCTCGCTGGCAAAGGGCTTGAGGCGGGCGTTGCCGGCCCCCTCCTTCATGGTGTATTCCTTGCGATCCGGGGTCTCGGCGCCGCTCTTCTTTTCGCCGCTGTCCTCCTCGAGAACGGTGGAGCGCGCCGCCTGCCGTTCGATCTTCGAGCTGATCTCGTTGACGTCGAGCCAGGTATGCTGCAGACCCTCTTCTTTCGGCAGGCTGCAGCCGCCCAGCAGGAGAATCAGCGCCAGGTAGCCCAATAGATCAAGACGCTTCATGCATCACCTTTTTCATTTCGCATATGTTCACACCACATGTGGTTCTCGGTTCATTGTCCCGGTTGCTGCCCCGGCACCTGCCGGCGCTGGATGAGATCGGGACGGGGAATGGCCCGCGGCGGGATCGCCACCCGGCGGTGCACCGGCGGAACCGGGGCCGCGCTCGCGGCCGGGGCGACCACCGGCGGCTGGCCGACGGCGGGATTGACCTGCACCGGCGGCGGTTGCGGCACATTACCAGGGACCGCGGCCGGCACGGCAGCCGGCCGGTTGGCGCCGGGGGGCGGCCTGCGCCCCGCCGCCGGTTCCTTGCGCTCCTTCTCCGGGTCGTACAGGAGTTTCTCCACCGAGTCGCTGCCCCGGCTGAAGGTGATCCGGTCGGGAAGGATGCTGGCGACCAGATAGCCGTAGAACTCTTCCTTCTCGCTCACCGTGGTCACCTTCTGCTCGCCGCCCGCCCTGCGGGCCGTCTGCGGCGGCAATTGCGGCATACCCCGCACCGGGGGTCTGCCGGGTTGTTCCGGCTGGGGTGGCGCCGGTTCGCTGACGGTGAAACTGACCATGGCCTTGCGCAGGTCGCCGAGAATGATCGAGCCGACGTACTCCAGATTTTCCATGTCGACGGTTTCGGCGGGTTCCTCGATGGGTTCTTCCCCCCCTTCCTCCACGGGTTCGTCGGTACCCAGCTTGCGCTGTTCGTTGAACAGGTAATTCTCGGCCAGATCCGGGATGACCGCCGGAACCTCCGGGTAGAACCGGGTCACCGGCATGGGGCCGAGGCCAGCCGACTTTTTCCGCTCCACAACGGGTTCCCTGGGGAGTTCCACCGCCTGCCAGCTCCTGAGCGTCTCCCGGCCGATGACGAGCAGGGAGAACAGCAGGGCCATGAGGGTTGCGATACGCAGCATTGGTCCGTGCGGGAAGGCCGGTCAGCCTTCCTTCTTCTCCGTGTTTATCTGATAGAACCCCTTGAGATCGAGCAGGATCTTCAGCACATCGTTGCGGGCGAGCTTCAACACGAAATTCTCGATGATGAACAGCTGGTCGGAACGGTAGATGTCCGCCAGGAATTCGACGAAATCCTGCAGGGAACCGGAAAGACGCAGCTTGATGGCCAGCTCCTGGAAGGGCGCCTCGTCCTTGCCTTTCTCCTTGCTGCCGCGCAGGATCGGCCGCAGCGATTCCGGTTCCAGCGCGGTTTTCGCCAGTTTCTCCTGGAGCAGGATCTGCATGGCGCTGGCGATCTGTTCCTCCGAGTCGCCGGTGAAGAGAAAACGGCCGACGCTCTCCTTCCGCTCTTCGAGGTCGGCGATGGCCGCCCGGAGATCCTCCAGCTCCGCCGCTTCGCGCCGCTGCTGCTGCAGCCGCACCAGGCGGGAATCGAGTTCGGTCTGCCGGTCCTCGAAGAATCCGGCGGCGAAGCGCCCCAGGTTGAGCAGGAGCAGCGCCGCCGCGATGCCGATGAGCACCGAGCGGGATCGGAGCCGGTGGAGGATTTGCTCGACGGATATCATGGCAGGGCGACTTCCACGTCGAAATAGATTTTGTCCTTGCGGCGGCTGGTGGACTTCAGCTTGGCCTCGCCGAATTCGGGCAGTTTGGCGGTCAGCTCGTTAATATCGCCGGCATATCCCTGAATATCAAGAGATTTCGTCTTGCTGTCCAGCCGCACCTGATCGAGAAACGCGGTGGCCGGCAGGGCGTCCGACATCTTTTTCAGGTAGGGGATCAGGTCGGGATTGGCGCCGACGGCGCCGATGCTCGCGAGATATTTCTCCAGCTGCTGCTCCCGGACCCGGAGTTCCTTGGCCTCCCTGGCCAGCGGCGCCAGCTTGGCAAGCTCGCTGTCCACCCGGCCGGAGAGGGAGCGGAACTGGTACTCCTTGCCGCCGATGAGTCCCAGCAGGGCAACGGCGTTCAGCACCAGCAGCAGGATGATGAAAAACCGGGAAAATTCCGGCCGCCGGTAGGTGGCGGGCAGCAGGTTGAACTCCTTGAGGTTCAGCTTGCCGTCGCCGAGCAGCTTGCGGGCGTCCGGCCACGGCCCGTCCTCGGCCGCGTCGATCTGATAGAAACGGTCGGTGCCGGCCAGCGCGGTGAGTTCCTCCAGAGGCGGCGTCGCCGGGAAAAGCATCCGCTCGACGAGCTGCTGCCCGTCGAAGACGAGAAGCCGGCCGAGGCGGCCGCCGATCAGCAGCCCCCATTTGTCCCTGGGCGACGATTTGGAGAGGTAACGCATGAACTCGGGATAAAGGCCGGCGATCCGGATGTCGGCCGCGGCGATCTCCTTCAGGCAGGGTTCCACCACCTGGCGGCTGGCGCAGGCGAGGGTTATCCGGTACTGTTCCTTCTGGCGCTGGGTGGAATAACTGTAGAGCAGGTCCTCCTCGGGAAAAGGCGCCAGCATGTCCAGCTGGAAGGTGATCGCCTGCTTGAGGTCGCCGGTATTGAGGGGCAGGGGAAAGGTCTTGTAGAACAGCATCTCCTCGGCGAGAAACAGCACCACCGCCCGGCTGGTGATCCCCCGGGTGATGAAGTACTCGGCGAGCCTCTTGCCCAGGCCCACCTCCTCGGCGGCGGAAAGCCTGATGTCCGGCTCGCCGCAGATGGTGACCCCGTCGTTGCGGATGATGAGCTGCAGCGGCTCGCTCATGAAAAGCTTTCCTTCCAGAAGAGGTACTTGGCCTTGTTGCCCTGCCACTGATAGATGGCCTCGATCCTGAGCCCGGGCCAGTGGCGCTGTGCCTGCCCGTCGCCGGCCTCTTCCTGCCGGTAGCCCGGCTCGCCGATGGCCTCGATGTAGTAGTAGTTGGTCGTCGTTCCGGCCGGCGCCACGAACAGCCGCATCTGAGAGTAGCGCTCGGTGCCGAGGATGTTCTGCATGTCGATGATATTGAACAATCGCCCCGGCATCTCCTCCTGGGCCTGGCGGTAGGCGTCGATGATCTCCTGGTCGCCGCCGGCGACGAACTCCAGCATCTCCGGGGTCATGCTGTTGAAGTTGATCTGGCTCTTGTTGTTGTACACGGTAAAGACGGCGTAGGGGTTGAACTTTCCCCGCAACGGCTCGGTCCCCTTGATCAGGAAGAATTCGGCCGGGTCGCCGATCCTGCCGTTGCGCGGGATGTAGGGGTCGTCCAGGGTCTCGTAGTAATCGCTCTCGGCGCCGTTCAACCGGTGCAGGTCGTCGGGGTCGCGCCAGTCCTGCAGGGAATCGAGGATCACCGCGGCGTCGTTTTCATCGATGCCGTGATAGGCGAGAAAAAGGCGCATCAGTTCCTCGGGAAAACGGTTGAGGTCTATTTTACCCGATTCGCTCACCAAAACATACCGGAACCTTCCTTTTTCCGAGAGATGCTCCTCGTAGGGATAGCCTTCGAGAAACTTCTCATACGGGGTGCCGATGCTGTTCTGCGGCGTGTCCGCCCGGCGGAACTGGGCCATGACCAGCCCGGCCCGGGCGAGGAAGCGGCCCTCGGTCCTTTCCTTGACATTGGTGGCGACTTTCAGTTCCGTCCGGACGTTCAGACCGAGATCGGCGGAGAGATAGCTCACCATCAGCAGCACCAGGATGACCACCACCAGGGCGTAGCCCCGCTGGCCTCTCTTCTTCCAGTTCCGACTCATTGGCATACTTTCGCCGTTTCGCTGCCGTCGGCGCACAGGGTGTAGGTTTGGTCGCCGTTCGACCGCCTTCGCACGCTCTTCATTCTTGATCCGGAGAGCCTCAGCGCTGTTCCATGAGCAGGGAGGCGAACTGTCCGGTTTCATCCCGCACCCAGACGAGGTTGAAGGTATTGCCTTCCATGAAGATCTCCCCTTCCGGCGGCTCATCCTCCTCGTCCGCCGCCTCCAGCAGCTCCTCGAAGGCGAGCATGCCGGTGAGCAGCTCGGCCCGCTTGGCGTCGATCCTGGTGATGTTGCGCAGCGCCAGGGAAAAGTTCTGCAGCACCGCCACATAGGCAAGGCCGAGGATGACCACCGCGACCAGCACCTCGAGGACGGTGAACCCCTTCTTTCCGGTCAGCATCACTCCGGGTCTCCTCACTGGACGGTCTCGATGGTGAGCGGCACGGCGCAGCGCGGGGTGACCGACATGACGATGTCGCCGTAGCCGAGGGTGGCGGTTTTGGTGTCGTCGTCCACCTCCATGGTGAGCTCGTCGAGGTTGTCGGCGAGCATCACCATGTCCTCGAAGTCGGGCAGATAGTCCTCGCCGTAGTCGATGTTGTAGTAGTCCCGTTTCTCCGCGTAGTAGAGACGCCGGTCGACGGCATCGTAGCGGTAGACGGCCAGCACCACCCCGGCATAGCGGTAGAGCAGCGGGTAGGAGGTGATCACCTTGAGGGTTTCGCCGTCGCCGGACAGGACGACGTTCTTGCTGCGGTCGTCGAAGGAGGCGGAGATGATCTGCTGGTGGAGCAGTTGCAGCAGGTTGTGCGATTTTTCCACGGCAAGGATTTTTTTCGCGCCGCGGTCGGAAAAGCGGATGCCGTTGTGGAGCACCGAATAGAGCATGGTCGAAACCATGGCCAACAGGACGATGGCGATCAGCAGCTCGAACAGGGTAAAACCGCCGCTATTCCCCCTCCCCGTCCCCTGCATACGCTACCGCGGCTCCACCGGCACGGCCACCGGCAGGCCGGTGAGCGGCTCGATCCACCAGGAGGCGGTGCGCCGGCCGCCGGAAAAGGTCACGGTGGCGACGGTGGCCATGCCCTCGGGATAGAAGACCACCGCCCCCGGTTCCATGCTGAGGATCTCCTCGTCGGTGAAGCCCAGGTCTCTCGTCTCCTGAAGGCCGCCCTCGAAGCGGAGTTCCCGGCCCTCATCACCCACCGTCGCGGTGATCTGTCTGCCGCTTTCGATGGCCATGAGGCGGGCGTAACGGAAGTTGGCGAGGATGGCGCCTTCCTTCCTGCGACCGGCGAGGGAATCGAAAAACCGGCCGGTGGCCGGCACGGTCACCGCGGCGATGAGGGCGACGAGGAAGAGGACCACCATCACTTCGACGAGGGAAAAACCGTAGCCGTTCCGCAGCACCGCATCTGCTTTGTCATCGGCCCGATCCGCACCCCTGGTGCGGGGCGGACAGTCCTCTTGCGCGCATCTGCCGCGCAGCTGAACGGGTACCTTCCCGGTCATGTCCACCTATTCCGACCTCTGGTGAACGATGAGGAAAAGCCGGCGCTTGCCGGCTGCCGGCTGGACATGCCGGCCCCGCTGCCTTCTCTGCGCCGCGGTCATGAGGCGATTTCGTTGATGCTGAGGATGACGGTGAGCATGGAGATCACCACGTAGCCCGCGACCACGGCGATGAGGAGGATGAACAGGGGTTCGATGAGGGAGATCAGCCGCTTCACCCGGGCGCGCAACTCCCCTTCGTAATGGTCGGCGATCTGGCCGCAGACATCGCCCACCCGACCCGACTCCTCGCCGATGGAAAGCAGGTCGGCGGCGAGATCGGGCAACAGCCCCTCCTTGCGCAGCCTTTTCCCCACCTCGCGCCCTTCCTTCAGCGCCTCGGTCGCCCGGGACAGGACTCGCTTGTACTCCTGGTTGGAGGCGACGCCGCTGCCGATCTTCAGCGCGGTGGCGAGATGAACGCCGTTTTCCACCAGCACCTGGATGGTGCGGAAAATACGGGTGGTTTCGAGGTCGCGGACGAAACCGGACACCACCGGCAGCCGGGTGGCGAAATGGTCCAGGGTGCGCCGGCCCTCGGCGGTCCGCAGGTAGGAGTAGAGTCCTATCGGCGGTGCGACCACCACGGCCAGCGAGATCAGGTAGTGCTGCTTGACGAAATGGGCGACCCCCATCATCAGGGCGACATTGGCGGGCAGAGGCTGGTTGGAGCCGGAAAAAAGGATCTCGAACTTGGGCAGGATGACCACCACCAGCATGACGATGGCGAGAAATCCCACCAGCAGCAGGAAGGCGGGGTAGATGGAGGCGGAGATGACGAACTGCTTCAGTTCCTGGAAGGTGGTCTGGTATTCGGCCATCTTGCGCAGCATCTGCGGCAGGATGCCGCCCTCCTCCCCGGCCTTGGCGATGCTGACGAACATCGCCGAGAACTGCGGGTAATCGGCCAGCGCCTGGCTGAAGGACTTACCCTCCTTGAGCTTGCGCTCGATCTGGTGGGTGAAGTCCTTGAACACCTGTTTGGTGGAGTTCTGCCGCATGACCCGGAGCGCCGCGTCCAGCGACAGGCCGGCGTCGAGCAACAGCGCGATCTGCTTGGTGAAGAAATCGATGTCGGCGCGGGTGATCCGGTCGCGCCGCAGGGAAAAGCCCTCCAGGGAAAACCCCGCCCCCTTGCCCTCGGAGTGCTTGCGGATCGCCACCGGCCGCAATCCCTGCTGCAGCAGCTTGCGGGCGGCGACCGCCTTGTCGCTGCCCTCGATCACGCCCTCCTTGACCGCGTTCTGGGTATCGAGGGCGGAATAATCAAACAGCGCCATTCTCGCTCCCCCGGCTTACCCGGATCACTTCGGCGAAGGTGGTCATCCCCTCGCGCACCTTTTCGATGCCGTCGGCATACAGAGAGCGGAACCCCTCCTGTTCGGCGACCTTCTTCAAATCGAGCAGATCGACGCCGCGGGAGACGGCGCGGCAGACCGCCTCGTTCATCACCAGGAGCTCGAACAGGCCGATCCGGCCCGAATAGCCGGTATGGGAGCAGGCGGGGCAGCCCCTGCCTTCCCACAGGGGGAAATCGACGTCGTAGGGGATGTAGCCGAGTTCGGAGACCATCCCCTTCTTCTCCCGGCATTTCTGGCAGATGCAGCGGATGAGGCGCTGGGCGAGGATCGCCCTGAGCGACGAGACCAGGAGGAAGCGTTCGACGCCGATGTCCACCATACGGATGACCGCGGACGGTGCGTCGTTGGTGTGCAGGGTGGAAAAGACGAGATGACCGGTCAGGGACGACTGAACGGCGATTTCGGCGGTTTCCAGGTCGCGGATCTCGCCGACCATGATGATGTCCGGGTCCTGACGGACGATGGAGCGCAGCCCCTTGGCGAAGGTGAGGTTGATCTCCGGCCGCACCTGGATCTGGTTGATGCCGTGCAGCTGGTACTCCACCGGATCCTCGATGGTGATGATCTTGTTCTCGCCGGTATTGATCTGGTTGAGGGCGCAGTAGAGGGTGGTGGTCTTGCCGCTGCCGGTGGGCCCGGTGACCAGGATGATGCCGTCGGGCTGCTGGATCACCTTGCGGAAGGTTTCCTCCACCTTGGGATTCATCCCCAGCCGACTCATCTCGAGGATGATGTTGCCCTTTTCCAGGATACGGATGACCACCCCTTCGCCGTGGACGGTGGGCATGGTGGAAACCCGCAGGTCCACCTCCTTGCCGCTGGTGCGGAGAAAGATCTTGCCGTCCTGGGGCAAGCGCCGCTCGGCGATGTCGAGGGCGGCGAGCAGCTTGATGCGCGAGACGATGGCGGCCTGCATCGACGGCAGCGGCGTCTCGTAGTCGTGGAGAATGCCGTCGATCCTGAGCCGGATCAGCATGCCGTCCTCGAAGGGTTCGAGATGGATGTCGCTGGCCCGCCGCACCACCGCGGCGTCGATCAGGTTGTTGACATAGCGGATGACCGGCGCCTCGCTGGCCATGTCCTTGAGTTTGTCGATATCGGATTCGTCCACCAGGAGATCCTCTTCGGTCAAACTCTGCAGGGAGAGGCCGTAATGCTCGTTGACGATCCGCTTGATGGTCGACTCCAGGGTGAGCTGGATCTCGTAGGGCAGGGCGATCAGGATGCCCACCGAGGCGACGATGTCCACGTCCAGCGGATCGCTCAGCACGAGAAGGTACTGTTCCTGGCGCTTGATGAGGGCGAAGGGGTGTTCGCGATGGAAGATCTTGGAGATGGGGATCGGCAGGAACTCGTCCTCGGCCTCCGGATGGTAGATGGCCAGCCCGAGCTGGTCGCTCAGCACCTCCAGCAGATCCTCCTCGCTGACGAAACCCAGAGTGATGAGGATATCGCCGAGCCGGTGCGGTACGGAACTCTGGTGGGACAGGGCCCGTTCCAGCTGGCTTTCCTTCAGCTTGCCGGACTGAACCAGAAGTTCGCCGGTGCGGAATTTTTTCCCGAAGATGACGATGTCATGCATGGAGGAATCCTGATGGCGTCGCAAAAACCCGGATATCTCGCGTCGTGGCGGGATCGCGGGTGCTCAGCGTAGCTGGTGCACGCTTCCGCGCCCTCGACATCCCGATCCTGGCATATCGAAGTTTTTGTCTAGCCATCTCTAGCGGTACGATGGACTTGTTGCGGTTGCATCCATCCGGTCCTGATCCTGACCTGGATGAACCGCGCCGGCGAGGACGAGGGCGCGGCCCGGGGTCGGGCGGACGTCGACGCAACGGAAAAAGGATACCGAAACATCGTGGAAAGGACAAGGTAATGTTGGAATGACGGCCGCCGCGCCGCCACCTCCCTGTGCCGCGCCCACCCCATCAGTCACTCTTCTCCAGCTGGCAGGAAATGCGGAAGCGGTAGCGCTTGGCGAAAAACACCGAAACCGCGGCCAGCAGGGCGGCGGCGGCGACATAGGCCATGATCCGGTAGAAGTGGTCCACCCCGTAGGTATCGGCGTAGTAACCTCCCACCGCGGTGGCTATCGAACCGATGCCGAACAGCAGAAAGAAGTTCACCCCGAAGCCCTTGCCGTGAGAGGAGATGCGGGTGTACTTGGCGATGAGATAGTTGTGGGACGGCTGCCAGGTGTAATACACCAGGGCGAAGAAGGCCGCCGCCGCGAGCAGGGAGGAATCGGTGAAACGGGACAGGCACCAGAGGGTCGGGGTCACCAGCAGGAAGACCGCCACCGGAAAGTATTCGGGAACCTTGATCTTGTCGTTGATCCAGCCGCCGAACCAGGCGCCGATCAGGCCGAGGGAAAGGATGGCGCTGGTGGCGAAGCCGGCGACCACCACCGGTTCGTCGTGGCCGGAAATGGCCAGCACCTCCCGCTGCAGCAGGGTGGGGAAAAAGGTCAGCGAACCGCGGAAGATGAAGCCAGACAGGATACTGCCGCAGTAGAGCACCAGCATGGCGGCGGGCAGGATGGCCTCGGTGCTTTCGCGGGCGGCGGCTTCGGCGCCCCGCCGTTGCGGCCGCCACTGGAAGAGTTCCGCCAGGCGCAGGTCGGCTTCCTCGTCGATCCGGCCCCGATGGAGCACCAGGAAATAGACAAAACCCACCATCCCGTAGAAGATGTAGGCGGTCCGCCAGCTGCCGGTGGTGAGGATGGCGGCGGCAGCCACCAGCGGCGAAAGGAACAGCCCGACATTGCCGAGCACGCCATGGATGCCCAGCGCCCGTCCCTTGCGCTCCCGTACCCTTCGGGCGATGAGGGCCAGGCCGGCCGGATGGTGGATGCTGGCGAAAAGCCCCAGCAGGGCGTAGGCGACGGCAAAGCCCAGGGTGCCGGGCATCACCCCCACCAGGACCGAGGAGACCGCCATGCCGAGGACCCCGATGCTGAGCACCCGCTTCGCCCCGTAGCGGTCCGCCAGCCAGCCGGCGGGAAAGGAGCCCAGACCGTAGAGGAAATAGCCGATATTGGCGATGATGCCGATACTGAGAAAGCTGGCCGCCTGCTCGCTGGTGATCGCCACCAGCACCGCCGGCAGCAGGCTCATGTAGCCATGGGTGATGAAATGGGAAAATCCGGTCAGCCAGGTGAGTCTGGCCTCGTTGTTCATTGGCCGCCCTCCCAGTCGATCGCCTTCGTGGCGATGGGATCGATCTTCACTTCGGCCAGGTCCGGATCGTCCTTGCGGTCGAAAATGGTCTCGTCGATCTTCTGCCGGTTGATGGTGCCGAACCAGTTGTTGGGGGCGGCCAGTTCGTAATCCTGGGCCTCGGCGGGCGAGATGTTGTAATCGGTGTTGTCGTGGATGTTGTTGAACTCAAGCCGCAGTCCCCGCACCTGGAAGAGATAGATGCCCTTGCGGTTGCGGACGATCTCGTTGCGGGTGATTTCGACGTCCGCATCCTCCTTGGGCCAGATGCCGAAGAACTTGTTGTCGCGGATCTCGTTGTGGCGAATGGTGCCGGAAGAATTGCGGAAGCCGATGCCGCCCTTGTTGTTGGCGAAGAGGCTGTGTTCGATCACCAGCTGCGAGCGCTTGCCGAACCAGGGGACCCCCGGCGTTTCCTCCTCGCTCTTGAAGCTGATGCCGACCCCGTTCTTGACGAACTCCGAGTGGCGCACCGTCACCTCCGCCCCGTGCGCGTGGATCCCGTTGTAGGCGCAGAGGATTTTGGCGTGCTCGACGACGTTGCCGTCGCCGCCGAGAAAATTGATCGCGCCCCAGTCCGCCGGCCGGGCATTGGTCTCCGCCGAGGTGAAGACGATGGGTTGTTCCTTCGTCCCCCTCGCCAGCAGCCTGCCCTGAACGATCAGTTCCGCCTGCGGGTAGTAGGGGGAGTCGATGCCGAACATGTTCTGATCGCTCTTCTCGTCGATGCGCCGGAAACTCACCGTAGTCCCGGGCGCCACCGTCAGGGTCACCCCCACCGGCACGAAAACGTCGCCGTTCAGCACCAGATTACCCTGCCAGGTGGTATCCCGGTCCAGGGTGGTCATCGGCAGTTCCGTCGGTTTTTCGCCGGCGCATGCGGTCAGCAGCAGGCAGCAGAGAAGGACAGGGCACGAAGGTAGCAGGCGCACGTCAATATCCCTTTTCTAACGGTTGCAGGGAGGAAGGACCAGAGAATGGATCAGTCGAGACCGACCTGATATTCGGGCGCGATCCCGTAACCGCGGCGCCGGTTGATGAGGCCGATGAGCAGCAGGGAGCAGATTCCGGCCAGCACGGCGATCTGGCCGGCGGGCGGCGTGCCGGCGGCATCGCCGCCCAGGCCCCAGTTCTGTACCAGGGCCGAACCGACCAGCATGCCCATCACCGCGGCGCCGGCGTCGCCGTCTCCCTGGCCGGCGGCGATCATCTGCCGCAGGGGGCAACCGCGGATCAGCACCGAACCGAAACCGACCAGCAGCATGCCGAGAAAGGCCCAGCCATGGCTGTCGTTGCTGCTGGGCTGCCCTTCGACACCGAAATGGAACTGGCCGGTCAGGAGGCTGCTGACCAGGGCGAACAGGAAAAAGGAGCCGATGCTGAACAAGAGGCCGGTGGAGCGCGGACAGTTCATGATTTCCCGCGGCCCCCAGAGAAAGATGCGGGCGATGCCGCCGGTGATGCAGAACTGGGTATACTGGCCGAGTCCGCCGATCAGAAGACCGATGGCGAGTGACAGCCAGAAGGGGGCGTGCTGGGCGCCGGAACCGGTCTCGCTGAAGGAGATGAAGGCCGGTCGGACGAGGGCGAGAATCAGCAGCAGCAGCATGATCCCCGGCACGATGAGGCCGGTGGCGCCGGGGTTTTCCCGGGCCTCACCGAGGCGGAAACCGCTTTCGATGAATTCCAGACCGATGTAGATGCCGCAGATGAGGCCGACGAACCCCACCAGCACCGCGATATCGCCGGCGGCGAGGCGGAGGATGAGCTTGACCGGGCAGCCGACGAACACCGAGCAGCCGACGATGAGCAGGATGCCGATGAAAAACCGGAGCAGCGGCGAACTGCCGCCGACGGCGACGAATTCGCGGCGGACGACGGCGAGGAAAAAGGCGCCGAGGATGAAACCGATGATCTCGGGCCGCAGGTACTGCATGCGGACGTTGTCGTGCAGGCCGACGGCGCCGGCGATGTTCTCCATGAAGCAGGAGGCGCAGATGCCGGTGTTGGCCGGATTGCCGTAATGGGAAAGGGTCAGGGCGCCGAGGCCGAGCACCGCCCCCATCAGCAGGAAACTCCAGTATTTCCGCAGCAGATCACCCATCCGCGCCCCCCGCACTAGCCACAGCTTCCGGCAATTTTGCGCTGCAGATAGAACATGACCCGGCGATACTCCGGCCACTCGCCCTTGCTGTCGTCGGCATGCTGTTCAATTTTCTCCCTGGCCTCTTCGAGGTTGTTGCGGATCTTCTTGCCCTGGAAGATCGGCGAGCGCTTGTCGAGAAAATCCGGATCCAGGTCCACCGCCCGGCGGTGGGCCAGCATCGCCTGCACCGGCTGCAGGCGGAAGATGTGGTAATCTCCCCGCAGCATCGCCGGCAGGCCGCTGTAGGGATGCTGCTTTTCCAGCTCGCCGATGAGCTTGTCGGCCTCGGCGAAACTGCCGCCTTCCAGCAGGTTCTGCACCGTGCGCGCCGGTCCGGAAAGATCCGCCGCCTGGCCCTGCAGCCGGTGCAGCCTCTTTTCCCGCGGGCCGGGCTGGTCGGCGGGATAGCGGGCCACCAGGGCCGCGATGATGGCGAGCAGCACGAGCACCGCCCCCAGGGATATCCGGTCCAGTCTGTCCATCGTGCGCCAGCGGCTCGCGCGCGGCCCGGCCTCCGGCATGATCAGCGGCCCACCACCAGGCTGAGGTCGTCCACCGCTGCCGCACCGTCGAGTCGATACCCCAGTTCGACGCCGCGCGGCGGCGGGAATTCGCGCAGGGCGGCAACATGGAAGGCGCCGCGGGGAAGCAGCAGTTCAAATCCGCCGTCCTCACCGGTCCAGGCGGAGACATGGGCCGGGATCTCGGCGGGCCGCGCCGTGGTGTCGGCAACGACATAGGCCATGGCCACCGGCTTGCCGGCCTCGTCGACCACCCGCCCCCGCACCCGCACCACCTCGGCCTTTTCCTTGGTGAACCGGCGGGCGGCCTCCATCAGATTGAAAATGGAGACATCCCAGCTTTTCCTCTCCCCGGCGGCAAGGGTCATCTTCTCCGGCTCGCCCGAGTGGCGATCACCGCTCTGCAGGGGACCGAAACTGGCGCCGCTCTGCCGGGCGGCGGCGGTCAGCCAGTAGCTGCCCGGCGCCACCTCCACCGAATAGGCGCCGTCGGCACCGGTCTTTTTCGAGGAAAAATCCGCCGGCCGCTTCACCTGGCCGGAATCGTAGACGAACACCTGCGCCCCGGCCACCGGCCTGCCGTCGGCATCGAGAACGCGACCGGCGACGGTGGCGGTCTCCACAGCCGCGGCGGGCCGGCAGAAGGCAGCAAAGGCCGTGACCAGCAGAAAAAAAAGGACCGATCTGCTCACCAGTTCACCATCCGGAATGCGTCCCCGTCGCGGAAACCCTGGATTAATGCAGTGACAACGGCGCGGGGGAAAAGGGTTCATAAAAAACGGTGCCGATCGTCGGCTCCTGCCGCCGATCGAAGATGGTCTCCGCCGGGCTGTCGGTGCCCCACCAGTTGTCGCGGGCATCGACATCCTCGGGATTGAAGTCGCCGAGCCGGAGGTTGTACCTGTCATTATTGTACATGTTGTTGCCGAATATCCGGACGCTCGCTCCCTTTTCCCGGATGAAAATGCCGATTTCGTTGCCGGTGATCTCGTTGGCATGGATCTGGGCGGTGGCCAGATAGGCACGCATGCCGATGCGGTTGCCTTCGATGCGGTTGTTGCGGATGTCGTAGGGGCCGCTGCGGAACCTGAGACCGCCGTCGTTGTGGCGGAAACGGTTGTCGGCGATGGTCATGGGGACGTAGTGGACGTGCAGCCCCCAGGTGGCGTATTCGAAATCGCAGCGGGAGATGCGGCTGCCCTCCGCGTGTTCCAGACGAACCTCGTTCCAATCGGCCGGCGCCGGCGCGGCGGCGGCCGAAGTGAAGCGGATCCTCGCATCATCGGTGCCCTCGGCGATGAGGCGGCCGAAGACGTCCAGCCCGGCCTTTCGGTCGAACAGGATCGTGGTGCCCGGCTTGACGGCGAGACTCACCCCTTCCGGCACGGTCACCGTCGCCGCCACCTTCAGCGTCCCGCCCCATTCCGTGTCCTGTTCCACGGTCGCCAGCGGCCAGGAGATGACCGGGGCGGCCGCCAGGGGGGGATCGACCCGCACGACGCCCAGGCGCGCCTCGTCGGCATGGTCGTAGATCGCCTTGGCGAGATCGGCCGCGCCCCACCAGTTGGAGGCGGCGTCGACGTCTCCGGCGCTGTCGAGACCGATGGCGTAGAGGCGGTTGTCCAGCAGGGCATTGTCCCGAATCCTGCCGGAGAATCCGGCGGCGGCGATGCCGCGTTCGCCGTTGTCGGCGATGAGGTTGTCGCGAATCTCCACCCTGCTGTCGCGCAGGTTGACGCCGTTGATGCCGTTGCCGGCGATGACGTTGCCGGCCAGGGTGACATGGTCGGTATCCCGCAACGACACCCCTCCCTCCATGTTGCCGGAGACGACGTTGCCGGAAAATTCACCGAAAACCGCGTCGGCCACCAGAAGGCCGAAACGGTTGCCCGCCAGGAGATTGCCGCTCACCCGCGCCGCCCCTTCGCGGATGCGCAGGCCGTCCCAGCCGTTGTTGACGAAACGGTTGCCTTCGACCCGGATGTCCATCCGGTAAAAATTGGCGCCGTTGAGGTTGCCGGCGACCAGATTGTCACGGAACACCACCTGGGAGTCCCGCGCCTGGATGGCGCTGACATTCCCCTCGAAACGGCTGCCCGCGACGGTGACCAGCGATTCCTGGAACTGGCAGCCCCGGTAGTTGTTCAGCAGCCGGGCGTGACTGACCCGGACGGTGGAAAAGTGGAAGTGCAGCCCCCGGTAGGCGTCGGCGATCTCGCAGTACTCGAGCAAACTCTCCGCCCGGTCACTGCCGAGAAAGTTGATGGAATCCCAGCTGCCGCGGCGGCCGGCCCGGTCACCCGCCGCGTGGAAGCGCACGGGTTTGTCGGGAGTGCCCTTGGCGATCAGCTGCCCCTGAATCATCAGGCCGTTCTCGCCGATACCGTCGCCGTTGCTGTCGTACCAGGAGACCTCGATCTCGGTTCCCGGCAGGATCACCAGCCGCCCCTCGGGCGGCAGACGGACGACGCCGTCGATCACCACCCGGTTCTGCCAGACGGTGGTGCCCACCGCCAGGGCCTCGCTCCTGTAGGTGCGGCTGAGCCCTCCCCCGCCGGGGGGAAGCGGTTTTTCGTCCGGCAGGCGCACCGGACGCCGGTCCAGTTCCGCCCTGTCCTTACGCAGGTTACCGGCCACGGTGGTCGTCTGCTCTTCCACCCTGGCGCCGGCCAGGAGAAACAGGCCGTAATCGTTCTCGGTGATTTCCGATCCGGTGAGGGTCGCCGCCGCGTCCCGGCCGTGGAGGATGCAGCCGTACTGATTGCCGCGCAGCGACATCCCCTGCGCCCGCAGGGTGCCGTCGATGACATGGATCGCCGTCTCGGCGCCGCTGACCGTGACATGGCGGAGCTCCAGCCGGCCGCCCTGAACGATGATCCCGCCCCACTTGTCCCGGTCCGCCGATACGATGCGCACCGGGGCGTTCACGTCGCCGCCCACGGTCATCCGGCCGCGCACGGTGATTTCGGTCTGGTGGGACAGATACTCGGGATCGATCTTGGTGCTGTCGGCGGGCTGGACGGTGATCACCGTGCCGGGGGCAACCTCCAGGGTCACGCCTTCGGCAACGACGACGTCCTCTTCGAGGAGCACCTCGCCCCGCCAGACGGCATCGGCGGTCAGCACCTCGGCGTAACCGGTGGCGGCAGGTATGGCCGCCAGCAGGCAGCCGAAAAGAACAAGAATGAGTCGCAGCACCCCGATGCCCTCTGAAAATCCCCAGGTATCGCCGGAATCGCGATATCCACCGGTTCAACGCCCGACGCGCCGTGCAGCAGCCGTCCCCTCAGCCCTTGCCCGGGGCCAGCGCTTGCTTCGCTTCCAACAATGACGGCGAACTGGAAATCCTATCCCATTACGACAAAGAGGGCAAGATGCAACTCTTGGTTCCCGCCGCCGGCCCCATCCGAGGGACCAGGACCGGAAAGAGAGAAGAAACTTCGTCACTCCCCCTGGAACAGGCCGGAAAAAAAGGAGGATTTTTCGGCGGCACCCGGGGCGCGCACCACCATGGCGCCGAGATCGGTCTGGCCGCCCTGCGCCACCCCGAAACGGAGGAGTCTGCCCTGTCCGTCGGTGCGGAAGCACAGGGAGCCTTCGCCGTTGCGGCCGATGCCGATGTAATAGTCACCCGGGGCGAGGGAGGTCACGAACCAGCCGTTGGCGGCGGCCGTCACCTCACCGGCGGGCGGCAGGCCCGCAACCCTGCCCACCTCGTCGTCCTGTCCCGCCGCCGGGACGAACACGATGCGACCGTTGCGGGCCGGTCCGTAGTCGGCCTCGACCAGCCTGCCGGTTATCGACCCCGTCTCGCCGCACCAGGCGCTGCCGCCCAGCAGGGCGACCACCACGATTCCCTGCAAAAATTTCCGCATTCCCGTCCCCTTGCTTTTTCCGTGAAGGACGGAAGCATGCCATGATCTTCCGCAGCGGACTGCGATCCGTCCGGATCAACCTTGCTCCGGCACATCCCTGTCCCGTCCTTCTCTTTTGATTCCCCAGATCATTCCCTCACCATTTCCATTTTTTTTCAAACCCGCGGCGATTCAGGCCAGCCGCCGTCCCGGACCATCCGTTCCCTTCATTCGAGGTCGAGATGGAGATCGTGCACCCCATCCGTGCGGATCTCGATGATCTCCTCTACCTTGCCGCCGGCGTTCAGCAAGGATGCCGGCGGCAGCGGCCGGTATCCCCGGAAGCCCTGCCCCAGCGGCGCCGATGGCCGCGCCCGGAGCAGGTACCGGCCGGGAACCACATCGACGCTGTACCAACCGTCCGCGCCGGAGCGGTCGGCGGCGAACAGCGGCGTCACCGTATCCCCCTCGTCCGCCTGGCGGAGTTCCACCACCACCTCCGAAACCGGGCCGCCACCGCGGGCGGTGATACGCCCGCTCAGGCGGACCGCCGGCAAAGGGTTCTTCTCTCCGGCTTCCAGTTTCGCCGGGGCGACGATCTCGCCCAGAGACAAGGTTTCGCCGGCAACGACAAACAGTTCGGCGAGCTCCCCGTTCGCTTCCACCCCCAGCAGGATCCAGTCTTCCGGCAGGGGATGCCCCTGCCGCTCATCCCGGAAACGCACCGCGCCATAGGTATAGCTGCCCGCCGGCAGACGCAGGGAGAAGCCGCCATCGGCGCCCGTGCGGTCCGCTATGTCCGGCACCCGCCAGTAGCCGGCCGGCGACGGCGGCACCCCCCGATCCACTCGAAAGAACAGCAGACCGGCATCACTCACCGGCAGGCCGGCGTTGTCCAGCAGGCGGCCCTCCACCCTGCCGATGGCGCCCCCCGCCAGGGCGAGGGCGTCCCCCGCCGCCGGCGGCAGCGCCAGCACGACGGCCGCCAGCAGCAGCCAGGGAAGAAGGCATCGCCGGATGATCGATCCGTCATTTGCAGACACTGTCGCCCTCCTGGCGGGCAGGCGCCGTCGCCGAGGCCTCGTTGCTGGGGGCGGAACGGTCCTTGCCCCGGAAGGCCCGCACCCGGTAGACGTGGGTCTGGCCGGCATCGATGCCGTAATTGGTCACATAGTGCAGCACCCCCTGGCCGACCCGGTCGAGCTCGACCCACAGGCCGTTCCACACCCGCTCCTCGACCACGAACCCATCCTCGTCGCTGGAATTGTCCTGCCAGTCGAGCCGGATCTGCCGGGAGGACAACGGGGTCGCCACCAGAAGGGTCGGGGCTTGCATCAGGGTTTTCTGGCAGATCACCGACCAGTCCGTCTGCCAGGCACAGGCAGGACCGGCCTTCTCCACCCGCACCCGGTAGCAGAAGCCGGTGGAGGCGGGATGACCGCCGTCGGTGTAGGAGAGCACCCCCGGCGCCAGGAGCGCCAGCGGGCTGAAATCGGCGCAGCCCGCGCCGGTGGCGTCGACGCAGGATTCCACCCGGACCGCGGTTTCGTCGCTGTAGGCGTCTTCCCAGGAAATCTCGGTGCTGTCCAGCGCCGGCGCGGACGAGGTCAATACCGGCGCCGGGGCACCAGGGGTGGCCACCTCGACGGCGGCGGTATCCTTGCCGGTCCAGTCCCCGTTGCGCAGCGCCCGCACCCGGTAGGCATAGGTGGTGCCGTTGCAGACCGAAAGGTCAGTATAAGCCACCGCATTGGCGGCGACGCCGCCGATCTGCTGGTCCGGCAGACAACCGCTGCCGGCGCAGCGCAGAATGACGAAGCCGGTTTCCGAGGCGGTGTGCTCCTGCCATTGCAGATCGACGCGGGTGGTATTGACCGGGGTGACGATCAGGCCGTCGGGCGGCAGCACCGTGGTTTCGGCGGCGGCGTTGCCGGAAAAACCGCTCTGCCAGCCGTTGTCGCCGGGACCGGGATCGAGGTCGGCCTTGAAGGCCGCCACCCGGTAACAGTAAACGGTATCCCCCTCCAGGGCGGGATCGCTGTCCGCATACTGCTGAACCCCGGCGCCGACGGTGAAGGCGGCGATGGCGGCGGGGTTGGAGAAATCGCAGGCGCCGCCGGCCACCCGCTGGATGAGGAAACCGCTTTCGTCGGCGGAAGCATCGGTCCAGCCGAGGTCGATCCGCACCTCGCTGACGCGGCTGGCGGCAAGACCGGATGGCGGCGCGCCCACCGGACCGGTGGCGACATCCGCCAGGACGTTGCTGAAACGGTCGGCGGGCCAGCCCGGATCGCCGTCCTTTACCATCTGCAGCACGTAACTGTAGGTGCGGCCCGCCTGGGCGGTGGAATCGACCACGCTGGTCGCGGTGGCCGCCGCCGCGGCCACCGCCGTGCCCGCTCTGGGATCGCAGCCGCCGCCCTCGCAGCGCAGGAGGGTATAACCGCTGGCACCGGTATTGGTGCCGGTGAAGGCAAGGCTCACCCTGCTGCTGTCCGCCGATACCAGGGCAAGGTCGGCGGGCGGACGGATATCGGTATGGGCCGAGGCACCGGCAAAGGAGTCGGACCACTCGCAGCTGTCCTTGTAAGGGAAGACCCGGTACTGATAGGTGGTCAGGTAATCGAGGCCCCGGTCGGTGAAGCGGTAACGGCTGCCGCTGCCTGCATGGACGACGAGGTTGTCCAGCAGGGTCCGCAGGTTGACCGCTTCGTTGCGTTGGGCGTACTGGGTGACGGCGGCCAGGTTCGGCACCGCCGATCCGTCGAGTGTACCGGTGTGGGTGAGCAGGGTGGTCCAGCCGCTGCCGTTCCAGAATGCGCAGGAGAGCTTCCCCGCCGCGCGGCGCAAGCGCAGCTTGCCGCTGGTGGCGGCGGTGGCGAGACTGGCAGACTGGTCGACGTCGCGGAGCCGGATCCGGCCGGTGTACTTGGGTCCGCCGCTGTCGCGGAAGCGCTCGACGTAGAAGAGATCCTGACTGGCGGAGCCGGCCGGCACCGGAAAATTCACCTGCAGGCGCGCATAGACGTGGTACTGGCCGAGCCCGGCGGCGACTTCGCCGTCGGGCAGGGAAAAGTCCACGGTGATGTCGAAATCGCCGTTGCCGATAGCGGCCGGGTTGGCGAGGGGAAGACGGCTGTAGTTGTAGCTTGCCGCCGGGCCGGTGCCGGTGGAGGTGGTGGCCAGTTCCAGTTGCCCCGAGGTGACGGCAACCCTGGCGGTGCCGGAGGCGTCGGCGGCCGTCACCGGCACGCTGGCATCGTTCACCGTGGCCAGCTGGCAGAACGGCGCCCAGAGAGAGGTGTCGATGGGGTAGCTGAAATCCTCGGCCACGGTATCGCCGGTGCTGCCGGCGACGACGCCGGTGGAGCAGTCGGCGGCGGTGCAGCGGAACACTCGGTAGCCGTCCTCGTCGCTCATCACATCGTCCCAGGAAAGGGTGATTTCGGCGTCCGAGGGGCTGGTCGCGGCGATGGCCGCCGGCAGCGGCGGCGCGGCAATGACCGCGGTCACCGGGCCGCTGGTCGCGGTCCAGTTGCCGTCGGTGGCGTTGATCCAGTAGGTGTAGGAGTCGGCCTCGCACAGCGGCTGGTCGCTGTACTGTTCGCTGTCGGCCGCCAGGTTCGCCAGCGGCGCGGGATCGGGAGTCTGACAACCGGCGCCCCGGCAACGCTCGACCACATAGGCCGTTTCCGTATCGGTGCGGTCCTGCCAGGTGAGCGTGATGCGGTTGCTGGCGGCGGCCACGGCGGCGAAGTCCCCCGGCGCCGGCGGCGCCGGCGTATGGACCTGGACCGGTTCCGAATAGAGGAGACTGCTGTCCCAGGCGCAGGCCGGGCTGTCTTTATAGCTCTTCACCCGGTAGGTGTAGTCGCTGTCCATGGCAAGTCCCGCATCCACGGTCCAGCCCCCGGCGAGACGACGGATTTCGTCGGCGGCCAGCGCCCGGCTGTGCACGATGACCTCGTCCATGCTTCCGGCGAACTGGCCCCAGCGGCTGCCCGCCGGCCTCGACATGCCCAGGGTCAGGGGGGTGGCGTCGCTGTTGACCAGCGGCCCGGTGAACTCGGGCCAATGGCCGATCAGCCGGCCGTCCAGATAGAGTTTGGCGCCGGCGCCGCCGATCCCGTCATAGGAAAGGGCGAGATGGTACCAGACCCCGGACTGAATGCCGGCTTCCACCGTTTTCGTGCCGTTGGTTCCCGTGGAGGAGGCCAGGTAGAATTCGAGGGCGCTGCCGTTGCTGCCGATTTCCAGGTTGTTGACCCAGCTGTCGGCGGCCTGCGCCACCAGAACATTGCGGATGGCGTGGTTGGTCGGGGTGGAGGCGGTGTCGGTCCGGTTGAACCACAGGCTGACGGTGAAGGCCGTCGGTTTGTCCAACTGATCGATATCGCCTAAGGAAATCGAACCGTTGCCGGCAAACAGGGCGCCGTTGCCGTACCGGCCGGACGCGGCGGCGGTGACCCCGGCGGCGACCCCGTGATAGCCGAAGACCGAGGAATCGCGCACTTCGGCGGGCAGGCCGGCGTAGGTCTCCTCTTCCAGGTGCAGGTGCAGCAGTTTTTCGTACCTGCGGTAATCGCCCTGGATCTCGGCGGCGGTGAGCGGCCGGGTCCAGAGCTCGACCTCGTCCAGCTGGCCGATATAGGAACCGGCATAGCCGTAGCCGATGCGCACCGCGTTGCCGCTTGCCTTGGCCGTGGCGAACTGGGCGTTGGTTTCGTTGACCAGCTCGCCGTTCTTGTACCAGCGCAGTTTCATGGCGCCGAGGTCGCGGACCACGGCAATGTGGGTCCAGACATTGGTGGGGATGGCCGAGGCCAGGGTGAACTGCTGGTAGTGGACCCCGCTGGTGCCGCCGTCGTAGCCGAGATTGCCGTAGTAGTAGTTGAGTTTGCCGTCGGTTTCCAGGGTGATGGTTCCCTCGCCGGCGTAGGACTTGTTCCAGGGATTGCTGCGGGCGGCCAGGCTGGTGGGCCGGATCCACATGGCGATGGTCTGACTGCCGGTGGTCTGGAGGGCCGCCTGGTTGGCGATTTCCACCCGGCTGTAGGAGCCGGGGAAGGACCCCGCCCGGCCGGCGACCCCGCCGATGACCGGCGCGGCGCTGCCCGTCCGCATGCCGTTCAGGTTGTTGCCGGAACTGTCCTTGACCTCGCCGGCGGTGCCGTTCCAGGAGGTTTCGTCCATCCGCAGGAAGAGCCTCTGCCCCGTCGGTGGGGCCGGCACCGGGGTTTCCACCAGGGGCGAGGATGCAATCGGGGTGAACAGATTTTCCGGATCGGCCTGGCAGGTGGCCAGGTCGCCATCGCAGCGTTCCACCGCGAACCCCTCCTCGTCCAGGGTATTGTCGTTGAAGGTCACCTCCACCGCCGACTCGGAGACCGCGGTCACCATGAGATTGTCCGGGGCCATCGCGGTCGGCGTCGCCGCCGCCACGGCGGTGGAATAATCACTGGGGCCGCCGGCGCCCAGGGCGCGGATCCGGTAGCGGTACACCGAACCCTGGCAGACCGCTCCATCGGTGTAGACGGTGGCGTTTCCGGCAAGGGTGAAGGTGGTGGCCGCGGAGAAATCGCAACCGGTCCCCTCGCAACGATCGAGTTCGATGGAGGTCTGGGAGGCATTGACACTGGCCCAGGTGAGATCCAGCCGGTTGCTGTTGAGCACCGTCACGGAAAGACCCGCAGGCGGCAGGAACTGCGGCGTGATCGCCAGGGGCGTGCTCCACGGCGCCGGCCAGCCGCAGCCTCCGCCCTTCACCGCCCGCACCCGATAGCGGTAGGTGACGCCGGCGGTGCGGCCGGTATCGTTGTAGCTGACGCTGTTGGCGGCCAGGGCGATGACCGCGGTGGTGGGGTCGCCGAAGGTGCAGGCCGCACCGGTGCAGCGTTCGATCTCGAAGCCGCTCTCGTCGCTGTACGCGTCCGACCAGGCGAGCCGGACTTCCTGTTCCGACACCCGGCTCGCCGTGAAGGGATCGGGGGTGGCGAGGGTGGCGAGGGTGACCGTCGCGGTGCAGGAGTTGGAGGTCCACGCCGGCGCCGTCTGTTTTTCCGCCCTGACCCGGTAGGTATAGGCGGTGGCGGCACAGACGGTGGTATCGGCAAAGGAGGTCTGGTTCGCCGCCGGGGAGAAGCTGCCGTCGATGGTCGAGAAATCGCAGTTGGTACCCAGGCAGCGATCCAGGGTGTAGCCGGTTTCGGAAGTGAACCGGTCGCTCCAGGCGAGATTGATGCCCGTGGTGCTGGTCGCCGCGGCGGTGAGCGGGCAGGGATCGGCCAGGGAGGCGGTGGCCTGCATGGTGTTGCTCGTCGGGGATTCCCAGGCACAGCCGCCGTCCTTGTATGCGGTGACGCCGTAGGTGTATGCCTGTCCGGCGGCGACGGTCCGGTCGTGGTAGTACATCCGGCTGTTCCCGTAGAGGGCGCTCACTTCCTTGTCGGTGAGGCCCCAGTCGAAGATGCGCAGATCGTCGACGCTGCCGGAGAACCAGCCGTAACTGCCGCCGCCGGCAACCACCGGCGCGTACACGCTCGGCCGCGGCGACACCAGACCGGTGCGCACCAGTACGCCGTTCACATAAATGCGCGGCTGGCGGTTCCGGTAGGTGACGACGATGTGTTTCCAGTCGTTGCCGATGGGGGTGTTGTAGGCGGCGAGCGCGGGGAGATAGCCGCTGCCGTGCTCGAAGACCAGGACACCGTTGGTGGCCACCGAGACACCGGCGCCGCCGTCGTTACCCATGTGATCGGGGTAGAAGAGATAACGTTCGCCACTGGTGCCGTAGGTACCGCTGGTCGATTCGCTCCGGGTGGTGTGGGTGGCAGAGGTCTTCACCCAGGCGGCCATGGTGAAGTTGTCCTTCGGCCGGCCGGCGCCATACCCCCACTGCACGAAATCGCCGCTGCCGTCGAACAGGCCGCCGTTGCCGGTGTGGCCGGCGGTGGTGATGACGGCGTTGCCGGCGGTGCCGTGGTTGCCGCTGCCGGATTCGTCGACGACCTCGCCGGCAATTCCGGTCCAGGCCGCCTCCTCCATGGCGAAATGGACGACGCCGCCCGCCAGGCCGCCGCTGGTCGATCCCACCAGTTCACCCTGGTTGCGGGGATCACAGGCCGCGCCATCGCAGCGGTAGACATGGTAGCCGTCGGCATCCGCATTGGTGGCCGGCCAACTGACATCGATGCGCGCCTCGGAGGAGGCGGCGGCGGTATCCACCACCGGGGTGGCGACCGCTACCGGCGCTGCATTCGCCGCCAGGCAGGAAACGCTCCAGCCGGGACCGCTGGCGGTGATGCGGTAGCTGTACCAGCGTCCCTGGCAGACGCCCTCGTCGACAAAAGACTCGCTGTCGGCCCCCAGGGCAGCAAGGGGTTGCAGATCGCCGCACCCCTGGCCCGCTGCGTCGCAACGCTCGATGGCGAAACCGGTTTCGCCCGTGGTCTGGTCATCCCAGGACAGGGCGATGGTGGTGGTATCCACCGCCGTTGCCTGACAGTTGCCGATGGCGGGAATCAGGGTGGCCGCCTCCGTCTCTCCCGAGTAATGGGAGGTCATGCCGGAATTCCGGAAGGCCTGCAGCCGGTAGCAGTAGGTGTCGCCGGGGGTGAGGCCGTTGTCGGTGAAAGAGGTCTCATTGGCGGCGAGATCGTCGAGGCTGGTCCATTCCGCGCCGGAGGAGCAGCCGCCGGTTTTGCGCCAGAGGTGGTAACCGTCCTCGCTGGCCGAGTTGTCCCGCCAGGCGAGGTCCACTTCGCTGTAGCGCGACGTGGCCTGCAGTTCGCTCGGCGCCAGCAGGACGTCGGGATCGGAACGGATGACGAGGTAATCGGTGTTGCCGGCCCCGTTGGTGGTGGCGCCGGCGACGAACATCTCGCCGAAGCTGTTGACCGCCACCGCCTCGGCCACGTCGTCGCCGCCGGCGGCGCCGGCATACAGGGTGGAACCGGTGAGAATCCCCTCGTCGTTGTAGCAGGCGGCGAGGATATCGGTCTGGCCGCCGTCGTCGGCGTTGCCGGCCACGCAGACGTTGCCCTCCTGGTCCATGCCCAGCGCCCGGGCATGGTCGTTGCTGGCCGCCCGATCGAGACTGCGTTCCCAGACCAGCTCCCCGTCGGTGGTGTAGCGCAGTACCGCGAGGTCGGCGCTGCCGGTGGCGGCCACCAGGGTGGCGGCCACCACCACCTGATCGTTGTGGCCGTCATAGCGGATGGCGACGCCGTCGTCAAAGTCATGCCCCGCTCCGTCGATGATCTTGGCACTCCAGAGCTCGGCGCCGGTGGCACCGGAGAACTTGTTGACGTAGACGTCGGAATTCCCGGCTCCATTGGTGACGTAGCCGGTGACGTAGACATCGCCGGCCGGGTCGACGGTGACGTCGATCAGTTCGTCGTCGCCGCCGGCGTGGTCGATTTTCCGCAGCCAGAGCTCAGCGCCGCTGGCGCCGGCATGTTTGCGGAGGAACAGATCATAGCTGCTGCCGTTGTGACTGGTGCCGCTCACGATGATATCGCCGCCGGGAGCGATGACCACATCACCGGGGTAATCGTTGCCGCCGCCGTCATAGGGGGGGGCGGCCCACAAACGGGTGCCGGCGGGGCTGTACTTGAGCAGGTAGATGTCGTCGTTGAAGCCGGCATTGCGGCCGTAACCGGTGACGACGACATTGCCGGAGGCGTCGGCCGCGGCGTCGATGGCGGTGGAACGGTCGTCGCTGCCAAAGGGACCGTTGTACTGATCACTCCACAGATGAGCGTCGCCGAAGGCCGGCGGCCCGGCGGCATCGTATTTCAGGGTGAAGATGTCGTTGCTGTTGGTGACGCCGCCGCCGTAAAGCGAGGAATAGCCCGAAACCACCACATCGTTGCTCTGATCCACCGTGATGCAGGTGGCGACATCGAGTTCGTCGTCCGGATCGTTGTACAGGGCGTGCCACAGCTCGGAGGCATCGGCCCGGTCGATCTTCACGGTGAAATAGTCGAATCCACCGGAGCCGAGGCCTGGCGACAGCTGGCTGCCGGTGGCCACCGGATGGTTGTCGCTGCCCACCGCCACCGCGTAGGCGTGATCGTCGGCGTTCTCCGGGCCGTTGTGAATGAACACCCAGGAGGGGGGATCGTAACTGAGCACGGTGGTGAGCGCGCTGGCGGTCGCCGAATAATGGGAGTCTCCCGCGGCGGCGGCGGTGGCCTTGATCCGGTAGGTGAACCAGGTGTGGGGGACGAGACCGGTATCGCTGTAGCCGCTCTGGCCGGCGGGGATGAGCCCTCCCACCTGGACGAAATTGGCGGGATCGCCGGCGCAGCCGAGCCCGGCGCAGCGTTCCAGGAAAAAACCGTCCTCGTTGGCGGAGTTGATCGTCCAGGAAAGGGCGATCTCCGTCGAGGAAACCGTGGCGGCGGTTAGTCCGGAGGGCGGGTTCAGCAGCCCGCCGTCGTAAACGACCAGGTAGAAGTCGTCATCCACCGCGGCGGTGGGATCGGTGTCCGACCAGCCGGCCACCGAGACGTTGCCGCTGGCGGCGATGGAAACCGCCACCGCCATGCCCACCGCCTGGTCGTTACCGCTGCCCGGCCCGTCGAAAAGCGAGGCCCAGAGGAGATTGCCGTTGTCTCGTTTCAGCTTGACCGTGAGAAAATCGTCATCGCCGCTGGCCGCCTTGTGGGTATAGCCGGTGACGAAGACGTCGCCATCCTCGTCCACCTCGATATCCGCCGGCACGTCGGCATTGTCGGTGCCGGAATCGTACACCGTCTGCCAGACAACCGCGCCGTCCGCCGCCGCGTAACGGGCGGTGTAAAAATCGTTCTTGCCGGTGGCGGTGAAGGTGACGCCGGTAAGATAGACGTCGCCGCCGCGGTCCACCGCCACCCGGGCGGGTTCGCTCAGATTGCCGCCGCCGTAGGTCCGCTGCCAGAGAAGGGCGCCGTCGGCGGCGGCGTAGCGGGCGGTGTACATCTGCTTGCTGGCGCCGTTGAAGGAGGTGGCGCTGGCCACGACATTGCCGCCGTCGTCCATGGCCACCGTCCAGCCGCGGTCGTCGCCAAAGCCGCCGTCGTAGCGCTGCTGCCAGAGAAGAGCGCCGGCGAGGCTGTACTTCATGGTGAGTGCGTCGAAGTTCGGTGCGGCGTTCTGGGAATAGCCGGTAAGCGCCAGCCCGGTGTTGTTGACCGCAAGGGCGGTCACCCGGTCCTCGCCGCCGTTGTCGTGGGTGCGCAGCCAGACCGGAGAACCGTTGGCCGCCGGACCGGAGGCATGGTACTTCACCACCATGAAATCGTCGTTGCCCACCGGCCCCTGGGTGTAGCCGCCGACATAGATGTTGTTGAGGCTGTCCACCGCCAGGGCCACCGCGTAGTCGTCGCCGTTGCTGCCGCCGTTCAGCGTATGCTGCCAGAGGACATCGCCGCCGGTGCAGGCATTGGCGCCGGCACGGGTGGCGCCGCAGTATTTGATCACCTGAAAATCGGTGTTGACGCCGTTGAAGGAGTAGCCGGCGACGACGACGTCGCCCAGTCCGTCCACCGCCACCGCCAAGGCCCGGTCGTCACCGCCGGCCCGGTCAAAGGAAGCCCGCCACAGCACCGAACTGCCATCGGCGGCCATCTTGACGGTATGAAAATCCTCGCCGGCGCTCATCCGGTATCCGGTGACGATGACATTGTCCTCCCGATCCACGGTCGAGGCCAGGGCCTCCTGCCGCCCGGCCAGGCTGTCGCCCAGTTCTCCGAGGATATCGCCGCCTGCCGCCGCGGCGAGTCCGGGAAAGGCCGCGGCCAGAACGGCGACAGCAAGAATGGCCCCCCTCCGGATTTTGTCCCTCATCGCCTTTCTCCTCCTCCCCATCGCTGTCCGCCTCCCCCTTACCATGGCGTCACCTCGTTCCAGCTGTTGTCCGGCCAGGTGCCGGTGGGATGGCAGTTCACCCGGAATTTACTGAGATTGCCGTTGGTGCCCATGCCGTTGGGGAAGCCCGACGGTTTGCTCTGCAGCCGACTGCAGCCGTCATAGCGCCACAGGTTCTGGTTGTCGTCGGCGGCGCCGCCGGATATCACCTGACCGCGGTGGTCGGTATTGAGACAGTTGGTGCGCATCAGCCGCGGCAGGGCCGAGGAGTGGGGCCGGTGGCACTTGGAGCACGAGTAGCTGTGCATCTGATTGTCGCCCCAGCCCTTCACCGCCTCATGGACCCGGTCGCGGCTCTTCCACGGCGATTCGTTCTGCGTCTCGTTGGTGAGCTTCTCCTTGGGATGGCAGGTGAGGCAGAGACCGGCGAACACCGCCGGGTCCTCGCTGATCCGATCGGTGCCGAAGGTCTTCTGATCGGTGTACACGTAAGGTACCGGGGCCGGCCCCACGGCGCTGCTGCGGCAACCCGCCTGGTCGCAGCGTTCCCCGGTGACGCCGTCGTCGTTGGCGGTGTCCTCCTTGTAGGGCGAGGTCAGCCAGGTCCCCTTGAGCAGGGGTACCGCGTACCGGCGCCCGTCGCCCAGGGAGCGGCTGATTCCATGCGGGTCATGGCAGGGGGTGCACAGGCCGTTGATGGTCGCCATCGGCGCGTTGTCCAGGGAGGACGAGGCCTTGAAATGACCGCCGGCAATGGAAGACTTCTTGTAGGGAGAGCGCAGGGTGACGCCGGTGGGGCCGCCGCCGAAACGCGCCGAATCCTCGTAGCCCATGATCGGCGTCTCGGCGCCGAAGGTGGACTTGTAGCCCCAGGGGGTCGCCCCGCGGTTTTCCGTCTCGTGGCAGTCGAAACACTGGCCGGCGCCCGCCTGATACGGGTTCGGCGAGTTGGGATTGGGATTGGCGGAAGCCTTGTAGGTCATGGCATAGCCGCCCTTGCCGGCCTGGGTTTCCTTGAAGTTGCCGCCGTTGTAGGTGTTGTTGAAGGTAAGGTAGCTGGTGGTGGTGCCGACCACCTTGGAGCCGTGCGAACTGTGACAGTCGAAGCACTGGACGTTGTGGACACCGCTCCGGGTGGAGCAGCTCACCGGATTGCCGTTGCCGTCGTCGCACCCCTGCAGGTCGCCGTCCAGGCCGTTGGCCGGATCGTAACCACCCTCGTTCTGCGTCGCATTGCCGTGGGCGGAAAAGGCCTTGGTGAAATTGCGCGGCGCCGCCCCCGGGTACTGCGGATATTTGCCCCAGGGGGTGGTCCCCGCATCGCTGTAGCGCGAGGCGATGGACTGCCGGTCCCAGGCGTACTGCCGCGGCGTCCGGCAATCGTCGAAGGGTACGGTGTCGTTGTTCTGGTCGCTGTGGCAGCTGAGACAGTGGGGGGTGATCTTTTCCACCTCCTGCCGTTCCTGATCGATACCGGCCGCCATGGCGGCGGCGGTAAAAGCGGTGACCGTCGGCTGCCCGGAGGTATTGGCGGGATCGCTGCCGTCCGGATCGTACACCGACGGCCGGCCGCCGGTCAGGGGGTCGTCGTCGACGCCCGGAGCCTCCTCGCCGTTCCAGATCACCAGGTCCACCTGGCCGTCGGCGATGGACTGGTGCGTCTTGTAGTTGTAACCCTGATGATGGTCGAGGTCGATGAGACCGAGTTCGGTGGCCTCCCAGTGACAGGCGTAGCATTTTTTGCCGTCGACCTCCACCCCCTGGACGTGATGGGAGTTGGCGGAAAACTGTCCCATGATGTTCATCCGCTTGCCGATGGTGCCGGCATGGCACTTGACGCAGTCGCGGGGCAGCGAGAACCCGCTGTGCCGGGGCACCGGCCGGTACCCGTGACAACTGTTGCAGTCCTGGCCGGAGCTGTGGCTGTCGGTGAAACGGTGCTCGTGGCAGCTGGTGCACACCCGGCTGGCGTTGTGGCCGTCGCCCCAGGTCCTGCCGTAATGCTGGCTGGGATCGGTATGGCAGACATTGCAGATGCCGTTGTAGCTGGGGCCGGCAGTACGGGCGTAATCGAGACCGCTCTGCTTGCGGGTGAAACTCACCGCCTTGCGTTCCAGCGGCCGCCCGGCCCAGCCGTCGGTGCGGGTGGCCACCTGGTCCTGGATCATGTAGATGTTGTTGTCGCCGTGCGGATCGTGGCAGTCCCAGCAGAACTTACCCCCCTTCCAGAGCGCGTCCTTGATCTCGTAGGTATCGCCGGCGGCGACCGGGACGTCGCCGGGAAAGGCGCGGTCCACCCGCAGCGAGGTGGCGTCGTTGGCGACGATCAGCCGGTTGAGGCCGGCGTGGACGCCACCCGTCACATAGAGATAACGGCCCTTGAGGGAATCCACCCCCCAGTTCTTCGAAGCGTCGATCAGCTGGCGGATGACCGGCGAGGTGGCGGACGCCGTCCCCGTCTCGACGGACCCGACCACGCTCGCCTCGTATTCCAGGTAATGCTTGTAGCCGAAATGCATGGAGGTGGCCTTGGCCTTGACCGCGGTGATGAACCGGGTTCCTTCGAGACCGGGATCGAAGCCGAGGACATACTGCGGCCCCTGATGGCAACGGCTGCACTCGCCGCTGGAGTCATCGTCGTGACACTTGAGGCACACGCCCATATTCACGTAATTGTTCTTGATATCCTCCTTTTCCGCGTTGCTCCATGTCCTGGTGTTGCCGGTCTTGTGCCGATGCGCGTCGTCGGTATGGCAGCCGGTACAGGATTGCAGCGGATTGCCGTCGCCGTCGACGTAGCCGGCATGGTCCTGCCGCGCCTCCGCATAGGGCGGATGAATCTGCGGATCGGCACCGATGGTGGCCAGCTGCGGTCCCAGCGATTCGGCGTCGTTGTGGCAGCCGAGACATTCCTCATCCTGTCCGTTCATGTGGCAGAAGACGCACTCCTTGTCGAAACGGCGCCGGAACTGGTCGTGTTCGATGAGTCGGAACGGCTTGCCTTCATCCTGGTGGAGGACATTGTTGTCGTGGCAGTACCAGCAGCCTTTTTCCGGAAAGTCCGCCGGTGGGTTGCCCGACTGCGGATAATTGCCCGCCGCCAGCGGCCTGCCATGTCCGGTGCTCTGCCACTGGCCGAGATTGATCTTTGCCTGAACCCCGTTGAAATCGCCGAAATCGTCCACTTCGGCGCCGGTGGTGCCATGGCAGTCGCGGCAGGCGACGTTGTCCACCGTATCCCCCCACTGGGGAGTGAAACCGGTGTGACAGGCGGTGCCGGAGCAGGTCTTGCCCACCGGATTGAAGGTGCCGCCGCTCTTGAACACCACGTCCTTGGTGCCGTTGACGTGGTAGGTGCCGTTGACATGGGCGGTTTCGTTCATGGCTCCGGCCGGGATGCCCTGGCTGTGGCAGTCGAGACAGGATCCCCCCTGGACGGTGGCGGCGTGGCAGTCGTCACAGGAGAGTCCGGTGAAGAGATGGCGGGCATGGGAGTTGGCGCGCGCCGTTCCCGGGCCGCTGTTTCTGTACATGGGCATGGCGGTGAGCCAGCGGCTTTCCGGCATCTTGTTCCAGTAGCTGGCGTCACGGCCGTCGCTATGGCATTCCGCGCTGTTGCAGGAGGTGCCGGCCGGGTCGTGACCGTGGCACATATTACATTCCCAGTGGCTGTCGGACCAGGCCACCGGCCGCGTCTCGGGGTTGACCGCCGTGCCGTCGCTGTGACAGTACAGGTTGTTGCAGGTCATCCCGGCCGGGGTATAGGAGGGGGCCGGACCGCCGGCGATGTTCCACTTGGGATCGATGACCACGTCGACGGTGCCGTTGGCGTGAGCCGCCTTGAGATGCCAGGTGCTGTCGACGCTGTCGGCATGGCAGTGGGTGCAGGGATAACGGCGGATCCAGGCCTCGCCGACCAGCCGTTCGTGGCCGTTGCTGCTCATCACCCTGGCGTCGAGAAAGGGACGGCCGTCATGACAGCCGTCACAGCCGAGCTGGTAGCCGCCGTCGGCCCATCCGGCCTTGTATGCCTCCTGGTTGGCACCGCCGCCGGTGGTGGGGTTCCGGTGACAGGCGGCGCAGACGGTGGTGTCGGCCAGGCCGTTGCCGTCCTTGAACAGCACGTTGTTGGAAGCGTCGTGCACCGGCAGACAGGTGTTATGGCATGCCTTGCAGGAGATGCGGATGTCCATGTGGCTGGCGTGCCGGCCGGATTTATGGCACTGGCTGCAGCCGGCAAAGCCGTCGGAGCACTGCCCCGGCCCGTGGACCACGGTGGGATAGGCCTTGAACCCCGCCTCGTGCTGGTGGCAGGTGGAGCAGTCGGCCACCGAGGTGTCCGGTGGATGGTTGGCGTCGGGCTCGCTGACGTCGGTGCGGAAATAGATCGTCTGGGTATGGCAGATCTGGCAGATCCCCTGAGGCGGGGTGGCGTTGTTGCGGTCGACGAAGCCGCCGGCGGCGGGATTACCGTTACCGTCGACGAATTCGGTGGTAGGATCGAAAAATTTGACCGCACGGTCCCGGGCCACTCCCTCGCGACTGATCCGGTAGTGAATAAGCTGGCCGTAGATGAGGCCGAAGACGTTGCCGCGGAAGGTCATCGGCGCCACCCCGTTCAGGGTGATCTCCGTCGCGGTGGCGGCGATCACCTCGTAGGAACGGTCCGGTGCCGCGGCATCGGCGATGAAAATGAGACCACGGCCGGCGCCGCTCTTCGCCCCCCATGCGGCGGGATCCTGCCAGTTGGCGGCGGCCTGGACGCCGGCATAGCGGATGACGGTGGTGTTGTCCTGGGGAATGACGTCGATCACCCGCCCGGTTACCAGATAGAGCTGGTCGGGATAGGAAAGCGCCCACTGCAGCTGCGCCTGGAAATGGGGATCGTGGCAGCTGACGCACTCGGTGGTGAAGTTGTAGCTTCCCTGAACCACCAGGCTGGAGTGCAGGGCCATGGCCGGTGCCTGCGGGTTGCTGCCGTCATGGCAGCGCAGGCAGATGAAGTTGCTGAAGGTATCGTCGGCGGTGGGGCTCGCCGGCGGGAATTCCCCGGGCCACACCCCGCCGGCGAGCGGATACTCATGGCAGGACTGGCAGCTGATGCCGTTGGTCTCGTTGTGGGGCGCGTGCAGGAACGACGTCTGCGCTTCGCCCGGCAGAAGAAGAACGACGAGAAGAAAAGGGAGCAACCACTTGGGCATTCTGACCACCTGACACGTTCACGGTTGAACAGGGCGAGGGCGACATGCCCGCGGATGGAAACGGCAATGGGCTGTGCGGTCTGCGTACCGGAAGGCTGGCTTCTCCGGCACCCGCTTACCTTTGTCGACTTCCTCCGCCCCTGGAATTCCCCCGGCAGGCATTGAACTTGCCTTATCGATAAGGAGGCAAGTATTATGCCGCCGAGGAACTATGACGATTAACCTGTTGAAACTGGCCGACTGCGGCAACAGATCCTCCTGCCTGGTACACTGATCCTTCCCCTGCAGGAGGCGGCGAGGAGCCTTTTCCCCCTTTTTGTGTCAAATACCCCTCTTTCCCACGGCCCACAAAAATCATTGTACAAAATTCTTACCAGCGATGTCCTCCCCTCCTCCGGCAAGCCGATTGTTTTCACCGAACCACCTGCCTTCGCTCTTCGGCGGCGCCGTGGCGGCAATGGTCCTCCTGACCGTGGCGGGCGAACGTTGGGCGATGCCTCTGGTCACCGGCCTGTTCGCCCTGATCGCCGCCAGCATCCTCGGCTGCACCGGCCTGCGTTACCGCACGCTCCGGCCTTCGACACTCCTGATCCATGCCGGCGTTTTTCTGATCCTTGCCGCAGGGTTGGGCAACGGTGCCGGCTACACGGCAACGGCCAATCTCTATCCGGGCGACAGCGTCGGGACCTTTTTCCGCTGGGACCGGCAAACCCAGTTCTCCCCAGGGTTCGCGGTGCGGATCACCGAAATCGACCGGCGGTGGTATCCCGCCGAAATCAGGCTCGGCATCCTTCGGCATCAGGCAAAACAGGAGCTGATCACCGCCAGGACCGGGACCACGGTCACCGCCGCCGGCCTGACCCTCACCCTCGGCGAACTCGACCCGCTGGCCCGGCAGCTGGATCTGGAGGTACGGGATGGGAAAGGGGGCCACTGGCGGGGCAAGGCGGGCACCCTGCCCCTCGTCGCCGGCGACTACGGCGTTCAACTGGTCGCCTTTCAGACCCCGGCGCTGCGCTCCATCGGCGCCGGCCTGCAGATCCTGGAAAATGGGGTGGTGCGCCGGGAAGGCAGGGTCGCGGTCAACGATCCCCTGGCATGGAACGGCCTGCGTTTCTCCCTCACCGCCCTGGACAACGATGCGGCGGGCAATCCCTATGCCGGTCTGCAGATCACCAGCAATCCCGCCTGGCCGGTCACGGTGGCAGGATTCCTGCTTACCGTCTGCGGCCTCCTCCTCCATCTCCGCCACCTGGTCCGCCCCGACAGGGCGGCTGGGGCGGCAAAATCCTTTTCCACGGTGAACAGGTAGGGTAAACTGAGAATCCATATGCAAAACGCCAGCAGCAACGGAACCACCTCCCTTCCCCGACCCTCCTATAACCGGATTCTCCTCGCCGACGCGCAGCGGGCGGTGCTCATCGACCACTGTCTGCGCAAACTGCGGGGAGAATATCTGGACGGCGAGGCGAAGGAGAAGAAGGCCTACGGCCTGCTCGCCGGCACGGTGAAGGACACCATACTGACTGTCAGCCAATGCCTGCCCCTGCACAAGAACGCCCGCGCCCACGGCCCTTTCAGGAAAATCATGGACGCGGCCATGGACGATTTCGCCGTTCCCTCGGAAACCCCCCTCGACCAGCGCGGCTGGGTGGCGGACCCCGCGGAGCTGATGGGGGCGATCCGCCGTTTCCATGCGGGCGGTCTGCAGCTGGTGGGCACCTACCACATGCATCGGGTCGGCTGGCCGCACGATCCGCTGCGCGACACCCCCACCGCCCTCGATACCCGGCTGGCAACCGGCAGCGGCCTGGTGATGCTGATCATCTCGGTGGTCCGGCCCGACGCCCCGATCATCCGTGCTTTCTACGACGGAATCTCCGAGCTGGAAATTCCCATCCACTGCAACTGAACCCGCACCGGTCCCCCTTGAACCCCCTGCACCGGCCCTTCATCACAACCACCTGCCGCCACCCCGGACAACATCCGTGACCATGATGATTCGCACCCGCGCCCTCCGCCTGTCCGGCCTGCTGCTCGCCCTTGTTCTCACGCTGCCGGCAATAACTCCTGCCGCGGTGATCGAGGGCATCGTCTTTTCCCGGAACGGCCCGGCCGCGGATGCGGTGGTCAGGGCCTTCGCCGATGTCCCCGCCCTGATCGCCGGCCGGCCGGCCGCGGTTTCGACCGCGGCGGATAAGCCGGGCCACTACCACCTTGAGTTGCCACCGGGTCGCTACTTCCTCACCGCAGTCGCCGGCGACGGCAAAGACCTCTTCGCCTACCACGGCATCAACCCCCTGGAGGTGGAGGACGGCAGCCGCTGGCTGCCCTTCTTCGTCGTGGAACAGACGCCGGTGACCACCGGCGGCGATTTTCAGGGAATCAGCGGCCAGGTACTCTACAAGGGCAAACCGCTCAAAAGCGGCAGCGCCTCGGTATACCCCGCCAGCGACCGCCATTTTCGCGGCATGGGCCTCTTGACCAACACCCTGGACGAAGAGGGCCGTTTTTATTTCGATCTCGAACCGGGCAGCTACGTGGTGGTCGCCCGCCACCATCGGCAGGGTGGCGAAATGGGCCCCATCCGCCGCGGCGACCTGTTCTGCTATCCCGCCGCCAACCCGGTGACCGTGGCCGCCGGCAGGGAAAGCCGGCTTGCCGTCGAATGCTACCCGCGCGACGACCTCGCCGATTTCCTCGACGTCAAGGAAGCGGACCCGCGCGGCCGCAAGGAGACCCAGCGCCGCGCCTCCTCCTTCTGGCAGCAGGACATCAGCCAGTCGGGGGAACTGCCCGAGGCCTATCCCGGCGGCCCGGCGCAGCTCTCCGGCACGGTGGTCGATCCTGCCGGCCGGCCGCAGCCGGGGCTCATCGTCACCGCCTACTCCGCCGAAGAGTATCCCCTGTTCCAGATGTACGTTCTGCGCCTCATCAGCCCGCACATCACCAGGACCGACGCAGGCGGCAACTTCCGTCTCGCCCTGCCCGGGGGCAGCTACTACCTGGTTGCCCGGGAAAACCTCGGCGCGGCGCCCGACCAGGGCGAACGCTACGGCCTGTACGAGGGCTCGGCCAACCACAGCATCGCGGTGGCGGCCGGCAGGGAAACGACGGGAGCCACCATCACCGTGGGACCGATCATGCCATGAAAACCCTTAGCGGACCCGGCGCCGTCCGCCGGCTGCGCCTCGCACTGGCGCTCATCCTGTTGGTTCTGCCGGCCGGTTCTCCCTGCGAAGCCACCGCGGCGCCGGAGTCGCGCCTTGGCGATACGGTCATCGGCGAGGACAGCGTCTGGCAAGGAACGGTACGCGTCGACGGGGTGGCGGTCGTCGCCCGGCGGGCAACGCTCACCATCGAACCCGGCACCACCGTCCTCTTCTCCAAACTTGACCGCAACCGCGACGGCATCGGCGACGGCGAACTGCGCGTGCTGGGAGGGCTCGATGCCCGCGGCACGGCGGCGGCGCCCATCACCTTCCGCTCCGCCGAGAAGAACCCGGCGGCGATGGACTGGTCCTATGTGCTGCTCTTCACCTCCGGACGAAAGAACCTCATCCGCCACTGCGTCTTCGAAAACGCCTTTACCGGACTGCAGGTCCATTTTTCCACCGCCGAGGTCGACGGCAGCACCTTCCGCCACAACCGGGAAGGCCTGCGCTTCGGCCGCAGCCATCTCACCGTTCGCAACAGCCTTTTCACCGACAACGACCTCGGCGTCCGCTTCACCCGCATGGAAGGCCCCACCGTGCTCGCCGGCAACCGGATCAGCGGCAACCGCATCGGGGTCCTGCTGGTCCCCTCGGGCCAGAACATCACCGACTTCTTCGAACCGGACCGGGGCGAGAAGGTATGGAATACCGGCAGGCTGACAATCACCGGCAACGACATTTCCGGCAATTCCTGGTACAATCTTGCACTAGGGGAAAAACAGGTGTGGGATCTCGACGCCCGCAACAACTGGTGGGGATCGACCGAACCGGAGGCCATCCGCGGAACGGTCTTCGACCGCCGCCGCGATCCGGCCTTAGGTGAGGTGCTCGTCGAGCCGTTCCTGACGGCGCCCCCGACCGGCCCTTTTCCGCCGGCGTCACCGGCCGCCGACGCCAGTCCAACACGATAAACGAACCGAAGTCCATGGCACTGCGACACAACCCGGCGGAAATCATGCCGCTCTTCCAGCGACTCGACCGCGATACGGATTCCTTTCTGAACCGCCGGCCGGTACTGGTCATCGAGTACACCGACCCGGAGGAAGGCTTCCGCGGCTGGTTCGCCCGCCACGACACCGGCAGCCGGCTCTGCGCCGGCGGCATGCGGGTGCAGCAGGGGCTCGACCGCGACCATGTCGAGCAGATGGCCCGCAACATGGCGCTCAAGATGCGGATCGCCGCCATCAACGTCAACGGCGCCAAGTGCGGCATCGACTATGATCCGGCCGCTCCGGGAAAGGTGGCGGCCATGCGCCGCTTTCTCTCCCACATCCGCCCCTATGTCGAAACCTGCTACTCCCTGGGGCCGGACCTCAACGTCGACATGGCTACCCTGGAAAACTGTGTCAGCGCCGTCGGTCTGCCTTCTCCCAAGATCGCCGTTGCCCGCGCCCAGGGATGGAGCACGGAATACTTCCTCGAAAGATCCCGTATCCTCGATCTGCCCGCCCTGGGCGACTGGAGCCTCGGCCGCTTGCGCGCCGGTTTCGGCGTAGCCGCCGCGGTGCTCGCCACCATCGACTGGCTCGGTCTCCCCCCGGAGACGGTCCGCATCTCCATCCAGGGCTTCGGGCAGCTGGCCCGTGCCGCCGGTTTCACCCTGCACGGACGGGGGCTGCGGCTCACCGGCATTTCCGATATCAGGCACAGTTTCGTCTGCACCGGCAGGGAACTGCCGCTGGCCTCCCTGCTGGCGTCCGGTCCAGCCTGCCTGCTCCCAAAGAGCGCGCCCACCGGCGTCCGCCAGCTGGACAGCGAGGCGCTGCTGGCCCAGCCCTGCGACATACTGGTGCCGGCGGCAGTGGAACGGACGATCACCGCGGCCAACTGTCATCTGCTGCAGTGCCGCGCCGTGGTTCCCGGCGCCAACCTGGCGGTCACCCGCGAGGCCGCGCTGATGCTCCACGAACGCGGCATCCTCGTCATCCCCGACTTTGTCGCCGGCTGCGCCGGTTCGCTGTCCATGCAGGGGCTGTACGGCGTCGGCGCTCACCCGTCGGGAGCCGACGTACTGGCGCACATCGAACGCCGGATGAGACGCATGGTGACCGGTATCCTCGATCTGGCCGCCGGGCAGCACATCCCGCCGGTCGATGCCGCCCTCTGTCTCTGTCGCGACTTCACCCCGACGGACAACGAACCCCCCTACCGCCTCGCCTGAACCATGGCCGTCCACCCCTTTGACCACCAGATCCTGCAGCGCGGTTTTTCCACCCCGGAGCTGCTCGCCGTTTTCGAGGAAAGGACCCGGCTGCAGCGCTGGCTGGACGTGGAAGCGGCCCTGGCGGCCAGCCAGGCGGAACTGGGTGTCATCCCCGGCGAGGCGGCGGAAGAGATCGCGGCCAGGGCGCAACTTGACCGGCTGGACCTCACCCGGCTGCGGGAGGAATTCGCCCGTACCCGCAACTCGCTCGTTCCCCTGCTCAGGGTTCTGCGGGCGAGCTGCGCGGCGAATTACGGGGAATACGTTCACTTCGGCGCCACCACCCAGGATGTGCTGGACACCGCCATGGTGCTGGAACAACGGGACGCTCTCGCTCTCATCTATCGGGATCTGCGGGGCCTGGCCTCGGTTCTCGCCACCCTTGCCGAAAGGTACCGGACCACCCCGATGGCCGGCCGCACCCACGGTCAGCAGGCGCTGCCCATCACCTTCGGCTTCAAATGCGCGGTATGGCTCGCCGAGACCAACCGACACCTGGACCGCGTCCTCGCCATGGCGGCTCAACTCCGTTACGGCCAGTTGGGCGGCGCGGTCGGTTCGCTGGCGGCCTTCGGCGAGCGCGCCCTTGCCGTGGCCGACCGGACCCTCGGCCGCCTCGGTCTCCAGCGGCCGCCGATCAGCTGGCACACCAGCCGCGACACCATCGGCGCGCTGGCGGGGTTGTTCGTCCTGCTCCTGGGAACCTGCGACAAGATCGCCGGCGAAATCTTTCAACTCGGTAAGACCGAGATCGGCGAACTGGCCGAGACGGCTCCCGGCCGGGCGATGAGCAGTTCCACCATGCCCCACAAGAACAACCCGGTGCTCTGCCAGCGGATCGCGGTACTGGCAGCCCAGGGACGGGCCTTGAACACCACGGTCCAGGAGGCCGCGGCCCACGAGCACGAACGCGATCCGCGCAGGCTGTGGAGCGAATGGCTGGCCATGCCGCAATTGGCGGTCTACACCGGCACCGCGGTCCATTCCTGCCGCGACGTTCTCCAACAGCTCACCGTCGACGAAGGGGCAATGGCGGACAACCTCCACCGCCACGGCGAACTGCTGCTGTCGGAATGGCTGCAGTTCCAGTTGGCGGACCACCTTGGCAAGATGCGCGCCCAGGAGAAACTGCACGCGCTGATCCGTGAAACGACAGCGGGCGGCGACCGCCTCGCCGAACTGCTGCAGAAGGACCCGGAAATCGCCGGCCTGGACATCGACTGGCAGACGCTCTCCCACCCCGAGCGCTATCTGGGCCAGATCCTGCCCCAGATCGACGCGGTTCTCGCCGAGACCGCCGCCCGCCGCCACAACGACCCGAAGGAACTGTTCGCCGATGGCGTGTAACGACCTCCGCAGCCACATCACCGAGTCGCGCTTCTACCGGCACGGCTACACCACCGACGAATGCCGGCGTCTCTTCTGCCACTACCGGCGGCTGCAGCGCTGGCTGGACGTGGAAGCGGCACTCGCCGCCAGCCAGGCCGAGCTCGGCCTGATTCCGGCGGAAGCCGCCCAACGGCTTGCCGAGACCGCCGACCTGTCCCTGCTGTCCCTGGACGCCATCGCCGCCGGCATCCAGCAAAGCGGCCACTCCCTCATCCCGCTCCTCGACGCCTGGCAGCGTGCCGCAGGCGATGCAGCCGGCCGCTACATCCACTACGGCGCCACCACCCAGGACATCCAGGATACGGCGCAGACCCTGGAAGTCCGGGACGGCCTCAGGCTCATCGAGCGGGATCTCGCCGCCACCGCCGGCAGCATCGTCCTACGGATCGCCCAGTTCGGCGACACGGTGATGATCGGCCGCACCCACAATCAGCCGGCCCTGCCCACCACCTTCGGCCTCAAGGCCGCCGGCTGGCTCGACGAACTGCTGCGCCACCTGGAACGGCTCGACCAGTGCCGGTCGCGACTGCTGGTGAGCGAACTCTTCGGCGGCGTCGGCACCATGGCGAGCTTCGGCGGCCACGGCCTGGAACTGCTGGCACGGTTCAGCGACAGGCTTGGTCTCGCCGCGCCGCTGGCCGCCTGGCACGCCAGCCGCGACCGGCTGGCCGAACTCGTCGGGCTGCTGGCCCTCATCACCGGCACCCTGGCGAGAATCGCCAACGAGATCAGCCAACTGTCGCGTTTCGAGATCGGCGAACTGGAGGAACCTTTCCATTACGGCAAGATCGGCTCCACCACCATGCCGCACAAACGCAACCCGGAACTGTGCGAACAGGTGGTGGTTTTGTCCCGCCTGGTCAAATCCCAGGCGGCGGCGGCGATGGACACCCTGGTCAGCGAGCATGAACGGGACTACCGGGCGGTGCGGATGGAATGGGCGGCGGTCACCGATGCCTTCCTCTACAGCTGCGGCGCCTTGCGCCTCATGCAGCAAATCCTCGCCGGCCTGCAGGTCCACGGGGAACGAATGGAGGCCAACGCCACCCGCGCCGGCGAACTGCTCGCCTCGGAATCGCTGATGTTCCGCCTGGCCGAGGCGATGGGCAAGCAGCAGGCCCATGCGCTGCTCTACCGGCTGGCCATGGAGGCGGTGGAAAAAAACGTGCTCTTTTCCGCCGCCCTCCTTGACAACCCCGACGTGCGCCGGTATTTCGATGAGGCTGCCCTGCTGGAGATTCTCCGGCCGGAGAAGTATACCGGCCAGGCACGGGAGATCACCGCCGTGGTGGTTGCCAGGGCGGCGACAATCCTTGCAGACCGGAAACCCGCCGCTCCGGCTCCCTGTCGCTTCGCCGGCGACGACGGCCGCTGCCGCCTGGACTCGGACCCCGCACAATGACACCCTCTGACGCTACCGGTTGACATGGAACAAACCCTGATGCTCTATCTGGGCGCCCTCACCCTGGGGGCCCTGCACGCCTTCGAACCCGGGCACGGCAAAACCATCATCGCCGCCTACATGATCGGTACCCGGGGCAGGGCGGTGGACGGCATCCTGCTCGGCCTGATCGTCACCTTCACCCACACCTTCAGCGTCATCATCCTCGGCATCATCGCCCGGCTGCTGTCCAGCACCTACAGCGAACAGCAGCTGCATACCTGGATGGGTCTGTTCTCGGCGGTGCTCATTCTCGCCGTCGGTTGCTGGATGCTGAAGGAACGGCTTTCCGGCCACGGCGGCCATCGCCACGTCCACCTGTTCGGTGGCGGCCATCATCACCATCATCCCGGTGACGGCCATTCCCACGACCACGACCACGACCACGACCACGACCATTCCGGCGGTCACGACCACCGTCACGATGACGGGCATGATCACGGCCACTCCCATGGCGACGGGGCGGTCCGCTTCGGCAAATGGAACCTGCTGATGCTGGGTATCTCTGGCGGACTGGTGCCCTGTCCGGCCGCCATCGCCACCCTGCTGGCCGCCATCGCCGCCGGCCGCATCGCCCAGGGCCTGACCATGGCCATTTTCTTCAGCCTCGGCCTCGGCCTGGTGATGATGACCATCGGCGTCGTCCTCTCCAAGGCGGGATCGCTTACCGCCCGACTGGGATCGAACCAGGAGTTCAGCCGCCGGATGGGCATCCTGAGCGCCCTGGTGATTACCGGCCTCGGCCTCTTGACCCTCTACCATTCCGTCATGGGCCTGCTTTCCTGAGGCGGGAACATCCTGCCGGAAAAACGGTCGTACCTTATTGCGATTCTATTATCCCTTCACCTTCCGAGGATCATCGTCATGAAACACCGCCTGCTTCTCCTTCTTCTCGCCGCCCTTGCCCTGGTCGCGACCAGAGCCCTTACTGCCCCCCCGGCCGCGGCCTGTGTCGGCCGCACCCTCTACGTCGGCGCCCTCAACAACGACGAGGGACGGGTCATGGCGGAACTGCTGGTGCTGCTCATCAACGAACGGACCGGAACCACGGTGAAGATCAGGCTCTTCGACAGCAGCGACCAGGTGTACACGGCGCTGAAGGCGGATGCCGAGGAAGAACGGGTCGACATCATCGTCGAAAACACCGTCGATGGCGCCGCGGTGCTCAAGGAGCAAACGAGCGGTGATGCCGACGCCGACTACCAGAAGATCAAAAACGCCTACGACGCGCAACTCGCCCTGGTATGGCTGCCGCCCTTCGGCTTCACCAACGGCAAGGGCGAAGGGGCCAGGACGGTGAGCGCGCCGCTGGTCCGCCGCGACGTACTCACCAACTTCCCCCTGCTGCCGAGGGTGCTCAACAAGCTTGCCGGCGCCATCGACAATCCCACCTATACCGAGCTGATGAAAAACGCGGCCGCCGGCGACAAGCCGAAGAACATCGCCAAGGATTTCCTCCGCGCCAAGAAATTCATCTGAATCGCCACCCCATGCAACGACAGGGTTTCATGCCCCGGATTCTCTTTCCCCTGACGCTCCTGCTCACCCTGTTCCTCGGCGAACCCGTCGCCGCCCACATCGAGAAACAGGGCATGCCCGATGCCGTGGCGCAGATGGAGTACCAGATCCTGCTGGAGTTCGAACCGGACAACCTCACCGTCCGCAATCAGCTGGGCATGGTCTATTACCGGCTGGAGAAGTACGACGAGGCGGCCGAACAGTTCAACAGGGTACTAACCGCCTCTCCGGACAATTTCGATGCCATCGACGGAATCGGCCTGCTCCATCTGCAGGCCGGCCGCCTCGCCGAGGCGGTTCAGTCCTTTCGCCGGGCCATCTCCCTGAACCCGGCGGATCCCCTGGTATACTCTCACCTCGGCCTGGCGCTGGAGCGCTCCGGCCAGTCGGCCCCGGCACGGGAAGCCTATGCCAGGGCGCTGGACAACCTCGACGCCGTGCCGCCCGACAAGATGACCGAGCAATTGCTGGCGGAAAAAACCCTCATCCAGAAACGGCTGCGCGACCTGCAGCCACAGCCCACAGCGACACCATGAAACATTTTTCCTCCCTGCTCGCCGCCCTCATCCTGCTCTCCGGATGCTCCGACCGTCCCGGCACCACCACCGGGGCGGCGCCCCCCGGCGCGGACCTGCCGGTGTACCGGATCGGATACATGATCTGCAACAGCGAGAAGGAGACCCTGGACCGTTTCCGGCCCTTCTCGGCATACCTGGGCAGCAAGCTCGGCGTCCGCTTCGAGACCGTGGCCATCGACACCATCAACTTCACCCGGGAAGTGGCCGACCTGCATTTCACCCACACCAACTCGCTGCTCTACATCATCCTCCACCGCCAGCACGGCGTCGATGTCCTGGCGGCGGAACAGAAGGATTCCCTCGGCCATCTTTCCCAGGGGGTGATCATCGCCAAGAAGGACAGTCCGATCAACAGCGTCGCCGACCTGGCGGGCAAGAGCATGATTTTCGGACCGATGCTGGCCCCCACCGGTTTCATGGCCCAGGTCGACCTCCTCCAGCAGAGCGGCATGGACCCGGACCGGGATCTCTCCTTCTACACCATTCCCTCCGGCTCCTATAAACACGAGAAAGTGGTCTACGGCGTGCTCTTCGACCGCTACGACGCCGGGGCGCTTCCCATCGGCGATATCGAGAACATGGTCGCCGACGGCCGTCTCGAAGCGGACGAAGTGAAGGTCGTCGCCAAGGCCGACCCCATCCCCTACTGCAACTTCGGCTTCACCCAGAAGGTGGACGACGGTTTCGCCCAGCGCTTCAAGCAGGCGGTCCTTGCCATCACCGGCGACGATACCGTGGAATTCGACGGCGAAACGGTGCGGGTGCTGAAACGCGCCCTGGTTTCCGGCTTCATCGACATCCGCGACGAAGATTTCGACCCGGTGCGGCGGATGGCCGAACGCACCAACATGCCCCCCTACCAGAAATTCTGACCGGCGCCGCAGGTACCACACCGGTGCCGTTGCCGAGCGCGGCCGGTTGCCGCAAACCGCTGTTGCCGGTGGAGCGCGCCATGCTATAATGGCGAAGATCCATGGAACCGGAACCTTGCGGCCGGGCCAGCCCATCGTGTAATTCCATTTCTCGATCAAGATGAGAACGCCTAGCGCAGCCGACTGCAGCGAAGCGGCGAAGTTAACGCTCGATGGAGAAATGGAACAATCCAGACCGAGAGGAATCCATGCACTACCTGCGCTCCCTTGCCCTGGCCCTTCTCCTGCTCATTGCCTCCGCCGCCGCCGCCTCCGCCTACATCGGCATCAAGCACTACTACAACGATCTTTCCTTCCGGCACTACGTCCACACGGAAGGACAAGGCATCGCCTGCGTCGACTGCCATCAGAAAATCAAAAACGGGGTCTATCGCCTGCCGGATCACGAGGTCTGCGTCTCCTGCCACGCCCCCCTCATCGACACCGACGAACTGTCCGCCACCACCTGCGGCGTCTGCCATCCCTCGGCGGTCGCCAAGGACGGCGCGATGATCATCACCCTCAAGCCGCAACATCCGCGCGGCAACGTCTTCCGGCACAGCGACGCCCTGCTCAATCTCTGCCACAACTGCCACGGCGCCATGCTGGACGAGATAGTCAAGGTGGGCAAGGTACGCACCCCCGAGGAAAAGGCGCGGATCCGGGAACTGTCGCACCGCTTCTATTTCGCCGCCGAATGCGGCAAGTGCCACGTTGACATGTCGCGGGACAAGCCGCCCGCCAATCACGTCGGCAACTGGGCCAGGGATCACGCCGCCGCCGCCCCCGCCTTCAACTGCCGGATCTGTCACAGCAAAACCTTCTGCCAGGACTGCCACGAGTACAGCTACTGATCGTCCGCGCCGCGCCACTCCCTCGACGGGCGCGGCAATCCCGGCGTTGCCCCGCCCGGGATTGGGTTTGCATTCCCTCCGGTTTTGTGTCATGTTCTTCAATGAGAACAGAGAGATGCCCATCCACGTCTACGGATACAAGAGCTGATCCGATCTCACAACTGCGCACAGCACTGACAAAGGAGTTCCGGAAATGAGCACGGTGGGAAAAATCATCGGCGGCATCGTCGGCCTGATGCTGGTGGCCATTGTTGCGCTTGCCCTGTTCGTGAAATTCTACCTGACCGAGGAACGGGTCCGCGCCCTGGTCATCCCCGAGGCGGAAAAGGTCCTCGGCAGGCAGTTGGAAGTCGGCGGCGTCGAGGTCGGTCTTTTCTCCGGTATAAGCGTCACGGGGATGGCGATCAAGGAAGCGGACGGCAAGACGGATTTCCTCCGCGCCGATTCCTTCGTTCTTCGCTACAGCCTGCTGCCGCTGCTCGACCGGAAGCTGATCATCCACGAAATCCTGTTGACCGGCCCCTCCCTGCGCCTGGCCCGGGACAAGGAGGGGCGATTCAACTTTTCCTCCCTCGCCCTGCTCGCCAAAGGGGAGAAAACGGTGGCAGCACCACCCGCGCCCGCCGAAGACGGCCGGATGCCCATCGACCTCGTGGTGCAGCGGATCTCGGTGGACAAGGGTTCCCTGATTCTTCGGGACGAAACCGGCGCCTTGCCGGACACCGACGCCGCCTTCGACCTTTCCCTGGCCCTGCGCCTCGGCAACGATCTTGCCTCCCTGGCGTACAATGGCAAACTGGACATGGAGGCAACGGCGGTTTACGGCGAGGCGAAACCGCAGGTGGCGGGCAGCGTCGAGTTCGACGAAAAGGAGATCAGGGCCGAAGCCGACCTCGTCATTGACGGCCAGACCATCAGGATCGACGGTCGGGCCGGCGACTACCGGACAACGCCGCAGGTGGTCCTGGACCTGACCAGCAAGGAGCTGAACGTCGACCGTCTGGCGGCGATGGCGGCCGGCCTTGCGCCGGCCGGAGAAACAGGGGAACCGTCGTCAGGGCGGGAGCGGCGCAAAAAAGCCATCGCCGCCTCCCTGCCCCCCGGATTGGCGGCGACGGGCAAGGTCGCGGTGGAGAAGGCCCTCTACAAGGGGGTCGAGATCAACTCCCTGCTGCTCTCCTACCGGCTGCAGGACAACGTCCTCTACGTGGACGAACTCGGCGCCCTGGCCATGGGCGGCTCCTTGAAAGGCAGCCTGCAGCTCGATCTGAGGCAGCCGGACCTCTCCTACCAGGGCAACCTCGGCCTGGCCTCCATGCAGGCCGACAGGCTGCAGACCTCCTTCCTCAAGCAGACGGCGGCGGCCATCGACGGCGCCCTGGCGACCTCCTTCACCTTTGCCGGCGTCGGCACCGAATGGGACCGGATCTCCAAATCGCTCACCGCCAACGGCAAATTCGCCCTCACCGACGGCAAGGTCAACGAAAACGCGGTCACCACCGCCCTGGCCACGGTTCTCGGCAACCAGGATCTGAAAAGTTTCGCTTTCAAAAATTTCGACGGCACCTTTCAGATCGTCAGGGGCGGCAAGGTGCAGCTGAACTCGGCCCTGAACTCGGATGCGATCTCCGTCGCCACCAGCAACGGCCAGATGGGGCTGGACGGCTCGCTGGACATGCCGCTGACCGTCACCCTGCCCGCCGGCTCGGCCGGCAAGCTGCCCCTGGGAAAATTCCTCGCCGACGAGAAAGGCAACACCGTCCTCGACATGATCCTCACCGGATCGCTCAGCAGTCCGAAACCGACGATCAGTGGGCAGGCGGTGCAGAAGCAGGTGCAACGGGCGGTGGGCAGCCAGGTGCTGCAGCTGATGCCCGGCAAGCCCATCGGCGGCAGTGCCAGCGGCATCGGCGGCGCCACCACGCCGTTGCAGAAACTGTTCAATCCCTTCGGCAAATGACCGCCGGCAGCAGGAGCGCATCATGGATCAACTGAACGCCGTCGCCTCCACCATCGCCCTCACCATGGGGATCGGCTGGGCGAGCGGCATCAACCTCTACGCCGCCATCGCCATGCTCGGCATCATGGGGGCCACCGGCAACATCGTCCTGCCGCCGGAGTTGATGATCCTCGCCAACCCGCTGGTCATCCTCGCCGCCGGCGCCATGTACATGGTGGAATTCGTCGCCGACAAGATCCCCGGCGTCGATACCGGCTGGGACACGATCCACACCTTCGTCCGCATCCCGGCCGGTGCGCTGCTCGCCGCCGGCGCGGTGGGACATGTCAACCCGGCGGTGGCACTGGCGGCCGCCATCCTCGGCGGCGGCCTGGCCGCCACCAGTCACGCCGCCAAGGCCGGCGGCCGGGTGGTGATCAATGCCTCGCCGGAACCGTTCTCCAACTGGGCCGCCTCCATCGGTGAGGACGTCGCGGTCATCGCCGGGCTGTGGACCGCGCTCCATCACCCCCTGGTCTTTCTCGGCCTGCTCGCCGTCTTTCTCCTGTTCCTCGTCTGGCTGCTGCCTCGAATCTGGCGGGGGATCAAGAAGATCTTCGCCTGGATGGGGAGACTGGCGGGCGGCAGCGGCGACCGGGACAGGGCCGCGGCGCCACCGGCCCCGCCGCCGGCGCCGCCGGTCTGACAACCGCCGGCCTGCTCTAGGCCATCACCGTGGGCAGCAGCTGCAAAAAGCGGATCGACGCCATGATTCCCCGCAGATAGTTGTCGATGCCGAACCGTTCGTTGGGCGAGTGGATGGCGTCGCTGTCCTGGCCGAAACCCATCAGCACCGTCCTGAGCCCCAATCTCTCCTGGAGCAGCGCCACCACCGGAATGCTGCCGCCGCCGCGCACCGGCAGCGGCTCGCGACCGAAGACCTCGGTCATCGCCCGCTTTGCCGCCAGATAGCCCGGAAAATCGAGGGGCACATGCACCGGTTCGCCACCGTGCAACCGGCGCACCTCCACCTCCACCCCGGCGGGCGCCCGGTTCCGCAGCCACTCCTCCAGCTGACCGCTCACCACCTCGGAACGCTGCTCCGGCACCAGCCGGACCGAGATCTTGGCGCACGCCTCGGCGGGCAGCACCGTCTTCAATGCTTCGCCGGCGTAGCCGCCCCGGATACCGTTGACGTCCAGCGACGGCCGGATGGTGGTGCATTCGAACGGGCTGAATCCCTCCTCGCAGACCACCGCCGGCACCCCCACTTCGCGACAGTACCAGTCGGCGTCCAGACCAGCACCGGCCATGAGGGCGCGCTCCTCGGGGCCGACGGCGAGGACGCGGTCATAGATGCCGGGCACGGCTATACGGTGGTGCTCGTCGTGGAGATCGGCGATCAGCCGGCAGAGGACATGCACCGGGTTGGCCACCGCGCCGCCGAAGATGCCGGAATGCAGATCGCGGCTGGCGCCCCGGACGATCACCTCCACGGCGGCGAGTCCCCGCAGCCCGACGGTGATCGCCGGCATGTTGTCCGGCAGCATGGCGGTGTCGGAAACCAGCGCGACGTCGGCGGCGAGATCGGCGCGATGGCCGTCGAGCACCGCCGGCAGCGACAGTGACCCCGATTCCTCCTCCCCCTCCAGAAGAAAGCGGAGATTGCAGGGGAAGCCGGCGTTCCGCAGATATTCGATTGCCTTGATGTGCACATAGAGCTGCCCCTTGTCGTCGGAAGCACCACGGCCGTGGATGCAGCCGTCCCGGAGCACCGGCTCGAAAGGCGGCGTCCGCCACAACTCCAACGGGTCCGCCGGCTGGACATCGTAATGACCGTAGACCAGTACCGTCGGCAGGCTGGGATCGATCAGCTTCTCCCCCAGAACCACCGGGTGCCCCGGGGTATCCACCAGGCGGGCGCGGTCGACGCCGGCCGCCTCCAACCGCTGCCGGACGAACTCCGCCGCCCGCCGCACATCCCGCCGGTGCGCCGGATCGGCACTCACCGAAGGGATCCGCAGAAATTCCAGCAGTTCCTCGAGAAACCGCTGCCGGTTGTTTTCCACGTATGCCCGTATCCGCTCCATACTCCGCTCCGTCGACATATTGGTGACCGCTCCTGTGTTCGCCTCGATTCGATTTTCCCATATCCGCTCGGGTGGCGGGAAAGCGGCAGGGAAACGGCTGTCCTTGTCGTAATCGCAACCGCCGACCCGTCGAAAACGATTACGACCACGAAGAATCATCCGCCGATCATTTTTCGCGGCGGCGATCCACAGGCCTTACCTCTGGGCGCCTCGCGACCTCTGTGGTATATAGTGCATCACTGTACAGCGGGCACCAACTGCCGGCAAGCAAACAGAGACACACCATGCCGCCCAGAACCTGCGTTTCACCCGACGGCACCTTCATCGTCGGACTGCACCGTCCCTGCTACCAGGTGCGCAACCTGCGCACCGCTGACCGGCCTGCTTGCCTCGGCCGCGACGAACACGGCCAATCGGTGGGCAACTCCGCCAACTACCCGGAGGGAAATCTCGACATTGCGCAGGCGGACCCGATCTTCGAGATCGCCAATCCCTTTCCCTTTCGCGGCACCACCTATATCGGCAAGCGCTGGGCCGACGGCCGGGCGGCGAAGCCGGAATCCATCCGCCTGCCGCAGCCCGAAGGCGCCTCCCTCTGCTGCCTGCTGCGCCTGTGGTTTCCCGGAGAAACCGATCTTCGGTGCCGCCTGGCCGCCCTGCCGCTGCCCCTCTTGCAGAGCCTGGCGGCCAGCGCCGCCGCCCCGGACGATCTCGTCCTGCTCGCCGGCCTCGCCTGCGACATCCTCCATGACGAGGACGGCAAGCCGGAGGGCCTGGTTTACCGCCGGGACGCCAAGGGACGGTTGCGGCCATGCATCCACCACGAGGATCTTTTCGAAACCGTGGTGAACAACCCGCACCTGCCGAACGAGTACAAAATCGCCATGGTGCTGCGGCCCGGCGTCCAGGGCGACAGTCCCATCGTCGGCGAAATCCAGTCTCCGGGCAGCCACGTCTACGAGTACCTCCGCGCCAACAGCTACATCCCCTGGGGACACTACGCCGCCAACATGGCCGAGGACCAGGTCCGCTACGCGGCGACGGAACTGAGCGCCGCCGACATGACCGGCCTGCGGCATCTCTACTACCAGCGGACCTTCTGCCGGCTGGCCGATGGACTCGGCCTCGACGGGCTGCCCGTTCAACGCACCCTTACCGAGGAGGAACTCGAGGACCTCCGCCGCCGCATCCTCGATCGGCTGGCCGCCGGCACCCCCCTGCCGTACAGCGCCACCCTCTGGGGCTGGAATTACGGTTTCGACCAATCGGCTTCCGGATACCGGCTGCACGCCTCCCACCAGCAGATCCATCAACAGTTCGCCCTGCTGCCGGCAACGGTCGCGGCTGGCGACGGCAAACACTTCCCCGCCTACGGCTGCGGTGATTTGATCGCCGACTTCTGCGCCGCCTTCCGCAGCCGGCACGGCAAATCCTTTTTTTCCTGCTATCTCGCCGCCATCGCCGCCAATGTCCGCACGGACGGCAGAAACGATCTCCCCGCCAGCCTGGTGGTCCACGAGGACGACCATGTCCTGCTCTTCGTTCCCAAGGCGCAGACCTCCCAGTGGGAACTGCAGCTCGTCTGCCGCAAACCGGTCGGCAACATCCTGGAGGCCGACGGCGCGACGCGTCGGGCCCTGGACCGCTCCATCCGCACCGCCATCCGCACCCTGGCCTCGCTGGGGGCACGGATGATCACCAGCATCGAATTCCCGAAACGGTTCGACACCCCGGATCGGGACCAGCTCCTTCTCTACAGCTTCCTGCCCAAGCTGCCCCAGTCCATGGGCGCCTTCAGCGAGGCGCAATTGCGCTTCATCAACGGCCACTATCCCGAGGATTTCGCCGCCGCCTGCCGCAAGGCCGCCTCCCGGCTCGCCCCCTGATCCCGCCCCTGCTCTCTGCCGCCGGCCTGCGTGAATTTCCATATTTCCGGAATAATATTTTCTCATTCTCGGAAAAAACCCGCCAATCCCACCCCATCATCTGCCAGCACCAGCAAACAAAGAAAAAGTTATAATTTTTTTACGAATCAAAACAGCTAGTTTACGGCTAATACCTCCGAAATACCGAACGTTGGGCACGATTCATGTTTACTATTCCGGAAATTTACCCAGACACATAAAAAAACCGGAAAGGTGCTTCATGAACGATCGTTTCGCCGCCGCCCTCGTGCTCGCCGGCATCCTTGCCGCCGCGCCCAGCCAGGCAACACCGCTGCCCGGCACCAATTTCACCGCACTGAACAGCTTCTTCGCCGCCGATGGGATCGCCGACAACTACAGCGGCATCAACTCCAGCGTCAACGCCGCCACCGACTCCAGCGAGGTCGAGGTGTTCAGCCTGTCCGGCCCGGTCGCCTCGGACTGGCTGCTGAAAAGCAGCATCGCCGGCGACTACGAATTCGGCCTTTACGATGCCCGGCGCAGCGACAACGCCTTCGGCGCCGACGAAAAACTGACCCTGCTCAAATCCCCCTATGCCGTGGGACAGCTGACCACGGTCTACGACCTCCGCCAGGAGTTGCCCCCGGATCAGGCCGACCTCTTCCAGGCAGTGAAAAGGACCATCGAGATCGACACCTCCTCGCCCCTGCCGGCCTTCGGTTTCTATCTCACCGCTGGCGCCACCACCGTCTACTCCGAGTCCTGGCGAAACGCCAACGGCGAGGACCGTTTCCTGGCGTTTGAAGGGCGGGGGGAATACGTCACCATCAAGAACATCTCCTATCTGGACACCGGCCACTGGTACATCGCCTTCGATCTGCCCACCACCGGCAGCACCCCGGATTATGCCGATTTCGTGGTTCGCCTGGAATCCATGCAGCCGGTCCCCGAACCGGCCACCATGCTCCTCTTCGGCTCCGGCCTGACCCTGCTCACCGGCGTGGCCAGGAAACGGCTGCGGCGAAAATAATTCCTCCTTTTCCCTTTCCTCTCCCCGTGTCGGGCGGGGGCTGCCCGGCAGCTCCCGCCCCTTTTTTTCCCCCACTCCCCGCCCCTCGCCATCCTCCGCATCCTGTGGTACACTGCCGCGGTTCAACGCACACCACGAGGAAAACAAATGCACGCAGCCAACGGCTATTTCGGACAGTGGGGCGGCGCCTTCATCCCGGAGGTGCTCCACGAAACCTTCCGCCAGCTCAACGAGGACTACCAGGCCGCCAGGCGCGACCCCGCCTTCTGGCAGGAATACATCGACCTGATGGCCAACTACTCCTGCCGGCCGACACCGCTGACCCGGGCGGACAAGCTCGCCGACCATTTCGGCGGCGCCCGCATCTTCATCAAACGGGAGGACCTCAACCACACCGGCGCCCACAAGGCCAACAACGTCATGGGCCAGGGTCTGCTGGTACGACGGATGGGGAAAAAACGGGTGATCGCCGAGACCGGCGCCGGCCAGCACGGGGTGGCCACCGCCACCATGGCCGCCAAGTTCGGCTTCGAGTGCACCATCTACATGGGTGAGGAGGACGTGATGCGGCAGCGGCCCAACGTCTTCTGGATGGAAAAACTGGGCGCCACGGTGGTACCGGTGACCGACGGCTCGCGCACCCTGAAAGACGCCATCAACGAGGCCTTCCGCGACTGGGTCACCAACATGGACACCACCCATTACGTGCTGGGCACCGTCTGTGGCCCCCACCCCTTCCCGGAGATGGTCGCCTGGTTCCAGTCGATCATCGGCGCCGAGGCTCGCCGGCAGATCCTCCACCAGTTCGGCAGCCTGCCGGCACGGGTCTATGCCTGCGTCGGCGGCGGCTCCAACGCCATGGGGATCTTCCAGGGATTTCTCGACGACGGCGAGGTGGAACTGGTGGGGGTCGAGGCCGGCGGTCTGGGGGTGGACTCCGGCAAACACGCGGCGCGCATCGCCTCGGCCGACGCCTCCGCCGGCGTGGCCCAGGGGTACAAGACCATGTTCCTCCAGGATGAGGACGGCCAGATGCTGGACACCCATTCCGTGGCCGCCGGTCTCGATTACATCGGCGTCTCGCCCATCCTCGCCGATCTGGCCGAAAAGGGCAGGGTCCGCTTCGCCGCCGCCACCGACGCCGAGGTCATGGCCGCCCTCGATCTCACCATGAAACAGGAAGGGATCATCCCGGCGCTGGAATCATCACACGCCTTTGTCCAGGCCTTCAAGGAGGCGCCGCGGCTCGGCCGGGACCAGGCGATCGTCATCAACATGTCCGGCCGCGGCGACAAGGACATCTTCACCATCGCCAACGCCTTCAACGACCCGATGTGGAAACAGTTCATTCAGCGGAAAGGTGAGGAATATGCGGCTGGAAGATAATATCCGCAAGGCGCGGCAGGGCAAGGACATCCTGCTCATGACCCACCTGGTGCTCGGCTACCCGTCCTTTGCGGCCAACCGCGAGGTCATCCGGGGGATGGTGGCGGCGGGGGTCGATCTCATCGAACTGCAGATCCCCTTTTCCGAGCCCATGGCCGACGGGCCGGTGATCCTGAAAGCCAATCAGCGGGCGCTCGCCTCCGGCACCCGGGTGGCGGACTGCTTCGCCTTTGCCGAGGAAATGGTCCGGGAGCACCCGATTCCCTTCCTGTTCATGACCTACTACAACATCCTCTACAAGCACGGGGTCGCGGGATTCATCGAGAAAGCGGCGGCCATCGGCATCCAGGGACTGATCGTTCCCGACCTGCCGCCCGAAGAGGGAGGAGAGTTCCTGCGCCTGGCCAGGGAGCGCGACATCGCGCCGATCCTCATCTTCGCCCCGACCTCCACCGACGAGCGGATGCGGCTTCTGGGTGGCGCGGCGTCGGGCTTCGTCTACTGCGTCGCCCGCCGCGGCGTCACCGGCGCCAGCACTGCCATGGACACCGGCGTCACCGACTACCTCCGCCGCTGCCGGCAGGCCACCAGCCTGCCGCTCGCCGTCGGCTTCGGCATCTCCTCCCGCGAGGATGTGGACTTCCTGAAAGGCAAGGCGGATATCGCGGTGATCGGCACCCGGACCATCCGCCTGATCGAGGAGGAAGGCACCGCCGCGGTCACCCCCTTCATCGCCGGCTTACGGTGACGGCCCGCTGCTGAAGGGGCTGGTGGCCCCACATGGGCGTGCCGCCGAATTCCGCCGATTTTGCCAAAGCCACGAGAGGCTTTTACAACGGACGGACAAGGGGCGCGCAATCAGACAACGGTGTTGATGCCTGTCTCGTCCGCCGGCGGCTCGGGTAGCTGAAACGTCCGGTCCGAGCGGTTGCGGCGCCGATCCGGCAGCCTGCGCCGTTCTCCTTTTCCCGACAGGCTGACCGAGACACCATCGTTCACCGACCGGCGCCGGTCCCGCCTCGATTTGCGCCGCTCGCGCGCGCGGGCCCGGTTGCCCGACTCGCGCCGCTGCTCCTGCTTTTCCTCGTTTGTCGCTGTTGTCTTGTTGACGATCAGATCCATGGCCAATCCTCGTGTTTTTCCGCCAAGCCCGACGGCGGGTCGACTTCCCCGCCCTCCACAACTGTATCGACAATATGACAGTGGATCTTGAATTTCGGTTTCAACACTCCGGATACTTGCTACCCGGCTGACCGCTCCCCCTGACCCAAAAGGACCCAGCCGCCGGTGTCGGCCCCTGCCGTCCTTCCGGCGGCGGCCAGCCGCACCACTCCCCGCCCGCCCCCTGACCGCTCTTCTTTCTCCTTGTTTTTCCGGCATATTCCAGCCGTGCGACAATATGCCGCCCAATAGCGGCACGGAGCTTGTGTTTTCCGTCGGCATGCATGCTGACAGGCATGGTGCCTGCGGCGCAACTTCCCTACAGGAGGACAGTCATGCGGAACAAACGGAATCTTATTCTGGCCATCGGCCTGGGCGGACTCATCATTCTCGGCTCTGGCGGTGAGGCCCTTGCCGGCAAGGGCGCCGGCCGCCAGCAGGGCGCCGGCATCCAGAACCGGACCCAATCCGCCCAGCAAAGCCAGGCGCAGTCGGGGGACAGGGTCCGGCGTCAGGACGGCACCTTCCTCAGCACCGGCACAACCGCCAACGGCGCCACCAGCCGGCCCGGCAACGGCCGCGGCCTGCAGGACGGTTCCGGAGCGGCCGCTCCCCTGCCGTAACCGGCACGGTGCCGGCCGCGATCCGCGGCATTCTCCCCAGGGCCGGTCTGCCCAGGCGCACACCTGCGGACCGGCCCTTCATTCTCCCCTCTTTTTCCCGCCCCGCCCCTTGATTTTTCTCCAGTCCTGAGTATTTTAGGGTTTAATTAAATTCCATCAATACGGATCGGCCCCGCCCCCCGGCCATCCACAAACAGAGGGTTCAGGATCATGGAGAACGGCAAGAAAAAAAAGTCGGGCGCGGCCGGCCGCGCCAGGGTGCAGTGGCTGTTGCTTCCGATCGTGGTGGTCACCATCGGCCTTGGCTGGAAATATCCCCTGCTCGGCTACTCTGTGCCGGTCGTCATGCTGACCGGCCTCGTCGGCAGCATGTTCCGCGGCCGCTGGGTCTGCGGCAATCTCTGCCCGCGCGGTTCCTTTCTCGATCGGCTCATGCCGAGCTTCCGCCCTCGTCCGGCCATTCCCGCGCCGCTGCGAAGCCCGGCCTTCCGCTGGTCGGCCTTCGCCCTGCTCATGGGCTTTTTGCTCTACCGCGGTTTCCAGCACCCCGCGGACCCGCTGCACTGGGGCAACGTCTTCTGGGTGATGTGCGTCGTCACCACCGCCCTTGCCCTGGTTCTCGCCCTTCTCTACCATCCCCGCACCTGGTGTTCCTTCTGCCCGATGGGCACCATGCAGAGCGTCATCGGCGGCAGCAAGGGGCAGCTGCGGATCGACGCCGATGCCTGCCGCGGCTGCCGGCTCTGCGAAAAATCCTGTTCCTTCGATCTCGCGATCGTCGCCCATCGCGACAGCGGCCGGTTGCCGTCGCGGGACTGTCTGAAATGTTCGGAATGCATCGCCGCCTGCCCCACCGGGGCGCTGTCCTGGCCCGGGCCCGCTGGCGACAACGGCAAGAAGACGAATCAGGTGTAGACGATCCGGTACGGCAGCGGCGGCTCTTCGGGAAAATCCTGATACAGGGGGAGGAGCAGCTGATCGCTGACGGTCAGCCACTGGTAGTCGGTGCGCAGCCGGCGCAGGCGGCCGTCGTCGGGGGGTTTGGCCCAGGAGGTGTGCCGGTAGGCGACGTGGAGGATGCCGATCCCGTACTCGTCGGTGCTGTCGACGAGATAGCGCTCGCGAAAACGGTCGACGGAAATCCCGCCTTCCCGGGCGCAGATCTGGGCGATGTCGGCGGCGGGAATCTGGACGAGCACGTACTTGCTGATGCCGCGCTCGCTGATCCGGGTCAGGGTGCGGCTCTCGCAGCTCGCCACGTAGACGGTGGAGATGAAATCCATCCGCCGGAGCAGCTGGGCGGCGATCACCGCCGCGGTGCGGCGCCCGCCGACGGTGTGATGGAAGCCGTGGTTTTCGAACAGCTTCTGGTGGAGATGCTCGGCGTACTCCTCACCCCGTTCGTACAGATCCTTGGAGATGTACCGCAGCGACTGGGCCAGATCCTCGGCCGCGTCGTCGATGGGCCAGTCCACCCGCACGTGAAAGTGGGAGAGGGCGTAGCGGTTGAGCCGTTTCACCATCTGGTGCTGCTGGATCAAGAGGGCGTAATCCACCCCGGTGAGATCCAGCATGAACCGGAAGAAGCCAGGATTTTCGAAAAAGCGGAGGTTGTGGGTGTAGCACTTGTGGATGGGCAGGCTGACGAATTCGCTCACCCCTTCCTTGGTCACCTTGTTGCTGTCGAAAAAGCGGATGTACTTCTTGTAGGCCGGCGGGATGCTGCCCTCGCAGAAGATGATGAGAAAGTGGTTCTGCAGGATGTGTTCCCGTTCGGCGACCCTCGCCCTCGGCTTCAGTTCCCGCTTGGCGACAAAGGGGTACGGGACGCCGCCATCGCGGAAGCGCCGGTAGGAATCCACCAGGGCCTTGTCGATCAGCACCGCGTCCAGCTGGTCGCGCAGCACCTCGTACACCGAGCGGCGCAGCCGGTGCTTCATGCTGAGCTGATAGCGGAACGGCCACTGGATCACCGGCATTCTCCTACAGGGATTCGCCGCTGTCCAGCCGGATGCCTTGAAACTCCTCCTGCCGCCGCCAGGGGCTGATGACGCAGTTGCGACCGACCCGCATCCCCTCCGGGAGCTGGGCGCCCTTGCCCACCAGGGTGATGCCGGTGTAGAGGTGGGTCGGGTTCTGGCGGTTGACCACCCCGTGTTCGGCACCTGCGCCGATGAGCGCCCCGCCGCCGACCTGCACCCGTTTGTCGAGAATCGCCAGATCGACGGTGCTGCCCTCGCCGATCCGGCAGTCGTCGCCGATGATCGAATCCCGCACCACCGCCCCTTTTGCCACCCGCACTCCTGGCGACAGGATGGAGTTGATCACCTCACCCTCGATGACGCAGCCGGCGGATACCATGGAAGCGCTCACCCGGCAGTCGCTGCCGTAACGGGCCGGACAGCGGTCCACTGCCAGGCGGTCGGCATACGGATTGGGCCGCACCCCCCAGGCCTGCGGCATGAGGCCGGAGCCGGGATGCAGGGCGTCCATGTTGGCCTCCCAGTAGGCCTGCACCGTGCCGACATCCCGCCAGTAGCCGTAGAAGGGATAGGCGTAAACCCGATCCCGGGCGATGCTGCGCGGCAGGATATGCATGCCGAAATCCGCCTCTTCGCGGTCGGCCTGCAGCACCTGGCGCAGGTAGTCGGTATTGAATACGTAGATACCCATGGAGGCCAGGTTGGTGCGCGGCACCTTGGGCTTCTCCTCCCAGTCGACGATCCTCCCCTCGCCGTCGGTGATGCCGGCGCCGAACTGGTGGATCTGCTCCTTTGGCACCACCATCATGGCGATGGTGACGTCCGCCCGCTTGTGGCGGTGGAAATGGATCATCGCATCGTAGTCCATCTGGTAGATGTGGTCGCCGGAAAGGATGAGGATCTCGCGGGTGGGATGGGCGTCGATGAAGTCCATGTTCTGGCGGACCGCGTCGGCGGTGCCCTTGTACCAGTCGGAATCGTGGGCGCCGGTGCGCGGCGGCAGGATCTCCGCCCCCCGCATCCTGCCGGTGAAGTCCCAGGGTTCGCCGGCGCCGACGTGGCGCATCAGCGACAGTGGTTTGTACTGGGTCATCACCCCGACCCGGGCCAGCCCGGAATTCATGATATTGCTCAGGGTGAAATCGATGATCCGGTAGATGCCGGCAAAGCGCACCGCCGGTTTCGCCCGGGTCTGGACGAGGACGTTGAGACGGCTGCCGACACCACCGGCAAGGAGCAGGGCAAGGGCCTTGTCATACATGGTCGCACCCTCCCGGGGTCGCCGTCGCCAGCATGGCGAGAATCTGTTCCCGCCGCATCTCCGGCGGCACCACCGTGCCGGCGGGGATGCGGACCCCGTCGGGGAGATGGTTACCCCAGCCCACCACGGAAATGGCGGTCTCCTCCGGTCCACCCACCGCGATGCCGGCCGCGTAGGTGTTGTTGACGTCGCTCACCAGCCGGTGGAGCCTGCAGTCCCGACCGACGATGTTGTCGAAAAACAGCACCGAGTCCCGTACCTGCGCTCCCGGTCTGACATGCACCCCGGGAAAGAGGATGGAACGCTCCACCGTCCCCTCGACGATGCAGCCGTTGTAGATCAGGCTGTCGGACACCCGGGCATCGGGGCCGATCGTCATCGGCTGGCAGTCGCGGATGTTGCGGTTCTCCAGGTTGGTGCGGATGCCCCACTCCGCCAACGGGATGGCCGGCTCCGGCCCCAGCAGGTCCATGCTCGTCTGCCAGTACTCCTCGATGGTGCGGGTGTAGCCCCAGTAGCCCTTGAACCGGTAGCCGTACACCCGCCGCTGCTCCCGGAGGAGCTGG
>JBFLZZ010000013.1:0-85589 GCA_040755255.1 Thermodesulfobacteriota bacterium
TGCCGTCGCGGAGCCTGGCCAGCATCCTGCCGCGGGCGAGCAGCCGCTCGCTGTCGGCGGGGAGGACAAAGCGGAAATCGGGGCAGACGCCGGTGTAGTAGGTGTGGCTGACGCCGAGGGTCAGCAGGGTTTCGTAGCGGAGGATCATGTGGTGCGGATCTCCGCCGCGATGGTGGTGATCGGCGGCGCCGTCGCCGGACGCGGCACATCCTGGAGCACCAGCATCCGCACCCGGTAGACCACCGAGGGCAGCTGCTTGCCGCCGACGAAGGCCCAGATCTGGTTGAGCTGCTCGTAGCTGAGGGTCTGCAGTTCCACGGTGAGCCGGCCGATGGCAGGGTGCAGCCCCGGATACTCGGTGGAGGTGAACAGCGGGTGCGCCTGAAAGTAGCCGAGCACCAGGGAGATGTACTTGAGCGCCTGGTCGTAGTACTGGAAGTTGGCGGCGAAGATGACCGACAGATTGAGCTTGAGATCCGGTTCGAGGACGAGATGCCGGCCGTCGAGGTAACGGTTCTCGGGCAGGTGGGACTTGAGGTGGCGTTCCTCCTCGATGTTGAGGACTGCGGCGGCCACCGTTTCCCTGGCAAAGGCGTATTTCCCCTGGTCGTCGACCAGGGCGCTCAGCTTGACCTCGACGGTGCTGGCACCGGTGCGGCCAAGGAAGTGGGCGTTCAGTTCTCCGGCGAGAAACTGCAAGGCGAGATCGAGCATGTGTCCTGTTTTTTTTGGTGAACGGTGAGCCAAGTCGGGTTCAATCGCGTTCTGACTCTGTGCTAGCATTTTGCGGCAAGCGAAGTCAAGGAGGGGTGTGAAAAAAATTTATGAATCGGCAGTTATTGTTTAACTAATTGAATATCTGTGAAAAAATTAAAGTTTCGACCGAGGGGTGGGAGGGGCGGGGCGGCAGGAGGACGCCCGGCCGACATCGCCGGAGTGGTCAGCGCATTTTTTTAAGAAACTCTACAAGGCGGAATTCCAGGCTGTCTACGGGGAGGCGTACGGTCTTGCCGACCGTTTCAGGATCACCCTGGTCCCGTGGGACTCCGCCGCGCATGAAGCGGGGTTGCGGGTGGGAGACGAGATCCTCGCGGCGAACGGCAAGCCCATGGACGCCGGAGACGCCACCGCCGAGAATTGGGCCGCCGCCGCCGGGGAGTACAAGAGCGCTATACCGCTCTCGAGAAAACCGTGGCGGAGATAAACGACAAGCGGGCGCAGGGCAAACCCCTGCAGCCGGAACAGCGCGATATCAAGCCGGAACCGGCGGAAGCTCCGGCCCCGGTTCCGTCGGTCAACGAAATCACCTCGCGATGAATAAAAACCGTCGCGGCTTGCAGCCCCGCGGTTGTCCGGCAGAGGTTCCGGCCAGCCTGGCGATTTGCCTGGCTCTTGCAGACCAGGCGAAATTCGGCGGCACGTCCATGCGCCGCCAACGTCCGTTTATCGACGGGCCGTTACCCGCCCTGGGGTGATGCGGGGTTGCGGACAGAGGCAGAGCGCTTCTCCACGTTGTTCCTCGCGAAGACCGGGCGGTCCCCCGTCGCGAGCGAAGCGCGGCGATCCGGGAGCAGTGCGGCAGCAGAACGGGATGTCGGCAGCCGATGCCACCGGAGGCAGGCTGGCGACTCCGACTGGATTGCTTCGTCGCTGCGCTTTTCGCATATATGACGAGGGGGGAAAACACCCACGCCGTCGTCGCGAGGCCCGCGGGGCCGTGGCGATCCAGACCGGGTGGATCGACGTTTCAGTCTTTCCATAAACGCCGGAGGCGCACGAATGCAGGCGAGGGGGCTTCGGGCGCGACATTTCTGCCGCGCCCGAAGCCGGTCACCTGCCGGTGCGCGGCTGGGCGGCGGTTCCTTGCGACGTGGTGCCGGTGGCGGTGGTGCCGCTGCCGGTGGTGCCCCGGTTCTTGCCTCCCTCGGCAAAGGCGGTGGCGGTCGTCGCGGCGAAGGCCAATGCCAGCAGGATGAGGATGCATTTCTTCATGGCGTTCCTCCTTGTGGGAATGGAGAGATGCGACCCAGTGCGGGTGCTCCTTTCCTTCACCATAGTGGCCGGCGGCGTCGAGGTAAAGGCGGTGAATTGTCGCGGCCGGACCGATCCGGCAGGCGGGGTGGTTTCTGGCAGGAAGGGGCCCGAACGGAAAGACCCGGAGCCAGTGACTGGACTCCGGGTCTTTTTTTCGTTCCCGCCCGTCGGCCTCAATCCCGTTTCGGGTAGCCCAGGCCGGTCAAGGTGTCGGTGATCTCGTCCAGAATCACCGGATCGTCGATGGTGGAGGGCGCCCGGTACTCCTTGCCGTTGGCGATGGAGCGCATCGTCCCGCGCAAAATTTTGCCGGAGCGGGTCTTGGGCAGCCGGGGCACCAGGGCGGTCTCCCTGTAGCAGGCGATGGGGCCGATTTCCTCGCGGATCATCCGGGCGAGTTCCGGGGCGATCTCCTCGATGGTGCGGGTGACCCCCGCTTTGAGGACGATGAAGCCCATGGGCAGCTGCCCCTTCAGCTGGTCGTTGACCCCGATCACCGCGCATTCGGCCACGTCCGGGTGGGTGGCGATCACCTCCTCCATGGCGCCGGTGGACAGCCGGTGGCCGGCGATGTTGATGACGTCGTCGATGCGGCCCATGACGAAGACGTAGCCGTCCTCGTCGATGTAGCCGCCGTCCGAGGTTTCGTAATAGCCGGGGAAGCGGCCCATGTACGACTTGACGAAGCGGTCCTCGGCCTGCCAGAGGGTGGCGAGGGTGCCGGGCGGCAGCGGCAGACGGATGACGATGTTGCCCTCCTGGTTCGCGCCCAGTTCATGGCCCTCGTCGTCGAGGACGCGGACGTCGTAGCCGGGCACCGGTTTGGTGGGCGAGCCGGCCTTGACCGGAAAGTGCTCGATGCCCATGCAGTTGGCGGCGATGGGCCAGCCGGTCTCGGTCTGCCACCAGTGGTCGATCACCGGCACCCCGAGGATCTTCGACGCCCAGTGGTAGGTGTCGGGGTCGAGCCGCTCGCCGGCGAGGAACAGGGCCTCGAAGCCGGCAAGATCGTATCTGCCGACGTGCTCGGCGTTGGGGTCCTCCTTCTTGATGGCGCGGAAGGCGGTGGGGGCGGTGAACATCACCTTCACCCTGTGCTGGGAGATCACCCGCCAGAAGGCGCCGGGGTCCGGGGTGCCGATGGGCTTGCCCTCGTAGAGGACGGTGGTGCAGCCCAAAAGAAGCGGCGCGTAGACGATGTAGGAATGGCCCACCACCCAGCCCACGTCCGACGCCGCCCAGAAGACGTCGCCGGGGCGGACGTTGTAGATGTTCTTCATGCTCCAGAGCAGCGCCACCGCGTGGCCGCCGTTGTCGCGCATCACCCCCTTGGGCATGCCGGTGGTGCCTGAGGTGTAGAGGATGTAGAGCGGGTCGGTGGCCCTGACCGGCACGCAGCCGGCGGGGGAGGCCGCCGCGACCAGGGTTTCCCAGTCGAGGTCGCGGGGCGCGCTCAGTTCGGCGCGCACCTGCGGCCGCTGGCGGATGATGCAGTGCTGCGGCCGGTGGCTGGCGAGGGAGATCGCCTTGTCGAGGAGCGGCTTGTAGGCGATGACCTTTTTACCTTCGATGCCGCAGGATGCGGAGACGATCACCCGGGGTTTGGCGTGGTCGATGCGGATGGCGAGTTCATGGGGGGCGAAGCCGCCGAACACCACCGAATGGATGGCGCCGAGCCGGGCGCAGGCGAGCATGGCCACCATCGCCTCGGGGATCATCGGCATGTAGATCACCACCGTGTCGCCCTTTTCCACCCCCACCCCCTGCAGGGCGCCGGCGAAGGAGGCGACCAGGTCGCGCAGCTCCCGGTAGGTGTAGGTGCGGACCGTGTCGGTGACCGGCGAGTCGTAGATCACCGCCGGCTGGTCGCCGCGGCCGTTTTCCACATGCCGGTCGACGGCGTTGTGGCAGGTGTTCAGCTCCCCGTCCGGAAACCAGCGGTAGAACGGCGGGCGCGAGGAATCGAGAATGCGGTCGCATTGCCGGTGCCAGTCGATGTCGGCCGCCGCCTCCTTCCAGAATCCGACCGGATCGGCGATGCTTTTCTGAAAAATTTCCCTGTATGTTGCCATCCCTGCTTGCCTCCTTGTTGTCCTGGCGGGTGTCGCGTTCCGGTCACTCTAAATGATCGGGATGATCTTGTAAATATACCTAGTCGAGAATGGCTCGTGAAAAGACCGTTCCATGGGGCGTTCGCCTGCCTTGGTGATACGCAGTGGTATAGCAGGGCGCGGGGTTGTCGTCAAGGTCAAGCGGTGCAAAGTGTTTGCGTTTTGCGGCGGAAAGGCTACAATGTGGCCTCGGCTGAAGGCGGCGTCTGCCGTCCCGCCCGCGGCAAATGATGGCTAGGTAGCAGTACGGATACCCGGAGGAGCGGTGAACATACACGAGTATCAGGCCAAGGAGCTGTTCCGCCGTTACGGCATCCCGGTGCCCGCCGGCAGGATGGTGGAACATGTTGACGCGGCGGCGGAGGTCATCGGCGAACTGGGCCTGCCCCTGGTGGTCAAGGCGCAGATCCACGCCGGCGGCCGCGGCAAGGGCGGCGGCGTCCGGCTGGCGCGCTCGGCGGCGGAGGCCTCCCAGCATGTCCGGGACATCCTCGGCATGACCCTGGTCACCGCCCAGACCGGTCCCGGCGGCAGAGTCGTCCGCAAAATACTGCTGGAGGAGGGCGTCGCCGTCGCCCGCGAGCTGTACCTCAGTCTCGCCGTCGACCGGAAAAACGCGGCGGTGGCGGTCATCGTCAGCGAAAGCGGCGGCATGAACATCGAGGAGCTGGCGGCGGCAAGGCCGGATGCGGTCGTTCGCCTGCTCGTCAACCCGCTGCTCGGACTGAAGAATCACCACCTGCTGCAGGCCCTGGCCGCCCTCGATCTGGAGGCCGCGGCCGCCCGGGAATTCGGCGGTCTTCTGCGCGCCTGCTACCGCCTGTTCGTCGAGCAGGACTGCAGCCTGGTGGAGATCAACCCGCTGGTGGTCACCGGCGACGGCGGCCTGCTCGCCCTGGATGCCAAGATCGCCTTTGACGACAACGGCCTGTTCCGCCATCCCGAGCTTGCCGGGTTGCGGGACGAGGGCGAGGAATCCCCCCTGGAGGTGGAGGCGGCCAAATTCGGGCTCAACTACATCAGCCTGGACGGCACGATCGGCAACATGGTGAACGGCGCCGGCCTGGCCATGGCCACCATGGACATCATCCAGCAGGCCGGCGCCGCACCCGCCAATTTCCTCGACGTCGGCGGCGGCGCCAGCGCCACGATGGTGGAGAACGGGTTGCGCATCATCCTTTCCGATCCCCGGGTGGAGGGTATCCTGATCAACATCTTCGGCGGCATCCTCCGCTGCGACGTGCTGGCCGAGGGCGTGGTCGAGGCGGCCCGCAAGGTCGGCCTGCCGGTGCCGGTGGTGGTGCGGATGGAGGGGACCAACGTCGAGGCGGGGCGGAAGATCCTGGCGGATTCCGGCCTCGATCTGGTGGCCGCCGTCGATCTCGCCGACGCCGCCGCCAAGGTCGCCGCCATCGCCGCGGCGGGAAAGGAGGGATCGTGAGCATCTTCGTCGACCGCGCCACCAGGGTGGTAGTGCAGGGGATCACCGGCAGGGAAGGGCAGTTCCACGCCCGCCAGTGCCGCGACTACGGCACGGACATCGTTGCCGGCGTCACCCCGGGCAAGGGCGGGCAAAGGATGGACGCCATCCCGGTGTTCGACACCGTCTTTGCGGCGCGCTCTGCCACCGGCGCCGACTGCAGCCTCATCTTCGTGCCGCCCGCCTATGCCGCCGACGCCATCCTCGAGGCGGCCGAGGCCGGCATCGGAACCGTGGTCTGCATCACCGAGGGAATCCCGGTGCTGGACATGCTCCGGGTCAGGCAGTACCTGCGGGGAACCGCCACCCGGCTCATCGGCCCCAACTGCCCGGGGATCATCACCCCGGGCCAGTGCAAGATCGGCATCATGCCCGGCTCGATCCACAGCGCCGGCGGCCCGGTGGGGGTGGTGTCCCGCTCCGGCACCCTGACCTACGAGGCGGTCTGGCAGCTGTCGGCCGCGGGCCTCGGCCAGTCCACCTGCCTCGGCATCGGCGGTGATCCGGTGGTGGGCACGGATTTCATCGATTGCCTGCGCGCCTTCCAGGAGGATGAGGAAACGAAGGCCATCGTCATGATCGGCGAGATCGGCGGCACCGCCGAGGAGGAGGCCGCCGCCCATATCAGGGCGCATGTCGCCAAGCCGGTGGTGGCCTTCGTCGCCGGCCTCACCGCGCCGCCCGGCCGCCGCATGGGACACGCCGGCGCCATTGTCGCCGGATCCGCCGGCACCGCCCAGGGCAAGATCGCGGCGCTGGAGGCGGCCGGCGTCCGGGTCTGCCGCGATCTCGGCCGTTTCGGCGCATTCTGCTCCGAGGTTTTTGCCGGCCTCGTCGCCAAGGAGGGGTAATGGAAAGGAACGGGACGATCTACCGGGTACTGATCGGCAAGCCGGGGCTCGACGGTCATGACCGGGGCGCCAAGTTTCTGGTGCGCGCCCTCCGGGACGCCGGCTTCGAGGTGGTCTATACCGGCATCCGCCGCACCCCTGAAGAGATCGCCCGGGCCGCGGTGCAGGAGGATGTCCACTGTGTCGGCCTGTCGTCGCTCTCCGGCGCCCACGGCAAACTCTTTCCGGCGGTGGTGGCGGCGCTGCGCCATGCCGGCGCCGGCGACATCCCGGTGCTGGGCGGCGGGGTCATCCCGGCCGAGGACATCCCGGAGCTGAAGGCGGCCGGGGTGCGGGAGATCTTCACCCCGGGCACGCCCCTCGAAACCCTGCTCTCCGCCTTCCGCTGCGCCTGCCTGGAGCAGCACCGCGGGCGATGAAGGTCGCCGACCTGGTCAGTCGTCTGCAGCGCCGCGACCCGCGCGCCATCGCCCGGGCGATCAGCCTGGTGGAGGACAACGATCCGGCGGCTGCCGAACTGCTCGACTCCCTCGACCGCGGGCGCATCGACGAAGCGCTGATCATCGGCATCACCGGGCCGCCGGGGGCGGGTAAGTCGACCCTGACCGGCCGCCTGGTCGGTGTCCTGCGGCGGGAGAACCGGCGGGTCGGGGTGCTGGCGGTGGATCCCTCCTCGGTGCTCTCCGGCGGCGCGGTGCTTGGCGACCGCATCCGGATGATGGATCACGCCGCGGACCCCGATGTGGTCATTCGCTCCATGGCGAGCCGCGGCCGCCTGGGCGGCCTCTGCGCCGCCGCCGGCGCCGTCGCGCGGATCATGGCCGCCGCCGGCTGTACGCCGGTCGTCATCGAGACCGTCGGGGTCGGCCAGCTGGAGATGGACGTCGCCCGCCTGGCCGACCTCACCGTGCTGGTGCTCGCCCCCGGTCTCGGCGACGAGATCCAGGCGATGAAGGCCGGCGTGCTGGAGGTGGCCGATCTGCTGGTGGTGAACAAGGCGGATCTCCCCGGCGCCGACAACCTGATCACCGACCTGCGGGCGGCGCTCACGCCCGACATCCCTCTGCTTGTCACCTCGGCGGCCACCGGCACCGGGGTTCGCGAGCTTGCCGGAGAACTCGTCCGGATCGACGAGCGGGAACGGCAGGGTGGCCGGCAATCGCGGCGACGGCAGGCGCGCATCGAAGAGATCGTCGACTGGGCCATGGATCTGCTGCGGCCGCGGCTGCGGCGAAAAGCGGGGGAAATGCGGCTCGACCATGATCCGAAGATCGTGGCCCAGCGGCTGGTGGCAGAACTTGTGAGGGACGACCATGAGTGAGAACGAGGCACTGCGGCAGTGGCTCAACGGCGAACTGGCACGGACCCTGCGCCGTTTTCCCGAGCGCAGGGAGAGCTTCAGCGGCCACGGCGGCCGCGAGATCGAGCGGCTGGCGGTCCCCGCCGTCATCGACGACGCCTACCTGGAGAACCTCGGCTTTCCCGGCAGCTACCCCTTCACCCGCGGCGTCCAGCCCACCATGTACCGGGGGCGGCTGTGGACCATGCGCCAGTACGCCGGCTTTTCCACCGCCCGCGCCACCAACGAGCGGTTCCGCTACCTGCTCGCCCACGGCACCACCGGCCTGTCGGTGGCCTTCGACCTGCCCACCCAGATCGGCTACGACTCCGACCACCCGATGAGCAGCGGCGAGGTCGGCAAGGTGGGGGTGGCCATCGACACCCTGGCCGACATGGAACTGCTGTTCGACGGGATTCCGCTCGGCGAGGTGTCGACCTCGATGACCATCAACGCGCCGGCGGCGGTGCTGCTCGCCATGTACGTGGCCCTGGCGGAAAAGCAGGGTGTGGCGCCCGAGCAGATCCGCGGTACCATCCAGAACGACGTGCTCAAGGAGTACGTGGCGCGCGGCACCTATATCTTCCCGCCGCGGCCGAGCCTCAGGCTCATCGCCGACATCTTCGCCTGGTGCGGCGAGCGCGCCCCGGCCTTCAACACCATCTCCATCTCCGGCTACCACATCCGCGAGGCGGGCGCCACCGCCGCCCAGGAGATCGCCCTCACCCTGGCCAACGGCTGCACCTACGTCGAGACCGCCGTTGCCGCCGGCCTCGACGTCGACGATTTCGCCAAACGATTGTCGTTCTTCTTCAACGCCTCCAACGATTTTCTGGAGGAGGTCGCCAAGTTTCGCGCCGCGCGGCGGCTGTGGGCACGGCTGATGAAAGAGCGGTTCAACGCCAGACACCCGGCCTCGATGATGCTGCGCTTCCATACCCAGACCGCCGGCAATTCGCTCACCGCCCAGCAGGTGGACAACAACATCGTCCGGGTGACGATTCAGGCCCTGGCCGCGGTCCTGGGCGGTACCCAGTCCCTGCATACCTGCTCCAAGGACGAGGCCCTCGCCCTGCCCACCGAGGATTCGGTGCGCACCGCGCTCCGCACCCAGCAGATCATCGCCCACGAATCGGGCGTTGCCGGCACCGTCGATCCCCTGGGCGGTTCCTGGTTCATCGAGAACCTCACCGACCGGCTGGAGGCCGAGGCCAGGGAGCTGATGGCGAGGATCGACGCGGGCGGCGGCGTGGTCGCCGGGATCGAGAGTGGCTTCATCAAACGGCAGATCGAGAATGCCGCCTACGAGTTCCAGTGCGGTATCGAATCCGGCGAACGGATCGTGGTGGGCGTCAACGCCTTTCAGGTGGAGGAAGAGGCGCGGCCGGCCACCATGCGCATCGACCCGGCGGTGGAGGCGGAGCAGGTGAAAGGCCTCGCCGCGGTCAGGGTCGGGCGGGACGGGGCGGCGGTGGCGGCATCCCTGGCGCTGGTCGAGAGAGCCGCCCGGGACGAAAAGGTCAATCTCATGCCGGCGATCATGGCGGCGGTGCAGGCCTACGCCTCCATCGGCGAGATCTGCGGGGTGCTGCGCGGGGTGTTCGGCGAATACCGCGACGGGGGGAGGTGAGCATGGTGCGGAAGATCGACCACATCGGCATTGCGGTACGTTCCATCGCAACTGCGCGCGGGTTTTACGAGGAGGTGCTGGGGCTCTGTTGCGAGGGGATCGAGGAGGTCGCCTCCCAGAAGGTTCGCACCGCCTTTTTCAGGGTGGGCGAAGTGCACATCGAGCTGCTGGAACCCACCGCGCCCGACAGCCCGATAGCGGGATTTCTCGAAAAGCGGGGCGAGGGTATCCACCACATCGCCTACCGCACCGACAGTGTCGAAGGGCAGCTGGCCGCGGCCCGGGGGGCAGGCTGCCGCCTCATCCACGAGACGCCGGTCACCGGCGCCGGCGGCAAACGGGTCGCCTTCCTCCATCCCTCCGCCACCGGCGGCGTGCTCACCGAATTCTGCGAAGGGCCGGATTGAAGCGCAAAGGGAGGGAGGAGGGAGGCACGGAAGGAGTGCGCTCCGTCGGCGGAATATCCCCTGCCTATCCCTGCCGGTTAGTCGATCCTTTCCTCCTGGCCGGACTCCTCCCCCTTCTCGCCCGCCGTCTGCTCCTTCTTTTCCATTCTGCGCTGCAGTTTCTCTTCCTTCTTCTTTTTCTTTGCCAGTTCTTTCTGCCGTTTTTCGAAGGAGTAGTTCGTCTTTGCCAAGGGTCTGTCCTTATTGCTGTTGTTCGTTGGGAAGTGGCTATTTCGTCGATTTCTGGATGGCCTCGCCGGCCTTCTCGATATCCTGGCCGACGCCGCGCACCGTGTTGCAGCCGGTGGCGGACAGCAGCAACGCCAGAAGGACGGCCAGGAGCCCCCATCCCAGTCCTTTGCGTCCAGGATCTTTCTTGATGTGCATCATCCCTTCAACCTCTGTCAGTGGGTGATTCGCTTCCGCCCGCCGCCGTTCCGGCCGCGGGAACTGGTGTTGCTCATACCATCCATGCGCGCGAGGTGTCAAGCGCAGAAGCGGACCGGGACCATGGGGCATGGTCCGCGCAACGATTCCGAAAGAAAAAGGGGTGGGAACCGGCGCCGTACCGTCGCTTCCGGGAGGTACCGTTCCGGCGATATTATCGCCGGCGGCGTTGCCGCCGGCGGGCCGCCGCGAGCAGCAGGCCGCCGCTGGCCAGCAGCGACAGGGTGGCCGGTTCCGGCACCGGTTCGACACTGACGTTGTCGATGCCGGCTATCGATGCCGTGCCGGTCAGGAGGGGAGGGTCACCGCTTTCGACGAGCTGGAAGCTCACGGTGGCGTTGTTGGCGGTGAAGGAGGAAATATCGTAGGTGTTGGCGAAGTGACCGGACAGACCGTTGAGCAGCGGTGTGCCGCCGGTGGAGAGTTCCTGCATGGAGATGGTCGCGGCGGCGGTTCCGTCGGTGGCGAGCAGGGACAGAAAGACGTCGTTGACGGTGGGGGAGTTGTCCCAGTAGACGAAGAACCAGTCGAAGGAAACGGCGATGGCCGGGATGCCGGTGACCGAGAACTGCTGGGAGAGTGTGCTCGTGCCGGTGGTGGTGCCAAGGCCGAGCAGGGCGTAGGCGTTGACCATGCCCGCCGCGCTGGCCGCCGAGTTGGCGAAGGCCAGCCGCACGTCGCCGGCATGCGACCAGCCGGAGAGGTCGCCGGTCTCGAAGTCGCCGTTGGTGAGCAGATTCGCCTGGGCGCCGGTGGCGAACAGGGGGAGACAACAGGACAGGACGATCGGAAAAACGGCCCTTTTCATGGCAGACCTCCAGGAGATGATGACACCGGCAGGCAAGGTCAAGCTTCAGTGTCCCATGCGGGTGGCGAAAGTCAAGAGGAAAGATCGGCGGGATCTTGCCGCCGGCGTGGACGCGAGGCTGCCCCTGTGCTATGGTGAACGTCGCCCGCTTCGGCGGCAAATCGCGGATTCGGCCCACGGGTAGGGTTCCAGCAGAAGAACAAAAGGAGAGTGGGGAAATGACACGCGAACTCAATTGCCGGGGGCAGGCCTGCCCGGCGCCGGTGCTGCAGGTTCGGGATGTGCTCGATCGGGAAAGGCCAGCGGCCATCAGCGTCCTCGTCGACAACAAGGCGGCCAGGGAGAACGTCTGCCGCTTTCTCGAACACCGCGGCTATCAGGTGGAGGTGGAATGCCGCGGCGACGGCTTTCGGGTGACCGGCAGCGCCAGCGGCGAAGAGTGCGAGATCATGGCGACCTCGGAATTTCCGGGGACGGTCCGCAGGATCATGGTGATGGTGGCCACCGACCGCATGGGCCACGGCGACGACAGCCTGGGACAAAGCCTGCTCGTCAACTTCCTCAAGACCCTCAAGGAAATGGGACCGGAGCTCTGGCGGCTGGTTTTCGTCAACGGCGGCGTCACCCTCACCACCGAGGGCTCGGCGGCGGTGCCCATCCTCAAGGAACTTGCCGAGGCCGGCACCGGGATTCTGGTCTGCGGCACCTGCCTCAACCATTTTCATCTGCTGGAGAAGAAGCAGGTGGGCGAGACCACCAACATGCTGGACATCGTCACCGCCATGCAGCTCGCCGACAGCGTCATCAACGTTTGAGGCGCACCGATCAGCGGGGGTGTTTTTCCTCCTCCGGGGCGGGGGTGGGCAGCAGGCTCCGCAGGGTGGCGAGGCCTTCGGTCGCCTGCTCGGTTTTTCGCAGCCGGATTGCCTGCTGCACCCGGCTGACGGCGGCGAAGAAGGCGGCGGCCCTGGCGTCGCCGTCTTCGCCCGCCTGGAATCCCTCGCTGATCCGCAGCCGCAGCCCCTGCAGTTCGGCCATTTCCCTGGCGACGCCGTTCGGGTTGTTCCCCTCCAGGTATTCGCCGGCCTCGTCCACCCAGAGACGGGCGACCAGCAGGGCGGGCGGCGCCGGGTAGGCGAACGGCTCCATGATGTCGAGAAGGAGATGCTGCAGGAGCAGCATCGGCAGTTCCAGCTGTTCCCGGTTCCGCGTCGCCAGCCCCGCTCGTATCGTGCGAAGGGTGGAGACGAATTTCTCCAGGGTCGCGGCGGCGACCGGCGGCCGCAGCCTTTCCCCGAGAGCCGCAAACCGTCCTTCGAGGTCGTTCGCCCCGCGCGCCGCTTCCTGCCATTTACCTTCGCGGATACTCTCTTCCATCTCCCCGAAGCGCGAGAACAGCTCCCACACCCCCGGCTCGGGCGGTGGCCTGTCGTCCCGGGCTTCGGCCGGCGGCGAGGCGCAGACAAGACAGACAAGAATCAGCAGCAGGGTCAGACGCAGGGACATGGACGGGCTCCGGCGATGGTGACCGTTCAGCAGCACCCCATCTTCGGACGATCAGCCCGGCTTACGTACGCGAGGGTACGCGGCGCCGGTCCGCTTGTCCAAATCTGTGGCGCTGCTGAACGGTCACCGCGTGGGTGGTTGTGCCACATCGTATCCGTGGTGAACGGTTTCATTACGGTGTGACTTCATCCCTCCATGATATATCGCCGGGACGCACGCGGGGAAGGGGTTTGTCAAAGGACACCGAACATCGCGCCGGCGCCGGTGGTCATCGCCCTCCGGTGTCGTTCGCTGCCGCCGGCCGCCGATCCCAGAGCGGCTGCAGCGCCCGCCGCAGTTCCGACAGTTTGTAGGGTTTCTGGACAAAGCCCGCCAATCCCTTGCCGGCGAATTTCTGGGTGACCTCCTGCTCGTTGTAGCCGCTGGACATGATCACATCGATGTCCGGCTTCAGCTTGCGCAGTTCCCGGAAGGTCTGCTCGCCGTCCAGATGCGGCATGGTGAGATCGAGGATGACCACGGCGATTTCCGGGTGCTGCTTGAAGATCTCCAGCCCTTCCCGGCCGTCGGCCGCGGTCAGCACGGAAAAGCCCAGTTCCTTGAGCATCTCGCGGCCGATGGCGCGGACGGTTTCCTCGTCATCCACCAGCAGGGCGGTGCCGCTTCCCCGCCAGTCCTCCCCGCCGCCGGGGTGGTTGAAGAGTTCCGCCGGCCGGTCGGCCGCCGGCAGCAGTACCTTGAAGGTGCTGCCCTTGCCTTCCTCGCTGTACACCTTGATCGCCCCCCGATGGCCGCGGACGATGCCGAGCACCGCCGCCATCCCCAGGCCGCGGCCGGTGAACTTGGTGGTGAAGAAGGGGTCGAAGATTTTGGCCATGGTTTCCTTGCTCATGCCGCAGCCACTGTCGGCGATCTCCAGATAGACGTAGAGTCCTTCGCTCAGGTTTTCGTCCAGCCAGACATGGTTGAGGTAGGAACGGTCGCAGTCCATGCAGCCGGTGGTGACGGCGATGACGCCGCTGCGGTCGCCGATGGCCTCGGAGGCGTTGATGACCAGATTCATGATGATCTGACGGAGTTGGGTGGCGTCGGCCCTGACCGCGGGCAGCGGCCGGGTGAGGTTGTAGCGCAGCACCGCCTTTTTCGAGATGGACACCTCCAGCATGTGGCCCATTTCCTCAACCAGGCGGTTGAGGTCGATGACTTCCACCACGAATTTCCCCTTGCCCGAATAGGCCAGCATCTGCTTGGCGAGGTCGGCGGCGCGGCAGGCCGCCTTTTCGATACGCTGCAGATTGTCCAGCGCCGGCGATTCGGGGTTGAGGCGCATGATGGCCAGGTCGGCATTGCCGATGATGGCGGTGAGGATGTTGTTGAAGTCGTGGGCGATGCCGCCGGCGAGCACCCCCAGGCTCTCCAGTTTCTGGGCGTGCAGCAGCTGCTGTTCGAGCCTGAGTCGATGCTCTTCCGCCTGTTTGCGTTCGGAGAGGTTCCGGGCGACGCCGAGCAGTGCCCGGCTGCCCTCGAAGTCGATGACGCGGGCCTTGAGTTCCACCGGGAAGGTCGATCCGTCCTTGCGGCGGTGGCAGGACTCGAAGGTAAAGGTCTGGGCGTCGGGATGGTCGCGAAAGAAAGCGGCAACCCGGTCGGGGCCGATTTCACCGGTGTCGAGGTTGGTGACATGGGTCCGCAGCAGTTCCTCGCGGGAATAGCCCAGTTCCGTGCAGGCCTGGTCATTGGCCGCGATGATTTTTCCGGAAAGGTCGGCGATGTAGACCGGGTCGGCGACGTTCTGGAACAGCTCGCGGAAGCGCTGCTCGCTGGCCAGTGCCGCCTTTTCCGATTTGATCCGTTCGCCGATCTCCCGTTCCAGTTCCCCGGTCCGGTCCCGGACCCGTTTCTCCAACTCCGCGGCCAGGGTCCGCAGCGCGGCTTCCGCCTTCTGCCGCTCGGCCAGTTCCCGTTCCAGGGAAGCGGTGCGGCTGCGAACGAGCCTGCGCAAGGAAGCGTTCCAGTAGACGGCGAGCAGCAGGAGAAGGGCAAGGGCGGCGGCGACGGCGCCGATGATGAAGATCCTGCTCGGCCGCCAGCGCTGGCCCTCGATGAAGATCCAGCGCTGCAGTGCCGCCTGCCGCTCGGCGTCGCTGATGGCCGCCAGTCCCTTGTTGAGGATCGCCTGCAGTTCCGGCCAGTCCTTGCGGATGCCGATGCCCCAGCGGTAGTCGAAGTCGGTCTTGCCGGCGAGGTAGAGGTTGGTGATGCCCGCCTCCTGGGAGTAGTAGGTGGCATTGGCCATGTTCTCCACGTAGTAGTCGACCATGCCCAGGGAGGCCTTGGCCAGGCCGGTGGAGACGTCGGGAACCACCACCAGGGTGAGTTCCGGATGCTTGTCCCTGAGGATGTGGTGGGCGGCGTAGTTGGAGACCACCGCGACCTTTCTGCCTTTCAGTTCGCTCAGGGAGGCGACGGCGGGCGAGCCGCTGCGGGCGAAGATGCCGCCCGGCACCGCCACCAGGGTGTCGGTGAACAGGGCGAATCGTTCCCGGTTGGGGGTGCGGACCATCGCCCCCAGCAGATCGACCCGGCGCTGCTGGAATCTGTCCATCGCCTCGTCCCAGTTCGTCAGACGGACGATGGTGATGGTGATCCCGAGTTTCTTTTCGAGGATGCGGATGATGTCGGCGGCGGCGCCCTGGTAGACGCCTTTTTCGTCGAAGTATTCGATGGGTTTGAAGTCGGGGTCCGGGGCCAGGGTGATGACCGGGTGGTTGTGCAGCCATTGCCGTTCGGCCGGGGTGAGGGGCACGGTTTCGGCCGCCGCCGCTGCGGCGGCCGGACAGAATACGGCACCGGTAAGCAGCAGGGCCAGCAGCAACGGCAGGAACCGGCGATGACGGCGGAGGGGGCTCAAGGTGTGTTCGTGGTTCGGGTGGCTCCCCGGCGCTGCTGCCGCCTCAGGGGGCAGGTGGCGCGGTGATGGTACAAAGGCTTCGGTTGTATCGGCCCTCATCCTGCAGATACTTTTTCCCGCCGACTTTGTCAATCGTTAGAACTGTCAGCAGTTGCGGGAGAAATTCCGAGGCGGCGGCGCCAGCCCTGCCGGATGTGCTGATGGGCCGCTGATCGTGTGCCGTTACCGCCCCCGCCGATGAAATTGATCTTCATCTTTTCCCTGCCGCTGTGATATACCTGGAAACTGGGGAAAGAGGAAAGAACGATTTTTTGTCCCGACTGCTCCAACTGCCGCCCTTTTCGCCGTGCGGCGGAGGGAAGATGCCGCCCGTCGAATCACCGTCATCCCATGTTGCTGGCCAGCGGCCGCACTCGCACGCTTTCCACTGGCTGTCCGGCCGCCGCGGAATGGGGCTGTTGCTCTTCCTCTGGTTCGGCCTGGTGGGCGCCTCCCTGCTCTGGTACCGGCAGGAGATCAACGGCGCCGTGACCCATTTTGCCCTGGCCGAGGCCCGCTCCTCCTTCGACAAGGACATCCTCTATCGTCACTGGGGCGCGATGCACGGCGGCGTCTACGTGCCGGTCAGCGCCACCACCCCTCCGAACCCGTATCTCGTCGCCATTCCCGACCGGGACGTGGTGACCACTTCCGGCAAGCGGCTCACCCTCGTCAATCCCGCCTACATGACCCGCCAGGTGTACGAATTCGCGGAGGACAGGTACAAGGTGCGCGGCCACATCACCAGTCTCGACCCCCTGCGGCCGGAAAACGCGGCCGACGCCTGGGAAAAAATGGCCCTCGAGTCCTTCGCGCGCGGCGTCGCCGAGGTGAGTTCGGTGGAGAACATGGACGGGGAGCGCTACCTGCGCTTCATGCGGCCGATGATCACCGAGGAACCCTGTCTCAAATGCCATGGTTCCCAGGGGTACAAGGTGGGGGACATTCGCGGCGGGATCAGCGTTTCCGTGCCCATCGCCCCCTATGTCCGGATCGCCGCCAAGGAGCTGTTCACCGTTTCGGTCACCCATCTGTTCATCGCCCTGCTCGGCGGTGCCGGTCTGGTGTTCGGCTTTCGCCGGGTACAGGGCTATGCCGCCGCCCTGCGGCAGGAGGAGGAGAAGTACCGGGTGGTCGCCGAGTATACCTCGGACTGGGAATTCTGGCTGAGTCCGGCGAAAACCTTCCGCTACGTCTCCCCCGCCTGCCTGCAGGTGACCGGCCGTTCCGCCGCCGCCTTTCTCGCCGATGCCGAGCTGATGGTCCGCATCGTCCACCCCGACGACCGGCAGGCATTCGCGGCCTACTGGGCCGTTGCCCATCTGCAGCAGCCGGCGGAGATGAAATTCCGGATCGTCCGTCCCGACGGCGGCGTGCGCCACATCGGGCTTGGCAGCGTCCCCATGATCAACGCCCGGGGAGAGTTTCTCGGCAACCGCGGCTGCAACCGCGACATCACCGAGCTGCAGCGGAACGAGGAGCGGTTGCGGGCCCGTCTTTTCATCCGTGAGTTCGCCGCCGGCCGCGGGCTGGACGAGATCATCCCGCGGGCGCTTGCCGAGGCCGAGAAGCTGACCGACAGCAGCACCTCTTTTTTCGTCCTGCTCGACGATGGCGTCGCCGAGGCGCGAGCGAAATGCTGGTCCGGCAGGACCGAAGAGAATTGCGCTGTCTGTGGCGGGGGGACCAATCATCCCCTGGACGAAGGGGCAGGGATATGGGCCGACTGTATCCGGCAGCGACGGCCGCTGATCGTCAACGACTATCCGCCGCCGGGCGGCGCCGGAAGGCTGCCGCCCGGCCACATCGCCCTGCGCCGGCTGGTGGCGGTGCCGGTTCTGCACGAAGGCCGGCCGGTGGCGATGGTCTGCCTCGGCAACAAGGACGAGGCATACGGCGACGGCGATGTCGCCCTGGCCGAGGATTTTTTCGGCACGGTCTGGGACATCGTCCGCGGCAAGCTGGAGGATCAGATCAAGAACCGGCTCGAAATTCAGCTGCGCCAGGCGCAGAAGATGGAAGCCATCGGCACCCTTGCCGGCGGCATCGCCCATGATTTCAACAATATTCTCACGGCGATCATCGGCTATGCCGAACTGGCGGCACTGGGGGCGCAGAAGGACAGCCCCCTGCAGTCGCATCTGCTCGCCGTGCTCCGTGCCGGCGAGCGGGCAAAGGAACTGGTCGGCCAGATCCTCGCCTTCAGCAGAAGCAGCGAGCAGCAGAAGAGACCGCTGCGGCTGCATCTCATCCTCAAGGAGGCGATCAAGCTGCTCTCCGCCTCCCTGCCTTCCACCATCGAGATCAGAGAGGAAATCGATCCGGACTGCGGCGCCGTGCTCATCGATCCCACCCAGATGCATCAGCTGGTGATGAATCTGTGCACCAACGCCTACCACGCCATGCGGGAAACCGGCGGGGTGCTGGCCGTATCCCTCGGAAAGGTCCGCATCGACGCCGGCGATCCCAAGGCGACCGACCTGAGCCTGCAGCCCGGCGCCTATGTGAAGATCGAGGTGAGCGACACCGGGGTCGGCATGGACAGGGAAACCATGGCCAGGATTTTCGATCCCTATTTCACCACCAAGCCGAAGGGCGTGGGCACGGGGCTCGGCCTCGCCCTGGTGCACGGCATCGTCAAGTCCGCCGGCGGCCATATCTCGGTATACAGCGAGGTGGGGAGGGGGACGACCTTCCGGGTCTATCTGCCGCAGCTTCCCGGGGACGTCGACGAGGTCGAGGTGGAGGAAGCGGAGGGCTGCCCGGGCGGTGACGAGCGGATTCTGGCGGTGGACGACGAAGCGGAGGTCGTCGCCCTGGAAAAGGTGGTGCTGGAAGGGCTCGGCTATCGGGTGACCACCAGGACCGGCAGCCAGGAGGCTTTGGCCCTCTTCCGGGAAGATCCCCAGGGGTTCGACCTGGTGCTCACCGACATGACCATGCCGGCCATCACCGGCATGGAACTGGCCCGGGAAATACTCGCCGTCAGGCCGGAGATGCCCATCATCCTCTGCACCGGATTCAGTGAACTGATCGACCGGGAAAAGGCGAAGGGGATGGGCATCCGAGGGTATCTGATGAAGCCGGTCCGCAGGCGCGACCTCGCCCGCATGGTGCGGGCCGTGCTGGGCAACAGGCCGGCATAACCACGGCCTGACGGGTCTTTCCACCGAAAAAAGACTTTACTTTCCCTGCCGTCCCCGGCTACAACATGGGCTATGTCGCCATCGGGGAACGGGGGGTGGCGGCGCAAAAACGTGGTGGAAATGCCGGGACCGGAGCCAGCCATTCTGCTCGTCGATGACGAGGAGGCCCTGCGCCTCACCTTCGAGATGCTGCTGCAGCGGGCCGGATACGCCGACGTCGTCGGCGTGCCGGGCTTCGACGCGGCCTGCCGCGTCCTGAAGGAGAGACCGTTCGACTGCATCGTCAGCGACATCGTCCTCGGCGGCGCCACCGGGATCGATCTGCTCCGCCACGTCAAGGAAAGCAAGCTCACCTGCCCGGTGATCATCATCACCGGCTATCCCAATATCCAGACCGCCGCCGAGGCCGTTCGTCTGGGCGCCTTCGATTATCTCCCCAAACCGGTCAAGAAGGACGCGCTGCTCGATGTGGTGGGCCGTGCCGTTGCCAGTTGCCGCGAACAGCGGCAGGCGGCTGCCCGGGTGGAGGAGGAAAGCCGCGCGGAAGCTGCCTGCCGGCAGGTGCTGGAAAGTGTGCCCGAGTTGCTGCTCACCCTGGACGCGGATCTGCGGATCAGCGAGATCAACGAGGCGGTGTGCCGCTGGGGCAAGGCCTGTGCGGTGGCGATATCCGCCGGCATGATGGTGGACGACCTTCCCGAACAGCTGGCCGCGCCCCTGCGGGAGGCCGCCCTGCGGTCCCGGCAATCCGGAGATCAGGTGGCGGGCGGCTCGTTCGGCTGGGTGGCGGCCACCGGACAGGAACACTGGTTCCAGCTGGCTGCCGCTCCCATTCTCAGCGAAGGCCGCTGGACAGGGGCGATGATCACCCTGCGCCATGAGGAAGGGGTGGCGCCTTCCGGCCGACTGCACGGGCTCATCGGCGCCAGCCCGGCGATGCAGCAGCTCTTTGCCGCCATCGCCAGCGTTGCCCGTTCCGATGCCAATGTGCTGATCAGCGGCGAATCCGGCACCGGCAAGGAACTGGTGGCCGAGGCTCTGCACCGGGAAAGCGGCAGAAGCGGCAGGCCGCTGGTCAAGGTGGACTGCACCGCCATTCCGGACAACCTGATGGAGAGCGAACTGTTCGGCCATGTCCGGGGGGCCTTCACCGGGGCGCTTTCCGCGCGACCGGGGCGGATCCTGCAGGCGGACGGCGGGACCCTGTTCCTCGACGAGATCGGCGACATCTCGCCGCGGATGCAGCTGCGCTTGCTGCATTTTTTGCAGGAACAGACCTTTTTTCCGGTGGGCAGCGACAAGCCGGTGCGGGTCAACGTCCGGATAGTCGCCGCCACCAACGCCGATCTGAAGGCGAAAATAGCGGCGGACGAGTTTCGCGAGGACCTGTTCTTCCGGTTGCGGGTCATCGACCTGGTGGTGCCGCCCCTGCGGGACCGGGAGGGGGACATCGTCCTTTTGGCCCGCTATTTCCTCCGGATGTACAACCAGCGGTTCGGCAGGAGCATCACCGGCCTGTCCGACGCGGTGCTCGAAGGTTTCCGGAAGCGGGAATGGCCCGGCAATGTCCGGGAACTGCAGCACGTCATGGAGAGCGCGGTGGTGTTCTGCCAGGGCAGTACCATCACCGCCGCCGACATGCCGGGGGCGGTGGTTGCGCGGAGCGGCGGAAGGCCCCTGGCACCGGCCGCCGGAGGCACGGGGATCCCCGAGGGGGAGGCCGATACCATTGCCGGCGTGCTGCGGGCCACCGGCGGCAACAAGGCCAAGGCGGCCAGGCTGCTGGGGATGGACCGTTCCACCCTCTACCGGAAGATGCAGAGCCTCGGGCTCGACAGCGCCGATATCGTTCAGTAGGGAGGCGTACCGGTCTGTTGAACAAAGGGCCTGTGTGTCCTCTTGGTCTTGTGCTCTCTGTCAAGCCTATGCAGCCTGTCGGTTTCCTGCGAGGAGGAGAAGGGATGTTTGAAAACAGCAGAATACTGATCGTCGACGACGAAGAGCCCCTGCGCCAGACCTTCGAGGTCTTTCTCAGCAGGGCCGGCTGTCCGGATGTGCAGGGTGCCGGGTCGGTGGCCGCGGCCCTGGAACTGGTCCGGCAGGCGCCGTTCGACGTCATCGTCAGCGACATCCTTCTGGGGGACGCCACCGGTATCGAACTTCTCCGGCAGGTCCGCACCGAGGGTCTGTATTGCCCGGTGATCATGGTTACCGGCTACCCCAGCATCGAAACGGCGGCCGAGGCGGTGCGTCTGGGGGCCTTCGATTATCTGCCCAAGCCGGTCAAGAAGGATGCACTGCTGGCGGTGGTCGACCGGGCGCTTGCCAGGGAGAGGCAGCGCCGTCAGGAGGAGACCGCCATCGCCCGCAAGAGCGAAATCGCCGAGAGGCAGCAGCGCCTGTTGCAGAGCCTGCCCGCCATTGTCATCACCGTCGATCCTTCTCTCAGAATCATCGACATGAACGAGATGGCCCTTGCCTGGTGCCGGCAGTGGTTGCCGCAGTTCGGTCGGGGCAAGCTGTTGGCGGCCGGGGGAACCCCTCTCTGCCGGGCGCTCACCAGCGATTGCCAGCATGTCCTGCTCACCGGTGAGCCGGTGGCCGAGCACCGGCTGGAGTGGAACCGGGATTCGCAGGGGAATGGGGTTCTTTCCATTCAGGCGTCGCGGGTGGCCAACCCGGAGGGCGCCGGCGGGGTGCTGCTCACCCTGCGCGACCTGAGCCGCAGCCATGGAGGCGGGGTGCGTCCCGCTCTCGATCGGCTTCACGGACTGGTGGGCAAGAGCCCGGCCATGCAGGATCTCTATGGGCTGATCGAAAACGCCGGCGCCGTGGAGACGACGGTGCTCATCCGGGGGGAATCCGGCACCGGCAAGGGGCTGGTCGCCCAGGCCCTGCACCGGGAGAGCCCGCGGGCGGCGCGTCCCTTCGTGCACGTGGACTGTGCCTCCATCTCCGAAGAGGTGCTGGAGAGTGAGCTGTTCGGCCATCGCCGCGGCGCCTTCACCGGTGCCGACCGCGACCGGGCCGGCCGTATTCTCGGCGCCGATGGCGGCAGCCTCTTCCTCGACGAGATAGGGGAAATCTCCACCAAGATGCAGTTGCGGCTGCTCCGCTTTCTCCAGTCCAGGGTGTTCTATCCGGTAGGCGGCGACCAGCCGGTGCAGGTGGATGTCCGGGTGATTGCCGCCACCAACGCCGATCTTGAAAAGAAAGTCGCCGAAGGCAGCTTCCGCGAGGATCTGTACTACCGGCTGCGGGTGGTGGAGATCACCACGCCTCCGCTGCGCGACCGCATCGGTGATCTGCCGCTCCTGGTCGCCCATTTCCGGCAACGGTGGAGTGGGCGCAACGGCAAGGATGCCGCCGCTCTCACCGATCGGGCCATGGAGTGCCTGTGCAATCATCCCTGGCCCGGCAACGTCCGGGAGCTGGAGCATGTGCTGGAACGGGCCCTGGTCTACTGCCGCGACGGCATGGTGCGCCGCGAGCATCTGCCGGCGGAGATGGTGGCCCAAACCGCCCGCGACGTCGCGCCTGTTGCCGTCCTTGCCGCGCCCGCCGTCGAGGATTCCGTCGACGACGTGGAGCGTCTGGTTTTCGCCCTGCGCAAGGCCGGCGGCAACAAGGCCAAGGCGGCCCGGCTTCTCGGTGTCGACCGCTCCACCGTCTACCGCAAGATGCAGATGTACGCCATCGATGCCGACAAGGTCGTCGATCTGCCCGCCGTGCTCTGATCCCGTGGCGCCGTGACCCCGGGTCCGGCTTCCTCTTTCCCTGTTTTTTTCTGCCCCGGGGCTTTCCTGCCCCGGGGTCCTTCGTTATCTGACCTGCCCTGAACATCCCCGCCGTATTGTCGCATGCCACACATCCGCTGCAACGGAAGTGTGGCAGCGTTTCTGTGGCATGCAACGGTTTCCGTGTGGATGCCGAGGCTGGCGTGCTTGGCTGTCCTTTGTGAATTGTGTTTTCATTTCATGATGTTGTCTGCTCCACTATCCCTCGGCCCGGTCTTCGGCACAGTCCGTGCTATTAAGGGTAGACAAAGCGAAACGGCAACACACCACACCACATAACACGAAGGAGGCAGTCATGGAAAAGGTACAGGCGATCAACGAGCAGGTTGTCCAGGTTGTGGAAGAAGGCGCCAGCGGTGGCAAAAGGACCGAGATCCTTTTCGGCCTCATCATGGCGGTGGCGGCAATCGCCGGCATCTGGGGGGCGGTGTCGCTGATGATTTCCTGGTTTATCGCAACGTGACGAAGGAGGTTCCCATGGCAACCCAGGCGGCAATGAAACATACGGTGGAAGTGTTTTCCCGGGAACGTCGGAGCGAAAAAAAGAGGCTGGAGCAGGCGCGGGAGTCGATCTTCGGCCTCATCATGGTGGTGACGACGATCATGGCGGTCTACGGCGTCATGTCGTTCCTGATTTCCCTGGCGTCAGCTTCCTGATTACGAAGAAGGAGAAGGGCAATGTCGAACGCAATCCCCATCACATCGGATAGAGAGCAGGTCGAGGTTTGCCGGCAGGTTGCAACCGTGGCGGTTCCCATCGGCAAGAGCGGCAGTTGGCTGGTGGCCGGCTGCAGTGCGATCCTCGGGGTCTGGGGCTGTGTCTGCCTGGTCAGCGGGCTGTTCAACTGTACCAGTGCCGCGGCCTTCAAGCAGGCGCTCGTGATGATGCTCACCGGCATGTAGCCGCTTCTCCTTTCCCGGGCCGCGCAGTTTGCATCTCAGCAGCGGTGGCCCGCCGTACATGCGGACGTTTCCGGACAACGTCCGCATGTGTGTTTTCGGTCCACCTCGTCACAACGGCTCTTTTCCTGATTCCATCCCCTCTCTCTCACCCAGTTATCCCCTCCGCTCTTGATGCCTATCGCCCTTTGCGCCGGCGGTGTGGCGCAAGGCTTCCTCCGCCATCCGGGCGGATGCCTCGGGGCGCCGCAACAGAAGTGTAGGACGGATGCCGGGTTGCAACGGAAGTGTTGCAACACAAGTGTTGCATGCCGCGGAATGAATGCCGATTCATAGGGTTTTTCTCCTGGCATGCCCTTTGCTAGTATGTAGTCGTCAAGAGTAATGTCGGTTGTTTTTCACGATCAATAAAGGAGGAAGCAAATGAATACCACGACAGAGGCAATTGAAAATTTGGTCGTTCCGGAAATAACTCGAAAGAATGGAGGAAACAATCGGAGATTTTATGAGAACGTTTTCGCTGTTTGCATGTTTTCCGCTGCTGTCGCCTGTATATGGCATTCGGTATCCATGGTGATTTCATTCGTAACCCATTTCAACTAGGAGGTAGCCAATGTCTTCCAAGAGAATCACTCAGGTTAGTGTTGTCGGCGGTATGCTCGTTTCCCTGTGGTCCCTCGCCGCCGTCGTCTCCGGTCTTGCCCAGGTCAACTGGCAGGTAAGTGAACTTCTGCGGCAGTACATGACCGCTATCGGTGTCATTCGCGAATTCCACACCTTTGTCGATTTCTACACCCACATCAAGGGGATCGAATACGTCATCTGTCTCGCCTTCCTCGTCGGCTTTCCGATGTTCTTCCGTTTCCTGAACAAGAGCACCGCCGAGCAGGAATCGGCCTGATCCGTCAGCGTCAACCAGAAACAAAGCCCAAGAAGCGGAGGAAAATTGGAATGAAAAAGACAGTGTTGAGCCTGCTGTTTTGCGGTTTGGCCTGCGGCCTGCCCCTGGTGGCGGCCGCAGCCGACGATGCGCCGGATCAGGTTACCCTCGATCTTCTGGCCGAACTCTACGCGCCGGTGGAGTTCGATCATGCCATGCACCAGGAGATCACCGGCGGTCGCTGCGCCGCCTGCCACCATCACGCCACCGGCGAAACCCCTCTGGAGGGACGCTGCCGGGAATGCCACAAGGAGAACACTCCCGCCGCCGATGCCGCCTGCAGCGCCTGCCATCCGGCAAGCAGATACGACGCCGCCTACCTGAAGCAGCTGGAGTCGAATCCCTATCGCTACCACACCGATGTGGTCGGGCTGAAGGGGGCGTACCACCGGTTGTGTCTCGACTGCCATCAGCAGCAGGACGCCCCGGTCGGCTGCCAGGATTGCCATCCCCGCAACGAGGCCGGTGACCGCCGGTTCTTCTCGGGCGCCTTCGCCCCGGCGGAAGGCGACCGGCAGGATGGGCATCATTAATCAGGCAAGCTCAACAGCAAGGAGATACGCATGAAAAAGGTCAGCAGAAGAGGGTTCCTGAAGGCGGGAGTGGCGGGAGGAGTCGCGACCGCCCTTGCCGGCAAGGCGAAATCGGCGGCGGCCTCCGCCAGCTTCAACGGCTACCCGGAGGGGATGGGGGTCCTGGTGGACCTGACCAAGTGCATCGGCTGCCGCAGCTGCGAGGCGGCCTGCAATCACGAGCAGAACCTGCCGGCGCCGGCGAGGCCCTTTGACGACATGTCGGTGCTCGAGGAACAACGGCGGACCAGCGAGGGGGCGTATACGGTCGTCAACCGGTACGAGACGCCGGCTATCGATCACCCCCTGTTCCGCAAGATCCAGTGCAATCACTGCAACGAACCGGGCTGCCTCAGTTCCTGCTTCGTCAACGCCTATACCAAGACCAAGGAAGGCGCGGTGATCTACGATCCCACGGTCTGTGTCGGCTGTCGGACCTGCATGGTCGCCTGTCCTTTCTACGTCCCGGCCTACAGCTATTCCAGCGTCACCAACCCGGTGGTCAAGAAGTGCATCTTCTGCTACGACACCCGGCTGCGCTACGGCCGTCCGCCCGCCTGCGTCGAGGCCTGCCCGCAGGAGGTGCTCACCTTCGGACGCCGCCAGGACCTCATCGAGATGGGACATGACCGGATCCGCAACAACCCGGGCAAGTACGTCGACCATATCTACGGGGAGACCGAGGTGGGCGGCACCGCCTGGATGTATCTTTCCAGCGTGCCCTTCGATCAGGTCGGCTTCGATACGGATCTCGGCAACCAGCCGATCATATCCTACGTGAAGGAGTTTCTCACCGTCGTGCCGATGGTGCTGACGATCTGGCCGGCCCTGTTCGCAGGTTTCCATCTGCTGGCCAACCGCAAGGAGAAAAACGGCAAGGCCGCCAACCAGAAAAGCGAGGAGGAAAAGGGATGAGAACTGCAACGGCGCAACAGAAAATGCCCCTTGTCGTCGGGGCGCAGGCGGAAGCCGGCACGACCTGGTCGGTGAAGGAGAAAATGCTGCTCGGCCTGAGCCGCTCGGCATACATGGCGCAACTGGTACGCAACCCGGTGAACTGGGTGCTGGCGGCGATCTTCGTGGTGGGAATTCCGGTGGTGATCTCCCGCTTCGCCTTCGGCCTCGCCTATGTCACCCATTCCTCCTATGACTATCCATGGGGCCTGTTCCTCGGCTGGGGGTTGTTCTGCATGGTACCCCTGTCCGCCTCCGGCTTCATGCTGGGGACCACGGTCGAGGTGTTCGGCCGCGGCGACTTCAAACCCATCGAGCGGCTGGCGCTCCTGAACGGGCTGCTCGGCTACCTGTTCGCGGTCATCTATCTCCAGGTGGATCTCGGTCAGCCCTGGCGGCTCATTTACCCGATGTTCGTCTCCCTTGGGCCGGCGGCGGTGCTGTTCCTCGTCGCCTGGCATGTCGCCACCTATCTGTCGGTGCAGGTCGCCGAGATCTGTCCGGCGCTGTTCGAGTGGCTGGGCTGGAAACGCGGCAAGGAGATCGTCAAGAGCATGATCCTCGGCCTGACCATCGCCGGCATCATCCTCTCCACCCTGCACCAGGGGGCGCTGGGCGCCCTGTTCACCTACGCGCCGGGCAAACTGCATCCCCTCTGGTACTCCTCCTCCTTCCAGTGGTTCCACTTCTTCACCTCCTCCATCTTTGCCGGACTGTGCATGACCATCGTCGTCTCCACCCTGTGCAAGAATTTCATGACCTGGCGCTGCGACGACCGGTTTCTGGGCAGCGTCGACAAACTCACCATCGGCCTCGCCAAGGGCTCGACGCTCGCCCTGATCACCTATCTGGTCATCAAGACCATCGGCGTCGCCCACGACGGCGACTGGCTCTACCTGGCCTCCGGCTGGGGACAGTGGTACATGCTGGAAATGGGCCTGGGGGTCGTGTTGCCCATCATCCTCTTCTCCATCGCCATCCGCGACAACCGGCCGACCCTGGCCCGCTTCACCGCCTTTCTCACCGTCGGCGGCGTCATCCTCAACCGGCTCAACACCGCGCTCATCGCCTTCAACTGGAAGCTCTACCAGGAAATCCCCCACTGGCGGGAAGTGATGATCGTCATCACCATCTACGCCATCTACTTCGTGGTCTACCGGGGCATTCTCTACCGGCTGCCCATCCTCTATTCGTGGAAAGAGCAGAAAGAGGGCAACTGAGGGAGCAACCGTCCATACCAGAAAAGGGCAGCCTCGGCTGCCCGTTTTTTTCACCACGGGCCATGCAGCAGGAACGATTCAGAAAAACCACGATTTTCATCCTGGCCGGGATCCTCGCGGCGATCCTGCTCGGGGTGGGCCAGTACCAGCTCTACCGCTGCGGCAACAGGATCGTCCAGCAGAGCGATCGGGTACTGTTCCACGCCACCTCGGTCCGCGAGTACATCACTTCGGCGCTGCTCGAACGGCGCTACACCGACCTGCCGGCCGCCGCCGCCGAATTGCAGACCCTGAACGAGAACCTGCTCGAGCTTTTCCGCAATCCCATCGTGCCGGAGCAGCTGAAGATCCCCTTGACCAGCCGCAGCGATCTTTCCGGTATCACCCTGCTTGCCCGGCAGGTAGCGGCCGCGGCGGAGCCGATGAAGATCCGTGCCCTGCATGAGGATCTTCGCTTGCTGAATGACGGGCTCGCTTCCTTTCGCACCAGACTGGCCGACCATGTGAAGGACAAGATGGTCGGCTACCAGCTGCTGACCATCGGCGTACTGGTGCTGGCCTTGCTCGCGGTGAGCAACATCTCCTTTCTCGCCTACCGGCGTTACGTCCTGCCGGTACTCGCCTTGCGGCGGCAGATGGAAAGCCGGCAATCGGGTTTCGTCGTTTCCCGGGAGGGGGCGTGGCTGGCGGAACTGGTCAATCGGGCGGTCGCCCAGGCCGGACCGAGATTCGATATGACGGCCCTGTTCGCCGACAACCCCCTGCCGGTGGTCCGGGTGGAGGGCGACGGCAGAACCAGCCCGGCCAACGGCGTGGCCGAACGGGAATTCCCCGCCGGCGGGAACGGCGCTGCTGCTCTTGCCGAATTGCCCAGGCGGATGGAGGGCGGGGAAGCGGGTCTGTGGATAGGGGGGAACTGGTTCAATCCCATCGTTTTTTCCCTGCCCGGGGTCGAGGGGCGCTTCGTGCAGCTCGTCCCCTGGCAGGACCCGCGGGCGGGGCGGTTGCGGGAGGCGGCCCTGGTCCTGAAGGGGCAGCTTGCCGGCGCCCTCTGCCACGAGATCGGCCAGGCCTGCAACATCATTCTCAACGCCTGCCAGCTGGTGGAAGAAGGGTGCAATGTTCCCATCGTCCGGCAGATATCCGAACAGGGAGAGAGGATAGCCGACGGCGTCCGCCTGCTCTGTTCGGTGGGATGCGAGCACCGTGGGGGGAGGGTGCTGGCGCCCACGGTCGAAGTGCAGGAGGCGGTGCGGCTTTTCGGCCTGCTGTGCCGGGCGGAAGCGGTCGGCCTGCGCTCGGCAATCGCCGGGGACATCCCCGAGGTGGAGGGCGAGGGTGGCGAGTTGCGGCTGGTCGTCCTGCTCGCCTGTCTCGTTGCCCGGCAACAGTTGCCGGTGACCGGGGTCGGCCAGGTCTCCCTGGCGGCGACCGCCGGCGAGGAGCTGGTGATCCGGATCAGTGCGCGGCCGTGCGGGGATGAGGATCTCCAGGCCGGAGAACCGATGCTCGATCTTTGCCGGGAAGTGTTGGCCGCCCGTGGCGGCGGTCTTGACATCGAGCGGGGGCAGCGGCGGGAGGTGACGATCGAGCTGCGCCTGCCGCTGGCGCGGCGGATGGCTGCCTGACAGCCCGTTTTCTATCGGATTTGAGGCCCGGTCACCGAGGGTGCGGCAAGCCTCAGGCGCAACGGTCGGCGACCACCCGGTTCCGGCCGGCGTCCTTTGCCAGGTAGAGGCAGCGGTCGGCGCGGGCGATGAAGGTTTCGGCGTTTTCCCTGCCGTCGAAAGCGGCAAGGCCGAGACTGCTGGTCACCTGGATCCCGGCGGCATCCTCCGGCAGCGCCTTGAAAATGGCGCACCGCAGTTTTTCGGCGACCTCGATCCCCTGCCTCAGGTTGGCGTCGGGGAGCAGGACGGTGAATTCGTCGCCGCCGAGGCGGCAGACGAGATCGCTTGCCCTGGTGGTGGCTTTCAGGGTGCGGGCAACGGTTCTGAGCACCTCGTCGCCCTGCTGGTGCCCCCAGGTATCGTTCACCAGCTTGAATTTGTCGAGGTCGAGCATGATCATGCAGAGGTCCCGGCCGGTGTTCCGCGCCCGTTGCAGGAATTTGTCGAGCTGGGCGTTGAGGCAGCGGCGGTTGTAGAGGCCGGTCAATTCGTCGGTCTGGGCGATGAGTTCCTTGCTGTCCAGTTCCTCCCGCGTCCGCCGCAGATAGTCGAGATTGAGTTCCAGAGCCCGGTTCTTTTCCATCAGGTTGCTGATCAGGCCCTGTTCCGATTTGAGCAGGGTGCTGCAGGTGTCGCGCAGCAGGGTGAGGAGCAGCCGGGGGTTGCCGTCGATGAGCTGGTCGAAGCTCGACTGGTCGAAACGGACGAGGATGCAGTCGGTTTTCGCCCGCGCCGTTGCCGAACGTTTCGCCTCCTGCAGGATGAAGGCGATCTCTCCGAAAAAATCGCCTGCCATGATGGTTTTCGATTCCTTGCCGCCGGCAAAGATCAGTTCCACCTCGCCGCTGGCTATGTAGTACATGCAGCGGTCGATATCCCCCATGGAGAAGATGCTTTCGCCCGGCTGCAGGGAGCGGCTCACCCCGAATTGGCAGAGACGGGCCAGCTCCTGGGCGTCGAAGGCGAGGCGATGTGTCTGGGAGCCGTCGGGCATGGCGGGTTGTGGTGCTGTTTCCGGGTGCGGGCATCGGGCATCCGCGGAAGAAGCGGTGCCGGCTGTTGCATCCATTATAGAAAAAAACGGAACGAAAGGGGAAGAGAAAGGGTAATGGGGCAATCGGACCCGGCGGAAGCGGGCCGCCGTCTTGGCGGGGCCGCAGGCGCGGAAGTTTTTCAGAGAAATGGCTTGCTTTTTCCCGATCCGGCTGTCGTATTATGAGGAGCAAAAGTTCCGCACCTTCGGGGTGCAGCAGCGAAAGGATCATCTCATTCCGGCAGCATGTCGATATTCCACCAACGTATCGCCCTCCTGACGCTTGTCGCGGTCGCATGCGCCTGCGGGCCCATCCTTGCGGATGATGGCCCCCCGGCGCTGCGGGTCGTGCTGATTCCCGAACGCAACGCCTACGAGCAGCGCAGCCAGTTCAGCCACATTACCAATTTCCTGTCGGAGAAGCTTGGCCAGAACGTCTATCTCGAGGTGATGCCGGACTACGAGGCGGCCATGGCCTCTCTCGCCAGCGGCCAGGCCGACATCGGTTTTCTCGGCGGGCTTTCCTATCTCGAGGCGCGGGACCGCGGCAACGTGGTGGCCCTGGTGCGGCCGATCTGGACCTCCGGCGAGGCTACCTGCCGCGCCTATGTCGTCGCCCGCCGGGATTCGGGTATCGCCGACGTCGCCTCCATGCGCGGGAAAAAACTCATTCTCGGCTCCCGTCATTCCTTCTCTGCCTGGCTGTTTCCTCTCTACTACCTGGCCAATTCCGGAGTCGGCCGGGTCGACGGCTATTTCAGTTCGGTCAGTTTCGACAACGCCCAGGACACCATTCTCTGGTCGGTGTTCATGCGCGAGAACGATGTCGGCGCGGTCAAGAGCTGCATATTCGACCGGATGACGGTGGAAAGCCCGGCAATCCGCCAGGAGGTGGCGATCGTCGCCCGCTCCTCGCCGGTGCCGGCCAACTGCCTGGCGGTGCGTGCCTCCATGCCTCAGGAGATGCAGGATCGCCTGCAGTTTCTGCTGACCAGCATGGACAAGGTCGACGACGGCAAGGAGGCGCTGGCGCGCTTCGGTGCCCTGCGCTTCGTCCGGACCACGGAGGGTGATTTCACGCTGCTTGCCTCCATCATCAGAGAATACGGGAACCGCAACCGGCATCAGCAATCGGCTGATGGCGAGTGGGGAGAATGATGGAGATATCCTACAGTTCGGCGCGGAACGCCGGTCTGGGGGTTCTGCTGCTGCTGGTGCTGGCGGGGGGGGTGTTCTCCTACACCATTCTCAACCGGCAGGGGGAGGCGATCCAGAAGATCGTCAGCCGTGACGAGGAAGTGCTGCGGCGGTGGCGGGCGGTCGGCGAGATGATTGCCGAGGCCAAGGACCGCATGTACGACTATCGGCTTGGCAAAAGCCACTCGGTGGCCGCCGTCGATCTGCTGCTGTTCCGGGTGATCCGCGAGGTTTCCGCCATCCGGACCATGGCCGATGACCGCCGCGAGCGGGAGAGCATCGAGGCCCTCATGGGGAGCGCCACGGACCTGCGGCAGATGCTAGGGGACCGGCAGGAACGGCTGGTGGAGCCCTCCTTCGCCGATGACGCCATCCGGATGGCCAACCGCATGGTTCTCCTCGGTCGCAGCGCGGTGGATTACGTCAACCACCGGGTGGACGCCAGCCATCGCGACCTGCTCGCCCGCAACCGCATCTACCAGCGTCTCCTGGTGGCCGGCATCGTCTTCGCCTTCGCCGCCACCATCGCCATCGCCTTTTTCCTGCACCGTTTTCTTTCGCGGCCGCTGGAAAAACTCGTCGAAGGAACCCGCAGGCTCGCCGCCGGGCATCTGCGGCACCAGGTCGAAATCCGCGGCCAGGACGAAATCGGACTGCTCAGCCAGTCCTTCAACGCCATGAGCGCCGAGTTGGAGCGGTCCCATTCCGAACTGCTCGACGCCAAACGATTTCTCGACAACGTGCTGTTGTCGATGATCAACAGCCTGGTGGTCGTCGACAAGGACGGGGTCATTCTCAAGGTCAACGAAGCGACGTGCAATCTTCTCTCCTATCGCCAGGACGAGATGGTCGGCAGACTGGTGGCCATGCTTTTTCCGGAGGGATACTACGAGCGGCTCAAGTTTGCCGACCTGGTCGCCCGCGAGGTCGGCGATCAGGTGGAAACAGCCTTCCTGAGCCGCGAAGGCCGGCTGATCCCCATGCTGCTGTCCTCGTCGGTGATGCGGGACGGGACGGGCGCCGTCCAGGGCATCGTCCTCGTCGCCCAGGACATCACCCTGCAGGCCGAGGCGCAGCGGGCCGGTCACCTGGCCTCCCTGGGGGAGCTGGCGGCCGGGGTCGCCCATGAAATCAACAATCCGCTGAACAGCATCATCAATTTTGCCCAGATCCTCCTCGACGAACTGGAGGAGAACGGGGCGGTCACCTCCGCCGATGTTTTCCGCAGGATCATGGCCGAGGGCGATCGGGTCACCGCCATCGTCAGGAGTCTGCTCAGCTTCGCCCGGGAGGAGGATCTGCCGCGGGCGGAGGTTCTGGCCGGAGACCTGGTCGCCGAGACCCTGGCCCTGACCGAGAGCCAGCTGCTCAAGGATGGCATCGAGATCGACATCAACGGCAAGGAGAATGTCCCGGCCTTCAAAGGGTACTTCCAGCAGCTGCAGCAGGTGCTGCTCAACCTGATCAACAACGCCCGTTATGCCCTCAACCAGAAATATCCCGGCCAGCATCCGGGGAAGAAGCTCTGCATCTCCTGGTATGCGGGCCGCGGGAAATTCGAGTCCATGGTGGTGCTGGAGGTGGTGGATTTCGGAACGGGAATACCGGCGGCGATTCTGAACCGGGTGAAGAACCCGTTTTTTTCCACCAAGCCGGCGGGGATGGGGACCGGCCTCGGCCTCGCCATCAGCCACGGTATCGTTTCCGAGCACGGCGGTCAGCTGTTCATCGAGAGTGTCGACGAGGAGTTCACCAAGGTGATGGTGGTCCTGCCCGCGGCGGAGACGGTGGCATGAAAGGCGGCCTTTTCCCTTGCGAGGGGTGGGGGAACGGGGTAAGCACGGAAATGCCCTCCGCCGCAACGGCCGGATTTGCGGCCGTTGCGCTTGCACCGTAAGAGGAGAGGATTCTTGCGGGGGGAGGAAGTCCATTCCAGACGGCGCTGCCCGGGGGAAGTGCCGTCTGGAATGTTTAGGAGGGGTCGATATGTGACCATTATGCCAGATTGTGCGAAGCGCACAATTGGCGAAGCGTTCAAAGATTCTAAGCGAAGTGCTTAGAATCTTCTAAGCGCTCTCTAAGCGCTGGCCGGGCGGCAGCCGGATCCCAGGGACACAGGCCGTCCGGTGTAGCTGATCACGGGGGAGCCCCAATGTATCCACCTTGAACCGCGCAATTTGTAAGCGGCCACAGGGTGCGGCAGCTCCGCGAAAGAGGCCTGTCCGCTATACGCCGGGTATGCGGACAGGCGGATGACAGCAGCGAAGCGGCGAAGGAGATGCCGTGCCCTGTTATCGCTTACCGGCCGGTTTCTTCGACACTGAGGATGCGCAATGATCGTTTTGAATTGTGATCGACGTCGGTTTCTCCGCGCAGCGGCAGGTGCTTCCGGACTCGTCCTGCTCGCGGGGCTTTTCCCTCCCCTGGCCGCCGCCGGGGAAATCTGGGGGGGCAGCCCTTTTCCATTCGACAGCCGGAATTCCCTGCTGCGGGAAGGCCTGCTGGTGCGGCTCGGCCGGTGCGACGGCTGTGGCCGCTGTGTCGAGGCCTGTCGCGAGGCCAACACCATTTCCGGCAGCGGCAGCAGAATCGTCGTCTACCGCCGGCAGGATGGAGCAGGCGCTGGATATCTGCCGGTGATGTGCAGCCAATGCGAACGGCCGCCCTGCGTCGATGTCTGCCCGACCAAGGCCTCGATGCGGGATTCCTCCGGCAGGGTGGTCATCGACCGCAAACTGTGCATCGGCTGTTACGCGTGTTTGATGGCCTGTCCGTACAACGCCAGATATTTCAATGCGGAACTCCGCGCCATGGATGCCTGTGACTTTTGCGCCGACTATCGCAAGCGCTCGGGCAGGCGGGAGCCGGCCTGCGTTGCCCGATGCCCCCGCGCCGCCCTGTCGTATGGCTCCCTCGATGATCCGGGCTTTGCCGGACTGGTCGAGAGCATGGGCAGGAACGTCCTGCGGCCGGACAGGGGAACCGACCCCCGGGTGTTCTACGCGCCGGCCGGCTGAAGCCGAGATGCCCGTTTCTTCGCCATAGCCGTCCGTTGAAAACGGCTTGCCGACGGCACATGGGCGTGCCGCCGGATTCGGCGGGTTCGCAAGGGCCGAGGAATTCGTGAGGTTGGCCGGGACTATCGACGGACAACCGATGGCGGGAAAAGCCACGGATGGCTTTTCCCGGGGCTGATAACCCGAGACTGAAAGACGCCCACCAGGAGGAAGTGCCGGAAATGCAAGTGATCACCGCCCAGAACGGGGTGTCGTCCGTGTTGCTGTTTGCCTTGTTTTCCCTGCTGTGTTCCTGCGCGACCGGGTCGGCGCTGGTAGCGGCGATGAGCCGGACCCCGGGGTTGCGGGGGCTTGCGCCGTTTTTCCATCGCAGCGTCCTCGGGGTGATGGTTTTCACCGGCGCCGCGGCGCTGGCGCTGGCGCTCCTCGTCGAGGAACCCTGGCGGCTGCTGGTGTACAATGCCATCTCGCCGAATCTGCTTTCCAATCTCTGGTGGCTGACCACCCTCTCCGGGATCATGGCCGGCTGCATGTTCCTCGAATTCGCCGCCATGCATCAGAACGGCGGCGAGTCCCGTTTCTGGATCGGCTTCATCGGCGCGGTGGCGGCAATGGGCGCCAACAACAATCTCGCCGCTCTCCTGTCCCAGTCCATGGACCCGCCCCTCTGGCACGGGGTCCAGCCGCTGGTGCTGTTTTTGGCGTCTTCCCTGCTGGCGGGTTTCGCCGCGCTGCTGATCTTCTCCTGGGCCGCGGGCTGTGCCGTGGAAGGAAGGCGGGAAAGGGAGTTCCGGCAGGCGGTGGATGTGACCCAGACGGTGATGCTCTTTCTGCTGCTGGTCCTGGCGATGATCTACGGGGTGCGGTTTTTTGCCGTCTGGGGTAACGGCGCGGATCCCGGTTTCCGGCCGGCAAAGCTGCTTCTCACCGGCAAACTGTCCTTGCGCTTCTGGCTGGTGGAGGTGGCGGCGGGAATCCTTCTGCCGGCTGTTCTGCTGCTGCTGAACAAGAAGGCCCGGCCCGGGCGGGCGGCGCTTGCCGGTTGCCTGGTGCTCTGCGGCCTGATGTTTCAGCGCTACGACATGCTGCTGGCAGGCTGGAGCGTCCCGAAACTCGGCGAATGGCAGGGGCAGGCGATGTCGCTGCTGCCGGGAGGCGAGGACCTTCTCCTGTCGCTGCTGGTGCTTGCCTTTCTCGGTGGCGGATTGTGGGTGGGTGATCGTTACTGCCGGTTCGAACGGCCCTCGTCCCATCCCTTGCGGAAACCTTTCTGATAGGCGTTCTCCAACCCGGGATTGCCGCTCTCATAGCCGCTGCCGCCGGTCGATTCGCCGCGCCCCTGGCGCAAACCCTCTTCGTATCCCCGTTGGAAGAGGGAGTCGAGTTCGTTCTCTGGGGTGGTCAGACCGTAATACACCGACCGGCTGCAGTTTCTGGCGAGAAAGACGCCGAGAACCACCAGCAGGACGGCGGTTACCCGCATGCCGATTCTGGTGTAGGAGGGGATGGGTTTGGGTGAGGCCATGGAAGTACCGCGGGGCAGAAGGGAATGAAGTGAAAAACGTTGTGGCGATATACCAGAAATTTGACAAAGCCGCAAAAGGTCACCGAGCGAGGCATCCGGCGACGAAATCACAATGGGTTACAAAGCAGGTCGGCGTCGGATTCGCGGTTCCTGTGATTCCGATGAATTTTCCGCCACCGCAAAAATCTGTCGGCGCCGCGGCGAATGGCGGGAGCGGGGCCAAGGCCGCGTCCGCCTCCTTTCTCGGCTGTAGCTTGCCCGCCAAAGGCCAGCGGTTGGCGCCGGCCGTGATTCTCTTTCTGCCACGCTGTCGTATTTTTTCAACGGCAGAAAGCCGTTACGGGCCTGGCTGCGACATTTTGCCGCATGTACTTCGCGCTGAACTCTGTGCTATGCCACTTCTAAGAGGGTGTGATTGACTGCATTCTGACAGTACAGAAGAGACAGGCTGCTCCGCGGCGCTGGGAAGCGCCGGCGAATGACGTCCGCGCGAGGGGAACGCCGGGCGGTTCGTGATGGTGGCCGATCGGTTCCTTGCCGATCCGCCGGCGGGCCGGCAGCATGTTCGACGCACTGTCGAGGGGACGGAACCGTAACCCTTTTCACCAGGAGGTGCCGGATGCCCGATCGACCACGAACGCTTGCCCCGCTGACCACTCTCGTCTTTCTCTCCCTTCTCCTCGCGGCGCCGTCCGGTGGCCGCGCCTACGAAAACGAAGAGTGCATGGACTGCCACGGCGACAAGGACCTCACCCGCAGCGCCTCCGAAGGCATGCGCCAGAGTCTCTGGGTGGACTACGAAAAATTCAAGTACTCCATCCACAACATCAACGCAATCGCCTGCAACGACTGTCACGGCATCGAAACCCTCGACCTGGAGCAGGATCCGCCCCATCCGACGAGTACCGCCGCGGTCCGCTGCTTCGGCTGTCACGAAGAGGAGGGGGAAGCCTACAAGAACAGCGTTCATTATCAGATGAGTTCCCGCGGGGTGTCCATCCCCTGTTTCGCCTGCCACGAGTACCATTACACCAGCCGGCTGGAGGTGAGTACCGTCTCCCAGCGGGAAAACAACTTCTGTCTGAAATGCCACGAACCGTCCAAGTTCCACGACTGGCTGCCCCAGAAGGAAACCCACTTCGCCCATGTCGAGTGCGTGGTCTGTCACGCGCCCGACGCCCCTCGTCATATCGATCTCGAATTCTACGATCTGGTCAGGGAACGCTTCCTCACCACCGCTGAGAAACTGGAGGCGCTGCAGACCGACGCCGATGGTTTCGTCGACCTGCTTGACCGGGACGGCAACGGCATCCTCGACATGAAGGAGTTCGAGGACATGGTGCTCGTCATGCGGCAGCGTGGGGTGCGCGGCACCTTCCGCGGCGAACTCCTGTCGGAGGTCCAACCGGTGGTCCATCACGTGAAAAGGGGGGAGGCGAAGCGGAGCTGCGAAACCTGCCACATGCCCACCTCGCCGTTTTTCGCCGAAGTGAACATCACCCTGAAACACGACGACGGCACGGTGACCCATCTGCCGGTGGAGCGCAGGGTGCTGGAAAGCTATTACGTCAACCACTTCTATGCCCTGGGCGGGACCCGGGTCCGCATCCTCGACAAGATCGGCTTCCTGCTTCCCGTCGGCGGGGTTCTGGTGGTGGGCCTGCATCTGGGGGCGCGCATCGCGACGGCGCCGCGCCGCAGAAAGGAGAAGGGAAGAACGCAAAGGGACAGGAGGTGAGCCATGGCACATACACGCGCGATCTACATCCACCCCGCCCCGGTCCGGGTCTGGCACTGGCTGAACGCCTTTTTCTTCCTGGTGCTCATCGCTACCGGACTGCAGATCCGTTTCGCCGAGATCCTCAGGTTCATCTCCCTGGAGGATGCGATCAAACTGCACGATTACATCGGCATTTCCCTTATCCTCAATTACGGTCTGTGGGTTGGCTATTATTTCGGAACAGGCCGGATCCGCATCTATTTCCCCAATCCCAGGACGTTCCTGGAGAACGCCAGAAAGCAGGCGATATACTACGGCTCCGGTATTTTCAATGGTGAGCCCAATCCCCATCATGTGACTCCGGACAATAAATTCAACGTCCTGCAGCAGAAAGCCTACCTGGGAATCATGTTCGTCCTGCTGCCCGCCCAGATGGTCACCGGTCTGTTTCTGTGGCGGATCAAGAGCTTCCAGAATTATATCAATATGGTGGGCGGCATCAAGATCATCAACAGCATCCATGTGCTGCTGTTCTTCTTTTTCTGTGCGTTCATCATCGTCCATGCCTATCTCGCCACCCTGGGGCACTCGCCCCTTGCCCACTACCGGGCCATGTTCACCGGTTTCGAAGAGGAGGAGGTGGAGGCGGTTGCGGCGGATTGAGCCGCGGACGAGGTGGTTGCGAACCGGCGGCTGGAGGGCGGTCGTCTCCGCCGGCTGCCGGGCGTAGCCTTCGCATCCGTTGCCGTCGAACAGCGGTTGGCGCGAGAGTGACGGGAAAAATCGACAGGAAAGGGGAAAGGAGCGCAGCATGTCCATGAGCCTGCTCATCGATGTGATCGTCGTGGCGGGATTCGGCATGCTGCTTTTTCTCCTGCACCGGGTCCGCCGCAATCTTCTCCAGCACCCCAGCGGCTGGTTCCTGCCGCTGTTCGGCGTTCTCTACCTCGTGCTGGGCGTCATCCATCTCCTGCGCCAGGGGGGAGCCATCGAGCAGCTGGGGCAGTACGACTACCTGCTCGAGGTGTTCTTTCCGCCGCTGTTCGTTCTCTTCATCCTGCCGATTTTCGCCCTCTACGTCTTTTCCATCTTCATGCGCCACGATCTGCAGCTGCGGCTGGATGCGGAGGATGAGATCCGTGCCTCCGAGGCCAGGTACCGCCACCTGTTTCAGTATTCCCTGGAGGGGCGCTGTCTGATGAACGACGGCCACGTCACCGCCGTCAACCAGAGCATGCTCTCCATGCTGGGAGTCGGATCTGAGGCAGAGGTGGTCGGCCATTCCCTGGATGAGTGGGTGGTGCCGGAGCAGCGCGGCGAATTCGCCTCGTTGTTCCAGGGCCAGGGGGAGGAGCCGGTGGTGCGGGAGTTCGCCATTGCCGGCGGCGATGGCGGGCGTCGGCACCTTGAAGTGATGCTGAAACGGAGTGTCGTCGGCAAGGAACCGTGCATCCAGTGCGCCTGTCGGGATGTTACCGCCCGCTGGCTCGCCGAAAAAAAGGTGCGGGAGGCGGGAATGTTTCTGCAGCACGTCCTGGACGGGGTGGGTGACTGCGTTATGGTCATCGACCGCCAGTACCGGGTGCTGATGATGAACGCCGCCGCGCGCAGACTGCACAGTCTTCCCGAAGTGCTGCCGCAGCCGCTCTACTGTTACGCGGTGAGCCACCATCGCCAGGAGCCGTGCAGCGGCGCCGACCATCCCTGCCCGCTGCGCGATCTTTTCGCCGGTGGCAAGCCCAAGCGGGTGGTCCATCGGCATTTCCGCCACGACGGTTCCGATTGTCATCTCGAGATTGCCGCATCGCCGATCACCGATGACCAGGGGAACGTGGTGGGCATCGTCGAGGCGGGGCGAGATGTCAGCGAAAAGGTGCGGATCGCCTCGGAGCGGCGGCGGCTCGAAGCCCGCATCCGCCGTCAGCACAAGGATCGGTCGGTGGCGACCCTCGCCCGCGGCATGGCGCATGACTTCAACAACCTGCTGGCCACCGTTCAGGGAAATGTCGAAATTCTCGAAATGGACCGGGATGAGCGGCAGCGGCCGTTTTTGGAAAAAATCGGCAAGGCGGCCGCGCGGATGACCGATCTCACCAGCCAGCTGATGGCCTACGCCAGGGAAGGCCGGTATCAGGAAAAAGAGGTCAGGCCCGACGAGCTGATGGCCGAGGCCCTTGCCCTCTGCGGCCTGGAGAGCAACGAGGCCATCGTCGTGCGCACGGCCGTTGCCGACGATCTCTGGCCGGTGAAGGGGGATCCGAGCCAGCTCGTGCAGATGCTCGCCAACCTCATCACCAACGCCTGCGAGGCCATGGCCGGCGGCGGCGAGTTGACCCTGCAGATGGAAAACAGCCCGGACAAGCAGGAATGGGAATGCAGCCGCCGCCAGCAGCATCCGGCCGGGGATTATGTCCATCTCGCCATCCGCGACACCGGCGGCGGCGTCAAGCCGGGACTGCATCATACCCTGTTCGACCCCTTCGTCAGCAGCAAGGAGTTCGGCCGGGGGCTGGGACTGGCGGCGGTCGCCGGCATTGCCCACAGTCACGGCGGTTGCGTCACCATGCAGTCCATCGCCGGCCGCGGCGCCACCTTCCATGTCTATCTCCCCGTCGTTCCGCCGCGCCCGGAAGAGGCCGGACAGACCATCCCGGCCGCTCCCGTCGCCTGATCTTCCCCGCTGGCGGCTCCCATCGCCGCTGTTCGTTCCCATCCATCTGATATCATGTTGTTTTCTTGTGATAATGCCGATGAAGCGGCGCCCTCGGCCGGAAGACGGACGCTGCCGGCGCGGGAATGAATTCCCGTTCATTTCCGCGATGGGCTTTCCGGGTGGTTCCCGGCGCTGGCGCGGCGGGCCGCGGCTGAAATGGGTTGATATTACTGCCACTCTGTGAGAGACGGGCTTATCGCGTCGATGAGCTAGGATTCATTTCCGTCGTTTTCTGCTTGCAATTAGCTTCAAGGAACGTATATTCATCTGGACCGCGTGGCCGAGTACCGGCCCGTTGTCCCTGGCTGCTATGATGACGCCCAATTTACCTACCCCAACTAACGCCGGATTTCCTGACGAGGCTGCGCGGCGCCGCCCTATGCCGCCGCCCGCCGTTCCGGTTCCTTCTTTCCTTTCCCTTTCCCTGCAACGGTATCCGCTTTTCAGGTTTCGATGTCGGACGGTGACGGGGGCCGGCCGTAATCCCATACCATTCTCATCGTAAGAGGGAGGACCGCATGCTGTATTGGTTGATTATCTCTCCGATCGCCTTGATTCTTTTCTTCGCGAGCCTGAAAACAGTCAACCAGTACCAGAGGGCGGTGAAACTCCGCGCCGGCCGGCTCGTCGGGCTCAAGGGGCCGGGGTTCGCCATCATCCTCCCCTTTCTCGACCGGCTGGTGAAGGTGGATCTGCGGACCATCACCCTCGAGGTTCCCGCCCAGGACATCATTACCAAGGACAACGTCTCGGTGCGGGTCTCCGCCGTCGTCTACTTCAAGGTCGTCGATCCCATCAAGGCGACCCTCGATGTCGAGGATTTCGAGATGGCCACGTTGCAGCTTGCCCAGACGACCCTGCGTTCGATCTGCGGTCAGGAGGATCTCGACCACATGCTTTCCCAGCGTGACGCGATCAACCACAAGATGCAGCAGATCCTCGACCACGAAACCGAACCCTGGGGAGTGAAGATCAGCAAGGTGGAGATGAAGGAGATCGACCTGCCGGAGAGCATGCAGCGCGCCATGGCCAAGCAGGCCGAGGCCGAGCGGGAGCGGCGGGCGGCGATCATCAACGCCGACGGCGAATTCCAGGCGGCGGCCAAACTGTCGGAAGCGGCCAAGCTCATCAGCGAGAATCCCGCCGCCATCCAGTTGCGCTATCTGCAGACCATCCGCGAGATCGGCGTCTCGGACAAGAATTCGACCATCATTCCCATTCCAATGGAAATGTTCCGGAATGTTTTTCAGAATCATAAAGAGTAGGGAGTGTCGAATGGAGAAGAAAATTCGAAAATACGGGGTGATGGCCGCACTTCTCGCCGCCTCGCTCATCCTGACGGCTGCCAAGGGTACGGCGCTGACCGGCACGGACTGCCTCGACTGCCACAGCGACGAGGGGATGACCACCGAGAAGGACGGCAAGGAGATCAGTCTGTTCGTCGACGGTGAGAAATTCGCGGCGTCGGCGCACGCCGACAACGGTTGCACCTCCTGCCACGCCGACGCGGAAGTGGCGGGCGACATGCATCCCGTCCCCCTGAAACCGGTCAACTGCGATCGTTGCCATGGCGCCATCGCCAAAGTCTACAAGAAAAGTCTGCATGGTCAGGCCCTTGAAGGCGGCGACGAGTATGCCCCCCATTGCTGGGACTGCCATACCAAACACAATATCCTGCCGGCATCGGACAAGGATTCGACGATCTTCATCATGAACGTGCCGTCGACCTGCTCCATCTGCCACAAGGAAGGCAGCCCGATGACCAGGACCCACGACATCTCCGCCAAGAACATCCTGGAGAACTACGAGGAGTCCATTCACGGCGAGGGCCTGTACCGCAAGGGGCTTACCGTCACCGCCGTCTGCTCCAGCTGCCACACCGCCCACAACGTTCTGCCCCATACGGATCCCTCCTCTTCCATCAGCCGCGAGAACGTGGTCAAGACCTGCATGAAATGCCACCAGAACATCGAGGCGGCTCATGTGAAGATCGTCCGCGGCGAGCTGTGGGAAAAGGAGCCGCACAAGATCCCCGCCTGCGTCGAGTGCCACGCCCCGCACCGGGCCCGCCGGGTGCTCTATGAAGACAGCATGAACGACAAGTTCTGCATGGACTGCCACGGCAAGCCGGAACTGAAGAAGATCGAAGCCAACGGCACCGAACGCAGCCTGTTCGTCAATCTCGACGATTACAGGGGGTCGGTGCACAGCGAAAAGGGTATCGCCTGCGTCAAGTGCCACGTCAACGTCAACCACCAGAACACCCCGGTCTGCAAGGATTCCGGCAAAGTGGACTGTTCCATCTGCCACGCCGACCAGACCAAGCTCTACCAGGCCTCCACCCACGGCACCCTGCACGGCAAGAACGATCCCAATGCCCCCAACTGCAACGACTGCCACGGCACCCACAAGATCCTGCGGCGCACCAACCCGGAGTCGCGGACCTTCGCCCGCAACGTTCCCGACCTGTGCGCCACCTGCCACCGCGAGGGTGAGAAGGCGGCCCTGCGCTACACCGGGACCCAGCACGACATCATCAAGCACTACCAGATGTCCATCCACGGCAAGGGTCTCGGTCAATCCGGCCTCATGGTGTCGGCCACCTGCACCAGCTGCCACACTGCTCATTCCATGCTGCCCTCCAAGGATCCCGCCTCCAGCGTCAACCGCGACAACGTCATCGAGACCTGCGCCAAATGCCATCTTGGCATTGCCGAGCAGTTCAAGTCCTCGGTACACAGCGAGGCGGTGACCATTTCCAAGAAGAAGCTGCCGGTGTGCGTCGACTGCCATACCGCCCATTCCATCCGCCGGGTGGACATGCCTTCCTTCCGGACCCTGATCCTCGATGAGTGCGGAACCTGCCATACCCACGAGACGGAAACCTACTTCGACACCTATCACGGCAAGGCTTCCCTGCTCACCGGCGGCGAGCGGACCGCCAAATGTTCCGACTGCCACGGTTCGCACGACATCCTGCCGGCCTACTACACCAAGTCCCGTCTCCACCGGAACAACATCATCGAGACCTGCAGGAAGTGCCATCCCGGGTCCAACCGCAAGTTCACCGGCTACCTGACCCACGCCACCCATCACGACCGGGAAAAGTACCCCTATCTGTTCTACACCTTCTGGGCGATGACCGGGCTGCTGCTCGGCACCTTCGCCTTCTTCGGCCTGCACACGCTGTTCTGGATTCCGCGCTCCTTCCGGGAACGGTTCAAGAAGCGCCGGGAGCATAGCCGCGAGAAGCTTTTCAAATAGGCCCTCAAGAAGAAGCAACAAGAGAGGAAAGGATCCCATGCAAACAGAAAAGGTATATATCCAGCGGTTTGGTATCTTCCCCCGCTTTCTCCACTTCCTGGTCATTATCAGTTTCCTGACCCTGGCGGTGACCGGGATGGCGCTCAAGTTCGCCGCCCAGCCCTGGGCGGAAGTGGTGGCGGAGGTGTTCGGCAGCTTTCGGGTGCTGGGCGTCCTGCACCGGATCTGCGCGGTGATCACCTTCGCCTACTTCACCCTGAACCTCGGGCTGCTGTTCCAGAACTGGCAGAAGTCGGGGCGGAGCATCAAGGAGTTCCTCCTCGACAAGGAGACCAGCCTGATCCCCCTGCCCCATGACCTGGCCGAGCTGATCGGTACCTTCAAGTGGTTCTTCGGTGCCGGCCCCCAGCCCCGCTACGGCCGCTGGACCTACTGGGAGAAATTCGATTACATGGCGGTCTTCTGGGGCGTCGCGGTCATCGGTCTGACCGGGCTGTGCCTCTGGTTCCCCGAGCAGTTCACCAAGGTGATTCCGGGCTACTGGCTGAACATCGCCACCATCATCCATTCCGACGAGGCGCTGCTCGCCTCCGGCTTCATCTTCACCATCCACTTCTTCAACACCCATCTGCGTCCGGAGAAATTCCCCATGGATCCGGTGATCTTCACCGGTTCCATGCCGCTGGACGAGCTGATCCACGAGCGGCCGCGCGAGTACGAGCGCCTGCAGAAGGAAGGCCTGCTCGACGAGATGGTCGTCGAGGCGCCGCCGCGCTGGTTCTTCATCGTCGCCCATCTTTTCGGGCTTACCGCGCTCTCCATCGGGGTTTCGCTCATCGTCGCGATCATCTACACGATGGTGTTTCTCTACGTATAAGTACGCATCGCGGCGCACTGTCATTCTTTTTTTCAGCCCCCCTGCCTCGGCAGGGGGTCTTTTTTTGCGGCGGCCGCCGACCGCCGCCCCCAATCGCAACTCTTCCTATCTGCTCCGGAAAACGTGCTTTCTGCAGGACGCTGTTTTTCAAAATCTCCCTTGCACAATTTTTTCTCCCATTTATAATGCCTCGTTCATCGGATGACCGGGCATGATTCCGTCCCCCTTCCGGCCTTCGCCGGGAGAGAGACTTTCTTTCTGGTCGGAAACAGAAATGCGAGGAGAGGAAAGCAATGAATGAGAACAGCCAGGACGATTCAGTAAAAAGGGATTACCGCGGCCCGTGGGGGCACCTCATCCGCGGGATGTGGCGGACGCCGCTTGGGGTCATGGGTGCGGCCATGGTCACCATCAGCATCACGCTCATGGTCATCGGACTCGGCCTCGACATGCTCGGGCTCATCGAGAACCCCTATGCGGCGGTGGCCACCTACATGCTGCTGCCCGGGGTCATGGTCACCGGCCTGATCCTCATCCCGCTGGCCGCCTATCTTCGCCGCCGTCAGTTCCACAAGTACGGCATCGCCAAGGAACACCTTTCCGTCAATCTGAGCGATCACAAGCATCGCAAGTGGCTGATCGGCTTCATCGTGCTCACCGTGATCAACGTCTCCATCCTCGGCATCATCGGCTACGAGGGGTACCACTTCACGGAATCCCCCTACTTCTGCGGCGTGGTATGCCATCAGGTGATGGAGCCGGAATTTGCGGTCTACCAGCGTTCCCCGCATGCCAAGGTCAAGTGCGTCGAGTGCCACATCGGTTCCGGTGCCTCCTGGTTCGTCAAGTCGAAGATCAGCGGGCTCAGGCAGGTGCTGGCCGTGGTCAGCGACAGCTACAGCCGGCCGATTCCCTCGCCGGTCGAGCATTTGCGGCCCGCCCGCGACACCTGCGAGGAGTGCCATTGGCCATCCAAGTTCCACGGCAAGAAAATCAAGGAATTCGTCCACTTCACCAATGACGATCAGAAGAATCCGACCATCAACGCCATGGCCCTGCATATCGGGGGCCGCAACCCGAAGAGCAACACCTTCGAGGGCATCCACTGGCACGTCAGTGACAACAACAAGGTCACCTACCTGGCCAACAAGAAGCGTACGAAGATCATCAAGGTGCAGGTGGTGCGCGACGACGGTTCCACCGACGAGTTCGTCAGCCAGGAGAACAAGACCGAGCCGGAAGAGGAGTACGAATGGCGGCTGATGGACTGCATCGATTGTCACAACCGCCCGACCCACATCTACGACATGCCGGAGGAGCGGGTCGATTTCGGTCTGCTGAGCGGCAAGATCGACGGCGATGTCCCGGGTATCCGCGAGGATTCGCTCATCGCCATCAATCATCCCTATGCCACCAGAAAGGAAGCCGAGGCCGGCATTCCCGATCATCTGATGAAGCTGCAGAAGCTGCGCAGCGAGGCCGATGCCGTCCGCAACGCGGAAGCGATCAAGCGTGCCGGCGACTACCTGGTCGCTACCTATCTGGACAACGTTTGGCCGGAGATGAACGTCATCTGGGGTACCTACCAGAAGCACCTCGGCCACCCGAACCCGGACTCCGAATACGGTGAGATCGAGTACGGCTGCTGGCGCTGCCACAACGAGGATCACGTCAACAGCCAGGGAAAGAACATTTCCCAGGAGTGCGACATCTGTCACGACTACGAGTGATCCGCTTGCCGAGGTTGTACGACCTCGCATGAAAAATGCCCCGGCGGACCCTTTCCGCCGGGGCATTTTTTTTGTCCGCCATCTCCCTGCGCGTCCCGTTGCCGCGGGTTCCTTTTTTCTCCTGGTCTTCCCTGTTCCCGACCGGATAAGCCACCCTTCTCCCGCTGCAATCGATGCCGCCGCGGCGAGGGCAGAGTGGCGGGCGGAGGCGATCCGTACGCCGGCGCCGGCCCTGCCGGTGGCGTTGGGTTGCCTCGTCGCCGCAGTCTCTGCACGGATTCGTCGCGCCCCTCCTGTCTGCGCCTTTCCCTTGTAAGTCGGTCGTCGAATCAGGCGGCGCTGTTGTCGGCCCTGGCCAGGGCCGCGGCGTTCTCGGATTCGGCCGCCGCCTGCCTCCGGTTTGGCCAGCGCCTGCAGACTACGGAGCAGACCATGGCAACGATGCCGAAGGAAAAGACGCTGATGACCAGCGGCAGTCCTTTGGCGGTGAACAGGTCGAAGATGAAGACCTTGATCGCGCCGAGCAGGACGACGGCGCCTGCCACGGCCAGGAGTTCACGGTTGCGGTACCTGTCGCTCAGCAGCAGCAGAACGACGGCGCCGCTGTTGATGAGGATGGACTGGCCGCAGGCGAAGGCATCCGTTCCTCCGGCCAGGCCCGCGATGATGCCGGCGTGCAGCAGCAACCGCGCCACGCCGAAAAAGCCGACAAGCCCGGAAAGCAGCAGGACGATGGCGCCGATATCGTTGCGGTCGATCCAGGCGAAGTAGGCGGAATCGCTGGCCGGTGCCCGGTTTTTTCTGCACCAGCGGTACTGGATGGATGCCAGCAGTGCCAGAGCAAAGGCGGCGGCGCCGCTGGTCACCGGGGAGGCGAGTTGTTGAGGTAGGGTCAGCAGGACGGACAGACAGACCATCCCCTGCAAAAGATAGGAGGTGAGGCGAACGCCGCCGCTTTGCCAGTTTCCGGACAACAATGCGAGAAGAAAGGCGGTGAACGACAGCACAGGCAGTGCCTGCAGCAGGCCGGTCGATTCGGGAAGGCCGAGGCAGAGCAGGAGCACCGCGGCAAAGCTGATGGCGTTGCAACCGGGAGCGCCGCTCTTGCGGTGCGAGGCGAGAATGGCGGCGGCGGCGATGAGCAGGGCGGCTCCCGCCGAAGCGGCGTAGCCGAGGGCGGCCGCGTTTCCCTGCAGCGCCCTGACTACCGGCGCGGCGCTCAGGTAGGTGAACAGCACGGTGATGGTGGGTATGGTGCCGTGGAAAAAGCCCAGTGGTTCGTCGCTGCCGATCACCCGTATCGTCAGACTCGCAAAATAGGTGAGAGAATGGAGGAAAAGGGAGGGGAAGAACCACTGCAGGGCGAGTTCCTCCGCCGGGATCACATTCTTGCCGAGGGTCGCCGAGAGCTTGAACGACCAGAGGAGCCAGAGGCATAAAGTGAGAAACAGGGTAAACCATTTCAAGGTTCCGGCCACCTGGCGGCGGTGGGCGATGAGGGCGATGACGTTGCCGGTGAGCAGCAGGAAGGATGCAGGCGCGAGGTGGACACGGGGGAAGTCGATAGCCAGCGCCACCAGCGCCGCCCCCAGGATCCCCACGTGCAGCAGCACCGGCTTGCGGTAGGCGATGCCGAGAAGGCCGAGGCCGATGGCAGCGGCGAAGAGAACGGAGAATGCCCCTGTCACGGTGATGCTGGCAAAATGGGAATGGGCTTCGAGGACGATGGCGTAAAGGAGAAAAGCACCGGCGGCGGGGAAGACGATGGCGGTCTGGCTCCCGTCCCGCAGTTTTTTCCAGCCCCAGAAAATGAGCGCCGCCGCGTAGAGCAGGCCCACCAGCGAGCCGGTGTTGAGATCGAGATAGCCGTTGTCGGTGACGGTCCGCAGGATGAGGGCGAAGACGAGGGTGAAACAGAGCGCCGCGATCCTGGGCAGCAGGGTGGAACTGCCAACGGCGTCGAGCACCCCTTCTCCGGAGACGGGGCGGCTCGATGCCGGCTTGACCGCCTCTTGCCGTTCGATGATGGCGATCTCGTTTTTTTCCAGCGCCGCCAGCCTGGCGGAGAGCCGGTCGACGCGTCCGGTGAGGTGGAGCAGCTGTTCGCTCAGTTGAAGAATCTCCCGATCCATATCCCTGCCGATTCCCTTCATCTTTCCTCTCCTGACCCCGTATTTCGCCGCATCTCCGAGCTGTTGCGGAAAATCTGACCGGCAGCAAAATAGGCCTTGCGCAATCGGTTGTCGGACTATATAGTTGCCATACCACAACGTGGTACCAGGTTTACATTCCATACTTCGTGCGGCTTGTCAAGGGAGATGATCCCGAAAGGGCGGGGGCTTTTACGTTCTTGTCTTTGAAATCAGGCGGTTGCGTCAGGATTTCGACGGCGACGGCAATGCCGTGCCGGTCCTTTCGTCCGACGCCGCCAGGTCGGGGAGGTGGTCGATCCGAAATGAAAGATGTAACGGGGAATCATGAAGCGGGCAGGTCGTGCGGGCGGAAGATTTTCTGCCTTTTTTCTTGAGGCAGACATCAACAAGAAGCAAAAGAAGGAGGAAGGTTGATGGACAGAAAAGGAGACAGGGTATGAAGAACCATGTGTTGCGCCCCTTGTGGGTATCCATCGCCCTCGTGCTGCTCATTCTCGTGGTGCGAGCGGTGCGGGTGCCCGCCGATTTCGGGGTGAACGGCCGGAATTTCACTTACGGCTTTTTCCGGGCCGGCAGTGTCGACGACTGGAAGGCCTTCAAGGTCAAGTACAAGGGCAAGGAGTACTGCAACGATTGTCACGACGACAAGGTGGCGGCCAACGCTTCCTCGCCCCATGCCGCCATCGAGTGCGAGAACTGCCACGGCCCCGCTATTGACCATCCGGACAACCCGGAGAAGCTCGTCATCGACCGCTCCAGGGAACTCTGTCTCCGCTGCCACGCCAGGCTCGCCTATCCCAACACCCTGCGCGGCGGGATCAAGGGAATAGACCCGGCGGAACACAACGCCGGGGAGGAATGCGCCGGCTGCCACAATCCGCATCATCCCAACCTGGAGGAGATGTAATGAGCTGTTCGCGAAGAGATTTTTTGAAAAAAGCCATTACGGGCGGTGTCGCAGCCTCACTCCCTTTGTCCGCCTTTACCCTGCTCAGTCCGGCACGGGCGCGGGCGCTCGCCGCCGATCCGGCCCTGCGCTGGGTCTTTTTGGTGGATACCGCCAAGTGTGTCGGCTGCGGCATGTGCGTCAAGGCCTGCAAACTGGAAAACGAAGTCCCCTACGATCTGCCGGTGACCCGCACCTGGGTGGAACGGTATGTCGTCACCAGGGACGGCAAGTCGCACATCGACTCCCCGGACGGCGCCCGCGACGGCTTCACCTCGCCGGAAATCGACGGCGAGAAAATCCCCGTCGAGGAAATCACCAAGGCCTTTTTCGTTCCCAAGCTCTGCAACCAGTGTGAAAATCCCGCCTGTGTCCAGGTCTGTCCGGTGGGTGCCACCTATCAGACCAACGACGGGGTGGTGCTGGTCGACCGCCAGTGGTGCATCGGCTGCGGCTACTGCATCATGGCCTGTCCCTACGGCGTCCGTTTTTTTCATCCGGTTCACAAGGTGGCCGAGAAATGCACCTTCTGCTACCACCGTCTCGCCCAGGGCATGACCACCGCCTGCGTCCAGGCCTGCCCCTTCGGGGCGCGGAAAATTGGCGACATCAAAGACCCCGACGATCCGGTCACCAGGGTGATCATGACCGAGCGGGTGTCGGTGCTCAAGGACGAATATGGAACCAAACCCCAGGTCTACTACATCGGCCTGGACAGCCGAACGAGGTGAGCCATGATGGAAGCGTTGACTGTACACGGTCTGGAATGGACCACCAAGGATCTGTTCGTCTATCCCAACGAGTTCATTTACTGGTCCATCCAGATCGTCATGTACCCGTACATGACCGGTCTGGTGGCCGGTGCCTTCGTCCTTTCCTCGCTGTACCACGTGTTCGGCCAGAAGGATCTGCGGGACATCGCCCGTTTTTCCCTGGTCTTTTCCCTGGCACTGCTGCCTGTCGCCACCATGCCGCTGCTCATGCATCTGCAGCAGCCGCTCCGGGCGATGCACCCGCTGTTCACCCCCCATTTCACCTCGGCGATCGCCGCCTTCGGCATCGTCTTTTCCACCTACGCGATGATCGTTCTTTCCGAGATCTGGTTCGTCTATCGGGTCTACTTCGTCGAGCAGACCATCGCCCTGCGCAACAAGGAGGGGATCGGCAACGCCCTGAAGCGGGTGCTGTACCACATCTTCACCCTGGGCGCCTACGACACCGGCCAACAGGCGGTGGCCATGGACAAGAAGGCGGTGAGCATCCTCGCCGGCGTCGGCATCCCGGTTGCCTGCTTCCTGCACGGCTACGCCGGGTTCATTTTCGGCTCGGTGAAGGCCAACGCCCTGTGGATGTCGCCGCTCATGCCGGTGATCTTCATCATGTCCGCGGTGGTCTCCGGCATCGCGCTCTGCATGCTCACCTACATCGTCATCATGGAATGGAAGAAATTCCAGGCGATCCTTGCCCGTGGCCGCGGCGACGAGTCGGTGAGCGTCATCAAGGGGGTGGAGATCGACGTCATCACCAAATCCTCCCGCTATCTCATCGGTTTCCTGGTGGCGGCCATCTCCCTGGAGCTTCTCGACCTCATCTTCCGCGGCTATACCGCGATGAAATCCTGGGACATCCTGCGCTCGGTCATGTACGGTAAGGATTTTCTCAATATCTTCGTGCTGCAGTACGGTCTCGGCAATCTGGTTCCCTTCGTCCTGCTGCTGCTGCCGAATCCCACCATCCGCCGCACCAGCGTCGCCCTCTTGCTCGTGCTGTTCGGCGTCTTCATGATGCGGTGGAACGTCGTCATCGGCGGCCAGGCCTTCTCCCTGTCCTTCTCCGGGTACATGCACTATCACCTGCCGATCATTCCCCACAGCATGGAGACCTACAAGGAAGGGCTGTTCGGGGCGCTGACCGTTATCGCCACCCCCTTCGTGCTGTTCTATCTGATCAACAAATTTGTTCCTTCCCTCAATGGGGGCAAGGCGGCGGGCTGATCCCTGATTTTGTCTTTGTGGTTGTAGAAAAGGGGGCCCGCGGGCCCCCTTTTCTGTGTGGGCGCAACCGCAGTGTCGCCAGGCAATACCGGCGGCGCAAGATGCGGGAGATGGTATACTGCTGCTTGCTCAGTCCAGAGGCGGCGGCGTAAGGGGCGTTCGGGCCGATGGACCGTTTGTGGAGGGGATATGGCAGATAAGGATACCGTTCAGAACCTCCCCCTCCCGATGCTACCAGGGAAACCATGTAGGAACCCGGGGAGGTGAAGGTATGGACCGGGTCGGCCAGATTGCTGGTGGCACCGTCGCCGAAGGACCAGCTTCTGTTGGCGACATCCCCGCTGGAAAGATCGGTGAAGGCCACCGGAAGGGGGGCATCCCCACCGTGGGGCTGGCGGAAAAATCGGCGACGGCGGGTGCCGCCACCCTGACAAGGGAATTTCTGGTGATGGTGTCGGTGTGACGGTGGCACTGCATTAAGGAGTGCTGCGGTGGCAATGGGTGATCATGGAGGTGTCCCCGGCGGCGATTGCCTGGTTTTTTTGAGCGCCGGCCGCCCCTTTGTGGAGGGAGCGACCGGTATCGGCGGCTGAGCGTTATCCCTTGATCTCGCCGGCTACGAATTCGGCGATTTTCTCGGCGTGCATCCGTGCGATGTCGTCCATCTCGCCGACCGCCATTATGTTGAAGGTCGAGACATTGGATTTGCCGACAACCTGATTTGTCTGCTGATCGACTATCGAAACAACGGATTCAACTCCGTCTGATAAGTTTTTCTGAGATTTTTTCGTCCTCCTTGTTTATTTGTCATTGATCCTGCCACGGTCGACCATTGTCCTGATTGTCAGGACTGCTTTTTTTTGGCCTGGCCACCTACCCTTCGAATTCGCGAATTCCTTGACTCTTTCAGCGCCGGCAAAATTCGGCGGCCCGTCCATCTGCCACCGATCGTCCTGTAAGCGGGTCAGGATGTTCGCCTGGGTGCTGCCCCGTGATCAGCCACACCGTCCTTTATCAACGGACCGTTAATTGCCGGTGACGGAATCGCGCCGCCGCAGAATCCAGCGGCACCAGCCGTCCTGCTGCCGTCGGTCGATGAGGCGGAGGTCGGCGGTGGGCAACGCGGCGAGGAGTTTTTCCTCCTGGGCGGCGCGGAAGCCGGCGAGGATGAGAAAGTCCTGTTGCCGGAAGGCCGGCTGGGTGAACAGGTGAAGCAGCAATTCCAGATGGAGGTTGGCCACCAGGATGTCCGACTGCCGTCCTGGAAAGGAGGCGAACAGATCGAGGCAGGCGATGTCGACCGCGACATTGTTTCGGTGGCAGTTGGCCTGTGCGACCCGGCAGGCGAGCGGGTTGAAATCGCAGGCGAACACCGAGGCCACCCCGAGTTTGGCGCCGGCAACGGCGAGCAGGCCGCTGCCGGTGCCGAGGTCGATGAGCCGCCTGGCCGGACGCAGTGCCAGCAGTTCCAGCATTCCTTCCAGACAGAGACGGGTCGTGGGATGGAAACCGCTGCCGAAGACCACCCCGGGGTCGAGAACGATATCGCCGCCGTTCGCGTCCCAAACCGGGGCTATGCGAAGATGACCGACGGTGAAGGGGGCGATTTCCTGCCCGGCTTCCCAGTCGCGGTAGTCGAGATCGGCCCGATAGAAGAGGGTGGCGCCGGTCGCTGTCGCCAGTTTTTCCATTTCCTCGTCCCGGGCGTCGTGGAAGAAGTAGATGGCGGTGTCGTGTTCCTGCCAGAGGCCGATGCAATCGGGGTCATGGGACAGGTCCGGCATAACGCGCCGGTTGAAATGGTAGGTGTACAGTCGCCGGTAGGCGCGGTGGGGCGGGCGCAGCATGATCGGATATGCCTAAGGGGTGGAGGTGCCGTCGGTCGGGGGGAGCAGCTGCAGATTGACCAGGTTGCCCGCCTTTTTCGGACTCGCGGCCGGAATGAGCAACACCCGCTCGTTTTCCCGCAGCCTTTCGCCGTCAATGCCGAGATCCATCAGGGCCGCCCGCACCCGGGCCGCCCGTGCCCGCGCCAGCGCCTCGAATCGCGTTTTTTCCGGTAAGTCAGCTGCCGCTGGGTTCGGCGCGGCCGCAGGCGGTGGCGGGCGTTCGATCACCTCCCGGCCCGCCTGTCGAACCAGGGCTGCCGCTTCGCGCTGTCGCGTTTCCGCGGTCTGCTGCCGGTACAGTTTCTCCAGGGCCGCGCCGTCGCCCTGCATGTCCGCCTGGCCGGTGAGGAGCAGATGCGGTCGCGGCCGCTGGCGGAGAAGGTCGGCAAGTTGTTCCAGTCGACTGCTTTCCCCTGCTTCGAGGCGGCTCGAGCCAAAGGGGAAGGCAATGCTTTCCGGAGGCCGGCCTCCGTCTGCCAGCGGCGGCAGCAGGCTGAAGGGTGAAACCGCGGTTTTGAGCGCAAGATTCCTGACATTCTGCATCATCGCCCTCAGGTAGGAGAAGTTCCCGTCGCCGATATCGCCTTCCACCGGCAGGGAGAGGGCGATGCTGTCATCGGCGTCGGCAAGCAACGCCAGGGCCAGTTCCAGACGGGAGGCGGACTGCAGTTTGTCGCCAAGGCGCAATCCCTTGAGGGTCACCCCGTTGTCTCCGCTGATCCGGCCATCGCCGACGCGGACGTTGCTCCGCAGTTCCAGAGTGCCGCCGGCGAGTTCGTGACCGAGCCCTTCCTGCAGCTGCGGCGACATCGGTGCCAAGGGTTGATCGGCGACGCGGACGGCGAGATCGGCCGACAGGCGCGGGTCGAAAAATGCCATGGTGCCGGTCACCGAAACCAGCCCTCCCTGGCGGGAAAGCCCCTGCAACTCCAGGCCGGTGCGGTTGCCAGCCACCGTTTCGGTGTCGCTGAGCACGCCGGTGATCGCTGAGATGACGATTTCCGCCGGTGGTGCCAGACTGCGGTTGCGGTGGGTCAGGGTACCGTCGGTGATGAGGATTTCTGGTAGGGCGACGCGGAATCCGCCCTGATCCCGTCCTGCCGTCAGAAGAGCGGCGAGATTGCTACCGCGGTCGGCGGCGATGTCCCAGAAGAGTTCGGGCCGTTCAATGCTGACCGTACCGGTGGTGCATTCCCGGGCCGAGATGTCGATTTCCTCGATGGTTGCCCGTTGCCAGGCGAGGACTGGTTCCGTGGCCGTACCGGCGGTGAATCCCTCGATGATCGCTTCACCGCGCAGGTGCATGCCCGGCAGGGTCACCGTGCCGGCACCCCGCAGGGTGCCGGCGCTGATCCGGGCGGTGAGCCACGGTGCAAAGATGCCAGGATAGGCGGCGAGCGGCAGGTCGATGAGTTCGACCTCCACGGTCGCGCTCCAGGGGGAGATTCTGACCGAACCTCCGAGATCGAGGTCACCGCCATCGGCGAACCGGCCGGTGGCGGTGAGGATGGAGGGGGTGTCGGGGGCGAGTGCTGTCAGGTGCAGCCCCTGGACGGAAAGGATCAGTGGCTGCCGGCCCGGACGTTCCAGGGAAAGATCGAGCCGGTCCGCGCTTGCTTCGCCGAGGGAGAAGCGCCAGGCGGGCGGGGCCGGGTGAGGCACGGTGTTTTGGGACGATGTCACCGTCTGATCCGGCGCCGCAGGGGCGTCGGGGGAAACCGGGGGAGGAGCGGCGAGGAGAAAGCGGGCCTGCACCGGAGCACCGGCGGCGGTCAGCCGACCGACGGTAAGCTGGCGGTCTGCCGGGACGAGCGAGCCCTGGTCGATGGTGAGGTGGGGAATGGTGATGTTGCTGATCCCCGCTTCGATCAGGTGCAGATCACGCAGCGAGGCGCGCAGGTCGTCGAGCCGCAGAGTTTGGCCATCGGCGGTGACGCGACAGGAAAGGGATTCGATGCCGCCGCCGTGGATGGTGGGCGGCAGCGCTGTTTTGGCGGTGAGCAGGTTCAGTCCCTGCAGCTGGAATTCACCCTGCACCGCGACCGGGGAAAAAGCCAGACTGCCGCCGCCTTCCAGGCGGCCGCCGTTCATATCGCCGATCAACAGGCGAAAGGCGCCGGGGCTGTCCGGCGCGATTTTGTCGACGGAGAGTTCCACCTGTGCAAGTGCCAGGGAGAATGTCCGCCCATCTTCCTGGTTGGCGAAGCTGCCGCGGGGGGCCCGTAAGCGGCCGCGGTCGACGGTGATTTGCCAAGCGCTGTCGCCGCTGGCGAGACCGGCCAGCAGGGACGGCAGAGGGCCGGCGGCCGGCATTTGCCAGCCGCCGGCATCACGGACGAGGTCGAGGGCCGGGGCCTCGATGGAAATTTCCCTGCAGTCCAGCCGCCGGCGGCCGGGGAGGACGGTGGCTTCGAGACGGACCCGTTCGAGGACACCGGACTGTAGGCCCTCGCCGCCGAAGGCGATGTCGCTCCCCGCCAGTTGCAGGCCGAGGGTGAGTTCCGCGCTGGCGGACAGGATGAAATCGATGGTGCCGTCGATGGTGCCGCTTTGCAGCGTTTCCCGCAGGGGGGGCGGCAGGTAGTGCCGATACGGCGCGATGGCCAGGGAGGCGAGGGAGAGGTGAAAGACGGTATCCGCTCCCCGTCTGCCAGGCCGTACCTCGCCGAGCAGGTCGATGGGGCTGCCGTCCACCGTGGCGTGCAGGCTGGGGGCGGCGGCCGTTGACGGCAGCGAGGCGAACTCCGCCATGGCGGTTGGCAGGGCCGGCAGGTTGAGGGAGATGTTTTCGACGCGGTGATGGCCGCCGCTCACGAGATCGTCGAACAGCAGGGTTCCCTGTTCCAGAGCGATCCGGCGCGGCACCAGCCGCGGCAGGAAGAGGGAAGGTGCGCCGGCGGCTGACAGTCGGGAGAAAACCTCGCTGATGTTGTAGCGGCCGTCGCCGGCGCGGACAATGTGGAGCAGAGGGGCGGTGACGGTGAGATCGTCCAGAAGCAGAGAGCCCGTGAGCAGCCCTGCCGGGACGATGGCGCCGGAAATCCTCTCCAGCGAAAAGAGCGGGTCGTCGAGACTTTCCGGCATCTCCCGGTCAGGCCCGACCAGCAGGTTGGTCAGGGAGAACCGCCAGGAGAAAGGTGAGAATTCCGCCCGGGTGACGATCACCTCGCGATTGAGCCGGCGGGACAGCTGCGCGGCGACGACGCCGGTGAGCAGCCGGGGTACCAGAACGCTGCCGACGAGGATGTAGAGGAGCACCAGGACGACAAGGACGAGAACCGCCTTGATTCCCGGGCCGGGGCGGCGGCTGGCGCGCCGTGGCCTTCGCGGCGGCGCACCCGGCGGCGCGGTTATCACCGGGGTGCCGGGTGCGGCCGTCGGGTCGCTGATGGGAATGGAGCCTACCGGATCTTCCGGCGGACGGTGGAGAGGCGAAGGGGTCGGCATGGATGGGCCTGTTTCGTCGATACCAAAGTTACCGGCCGTGTTCGGCCGGGAAGGCATGCAGCCGGATGGAGGTTTCGTCGTCGGAAAAATGGTGCGATGGCGCTTTGCAACCGTGCCGGCGGGGAAGAGCCGGCGTCATTGCCTGGCGGAAAACGCCGATTTCATCCCCCGCTTTCGAAAAACTCCCCGGGCGGCTGCGGTTGGCGAGCCGTTATGGATTTTTTTGTCACGCTGCTCCCCCGCGAAGACGACGAAGTAGCCGCACAGTTCATCGCGAGGGCCGCAGGCCCGTGGCTGTCATCGCGAACGAAGCGTGGCGATTCGGTCTTCACCACCTTTGCCCCGCCCGCGGGCAACTCGCATCCCGCAGCCCGTTCAATGTCCACCTCCCGCCGTGATCTCGTGCTGTGAAGCGCGGCGCATTTTTTCGCACGGTCGCTGTTTTGTCGACGCAACGCCATCGGCATTGAAGGGGGGGGGCAATTTATGTATGATGGCCGGCAACTGCACCGCCCGCGCCAGGGCCTTCGGAAACGCAGGGATCGGTTCCCGGATTCCGGAGGGAAAATGGTATATGCGTCGTCGTGGTTTGTCAATTGCTAGTGTGTGACCGTTCTTTTCAGATCTTCCTTTCCGGAGTCGAACCATGAAATGGGGTGTCCTCCAGTACGTCCGTTCGGCGGCGATGACCGCGTTCATCCCGTTGCTGACCTTCCTGATCAGCCTCTTCGCCCTGATCGGCATCGTCGTTTTCCGCCTCTCGCCGCGCCGTATCCAGGCCTTGCCGAGACTGTGGGGCAGGATCATCTGCCGCGGGGTTGGCGTGTCGGTGCGCATCCTCGGCCTGGAGAAAATCGTTGCCGGCAGACCGTATATCTTTGCCGCCAATCACCAGAGCCAGTTCGATATCTTTGCCCTCCAGGGCTATTTCCCCTATGACTTCCGCTGGATGGCCAAAATGGAGCTGTTCCGGGTGCCGGTGTTCGGCCAGGCGATGCGGCTTGCCGGCTACATACCGGTGAACCGGGCTTCGGGCCGGGAAGCCCTGCAGAGTCTTGGCGAGGCGGCGGCGAGGATCGCGGCGGGTACATCGGTGGTGATCTTCCCCGAGGGAACGCGCAGCCCGGATGGTCATCTGCTGCCATTCAAATCCGGAGGCATGGCGCTGGCGATCAAGGCCGGCGTGCCGGTGGTGCCGGTGGCGATCAGCGGTACCCGTGCGGTGCTGCCCAAGGGCAGGCTGCTGGCCGCGGCCGGCAGGGTGGTGATCCGGTTGGGTGATCCCATCGAGACCGGAGCCTATACGATGAAACAAAAGGGCGAACTGGCGGCCAGACTCCAGGAACAGGTCGCCGCCCTTCTTGCGGAGAGGCCATGAAATGAAGAAGATACATCTGCTCCTGTTCTCGGCGCTTTCCCTGCTTTCGGTGATCGTGTTGCCGGTCTATGTGGTGTTTTTCCTGTCGCCGGCCTTCACCGGCTACATCACCACCAATACCGAATTCGAAGCGGTGCGGGTGGGGCGTTATCTGGCCTCGGTGTTCGTCCCCGACGGCAGCATTCTCTCCAGGCAGGACATTCCGGCGGACTTTCCTTCCCGGCTCCATAACGTACTCGACCAGTTCCTGCTGAAGAAGATCAAGGTGTTCTCCGCCAACGGCACGGTGCTCTACTCCACCGAAGCCGACGAGATAGGAAAACTCAACCAGCACGACTACTTCCACCGTATCGTCGCCGGCGGCCGCACTTACACCAAGCTGGTGCAGAAGGAGACCCCGACCCTGGAGGGCAAGCGTATGCAGGCCGATGTGGTCGAAACCTATGTGCCCATCATGCAGAGGGGAAGGTTTGTCGGCGCCTTCGAGATCTACTACGACGTCACCAGCCGGAGGCAACAGCTGAACGCCATGCTGACCGGCCTGTATGTCACCCTGGCGGTCATCGTCTCGGGCCTGCTCTGCCTCTCCTTTTTCGGAATGGCCATGGCCCGTCGTGGTTTCGCCGCCCATTCCGCCGCGGTTGCCGAGGTGGAATGCTTCAAGGCCGCCCTGGCGGAAGAGGAGGAAGCCTGTCGGAAACGGTTGGCCGAGTCCAACGGCGGTAAGGGAGCAGTGGTGCGGGGGGTGGTTTCCACCTGCCGCAGCTGCGGCAGGCTGCGTGATGCGCAGGGGGACTGGCTGAACTGCCGGGAATTTGTCGATAAATACCGGGAAACGACCTCTGCCGTCGACATCTGCCCGGACTGCGACAGCGCCATCGCCCCGGGCGGGTGATGGCGGCATGGGGCCGGCCCCCGGCGGGCGTCGGTTTCAGCCGGTCACGGGTAGCGCAGGGTGGCGGTGGCCCCGTCCATTTCCGCCGTGACCCCCAGCATCAGGCTGCAATTTCGGCTGCCGTGGCCCACCGGAAAGTTGCCCCATACCGGGATGTCCGGCGTCAGCTCCAGGGCCCTTTTCCATACCTGTTCGACATCGGCGCAGCCCTCGAAGGTGCCGAGGACGAGGCCCGCGATCCGTTCCAGCTTTCCCGCCATGGCGAGCTGGGTGAGCATCCGGTCGATCCGGTAGGCCTGTTCGGCCACGTCTTCCAGAACCAGGATCCCGCCGGAGAAGTCCGGATCATAGGCGGTGGCCAGCATGCTGCACAGGGTGGCCAGGTTGCCGCCGCAACAGCTGCCCCGTGCGCTGCCGGCGCGGAGAATCTCCACCTTGCGGCCTGGCAAGGGCGGCGGGGTGGCGCACATGAGCACCTCGGCAAGGCGGCGGACGCTGTCGACGTCGGCTGAGGCGAGGCTGGTGACCACCGGACCGTGTACCGACGGGAGGCCGGCGCGGTTGCAGACGGCGTGCAGGGCGGTGACGTCGCTGAAGCCGATCAGGGGTTTCGGCGTGCGGAGCAGCAGGTCGAGATCGAGATGGGGAAGGAGCCGCAGACAGCCGTAACCTCCCCGCGCCGCCATCACCGCAGCGACGCCGGGGTTGGCCCACAGTCGGTGCAGTTCGCCGGCACGGCAGAGGTCGTCGCCGGCGAGGTAGCCGTCGCATTCGGGCAGCTCCCGGGGCGTCATCACCGTGAAGCCGAGTTCCTGGAGGATGGCGAGCCCCCGATGATAGCGGTCCGCCTCGCGCACCGGCCCGGCGGGAAAGACGATGCCGATCGTCGCGCCTGGCGCCAGCGGCGGCAGAGTTCGGCTAGCCGGGGAGCTGCTCATGGAAGATCCGTATTCCCTCGAGGGTGAGCATGGGGTCCACGGCCGCGATGGAAGGCGCGTAGGGTGCGATGAGACCGGCCATGCCGCCGGTGGCGATGATCGCCCTGGCCGGAACCGCCAGTTCCGTCTGGATACGACGGAGAATCTCCTCGATCATGCCGCCGTAACCGAAGAGCATGCCGGCGCGGATGGCGTCCTCGGTGTTGGTGCCGATGGCCCTGCGCGGCGGGGTGGAAATGTCGATGCGCGGCAGCTTGGCGGTTCGTGTGCTGAGGGCGTCGAGGGCGATGGCCATGCCCGGGATGATGGCGCCGCCGATGTAGCTGCCGGAGGCATCGATACAGTCGAAGGTGATCGCGGTGCCGAAGTCGACGATGATCGCCGGGAAGCCGTATTTTTCCCGGGCGGCCAGGCCGTTGACGATGCGGTCCGCCCCCACCTCGCCGGGATGGTCGCAGTGGATCGCCATGGTATGGGTCAGCTCGCCGGTAACGAATACCGGGGCGAGGTCCAGATAGTTGGCGCAGAACTGTCTGAGCGGCATGCCGAGGGTCGGCACCACCGAGGCGATCACCACCCCGCTCACCGCGTTCAGGGCGAGTCCTCTGATGGCGAACAGCCCCTGCAGGGTGGCGGCCAGTTCGTCGGCGGTGACCTGCCGGTCGGTGCGCAACCGCCAGTGCTGGGTGAGGTTGCTGTCCTGGAACAGGCCAATGACCGTGTGGGTGTTGCCGATATCGATGGCGAGCAGCATGCGGGGTCCTGTGCCGTGATGAACTTCTGACAATCGCCCTCTGTCCGTCCTGGCGGCAAGCGCATGGCCACCAGACGCGAGGGAAGGGTGACGGGGCGAGGCAACACCAAAACCGGGTACCGGATGCGGTTGCAGTCCGCACCCGATGAGGCAGCGACCTGACCGGCAAGGTACAACGAAGCGGCCGGGGCCGCCACCGAATTTTGAAGGATTCGTAACGACTGGCCACTCTCGTCATTGTAAGGCACAAAGTGGCGAAGCAATCACGTATTTTCAATCAGTTACTGACTCATTGATTGCTTCGCCAGGCTCGCGATGATCTCTGTGTTGAGTTGTTGCGAGTTCATCAATTCAGGGGGAACGGCGCTGCACCCGGCCGCGCGCCCCGGCGAATTTCGCCGCCACCCGCCGGCCCAGCCGCACTTTGAGCAGCAGGCGATGCAGATAGGAGAACGGCGGGCGCGCCGGTTTCACCGCGCCCGCCAGGGCTCGGTCGCCGTCGAGATAGAGATCCGCGAGGTGGACCGTCGGGTGGTGGGGGGAGAAGAAGGACAGGCAGCCGGCGCAGTAGGTGACCATGGTCAGGTCGCCGGCCTGCTGCAAGCGCTTGTTGCGCCAGGTATCTGCCAGCACCGGGGCGGTGAAGCAGGCAGAGCCCCCCTCGCCACAGCAGAGGGTTCGGCTGCCGCAGTGTTTCATCTCGCGAACGGTCAGGCCGAGGGAGGTGACGATCTCTCGCACCCGGCGGTGGATATCCGTATCGAAACGGGTGCCGCAGGGGTCGTGGACGGTGACCGTGCGGCCGTTCTGAAGGGAAGGGAGGGGGGGCAGACAGTCGTAGAGGAAGATCGTCTCGAATTCTTCTCCGTACTCTCGGAAGATCCGGTAACAGTTGGGGCAGGCGACCACGACTTTAGTGATGCCGCAGTTGCGGAGGGTGGCGCGAAGCTCGTCGAATCTCTCCTGGAAGGAACGGGTCCTGCCGAGGTCGTGGGATGGTTTGCCGCAGCAGTCGAGGACGATGCCAAGATTGGGGAACCGTGCGGCGAGAAGATCGAACAATGGCGGCACCGTGGCGCTCCGGGTGGCCGGCAGACCGCAGCCGGGGAAAAAGACCGTGTCGCAGTTCGGCGGCAGCCGGTACAGGGAAAACAGCGGAGAACTGCCCTGGCGTTCGAAAAAGAGGATAGGCCGGTGGGCGGCGAACTCGCCGCCGCCGCTCGTCACCAGTTGCCGGCGCATGGCGAGAAACATCGCACTGGGGGCGAGTTTTTCCGGGCAGACCCGGTCGCAGAGGCGGCAGAGGCTGCAGTCGAAGGCGAAGTCCAGCGACTGGCCGGCCCCCCTGTCGGCAATGGCCCTCGGCGTGCCGTGCCGTTCGAGAAAGGCACACTGGCGGACGCAGGCCTGGCATTCGGTACATTCCTTAGCGTGGCGGGCAAGTTCGGTCGGTAACTGGTCGGGCATGGTGACGAATCGATGGTGGCTGGAGTGAAGAAGTTCCGCACCCTACCATATTTTCGATGGGATCGGTCGAGAAAAGCGATAGTAAGGGGAAGCCGGCGCTGCTTCGCCCGTATCAAGGAGCGTCGCCGGGCAGGCCTCTCTTTTGCGGCAGATGGTGGAGTCTGCTGGCGAATTCGGTGTTCTGCCTGCGGTCTCCACCTTGACAGCCCAATGTGGAAAAAATAGAAAGATCGTTACGCCGATACGAATGGTGGCCGAGTCTTGGAATCATGGAGGAAACAATGGCGATACAGGTAATGACAACGATCGATGCGGCGGCCAGGGCTGAAGAACTCGCCGCCGTCATCCTGGAACAGCGGCTGGCCGCCTGCTGTCAGATCATCGGGCCGGTGACCAGCATGTACTGGTGGCAGGGAAAGCTGGACCGGGCAGAGGAGTGGTTGCTGGTGTTCAAGAGCAGTGACGAACTGTATCCGACGCTGGAACAGGCGATCCGCGCTCGGCATCCCTACGAATGCCCGGAAATCCTCGCCACCGAGGTGAAGCACGGGTTTCAGGGGTATCTCGACTGGCTCGCCGGCAACGTGAGAAAGGCAGATGACTGAGGAGAAGAAGGACAAGCCGCGCTGGGGGCGCAAGCGGCGGCAGGGCTATGTCTGCCACTGCTGCAAGCGATCTTTGCCGTTCTGCTTCAACTGCCCGTGCGGCTTTCAGATCTGCGAGGAGTGCTTCAGGGAAAACCAGTGGGGGATCAGCAACGGTCCCACCTGGGTTTGTCCGGACTGCGGCCGGGTCAGGATGACCTGACCAGGTGGTGCAGCAACGGCCCGTTGCCCGCGCCCATCCTGGCGGATGCCGACAGGCGCAGCGCCTCTGCGACATAGGCGACCGCCCTGGCGAAGGCGGCGCGGTAGTCGCCGGTGTGGAGATGGTGGGCGGCAAAGGCGGAGGCGAAGGTGCAGCCGGTGCCGTGACCGTTGCGGGTGGCGATCCGGGGATGGCTGATTTTCGACCAGTCGATCTTGTCACCGGAGGAGCGCAGGCCGAGAAAATCGGTGACCGCAGAACCATCCGGATCGGTATGGCCGCCGGTTACCGCGATCGCCCGCAGCGAGGGGAAGCGTTCCAGGAGATCGGCGCAGGCGGCTCGGATTCCGGCCTCGTTCCCGCAGTTCCTGCCGGACAGGGTTTCCAGTTCGATGGCATTGGGGGTGAGGACCGTCGCCCTGGTGACGATTCCCCCCAGAAAGGCCGGCATGGCCTCCCGTTCGACCAGCGGGCTGCCGCTTGTCGAGCGCAGGACCGGATCGCAGACGAGTTCCCCGTTGAAACCGGCGAAGACATCGGCCAGCCGTTCCACCGTCGCCCGGCTGCCGAGCATGCCGGTCTTGATGTGGGAGACCGGCATGTCGGCGAGCACCGCCTGCAGCTGTGCCGCTACCAGGCCCGCCTCCACGTGGTGGACGGATTGGACGCCCGTACTGTTCTGCACGGTCAGGCTGGTGATTACCGCGCCGCCGTATACGCCGAGGGTGGCGAATGTTTTGAGATCGGCCTGAATGCCGGCGCCGCCGGAAGGATCGGAGCCGGCGACGGACAGTGCCATCTTGTTCAGCGGGGAACTGGCGACGCTGGGCTCCATCAGTTGGCGGCCGGCTCCTCGACAGTTCGCAGGGTGATGGCGTAGGAGACGATCTTTCCGGCCAGGGGATGGTTGTAGTCCAGGGTGACACTCGTTTCGCTGACCGCGGTGATCAGAGCCGGTACCCGATGGTCGGCGTCGTTGTGCCGGACGGTCATGCCGACCACCAGCCCGGGCCGCGGGGTGATCGAGGCAGGCAGGGCGGTCCGGTCGATGGTGACCACCAGTTCTTCCTGCCGTTCGCCGAAGGCGTCTGCCGGCTCCACCACGATCATCTTTTGCTCCCCCGGCCGCATGCCGACGATCGCGTCGGAAAAAACGGCCAGAACCGCCTCGTCACCGATGGTGAAACGCAGGGGCTTGTCCGGAGTGGCGCTTTCGAAAAGTTCCCCGTCGACGGTGCGACCCTCGAAACAGACGGTGACGGTATCGTTTTTCTGTGCTGGTCTCATGGCGATTCCCTCAGGATGGAAGCGGAGTTGGAATACCCGGGAGTGCCATTACCTGCAATGGCGACGCAACGGATCGTATCGGGGGAATGTAAGGTAAGGCCGCCAAGAATGCAAGGGGCGAGGTGGGTCCGCAACCGGTGCTGTGCGGGCCGGGTCAACCCTCCAGGGCGCTGGCGCGGGATTCGATGCGGCCGATCAGCTTGCCGAAGGCCATGCTGTCCGTTTTCACACCGCCCTCTCCCGGCAGGGGAATGGGGATCAGGGAAATTTTCTTGTCCATGGCGAAGTTGAAGCGGCCCACCGTCCGGTTGATTACCTTGAACAGTTCGTCGTGGGGAAAGGGGCGGCGGTAGGGGGCGATGAGGGTGGTGATGATCGCCTGGTAGCCGCCGCTCGTCTTGCTTTTGTCGTACAGGTCGCAGTCCTGGAGGGCGCGGCGCAGGATGTCGGTGAGTTCGGCCTCGGTGATCATCCGGTGGCCGACCAGCGACGAGCCAAGCAGCCGCACCATGCGGAAGATGCCGTTCAGGCCGTTGAAGAAGTTCCTGGCCTCGCCGGCGGCAATGGCCTCGGGGTTGAGGTCCCGGTCGCTGCCGAGCATCCGGCTTATCTCGACGGGCAGCACCTTGCGGCAGGCATCAAGGAAGACCTTGACATACCGCAGCAGGGATGCCGAGGTCTGCAGGTGGTTGAGAAGATCGTCATAGCGGTCGAGGGAGAGGAAGGCCGGGGTGAAGCGGTCCGCCTCCTTGATGAGATCGGCGAGCAGGGTGCCGGTGGGAGCCCGGCGCAGGGGCTCCAGTTTTTTTGCGGTTTCCTGGCAGAAATGGATGATGTCGGCGGTCTGGGTGCGGTAGTGCAGCAGTTCGTCACGGTTTCTGGCCAAGGCCGCCCGTACCGATTCGATGGCCTGATGGATGACGGCGACCGCAGCTTTTGGCAGGGTTTCGGGGAAAGGAATTTCCCCGAGGGCGGCGCCCAGGCTGCTACAGGCGTTTTCCAGGGTGCTCAGAGTCGGACCGTTGGCCCCGCCGCTGCCGGACAGGGCGCGGTGGATTTTTATGCAGAGATCGAAGCGCGCTGGGCTGTCGCCGCGGCTGCGGGCCAAGGCGATGAGATTGTCGAGATGGACGCCGTTGCGCAGATCCCGGTCGGCGTTGGCGAGGGCGGTGGCAATGCCGCGGTATTTGTCGGCCAGCGGGGCAAGGCCGGCCGCCTGTTGCTCGACCTGTTCCAGGGCGGCGGCCAGTTTGTCGTCGTCTCCGGAGGGGAGGGCGAGGTCGGCGGCGATGCTGCCGGCGTCGTTGTCCGTTATCGCCGTCCGCCGCAGGAGTTCGGTCCCCAGGCTGTCCAGGTTCTTGGTGAGCGTCTGGATGTCGACGGTGATGCCCAGCACCGGCAGGGTGGAGAACAGGTTGAGATTGTCGATGGTTTTCCAGCCGCGAATGGCCGGGGCTTGGGCGTAGCCCTCCACCGTCTGCCGCAGAGCGGAGAATCGGTTGCGCAGTTCGCCGAGCCGCTGGCGGGCGCTGGCGCGGGAGGCGTCGCCGCCAGCGGCGACGATCGGATCGGGGGGCGGGTTGTCGGCGGGCGAATCCATGCAGGATGACGATGGGTATGAAGTTGATGGAGAACCGGCCTTCATCGGCGAGGAGACGGAGCCGGGCAAGGGGATTGTGTTGCCGTCAGCATAAGTATAACAGATTTTTTGCGGGAAACGGGAACGGGAAAATCTCCGTGAAAAGAGGGGGATTATGGGGTAGTATATGCACTTTTTCCCGGATTGACGAGGCCGTTGCGGTGGTGCTGATCTGTCAGAAGTACAGCGAGAAAATGGAGGAATCCGGTGCCGCCTGCCGGCATCCCGTCGAATACTGCAGATTCCGTACGTCCTGTATCATCCATTTTCTGGGCGGGGAACAGCGTCGCGATGGGGAGAGGCGAAACGCAACGGCCTGCGGGGAGCGGGCGGCGGATGAAGGACAAGGGAGGGAAGCGGCTATGGATTTCAAACTGAATTTTGAAAAGGGCAATGGTCTGCTGCCGGCCATCGTGCAGGACCACGACAGCGGCCAGGTGCTGATGCTGGCCTATATCAACGAGGAGGCCTGGCGGCGGACGCTGGCCACCGGCCGCGCCCACTACTGGAGCCGGTCGCGCAACAAGATCTGGCTGAAGGGCGAGTCCTCGGGGCATGTGCAACTCATCCATGACATCCTGGTGGACTGCGATCAGGACACGGTGGTGTTCCAGGTCGAGCAGGTCGGCGGCGCCGCCTGTCACAAGGGTTACCCCAGCTGCTTTTTCCGGAAGCTTGACAAGGACGGCGTCTCGGTCATTCTGGAGCGTGTTTTCGATCCCAAGGAGGTTTACAAGAAATGAGCGATATCCTGAAATTCGGCATTCCCAAGGGCAGCCTCGAAAAGGCCACCATCGAGCTGTTCGCCAAGTCCGGCTGGCGGATCAGCCTCTCCTCCCGCAACTACTTCCCCGAGGTGGACGATTCCGAACTCGCCTGCTCCATCTGTCGCGCCCAGGAGATGTCGCGCTACGTGGAAAGCGGTGTGCTGGACGCCGGCATCACCGGCAAGGACTGGATACTCGAAAACAGTTCCGATGTGGTGGTGGTCGCCGACCTGGTCTACTCCAAGGTTTCCAAGCGCCCCACCCGCTGGGTGCTGGCGGTGCCGGGCGATTCCGCTATCGCCAGGGTGGAGGATCTGGAGGGCAAGAAAATCTCGACGGAACTGGTGAACTTCACCCGCCGTTTTTTCGCCGAGCGCAAGATCAACGTCGAAGTGGAATTCTCCTGGGGAGCCACCGAGGGCAAGGTGGTTTCCAAACTCGCCGACGCCATCGTCGAGGTGACCGAGACCGAGACCACCATCCGCGCCCACGGCTTGAAAATCATCCATGAACTGATGCAGTCCAACACCCAGCTCATCGTCAACCGCAAGTCCTGGGAGGATCCATGGAAGCGGGAGAAGGTGGAGAACATGGCGCTGCTGCTGCAGGGTGCGCTCCGGGCCGACAAGATCGTCGGCCTGAAGATGAACGTGCCCAACACCAGGCTCGATGCGGTGATCGGCCTGCTTCCCAGTCTCAACGCCCCCACCGTCGCCAAGCTTTATCAGCAGGAGTGGTGTTCGGTGGAAACGGTGATCTCCGAGCACGAAGTCCGCGACCTCGTGCCGCGCCTGCTGCGTGCCGGCGCCGAGGGGATCATTGAATATTCCCTGAACAAGGTCATCTAGATGGAGATCCGGGATGTCTGTTTTGTCGACAGCGTTCACCGGCAGGGTCAGCTGCCGTCGCCGGACTATCCGGAGATTGCCTTTGCCGGTCGGTCCAATGTCGGCAAATCGAGCCTGATCAACCGGTTGATCAACCGCCGCTCCCTGGTCAAGGTCAGCAGCCGGCCGGGAAAGACCCAGGGGCTCAACTTTTTTCTGGTGAACGAGGCCTTCTATCTGGTCGATCTGCCCGGCTATGGCTATGCCAAGGTGCCGAAGACGATGCAGGACCAGTGGCGGGGGCTGATCGGCGGCTACCTGGAGACCCGGGGCCCGCTGCTTGCCACGGTGCTGATCATCGATGTCCGCCATGAGGTCAAGGCCAACGACCTCGAGCTGTTGCAGTGGCTGCGCAGCCGCGGCCGGCTGGTGATCCCGGTTTATACCAAGATCGACAAGCTCTCCCGCGGCCAGTACCTGCGCAACGCCGCGGTTCTCGATGCGGCCTTCGGGGTAACCGCCCAGGAACGTTACCTTTTCTCTGCAAAGACCGGGGAGGGTCGTGAAAATCTGCTCAGGAAGCTTGACCAGTTGCTGGGAAGGTGTTAGAAGACAGCTTGTCTTCCTTATGGGTGCAATGCCCACGTGGTGGGGTGATATCCCCCACCCACGAATCTCCAGCTGGCTATCCGGCCACAGGGCCGGATAAAAATACCTTTTCAGGATGGAGGAAGCGTATGAGTCCGATCAAAGAGCTGGCCTGCTGGGAGATCATGCAATGCGGTTCAGAAGAGTGCGTGGTCCGGAAACACCCCGGCACGCCTTGCTGGGAAGTGGTGCGGGAGCTGGATTACTTCCAGAGCGCCATGAACGTCTGCAAGGACTGCATTGTCTACGTCTCCAAGCAGCAGCCGTCCATTCTCACCGACAAGGAACTCGACGCCATCCTTGAGTACAAGATCGCCCACACCGGTCTCCGCTGCCCCGCCGCATCCCTCAATCACTGAACTGTTCAACATCTAACGCTTTTTCGCATCACGAGTCCGCCTGGCGCGGGCCGCCGCTGTCCCGATCCGGACGGCCCCAGCCGCCGCCGCCGGGAGTGGAGATGTGCAATATATCGCCGGGCCGGGTCTCGATGGAGACCTTGCCCGGCATTCTTTTTTTCTTGCCCTGCCGTTCCAGGATGTTGACCCCCTTTTTCCCCGGACCTCCGCCGGCCAGGCCGTAGGGCGGGAAGCGGCGGCGGTCGGTGAGCAGCGACAGCTCCGCCGGCTCGAGGAACCGGTAGGAACGGACGATGCCGTCACCGCCCGGATTGCGGCCGCGACCGCCCGAGCCGAGCCGCAGACCGTAGCGGGTGACGAGGAAAGGGTAGCTGTGTTCAAGCGCCTCCACCGGGGTGTTCATCGTGTTGGTCATGTGGGTATGGATACCGGAAAGCCCGGCCGAGGAGGGCCGGCCACCCATGCCGCCGCCTATTGTCTCATAGTAGGTGTACGGGCGCCCGTCCCGTCGGATGCCGCCGATGGCGATATTGTTCATGCTGCCGCAGCTGGCGGCGCCGATGCGCTCCGGTATGGCCTGGGCGAGCGCCCCCATGAGCACGTCGACGATCCGCTGCGAGGTTTCGACGTTGCCGGCTGCCACCGGCGCGGGAAAAACCGCGTCAAGGAGGGTGCCGGGCCGGGTGAGGATGCGGAGCGGCCGGCTGCTGCCGCTGTTGATCGGAAAGGTGTTGCCGGCGAGGCACTGGAACACGTAGATGGTGGCAGATCCGGTCACCGAGGCGACGGTGTTGACCGGGCTTGCCACCTGGGGGGCGCTCTGCCGGAAATCGACCAGGGCCTCTTCGCCCTGGATGGTGAGTTCGACGCTGATGGCCAGAGGCTGGGCGGCACCGGCGCCGCCGTCGTCGAGATGATCGGTAAAGCGGTAGCAGCCGTCCGGAACGGTTCGGATCGTTGCCCGCATCACCCGTTCGCTGTAGTCCTGCAGGCCGGCGCTGATTTCCCGCAGCCGGGCGTGGCCGTGGCGGGCGGCAAGGTCGAGCAGCCGTTTTTTGCCGCGAGTGAGGGCTGCCTGCTGGGCGCGCAGGTCGCCGAGGCGTTCCTCGGGATTGCGGACCCTGGCGAGAAAGGATTGCAGGAACAGCTGATCGGGGCGGCCTGCCCGCTGCAACAGGGATGGTTCGATTCGCACCCCTTCCGCGGCGATACTGCTGGCAAGGCCCATGGAACCCGGGCTCGCGCCGCCGACATCGGCGTGATGGGCGCGGTTGAGCACGTGGAACAGCAGCTCGCCGTCCTCGGCGAACACCCCTTCGACCAGGGTGATATCCGGCAGGTGGCTGCCGCCGCCGTAAGGGTCGTTGCTGATGGCGATATCGCCGGGAGCGAGGGTGAAGTTCCGCCGGATGTGGGCCAGCGTCGCCGCCAGGGAGCCGAGGTGTACCGGGATGTGGGCGGCCTGGGCGATCATCTCGCCCTCGCGGTCGAAAAGGGCGCAGGAGAAATCGCGCCGTTCCTTCATGTTGGACGAGAAGGCGCTGCGGGCGAGGATGATCCCCATCTCCTCGGCGATGGAGGTGAAGATGCCGTTGAACACCTCGATGTCGACGACCGAGGTCATGGCGATTCAGGAATTATCGGATTTGAGCACGGCGAGAAAGGCGCGCTGCGGGATATCGACGTTGCCCACCGTTTTCATCCGTTTCTTGCCCGCCTTCTGCTTTTCCAGCAGCTTACGTTTGCGGGAGATGTCGCCGCCGTAGCACTTGGCGAGCACGTCCTTGCGCAGCGCGCTGATGGTGGTGCGGGCGATGACGTTGCCGCCGATGGCCGCCTGGATGGCGATTTTGAACATCTGTCGCGGGATTTCGTCCTTGAGCCGTTCGCAGGAGAGCAGGCCGCGGGCGCGGGCGTTGTTGCGGTGGACGAGCTGGGACAGTGCGTCCACCTTCTCGCCGTTGACCAGGATGTCGAGCTTGACAAGATCGCTTTCCCGGTAGTCGATGAGTTCGTAGTCGAAGGAACCGTAGCCCTGGGTGACCGATTTCAATCGGTCGTAGAAGTCGTAGATCACCTCGGCGAGCGGCAGTTCGCAGGAGAAATCGATACGGCCGGGGATTGGGTAGTGGTAGTTGACGTTGTCGCCGCGCCGCTCCATGACCAGGGTCATCACCGCGCCCATGTAGCGCTCGGGAATGAGAATGGTGGCCTTGATGTACGGCTCCTCGACCCGGTCGATGGTGGACGGGTCGGGGAAATAGGCCGGGTTGTCCACCTCGACCGTTTTGCCGTTGTTGAGGTGGACCCGGTAGTTGACCGACGGCACGGTGAGGATGAGCGGGATGTCGAATTCCCGTTCCAGCCGCTCCTGCACCACCTCCAGGTGGAGCAGGCCGAGAAAGCCGCAGCGGAAGCCGAAGCCGAGCGCGGCGGAGGAATCCTTCTGGAAGGAAAGAGAGGCGTCGTTCAGCTTCAGCTTTTCCATCGCCGCCGCCAGATCCTCGTAATCGTCGGTGGAGATGGGGTACAGCGAGGAGAACACCACCTGTTTGATCTCCTGGAAGCCGGGCAGCGCCCTGGCGCAGGGGGCGTCGCGATGGGTGATGGTATCGCCGACCCGGGTGTCGCTCACCGTCTTCACCCCGGCGATGACATAGCCGACTTCGCCGGCGGCGAGCTGGCGGCGCGGTTCGCGGTGGAGGCGGAACACCCCGACCTCCTCGACCTTGTATTCCGAATCGTTGTGCATGAAGCGGATGGTGTCGCCGGTGCGCAGGGTGCCTTCCATCACTCTGCAGGAAATGATCGTGCCCCGGTAGGGGTCGTAGTGGGCGTCGAAGATCAGCCCCTGCAAGGGGTTCGCTGGGTTGCCCTTGGGCGGCGGCAGGTGTTTGACGATGGCCTCGAGGATGTCGGGCACCCCTTGGCCTGTCTTGGCCGAGCAGCGCTGGATCAGTTCGCCGTCAAGGCCGAGGTCCACCGTGATCTGGCTGGCGATGGTTTCCGGGTCGGCGGCGGGCAGGTCGATCTTGTTGATCACCGGGATGATCACCAGGTCGTTCTCCATGGCGAGATAGAGGTTGGCCAGGGTCTGCGCCTCGACCCCCTGGGAGGCGTCGACGAGGAGCAGGGCGCCCTCACAGGAGGAGAGCGCCCGCGACACCTCGTAGCTGAAGTCGACGTGGCCGGGGGTGTCGACCAGGTTGAGAATGTAGTCGCGGCCGTCTTTCGCCCGGTAGGGCAGGCAGACCGTCTGGCTCTTGATGGTGATCCCCCGCTCCCGTTCGATGTCCATGCTGTCAAGGATCTGGTCCTTGAACTCGCGGTCGGAAACGACGCCGCACAGCTGGATGAGGCGGTCGGCCAGGGTGGATTTTCCGTGGTCGATGTGGGCGATGATGCTGAAGTTGCGAATGGTGTCCATGGCTCTGTCTGTGTGCTGAGGGGTAGGAGAACATGATTTATTAGCACAAATGCGGCCGGAAGGGAATCTTCTTTTCCCCCATTGATTTTTGATACCGCATTCAGCATAATTGCCGGATGGTCGAAAACGCAGAAATCATCGTCGACGACGACGAACAGCCGTCCTTTCTTGCCCACCCCCTGGTTTCCCTGAAAGACGACGAGAACCTTCCCGCCGTCGCCCATCCGGGCCTGTACCGCTACCTCAAGGAGATCAGCCAGTACGATCTGCTGAGCCGCGAGGAAACCGAGGAACTGGCCATCCGTTACCACACGGAAAACGATCCCCAGGCCGCCTACAAGCTGGTCACCGCCAACCTGCGCCTGGTGGTCAAGGTGGCGATGGACTTCCAGAAGTACTGGATGCAGAATTTTCTCGACCTCGTCCAGGAGGGCAACGTCGGCCTGGTGCAGGCGGTGAAGAAGTTCGATCCCTACCGCGGGGTCAAGTTCTCCTATTACGCCGCCTACTGGATCCGCGCCTACATTCTCAAGTTCATCATGGACAACTGGCGACTGGTGAAGATCGGCACCACCCAGGCGCAGCGCAAGCTCTTCTTCAGTCTCAACAAGGAGAGGAAACTGCTCGAATCCCAGGGGTTCAACCCCGATGTCAAGCTGCTGGCCGAACGCCTCAACGTCAAGGAGAGCGAGGTGATCGAGATGAGCCAGCGGATGAACAACTGGGACGTCTCCCTGGAGAGCCCGGTGCGGGAAGGGTCCGACGACGAACAGAAGAGTTTTCTGCCTCAGGGTGGCGATTCCATCGAGGAGAAGGTCGCCGCCGACCAGATGCGGGACAAACTCAACCAGCTGATCCAGGCCTTCCAGTCCACTCTGAACGAAAAGGAGCACGCCATCCTCGAGGGGCGGCTGTTGAACGACGAACCGGTGACCCTGCAGGATATCGCCGACCGCTTCGGCATATCCCGGGAGCGGGTGCGGCAGATCGAGGCGGGGCTGTTGAAAAAGATGCGGAACTATCTCGAACAGGAGGTTCCGGATATCCATTCCCTGCTGGACGATTTTATCGAGCACTGGCGGCGGTAGGGCAGAGGGATGATGGAAATCACCCGCAAGGCCAGCCGGAGCTGGCTTTTTTTCGTTGCAGGCCTCCTGATGCTGCTGCCCGGCCGCCCGGCGTACTGCAGTTGGCCGTTTCTCGACGCCCCCCTGGTCCCTGAACGGGAGGTGCGGATGGGGTCCGGGCCGGTGCCGGCCTGGAGCCGCACCTGGGCGCAGGCCCGCGAACTGGTGCGGCAAGGGCGGTTTGCCGATGCCGCTGTCCGTTACCGGGAAGTGCTCGCCCTCCGGGAGAGCGACGGCGCCCGCTGGGAACTGGCCAGGGTTCTCTACCGGCTGGGGCGCTATGCGGAGATGGAGGAGCTTTGCGGCGAACTTGCCGGCCGTCATCCGGAAAACTGGGAATTTCAGGCCTGTGAGGGGGTCGCTGCCCAGGCCCGCGGCCGGGACGCCCGCGCCTTGGCCATCCTGACCGGCATCAGTGATGATCCCGCCGTACCGGAGGCGGCACTGCTGGCTTCCCTGGAGGAGTCCTATCGCAAACTGGGCGAGAAGGAGAAGGCGTACGCGGCCCTCGCCCGCTACACCACCCTCGTTCCCACTGCCACCGCGGCCAAGCGGCGGTTGCTGCTGCTCGCCGAAGACCTTGGCCGCACTGCGGAGCTGGAAGGGGTGCTGGCCGAACTGCTGGAGGGTGACGATCCGGAAATCCTGGCCGTCGCCGCCCGTGCGCAGGGGCGCACCGGCGACGGCGATCAGGCCGCACGTCTCTGGCGCCGATATCTCGCCGTGGCGGCCGATCCCCTGCCGGCCCATCTCTATCTTGCCGACTACTGCCGGGCCAGGGGTGAGGACGGAGAAGCCCTTGTTCACTGGCGTTATGTGGAGCAGCACGCGCGGAAACCGGTCCCCGGACTGGACAGGGAGATAGGTCTGCTGCTGGAGAGAAACGGTCAACCACGGGCGGCCGAACCTTACCTGGATCGTGCCCTGGCGGCGGCGGGGAGTGATGTGGAACTGCTGCAGGCATTGATCCGTGTTCTGAGCGAGACCGGGGACGAGGAGCGGGCGCTGGCGCTGCTCGAACGCTATCTGGCCCTTGAATCCCGCCCGGAGGCAGGCTATGTCCGGCAGGCGGCGGAGTTGCACCGGCAGCGGGGCGAGCTTCGCCAGGCCGTGGATTTGTACCGGCAGCTCGTCGTCCGGTATCCGGATGAACCGGCGATTCTCAGGGAACTTGGTGCTGGCCTGCGGGCTCTGGGGGAAGACCGGCAAGCCGTCGAGGTGTTCCGACGGCTTGCCCGCCTCACACCGGACGATCTGGAATCGTGGCACGATCTAGCGCGGCTGCTGAACCATCCGGAGCAGCGAAACGAATTTCTCGGGGTTCTGGAAAAAATGGTTGAACTCGCACCCGCGGATGCCGAAATCCTGGCCGAGCTGGTGCGGAACCACATCGAGGACGGCAACGGCGCCCGTCTGATGGAGCTCTATCCCCGTCTCGTCGCCATTGCCGCACCCTCGCCCGCGGTGCGGGCGGAAAGGGCGCGGGCCGCCTTTCTGCTTGGCCTTTATGGTCAGGCAGCGGCCGATGGCGAAGCCGTCTTCATGGACGACTCCCTGCCGGCATCGATGCGCCAACCCTTACAGGAGGTTGCGGTGCATGCCGCCGCCGGCATGGGCGACGTTGCCGCCGTGGTCAGACTGACCGCTGCCGCGGGCTGGTCGCCGGAAGAAAAGGCCGGCGCGCTCTTGGTCGCCGGCGACGCCGACGCCGCTTTGCGTCTGCTGGAACCGGTCCCTGCCGCTGATCTCGCCAGGATGCTGCTGCGCGCCGAACTCTATCGAGAGGTGGGGCGCTACGCCGATGCCGAACAGATCCTGCGCGCCGCCCTGTTGCGGACCGGCAACGCCGACGGTGCCGTGATCCTTCGGCTTGCCGAGGTGGCCCTTGCCGAAGGATCGCCCGAGCAGGGTCTGGCGTGGCTCGAATTGGCGGACGGGCTGACCGGGACGATCACCGACGCCCGTTTCGGAGTGGTGCCGGTGGTCGTCCATCTCCCGTATCTTCGCGGCCTTCTGCTGCAGGCCGAAGGAAATCGCCGGGCTGCGGTCCGCCAGGCCGAGCAGGCACTGAGGTTGGCCGGCGGCAATATTTCCGCCCCGTACCGGCTTGCCGTCAATCTTCTGCTGCTGCAAGCGGGCGGGGGCCAGGGGCAAGGGGCGGCTGCCGGTGTGTCGACTCCGGGCGAGCAAATGATCGCCGGGATAGAGGGTATCGCCCAGGCCCGTCAGCGGGGGGATGCGGCGGCCGAGGCCCGATTGCTTTCGAATCTGCGGACGGAAGCTCGCAAGGATGAAGGACTGCGGCAGATCTTTGCCCGCAGCGCCTACACTGCCGGGCTCGATGATCTGGTGTTGACCGCGCTCGATCTGTCCGCCTCCCCGCGGGGCGGCCGACTTCTCCTCTGCCGGGCGGCCCTGCGTGCCGGTGAGGACGCGCTGGCCGAGCAATCCCTGCGGCGTCTCCTGGAAGACGACGGGGGTGCAGGGTATCCCCGTTATCTCCTTGCCGACCTGCTTTACCGCCAGGGCAGATTCGACGAGGCCGCCGCCGAGGTGGATCGTCTCCTGGCCGGAGCGCCGGGGCGGGCCGAGCTTCTCCTGTTGCAGGCCCGGGTCCGTTGGGCGCAGCGCCGTTACGAAGAGGCCCTTGCCGCTTACCGCCTCTTTCTCGTCCCCGATGTCACCGAGGAATTTGTCGTCGCCAGGGGCGAAGGTCGCCGTTCTCGCCCATCGGAGCGGTGGTTGCGGGCCTGGATCGGACTGGAAGAGACCGATCCCCTTGTCGAGGCCCTCGATCGACAGCGGCGCGGCGAAACCGGCCCCGACATCGCTCTTGCCGTCCCTTTTACCACCCGCTCCCGCTGGCAACGCCGGTTTGCCGCCGAGTACGCGGCGCGGCTCGCGGTGCAACGCCAGGAATACCAGCACGCGGCCAAACTGTACCTGCCGCTCATCGCCAGGGAACCACGGGAAAAATCACTGCTGTTCGACCTGGCCGGCATCTATTGCCGGTTGGAGCGGTTCGGTGAGGAATCGGGCATCAACGGGAGGCTGCTGGCCATGGACCCGTTCTATCCCGGTTTGGCGGAGGCGGACAGGCGCAATCGGCTGCAGCGCCGGCCGTCGGTGGCTCTGGCGCAGCGATGGGAGGAGAGGGCCGGCAGGGATGACAGCGTCGGCATAGCTATCCTTGCATCCACCCTGTCCATGTGGTATGCGCCCGGACTCGACAATGAACTGGAGTTTTCCGCGGATAGGCTGCGGTACCGGTCGCTGTTGGAGGAGGACGGGCACGAGTCGGCAAACCGCTGGCTGCTGGCCTATGGCGCCAATCCCCTGCCGGGATGGAGCGTCCGGCTGGGGGCCGGCAGGGAGGGGTTGGATTCGGGCGCGGCGGCGACAACACTGCTGCAGGCGTCGGCCGGGGCCGAATTCAGGGATCGGCTGGAGGGCTATGTCGCCTACCGGCGGGATGTGGTGCTGGATACCCTGCAGGGCCTGCGCGCCGCCGTCAATGTCGATGAAGCGAAGGCGGGGTTCGGCATCGACCTTCTGCCCAGACTGCAGGCGGCCGGCGATTACCTCTACCGTGACTATTCGGACGGGATCGAAAGCGAAGGGTATGGGGCGCGGCTGCGTGCCACGCTGCACCAGGAACCTTACCTGCTTCAGGCGGGATTCGGCTACGAATACGTCGATTCCACCGGGGTGGCGCCGGCCGGAGCTCTTGCCGGCGGTGGTGCCGGCCGCCCCTACTGGGCGCCGCAAAATTATTGGTTGAATAATTTTTCGCTCTATTATAAACATTTGCTTTCCCGCGAACGTTTCGGGCGCGATACCCCGGGCTATTTCGACATTGCCGGAACCTTTGGCCACGATGCCGACGGGTACGCCGTGCAGGGGGTCGCGGCCAGTGTATTTGCCGAAACCGGCGATCATTTTCTCTGGCGTGCCGGCGCAGGAATCACCAACGCACAGTCATACCGGGAAAGAAAGCTTTCCATGGAAATCCGCTACCGCTGGTAGGCGGCGGGATGATGCGTTTTATCGTGAATGAGAATCAGGAGTATTCATGATGTTGCAGAGAGTACCAATGTCAAAGGGCGGCTATGAGCGCCTGCGCCAGGAGCTTCTTCAGCTGGAGAGGAAGGAGCGGCCCGAGGTGATCAAGGCCATCGAGGTGGCGCGCGGACACGGCGATCTCAAGGAAAACGCCGAATACCACGCCGCCAAGGAACGGCAGGGGCATGTCGAGGGCAAGATCATGGAGCTGAAGGACAAGCTGAGCCGGGCGGAGGTGATCGACTGTTCGGTGGTGGCCTGCGACCGGGTGGTGTTCGGCACCGTGGTCACCCTGCTCGACCTGGATACCGACGCCGAGGTGCGCTATCAACTGCTGGGACCGGACGAGGCCGATGTGATCAACGGCCGCATTTCCATCCTGTCGCCGCTGGGCCGCTCCATGATCGGCAAGGTGATCGGGGACGAAATTACCGTGCGGACGCCGGGCGGCGAGCGCAATTTCGAGGTGTTGGATATCGGTCAGGGCGACATGGCCTGAGGCCGCCGCCAGGGGCGGCCCCGAGGGTCATTCGCAGATGCCGCGCAGGAAGATGCTGCTGATGTGCCGGGCGGTTTCTTCGATGGAATAGGGAGGGTTGGGGGTGAGGATCCAGAGACGGGACATCTCGTCCAGTGCGCCGAAGTAGGCCCGTTTGAACACGCCGGGCATGACGTCGCCCCGGAACACCTTCATCTCCTGGCCCTTGTGGACGATGACCGAGATGATATCGACATATTCGATGAACTTGGTGTTCCGGTACTCCTTCATGAATTTGTTGCTCTGGCGCAGCTCCATCTGGAGCACCTCGGCGAGTTCCTCGTTCTTGTCCACCAGCCGCAGATGATGCAGCGCGAAGATTTCCAGCATGCGGCGGGGATCGCTTTCCTGCTCCAGGGCCTGTTTCACCTGAACGATGATCTTGCTGATTTCCTCCTCGAAAAGCGACAGCAGAATGTCGTACTTGTTGTTGAAGTACAGATAGATGGTGCCGTCGGCCACCTTGGCTTCCTTGGCGATGTCGGAAATGCGGGCATTGAAAAAACCTGTCCGGGCGAATACCTTGATGGCGGCCTGGATGATTTTGGAGTGCTTGTCGGATGTCCTGCGCATGGGTAAGGGGCTCGGCAGCGATATCGAGGGTAGTATTTCGGTCATATTTCAATGAATGATCATTCATTTTTTTACTTGGGCGGTAGAGTTCTGTCAAGCGGCAAATAACGAATTTTTTTTACAGATCCGGGGGTTCGGCGAGGTGGATTCTGAGGCCTGATTCCGCAACCCTTCCGGTGTCGATGGATTACCCCGGCGGCGGGTGCGGCGCCACTGGGCAGATATACGGATCGGCCGTGCGCCAAATACAGGAGGAAGCATGAACGTACTTGTTGTCGGATCGGGAGGCAGAGAACATTCCCTGGTGTGGAAACTGCGGCAGAGCCCGCGGGTGGCAAGGCTTTTCTGCGCCCCGGGCAATGCCGGCCTGGAGGGGGTGGCGGAACGTGTCGACATCGGTGCCGGCGAGATCGAGCGGTTGCTTCAGTTTGCCAAGGACAAGATGATCGGACTCACCGTGGTCGGTCCGGAAGCGCCCTTGACCGAAGGCATCGTCGACCGGTTTCAGGCGGAAGGTCTGCGTATCTTCGGACCGACCAGGGCGGCGGCCGCCATGGAGGGAAGCAAGGTGTTCTGCAAGGAGATCATGCAGAAGTACAATATTCCCACCGGTCATTTCGCGGTGTTTACCGATGCCGGTCGCGCCAAGGCCCATATCGATCAGGTGGGGGCCCCCGTGGTGGTCAAGGCCGACGGACTGGCCGCCGGCAAGGGAGTGATTGTCGCAAAAACCGTGGCGGAGGCCCATGACGCCATTGATCTCATCCTCGGCGACCGCGCCTTCGGAGCCGCCGGTGACCGGGTGGTGGTCGAGGAATTCCTCGAAGGGGAAGAGGCCTCCTTTCTGGCATTTTCCGACGGCACCACCGTGCTGCCGCTGCCTACTTCACAGGATCACAAGGCCGCCTACGACAACGACCAGGGACCCAACACCGGCGGCATGGGCGCCTATTCGCCGGCACCGGTGGTCACCGATGAGATCCATCGCCAGGTCATGGCAAAGATCATGCTGCCGACCGTGGCGGCGATGGCGGCGGAAGGACGCCCGTACAAGGGGGTGCTGTATGCCGGGCTGATGATCAAGGACGGGGTCGCCAAGGTACTCGAGTATAATTGTCGCTTCGGCGATCCGGAGTGTCAGCCGCTCCTCATGCGGCTCAACAGCGATCTGGTCGAGGTGATGGAGGCGGTGATCGACGGCAGGCTCGATTCGGTTCGCCTGGATATCGACCCGCGGCCGACGGTCTGCGTGGTGATGGCCGCCGGCGGCTATCCGGGCTCCTATGCCAAGGGACAGGTGATCCATGGTCTCGACCAGGCGGCCACCGAGGAAGGGGTGGTGGTCTTCCACGCCGGCACCGCGCGCAAGGGCGATGACATTGTCACCGCCGGCGGCAGGGTGCTGGGGGTGACCGCCATCGGCGACGATCTGCGCTCCGCCATCGACCGTGCCTACCGGGCGGTGGCCAGCATCTCCTGGAAGGATGTCCAGTACCGCAGGGACATCGGCAGAAAGGCGTTGCGCCGCGAAATGCCGGCGGTCAGGGTCGGCATCGTCATGGGCAGCGATTCCGATCTTGAGGTGATGAAAAAGGCGGCGGAGGTACTGAATGAGTTCGGCGTCGGCTACGAGATGGCGGTCAACTCCGCCCACCGCACCCCGGAGGCGGCAGCCCGTTTCGCCGCCACTGCGCGGGATCGGGGAATCAGGGTGATCATTGCCGGTGCCGGCATGGCCGCCCATCTCGCCGGCGCGATGGCCGCCCACTCCACCCTGCCGGTGATCGGTGTTCCCATCGATGTGCCGCCCCTCAACGGTCTCGATGCCCTGCTCGCCACGGTGCAGATGCCGCCGGGGGTGCCGGTGGCCAGCATGGGTATCGGCAAGGCGGGTGCCAAGAACGCCGGCCTTTTCGCCGTCCAGATCCTCGCCGCCGGCGACCAGGTGCTAGCCGATCGTCTCGTCGCCTACAAGAAGGAGATGGCGGCGCAGGTGGAGGAAAAGAACCGCAAACTGGCCAAGCATGGCAATTGATGGGAAATGAGCCCCTTTCCCCTGATCTGTTGCTGAGCCTGTCGAAAGGCCCGCAGTTACGCCGTGCCGCCGAAATCATCCGGCAGCGCGGCATCGTCGCCTTTCCCACCGAAACCTTCTACGGCCTGGCGGTCGATCCTTTTGACCGCCGGGCCGTGGCCCGTCTCTTTTCCGTAAAGGAACGCTCCCCGGACAAGCCGGTATTGGTGCTGGTCAATAATCTGGATCAACTGTACCGCTTGGTCACCGAAATCCCCGACCTCTACCAACCGCTCATGGGCCGCCACTGGCCGGGGCCGCTCACCCTCATTTTTCCAGCCGTAGCTCAATTGCCCGACCTGCTCACCGGCAACACCGGCACCGTCGGCGTCCGCATCTCTTCCCACCCGCTTGCCTGTGCTTTGGTGGAGGCGGTCGGCGGGCCGGTCACCGCCACCAGCGCCAATCTTTCCGGCCAACCCGCCGCTGGTGATGTCGAGGAAGTCCGCCGCCAGCTTGGTGACCGGATCGACTACCTGCTTGACGGCGGTCCGACGAAAGGCGGCAGCGGCTCGACCATCGTCGGCCTCGCCGCCGGCCACCTTACCCTGATCAGGGCTGGCGCAGTGACCTTCCCGTAATTTGAGTCAACGGCATTGGTGGATTACGGCGGTTACCTGGTTAGCTGTTGGAGTTGACACAGCAGATCGGCGAGATCGACGATGTTGTTGGCGTTGCAGTCCCATGGCCTCGGGTCGGGACCGGACCCGCCGACCTGCACTGTGGCGGGTTGCGTTGCCGGCGCCAGCAAGTCCGACAGCCGCAAGAGTTGGCAGGTCGCATCAGGCAGGTCAACAATTCCGTTACCATTGCAGTCCCACGGCTGACGAGGATCGGGTGCGGTGACGGTGATGGTCAGCGGCCGGGAGGTAATGGAGTACCAGGTGCGGTAACCTTGTTCGGAATAATACCAGCAGGTCACCGAGTAGATCCCGGGAGCGGAGTAGATGACCCGTTCCTGGTGGGCATGATCAGGGAAGTAGTAGTCTTCCCTGCCTACGGCAAGGCTGGGGAACCCCCGGACGCCGTCACCATCGAAGTCAAATTCCGGTGTTTCGTCGGGAGCGATGGCAAATGCGCTGTCGGCTGGAGGCAGGCAGGTGAAGGTGACGGTGAGGGGGGCCTCGCCTTGAATGGTGTCGGCCTCCAGGCTTGAGAATCCCGGTGTTACCGAATTGATTGCCAGGATCGGCGTTCCCGCGGGGTGAGGGAACATGGGGTGATAGAGGAGGAGCCGGGGCCCGATGGCGCCCCAGATGGTGTGACGCTCCGGGTGTTCGCCGTCGGGATCGATGATGACCTCCTGGCCCGGCCGGAACCAATCGTTGGTGTCCGGATTGAGGCCAAGGTCCGCGAGCGTAGGGACCGTGAGAAAATCAGTCCAGCCCTGGTTTGGGTCGGGAAAATCCGCGGGCAGGATGGTCTGGGGCAGGACGTTGATGGTCGGGGATGTCGGGGTGTAGGGCTGCCAGCCGCCGGTCTCGGTCCACTGCTCAAAGGCGCCAATGCCCCTCTGGCGGAGGACGAGCGCCGAGGCATCATTGACGATCCGGGTGTTGGCGGCGCAGATCCCTGCCGTTCCCTGTTGGCCGCTGTCCGTGCAGGCCGAACCCGAATTGTTCCAGCGACCCGGGGGGACGTAGACCTTGCCCCGGTCTTCGGCCAGCGGGGCCAGACTCGACATGTCGCTGGGCGTGACCTTGGTGGCGTTGAGGTAGGCGGTGGTGGCGCCGCGGAAATATAACGCCTGCCGCAGCCGAAATTGCTGAGGGTCGATCCAACTCCTGCCTGGATCGAGGTAGGTTGCCGTTACCCGGCCGTCGGGATGGTAGGCGGCCAAGGCCTCGGCGCTGGGGTCGCCCACCAGATGTTTGCGAAGCTGTTCGTCGCGTTTCAAGGCGTTCTCCCAGGTCAGGGTCTCGGGGTGTTGGATTCCCAGTTCTCTGAGTTCCCGGTAGAGCTGGAGCCGAGCCTCCGGCGGCACGATGTTGCCGATTGGGTCTACAATGGCCATCAGGTCGATGTCGCCGACCACTCCCTGCCAGCCTTTATTGGGGGCAAAGATCGTTGGAACCAGCATCTTGCGACCGTCAGGAGCGGTAACTTCCAAGGCGTGAAATAATCGTTGCTCATGCTTGAGATCGTCCGCCGGCACCGAGAAACCCTTGGCAATGTTTTCTTGGACCCCATCCACCGAGTTGGCCGGATAGGGGATGCCATTATTCTCATATTCGAGCCATTTGGCCCGTTCGCCGCCAATGCCGCCGGCGCCGGTTACCTCGTCGGCTCCCTTGCCGTACCACTCCTGCCAGCGGGTAACCCATTGGTCCTTGACCTCGCCAATGAATTCGATGTCGCGGCCGGCGGCGATCAGGGCCTGCTCCACCTCGCTCCACGGTGGTGGTTGCTTGATTACCGTATGATGCAGGGCATGCTCGCCGGACGGGAACCCCTGGCGGCGATCCGCGCGCGCAATGCCGTCCACAAGCGGCTCCGCATGCCACCACCACTCGCTGTCCGTGCCTTGCCTGTTCGTCAAGGCCGTGGATGGTCCTGGCAACGGTGGCGTTGGTTCCCGGTCCCGCGCCCTGGGGAAAGCAAGGTGTTCTGTAAGGAGAGGGAAGCGGATGAAGGCTAGAGCCGCTCGAATTTCCGCGCCAGGATTTTTTTCAGGGACTCGATGATGTTGCTGGCCTCTTTCTTCGAAAGGCCTTCCAGCTCGGCCTGGTGATGGTATTTCCTGAGAAAATTGTTGAAGTGGGCCGGGTCCCAGCCCAGATCCTCCACCAGGTGCCGGATGTACATCTTCTGGCGGAAGGTCATTCCCTCGCGGTGTGCCCGGTAGTGGCGGCTGCGGGCAAAATACCGCATGAGTTTCCGGAAGCCGGCCTCGTCGAGGTCGCGGCTCGACCGTACCCCCGCCACAGCCTCCAGCATCTCCCGGTACACCTGATCGTCGAGGCCAAGCTCTTTTTTGGTGATGTGGATGACGGCGAGTTTCTTGTGATCGAGCATGGTGTGCGCCTTCGCCGTGCCGCGTTTACCGGTACCGGCAGGATTCGATAATCGCCCTGGCAGCCAGGATGTCGATGGCGACTGTGCGGAACACTGTGGCCGCCTACCCTGGTCTGGGGATTACGGTCGGTTTCCAGCTGGGTGGCGGATAATGTGATTTCCGGATCGTACAGCCGGGCTTCCTCATTGGCCACCCCCGGTACCGCCTGATTGAGTTTTCCCGTCTTTTTTCCAGATTGGCGGTTCGGCAGGGGAGGACCATGGTGGTGTCGCCGCAGACCACCTGGCGCGGGGGGCGGCTCGGTGTGCCTTTTGGAGATCCGATGCCGTTTCCCCTTGCCCTTTCATTCAGCTACGTTCAGAAAATCCATGATTTCGCCCCACCATCCTAGGTTCGGGCCGTTTGGCCAATCGTTGTGCCCTGCGCTGTCGAAGGTCCACATCCTTTTCGGCGGGGAAATGGCGTTGAACAGCCGCTCCGTCAATTCGTTGGGAATGACTTCATCACGTTTGGCCATGATGACCGCCACCGGGCCGACATACCCGTCCAGATTTGTCATGTTGTCGTAGGAATCCCGGAGCAGTAGCCGAACGGGCAGCCAGGGGAATTTCTCCTTTCCCAGGTTGAGGAGTGAATCCCATGGGGTCAGCAGTGCTACACCACGGGGCCGGAGACGATCATCTTTGACGAGGGCCGTCGCCACGCCGCAACCCAGCGATTCTCCCCACAGGTAGACCGGCCCGCCGAACTGCTCCTTGGCGAGGTATACGGAACGCCGGGCATCGGCAACCAGGTTTTTTTCACTCAACTGCCCGATTCTCCCGCCATACCCCGGGTATTCGATCAATACCACGCGGTAGCCGCGTGGTTCAAGAGCGGGGAAGTAGTACAGCCGGGACACGGCTGGTCCGGCGTTGCCGTGAAACACGACAACCGTGCCCAGGGTGAACGGCGGCCCCTTGCGGCTGATTATGCCGCGGTAGCCAGCGCCGTCTACCGGCCACAACCGCAGGTCGTTGGCTGCTGCGTGGCGGATCACGTCGCCAACGGTATGCCGCCCCGGCAAGTAGAGCAGGCTGCGCTGCAGGTCGCAGCCCGTGAGGAGGCCGATCATGGTGAACGCGGTCAGGATGGAGGCTGCTTTCATCGCGGGTCAGCGACGCTCCGCCGCCTGGCGGAAGGTCGAATCAGGTCCATACCCCCGGCACTGCCTGTCCGCACGAAGAGCAGAGGCCGTTGACGAGGTGTTTGCGTTTCGTGCGGAATCCGCGCCGCTCGATGAGAATTTCGCTGCAGTTCGGACAGTAGGTGCTTTCACCGGCCACTCCGGGGATGTTGCCGGTGTACACGAAGCGAAGACCCGCCGCCAGACCGATCTCCCTGGCCTTGATCAGGGTGGCGACCGGGGTGGGCGGGGTGTCGGTCATCTTGTAACTTGGATGAAACGCGGTGACGTGCCATGGCATGTGCGGATCGATGCCGGCAATGAAGGCTGCGATTTCGCCCAGTTCTGCGGTGCTGTCGTTTTTGCCTGGGATGATCAGGGTGGTCACCTCCACCCAGACGCCAAGTTTTTTCATCAGGACGATGGTGTCGAGCACCGGTTGCAGCCGGGCTCCGCAAACCCGTCGGTAGAAGTCGTCCGAGAAACTTTTGAGGTCGATGTTGTTCGCATCGAGCAGCGGGGCCATTTCCTCGGTCGCTTCCCGGGAAGTGTAGCCGTTGCTGACGAAGATGTTCTTCATCCCGGATGCCCGGCACAGACGGGCGGTGTCCATGGCGAATTCGAGGAAAATCGTCGGTTCCACATAGGTGTAGCTGACGCTCCCGCATCCCGAGTCGAGAGCGAGTTGGCGGACCTCCTCCGGGGTGCGGTGCCGGCCGGGGATCGCGCCGGGATGGAGGCGGGGGTACTGGGAAATTTCGGAATTCTGGCAATGCAGGCAGCGGAAGTTGCAGCCGACGGTGGCGATGGAGTAGGAAAGGGAGCCGGGGAGCAGGTGGAATATCGGTTTTTTCTCGATGGGGTCAACGTGTTCGGCGATGAGCCTGCCGTAGACCAGACTGTAGAGATGGCCGGCGCGGTTTTCCCGGACATGGCAGATACCGCGTCCGCCTTCCTTGATGGTACAGCGATGGCTGCAGAGGTGGCATTGCACCGTCTGTTTCGGCTTCTGCTCGTAGAATCGCGCTTCGAACATGGATCACCTCCTGAGCCGAAAGGGGGAGGATTCTGCCGGCAACCGTGCCCTGAGTATAGCACAGTGTTGTGCGAGGATGCGGGGAAAAAGGTCCAGCTCGAATCCGCGTGGCGCATGCCAGATAATTGTTTCGAACCATTCGGAAAAGCGATTGACACGAGGTAGAGAGTCGGTTAGATTCGCGGCTCCTGAATGCGGGGGGCAGCCGAGCACACGAGGTGTGACGGTGGGAGAAAAAGGTATTGACACCCTGCGGGAGAGAAGGTAAAAGGTGGGGCTCGCCGGCACGGAGACAAGGCGCGGAAAGCGCGGGTCGACATCGAAAAGAGGTTGACAGTATCCGGGTGGCCGGGTAAGAATGAGGGCTTCCCTGGGGGTGCTTTGGGCGCCTCTGGAAATGATCTTTGAGAACTGGGCAGCGAAGAGCGGGCCAAAATATTTTTTTGAGACGAAACGACAACTCGAGTAATCGGGTTAGGATTTAAACTGGAGAGTTTGA
>JBFLZZ010000014.1:0-85378 GCA_040755255.1 Thermodesulfobacteriota bacterium
TTCAGTGAGTTACAAACTCATGGATTGCTTCGCTACGCTCGCAATGACCCTGGTTTTGGGTTATTACGACTCCATCAAAGAAAGGAACCAAAGAAAGGCCGGCCTTCACTTGCCCCCGCTGCGCGGGGGTTCCCTCCATTCCTTGTCGCGGCCGGGCGCTGCGGAACTCGGCCCTGCGGGCCTCAGACAGCGGAGTCTCCGCCGCTGTCGCGGCTCCGCTTACCTGCTCGCGCTTTTTCCGGCCACTCCTGCGTCTCTCCGGCTGCGTGAAAATGGCATCCAACAATGCATACAGAGGGACTCCTGGCTCCCGGAAAAGCTTCTTTTCAATTGGCTGAATTTCGACGGTAATCAGGTATCGAATTGACATACCGCCGCACCTCGCGAAGTATCGAAACCACTCCGCCCGTGAAGACCGGGACCAAAACCCGGCGCAAGATAGTTCTGTATACTTTCCCCGGAACCGCCCTGCCGTCGGTCAGGGAACCTGTGCCGCCGGCAAGCCCTCGGAGCCCTTCATTTGGGAGACAAAAACGCAAATGGCGTCTGCGGCGCTTGTCACCCCATGCTCCGCCCGAATAGAGCTTCCTTCCCTTTTTGCCGTTTGCCTGATCGTATCGTCGGATACTAACGATTCGAGTTCCCGCACGAGGGAGTTTTCCGTGACATTTTTCCTGAAAAGAACGTGACCACAGCCCATTCTCCTGACCCGATCAGCGTTGTCAAATTGGTCATGAGCGAAGGGAATTATCAATTGCGGGACCCCAGCCCGTAACGCTTGCGCCGTCGTGCCGACACCGCCGGAATGAACGACGACAGACGCCCGCGCAAAAAGACCTGGGAAACTCGCCCAATCGAGGGCGATCCCCTGCGATGCCGATGGCTGACGGGACAATACCGCCTCCAGCGATGCGGCATGGGGGCCGGCCACCAAGACAATGCGGTGGTTCAGCCTCTCGGCCGCCTGGACAGCAAGTCTGAAAAACTCGCCATCGGCCATGACCGCCGAACTGCCGAGGGTAAATACCATGGGGGGCTGGCCTGCCGAGATGAAAGCATCCGTCCTTGCGTCCACCGGCTCATCCTCCCGATCCAGAAAAGGAAAACCGCAAATTTTGGTGTTACCCGGCCAGTCCGGTTGGGGAGGGCCAAAACGACGGGAAAACATGGCCAGAACCATGTGAGGGGAATGCTGGCCCTCCCACAGAGGATCCTGGCCGGGAGGGAGTCCCTGTTCCCTTCGGAGTTCCGCAACAGGGGCAGACCAAGGACGAGACACCTTTTTGAGTTGCCGAAAAAGCCAACCGTTCAGCCTGGGCCCCAAGATGCGAAGTTTCGCCAGCCATGGCATGGGTGCCAACACGGGCGGTTCATAAGCCGAGGCGAACACCATTGGCGAAAGAACGGTCGAAATCCACTTTTTTCGGTACTTTTCCGCCAAGATGGGCACGGCATGGGTGAGAACGTGAGAGATCAGAAGGTCAGCCGCAGAAGCTGACTCTTCCAGGTCGTAAAAAGTATCCCTTAAAGCCGGCATCAAAATTTTCCTGATCACAGTCTCGGAGCCCTTCCGAGGGTCCATCACCAGTTTCATCAGGGCGTGATCATCGACATTTACTTCGGGACGAACAGGAACAAAACCGAGATTGTGACGAAAAAATAATTCACGATAGTTGGAAGGAGCGGCGACTACGACGGTAAAACCACGAGATTGCAACTCCATGCCTATGGCAAGATATGGGTTTATATCGCCGCAAGAACCAAATGTGCTGATTAAAACTTTCAACTCCTATCTCCAGATCAATATACGCCGGCAAATTTCTTGCCAATTTTTTCACAATATCCGCAGCTATTTTCATAAACAGTCGGATGTCCAGGAGATCAAGCCGTATAAGTCCTGATAGTGAACCGAACAGAACACATTTACAGAGATATTGAATCAGATTGCTGACTGGTACGGCACAGAGTCAGGAGGGGTCAAGTCCGCTTTTGACCTTTGTTCAACCCCCGCATTACTTTCTCAAGGGCTTTGTTCACACGCTTGTCGGCTTCTTCTCGGCGTTTCACCCTTTCAACCGCACTGCTCACCGTGCTGTAGTTGTCGATCCCGAAATGTTGCCCGACCTCGGTGAGTGTTTCGCCGGTATGCCTGCGGATAAGATAGATGGCCATGTCCTTCGCCAGGTTCTCCTTACCCCGTCGCGAAGCCATGAGCTGCTCTCGGGATACGCCGAAATTGCGGCAAACTGCATCGATGATCGCATCTCCGTCAGGCGCGAGATCCCGTGCTTCCGGAATTTCACCATGCAAGCGCAGGTGAGCGAACTTTTCCCGCACCATCTCCTTGAAGGAATCGTTCCCCAGCACGGAGGGCAGATTTTTTTTCGCATAGAAGCTCTCGATCTCCGCGGAATCGTCACGGTAGACAAAATCGAGATAGGCGGCATGCCGGTTTCTGTCTTTGGCCGCCAGCATGCCGAACAGGACCTCCGTGTGCAGCCACTTCCATTCAGCGGAACCGGAATGATAGCCCTGGTGACTGCTCCAGGAATAGTCTGCCAGGTTTTCCACGATGCCGGCCCGTAGCGGATTTCTGTGGATATAGCGCAGCACCTCGAGAAGATGGCTGTCCTCGCTGACCAGTACCGCTTTGTAGCGCCCCCTGAAAAGCTGCCCGTCCACGTTGTGGCGGCGGTTGAACCTTTGGGTGTACACGCCGTTGACATGGCGCATGCAGCGGGCGAGGTTGCCGGCAGGGGTATGGACCAACAGGTGATAGTGGTTGGACATCAGACAAAAGGCGGCGACCTCGAAGCGCCAGCCCTCGGCGGTTTCCCGCAAAACCTGAAGGAAATCGCAGCGGTCGGCGTCCGACAGAAAAATGTCCGCCCGCCGCCTGCCGCGATTCATCACGTGATACCAAGCACCGGGAAACTCTATGCGCAATGGTCGGCTCATACTGGTAGGCTACTCGCTGTTTCGAGAAAGGTCAACAGTAGACCTGACCCCTTCTCAGACCCAACAGTAGACCTGACCCCTTCTCAGACCCTTGCCCCGATCCTAGCCCTTAACCGAGCGGAACTCTCGGAGGGGATTCCACCTCACGGTTTCCTCCCAATTCGGTACATTGTCAGGAGGGCTCCGCACCCCGTCATCAACGCAACGGTAGCACGCCTCCTTAGGATACCGGCGGGGACACGCCGGGTGATCTTAACCGGGTAACCGGCTGTAATCACATATAAAAACGCGACATCGTGTCGCGAATAACGTTTTGCATGAGCTGCCGGCCCGGTGCTCGCAGAAAAAAAACACCCAAGCCTCTACCGGTCTGCTCAATGCGATGGTTATACATTGTTTTTTATTTCAATATGTTACGAATTCCTTCAGGGGTAAGCCCCACTTTGACACTGACTGAAATATGTAAATGCCAAATGCAAACAGAAAGAAGATACAGAAAGTGACCCATGAGATCCAAAACGCTTTTCGATCTTCTTTTATTGATATTGTTTTATAAGTGAATAACTTTGATGGTTCTCTTGTGATAATTCTCCCAGTTTTCAAACTGATAATTACATAAATAACCCCACCAACAGGCACAATACCAGCTAAACAAATTAAAAATATTTTAATAGCATGTTCCATTTATTTTTCTTTCATTAATTGGATATTGATATCTTGTTTGGCCTTTACTTCTTCCATTGTTAATGGCTTTAAAAATTTATTATTCCGTTTCTCAATACCTTCATTGAACCACTGCATAGCTATGGTGTCTGCTTCCTTCTCTTGAAGTTCAAATTCTTCAGGGCTCAGTTTGTCGAATTTAGGCGATTTATGGTTTTTAACTGCATGAGCAATTTCATGTAATACGCAGAATATGAAATAGCGAACTGCGGTATGACTTTCTGACATACCTGGTTTGGGTAATATTCTTTCGGACAGGATAATAACTTCTCGTTTTTCACAATATTGTCTGGCAACTCTACATGCATCAATATGTGCAGTTGATATAAAAACTAACTTTTCTTTGTATTCGTCCAAAACTTCTGGTGGCAAATAATAATGCAATGCATTTTGGACCCATTGATTATGTTGGCCTCCACACTCAAGCATCTGGTTGAAATAAGTACCTGTGCTCATCCGAGAGGCATATAGCTTTTCGAGATTAATCATTTGTTGATGTATAGCGTTAAGGGTAACCTGCCGGCCCCCGAAATTGCCGCGACTAGCGCCGCCGAGCCTCTTCCGGTCAGGTTTAACCGCTGGTTATAAGGATTTTAAAGATTTTCTTTTATCAAATTTACACAATTAAATGGATTATTGACGATTTCTGATCCTGAAATTCTAAGGCTTCTAATTCCAAGATTGAGCAACTCAGAATCAATTCGTTCATCTTTTTGCTTAGCTTTCAGTGATCTATGATGAGATCTTGAGTCACAAAATATTGCAAATTTCTTTTCCGGAAAATAGAAGTCTGCATCAGTTATTTGTCTGATTTCACTTTCTCGCCTATTGTCAGAGATCATATGGTGCAAAGAAGGGTATGTTTCACCGTTTTCGAATAAAGCTGTTTGGATCTCAGGATTCAAATCTTCTTTTTCTAGTGCATGTAACAAAAAAAGCTCAATGGGGGAATCACAGCCCCAAATTTTACGGGGTGTCAAATTTTCAAAGATTTTAAAATATCGACGTATTCTAAATTTTCTGTATTTTGCAGATAGAAATTCATTACTATTTTTTAATTCTGGTAAGCAAATATTGTCATATTCCCACTTAGTTGAAAGAGCATAAGTGTTGAAAACAAAACCAATCATATCTGGATGCATCTTGTACTGACTACCGGATATGAAAGTACTATATTGCCCATACATTTGATAGCTTTGTTGGAAAGGATTAAAACCCATATATACCCAATCATTTTCTTTTAATTCATCAAGTTTAAGTTGTCTTAAAAATGATGGGGTTACTGTGGATATTTTGCCCATCTTTTTCATCGGTTTTAAAGATACAGAATAAGGTTTACCTACCATTACCCCATTCACTTCTTTGAAGCCAAAAGCATTTACAATAACGCTAATCATTTGAAATTTTACGTTATCTTTTTCGTATTTATCTAATTGGGCCTCTGATGGATTTACTTCGATAAAACCAGGTTCGTCTTTTATGTATTTGGTTTCAATAGGTTGAACACCATCTAAGTCATGAATATCAAAATTTAAGAAATCGTGTAGAGAGGCAGAAAGATCAATTGAGACAGGTAGTGGCGGCAAAAGGGTATAATTATCTATAGAATCAAGTTCAGTAGGCCTGTCTTGGATTAAATTCGTCATTGTCTCTTCTTATAACGCCAAGGGTAACCTGCGGCGGCCACTGAACTTCGACGCGATTAGCGCAAACGCTGCTCCCCGCCGTCAGGTTGACCCATTTGTTGGGCTTTTCCTTTTGTCATATTTGAAAACATATATTCCAATATTATTGCACATGCGTCATAAGACAATTTGCCACGAGTCAATGAATGCAAAAGAAAGATTGTGTAACGAGAGCAAAGCATAAAAAGCAAAAATGCAGGTGCTGAATTGTCGCTGTGTATACAAATTAGTTATTTCTCTCTTATCTTCTAAAGAAGATATCAATCATTTTAAATATGTTAGCAATTAAAAGTACTGCTCCAATGTAAACTACTAAACTCAAAATTATCGGGATAATATCATCTTTTGATAATTTAGTTTTCAGTTCACTAGGATCTTTCGCCCTAGTAAACCACCATACCCTTGCCCATGTTTTCTTTGAAAATATTTGTTCATATAAATATAACAAAGCATTCTTCATGCGAACCTCTTTGGTATTGCGCACGGAATTGCAGCAAGAATTTAGCCGGTACTTCAAGGAGCATGATGCCCTGAACCAATATTCGTCTTTTCTGTTTCATTTCCGTTGACGTGTCTCTTTGCACGGAGAATTGACGTTGCGGGTAAACTCCTCTGTGAGATGCCCAACGTTTGAACTCAGCGGCTGGCCACCCAATGTTCACCGCGATAGCGCCGCAGCGCGTCTACCAGTCCGCTGGAGTGATTTGTTAGATGCTCTATTTTGTGCTCTCAGTATTAACTGATTTATTGGTAACATTTGTCTGTTGTTTCTCTAGATGATTGGGCTGATTAGATTTCATAGCCTCTTTCTCATATGCCCCAACAATTAAATTGTATGCGTCTCTTTGACTGTTATAGTAGGGAATGGCTTCTGCTGCTGCCACAGCATAGCTGTAATATTCTTTTTCTTTTATAGCGGCTTGCACAACTTTCATGAGCGCATCTCGCTGTCCATCGTAGTACGGGATATCTTTAGCGGCTATGACAGCCATATTGAAATCTTTTACTTCTATTGATGCATTGACTACCTTTACTAAAGCATCTCTTTGGCTATTATAATATGGCATCTTTTTTGCGGCGTTATACATGGCTAAAAGCCAATTTAGCTCTCCAGAGTATTTTTCTTTTTTAATATCAATTTCAACATCATCTTTTTTCTGACTTAATATTTGTGGAAGTTCCACTTTCGAAATAGTCGTTTTGCCGTTATCTGATGAGCAAAATTGAATAACGACTATAATTGTCCCTATGATAGTTGCTATTGCAGCTAGTTGACTAAGTTTCATATGCTTTTTTTATGCATCTAACTATATTGTTATCCCAACATCTGCGTTTGGCGACAGACGCCGTTTTTGGCTCCCACCCGTGCGCGACTAATCGCCAATTCTTATTCTTATCTCGCATTTCGTGCGACATAATGATAAATATTTATCCTTATACGCGTGATGGATAATTTTTCCGTCCATTATCCCGGTCCGTTCGAGGACGGAATCCCTTCCGCATCTCAACCAACCCCACCTCCATGCAAAGCACGCCGTGCCGCTGATGTCTCCAGCCGCGTTCGGCGCCGTCGCCGAACGCAGAAAGGGGGCGCCGAGTCTCTTTCCTGCTTGAAACATCGGTCACCCCCCTGCTGATGGTCGTGGTGCAGCGGCGCTGGCGCCGCTGATTGCAACTGTCGAGTTCTTTATCCCGGCGTTCCGGATTTGTCAACCTCCTGCTTCTGCATTACCTGCCGGCCATCTTGCACCTGCATCGCCGGAAATCTCCAGACTCCGGATGCGTTCCATCACCAGACCATGCTGCAGTCGTTCCGCCCGCCGGCTGCAGCCGCCACCATCGGCACCCGGATTTTCCTGTACTTACCCCGAGGAATCGGCTAGTCTCAGCCGGGACGCAGGCGGCGGTAGGCGGTTCAGGGTGGATACATTAGGTGCTACCCCGTGATCAGTTACCGCCCGCCGCTATCGCCCACCGGACCCGGGGCGCAACCCGGAACCGAACACAACCAGCAACGGAGCAGTACAAATGAAAGGCATCATCGCAACCATTCTGATGGGGGTATTCATGACCATGACAGCGGCACAGGCGGCAGTGACCACGACAGCATCCGGACTCCAGTACGAGGATCTCAAGGAAGGGACCGGCGCCGAGGCAAAAAAGGGCGCGACGGTGGATGTCCACTACACCGGCTGGCTCGACGAAGGCGGCCACAAGAAGGGCGGCAAGTTCGACAGCTCGGTGGACCGCGACCAGCCCTTCACCTTCCCGCTCGGCGCCGGCATGGTGATCAGGGGGTGGGACGAGGGGGTGGCCGGAATGAAGGTGGGCGGCAAGCGCACCCTGTTCATTCCCGCGGCCCTTGGCTATGGCGCCCGCGGCGCCGGCGGCGTCATTCCGCCCAACGCCGACCTCATCTTCGACGTGGAACTGCTCGGGGTGAAGTGAGGGGGTAATTCCCGGATATTGCAAAAGGAAAGGGGCCGCTGCAACGGCCCCTTTCCTTTTGCGGTGCAGAGCGCCAGATTCCACCAGGCTCGCCCCTCGGGAATATTGCTGCTTGACCCCAGCCAACTTCGCGTTTATGGGCTATTGTGATAAACAGCAGCGGCATTCAAGCAGCGGTGGCCACAGGGCCTTGTCTGTCCGGATCGTGGCCATGGCCGTATGCGATCACAGGGCACCCCATCTCCTTCGCCGCTTCGCTGCTGTCATCGGCCTGCCGCATGCGAGGTGTATAGCGGACAGACCTCTTTCGCGGATCTGGGGCCCCCTGCGACCGCATACTAACCCGGGTACAGGGTGTTGCGCGGTTGCCTCTACCCCGTGATCAGTTACCTATACAAGGACAATATACAGAGGGAGGATCCATCCATGACCAGCAGGAAATCCTCAACTTTCCGCCACCGCCTCCGTCTCGGCATGAACGGCAACATCACCCGCCGCGATTTTCTCAATGCCACCCTCCTGGGGGCGGGAGCCATGCTCCTCGACCTGCCGGCGCCCCTCCATCTCCATGCCAAACCGCCGCCCCCCGACTGGTACGGCTATGGCGGCGTCGGCGACTACGCCGCTTCCCACGGCAACACCCCGGAACTGGTCGACCTCTTCGACAGGACCAGCCGGGGCGACTATGCCGGCATCTCCCGGGAGGCGGACCCGGGCGGGGAAAGCGTGGATCTGCTCGTGGTGGGCGGCGGGTTGAGCGGACTCAGCACCACCTATTTCTACAAAAAAGAGGCGCCGGGCTCCACCTGCCTCATTCTGGAGAACCACCCCGTCTTCGGCGGCCAGGCGAAACGCAACGAATTCCTGGTCAACGGCGAGCGGCTCATCGGCCCCCAGGCCTCCAATTCCTTCGTGGTCATCGAACAGGCCGGGGTGGCAGGCTACGAGATGTTTTCCGAGCTGGGGGTGCCGAAACGGTTCCGCTACCAGCAGCCGGACCGGAGCGCGGCCGCGCTCCAGTTCGATCGGACCAATTACGGCTTCGCCCTCTGGAAGGACCTGTCGCCCAACGTCGGTTACTGTTTTCCGGAACGGGGAAAGGGGGGAGGCGATTGCTGGCTGCGGGACCTCTGGGGCGGGAAACTGCGCGATTCACCCTACACCGAGGGGGAAAGGGAAGACTTTCTCACCTGGCGTCACGGCAAAACGCGCTACTTCGACGGTGTCGACTTCCACGCCTGGCTCGACACCATGACCTACGGCGACTATCTCGAAAAGGTGATGCGCCTGAGTCCGCGCGTCACCGAGTTCGCCCATCCGATCCTGGCCTCCGGCCTGGGCCTGGGCTGCGACGCGATTTCCGCCTATGCCGCCTACCAGATATCCATGCCGGGGTTCGACGGCTTCACCCGCCGCGAAAGGGACCGGCGCCTGGAGGAGAGCAACTGGCACTCCTTCCCCGGCGGCAACGACGGCTTTTCCCGCTATCTGCTCAAGGCGCTGATCCCGGAGGCGATCAGGGGCGAAAACAACTTCGAGGATATCCTCAACGGTCCCATTGACTTCCGGGCCATGAACCGGCCCGGCGCCGGCACGCGCCTTGTCCTGGGCGCCATGGCCGTCGATGTGCGCCATCCCGGCCCGCCGGACCGTGCCGACCATGTGCTGGTATCCTTCGTCGCGAACGGCAAAACGCGGACGGTGCGCGCCCGCCGCGTCGTCATGGCCGGCGGCGGATGGAGCAACCGCCGGATCGTCACCGATCTGCCTGCCGGCCACCGCGAGGCCTACGAACAATTCCACTACTCGGCGGTGCTGGTGATCAACGTGGCGCTCACCAACTGGCGCTTTCTCCACAGGCTGGGGATAACCGGCTGCCGCTGGTTCGACGGGTTCGGCTTCACCTGCAACATCCGGCAGCCGATGCTGGTCGGCGATTTCCGCCCGCCGCTCCACCCCGACAAACCCATCGTCCTCACCTTCTACGTCCCCCTGCACTATCCCGGCCTGCCGGTCGCCGACCAGGGGGCCAGGGGCCGCAACGAACTGCTCGCCACCAGCTTTGCCGCCTACGAGGAAAAGATCAGGGCGCAGATGGCAAGGCTGTTCGGCTCCGCCGGCTTCGACCCGGCCAGGGATATCGCCGGCATCATCCTGAACCGCTGGCTCCATGCCTACCAGAACCCGCAGCCCGGTTTCTACTTCACCCGCGGAGGCCGACCGGCGCCCAGGGCCGTGGCCGGCAGCCGCCATGGCCGCATCGTCTTCGGCCATGCCGAACTCGACGGCCACCAGAACTGGTCCGGCGCCTTCGAGGCCGGCCGGAGGGCGGCCAGGCAGGCCCTGGATATCCGGTAGGCGAGGGCGGCCGGCGTTGGAAGAGATGCGTATCTCCCCCATCCCTCCTGGATCGCCACGCTTCGCTCGCGACGGCGTGGGCGGGTATTTCCTCCTCGTCGTTGCGAGGAACGCAGCGACGAAGCAATCCAGTCGGAGCCGTCAGTCTGCCTCCGGTGGCCCCGGCTGCCGGCATCCCGTTCTGCCGCCGCCCTGTTGCTGGATCGCCACGCTTCGCTCGCGATGACACCCGGGGCGGTCTCTCTCCTCGTCATTGCGAGAAGCGCAGCGACGAAGCAATCCAGTCGGAGCCGTCAGGCTGCCATCGGTGGCACCGGCTGCCGGCATCCCGTTCTGCCGCCGCCCTGTTACTGGATCGCCACCCTTCGCTCGCGACGGTGCGGGCACTTCGCCGTCTTCGCGGGGAACGGAGTGACGAAGCGATCCGGGTTCCCCTCCCCCGGCGCCGGAGCGCTATGCCTTGTCGGCCGGCGGCATGGCGCAGCGCAGCCTGAGGGAAAAGAGGAGCAGGGCGACCAGGATGAGGATCGCCCCCTGCGTCATGATCAGTACCCTCACCCCGGCCACGGTGATCAGATAGAAGGAGGTGAACAGGGTGCCGACGATGCTGCCCAAGGTCGAAATGGCGTAGAGGGTGCCGACCGTGGTTCCGGAGGTGTGCAGGCTGCAGATCATCAGCTTGACCGTGTAGGGGCTGACCATGCCGAGAAAGACCGAGGGCAGGAAAAACAGGACCAGCGAGGCGAGCAGGGGGCTGGCCCTGATGCCCAGATCCTGGTTGAAGATCCAGTCCGACACCGGGTTGGCGTACAGCGGGAAGGCCACCATCAGCAGGCCCGGCAGCAGGATGATCGCGGCCAGTTTGCGGATGGACGGCCGGATGTCCGCGATCTTGCCGCCGAGATAGTAGCCGGCGGACAGGCCGCCGAGAAAAACGCTGATCAGGCTGCCCCACACGAAGACCGAATTGCCGAAGTTCGGCGCCAGCACCCTGCTGCCGAGGATCTCGAAGGACATGACGATGGCGCCGCAGAGAAAGACGATGAACACGATCATGGCGGTCTACCTGGACTCGGTGTGCATGTAGATGTTCACCGGCGCGAAATCGTCGGTAAGGACTTCCGCCGCCGCGCCGTCGTCAGGGTACTCGTAGGACATGGCGAGCATCGGCAGGTCGATGTCGAAGTCCTTCGCCTGCCGCAGCTCCCTGGCCCGCCGCACCACCTCGTCTCGCTGCCGCCGAGCGCCCCCCTCCTGGGCGATGAAGATGTAGTAGGTCGAAAAACCGATCGCCTTGGTATCCCTGAACAGGTAGAGGTGGGGAAAGGCCTCCTGGTAAGTCCGCAGCATCGCGTCGAAAAATTTGTTCCGGAAGGAGGCGGTGATGTTGGAAACCACCACCCCACCCTTGCGCAGCTTCTTCTTCACCTCGCCGAGGAATTCGACGGTGGTGAGGTGGAAGGGGATGGAATCGTTCTTGTAGGCATCGAGAAAGATCATGTCGTACTGCTTTGCGGTCCGTTTCACGAAGATCCTGCCGTCCTGGACATGGGCCTTCATCCCTCCGCTTTCCCGGAAGTGGAAATACTCTTTCGCCACCGCCAGCATGTCAGGGTCCAGTTCGACCACGTCGATGGAGGCTTCCGGATAGTAGCGCTGCAGGTAGCGGGGCATGGCGCCCGCCCCCAGGCCGATGAACAGGATGTCCTGCGGCTCCCGCTCCAGGAAGGCGAGGGAGACGAAGGAAGTCCTGGTGTATTCGAACAGCAGTTCCTCCGGCCGGTCGACGGCGATGCCGCCCTGCATGTAGTCGCGCTTGACGTTGTGGATGTAGCGTTCCCGCTTCCGGGTATTCTCCAGCACCACGATGTGCTGGTAGAGGGAATCCTTACGGAACAGCACGGTTTCGTCGGCCGGCGCGGCCAGAGCGGGGCCGGCACTGGGCAATTGGACGCAGAGGAGGGAAAGGAGAAAAAGGAGCAGTCGCATGCGCTGGGCCTCGCGGGTGGAGGGGGACGGGGGCCGGGGCGGCAGGACAAAAAAAATCAGCAGGCCCGCGAAACGCCGGCCTGCTGATTGTACGAACAAAATGGTGGAGCTAGGCGGGATCGAACCGCCGACCTCTTGAATGCCATTCAAGCGCTCTCCCAGCTGAGCTATAGCCCCTCATATCGCGAAGGCCATGCGGCCACCGTTTGCTGAAGAGGCCCTATAATAGCACCGGGATCGTCGATTTCAAGCTTTTTTTCGCCCCGCATAGTTCTTGCCAAGGGTACGGGAGTCTGGTAAATTTGCTCCTTTCACCGTGGCGTCGCCATTCTGCATATCCATTTGAAAATGTGCGGAAAACCTGGCGTCGTTTTCCCAAGAGGTTGCCATGTTCTCCCCCATCGACTCGCTTCTCGGCTGGCTGTCCAACGACCTCGCCATTGACCTTGGCACGGCCAACACCCTGGTCTACGTCAAAGGCAAGGGCATCGTCCTGCGCGAACCCTCGGTGGTCGCCGTCCGCCAGGACCACCGGGCCAGCAAGGTGCTGGCGGTGGGCAAGGAGGCGAAGATGATGCTGGGGCGGACGCCGGGCAACATCTCCGCCATCCGCCCGATCAAGGACGGGGTCATCGCCGACTTCGAGGTCACCGAGGCGATGCTGCGCTACTTCATCAACAAGGTACACAACCGCCGCACCCTGGTCCATCCGCGGATCATCATCAGCGTGCCCTCCGGCATCACCCAGGTGGAAAAACGGGCGGTGAAGGAATCCGCCGAGCAGGCCGGCGCCCGCGAGGTCTACCTCATCGAGGAGCCGATGGCCGCCGCCATCGGCGCCGGGCTGCCGATCACCGAACCCACCGCCAACATGATCGTCGACATCGGCGGCGGCACCACCGAGGTGGCGGTGATCTCGCTGGCCGGCATCGTCTACGCCAATTCGGTACGGGTTGCCGGCGACAAGATGGACGACGCCATCCTCCACCACATCAAGCGCAACCACAACCTGGCCATCGGCGAGCACTCCGCCGAGGTAATCAAGACCACCATCGCCGACGTCATGCCGGAGCCGCCCTACCAGACCATGGAGATCAAGGGCCGCGACCTGGTCACCGGCGTACCCAAGACCCTGACCATCGACTCCAACGAGATCAAACACGCCATCTCCGAACAGATCGACGCCATCGTCGAGGCGGTGAAGATGGCACTGGAACTGACCCCGCCGGAGCTTTCCGCCGACATCGTCGACAAGGGCATCGTCCTCACCGGCGGCGGCGCGCTGCTGAAAAACCTGGACAAGCGGCTCAACGAGGAAACCGGCCTGCCGATCATCATCGCCGAGGACCCTCTTTCCTCGGTGGTGCTCGGCACCGGCAAGGCACTGGAGAACATCGACGTTCTCAAAGAGGTCATGATCAGCTGATCGGCGCACGCGACTCCGCAGCCAGCCTGGGTGGTCTCCATTGAATTCGCCATGGGCGACGTACACCCGGAGGGGTGAAACGGCAGCCCGGACCCGATCGCCACGCTTCGCCCACGATGACCGCCGCGGGCCGGCGGCCCTCGCGATAGCGCCGAATGTTGCCCGCTCCCGCGTCATTGCGAGGAACGGAGTGACGAAGCAATCCAGTCCGGCCCGCGAAGCCGCAGCCAACCCGGGCGCTTTCCATGGAGCTGGCCCCGCATCCCGAATCTCCGACTTTCCCCTTGCCCCCTGCCCGCTTTCCTGCCATAGTGCATACTCGGCCCGGGTGCGGCGGAATGTGCCCCGCCCAGGCCGGCCAACGGCACGCCGTACGGGGAACAGCCGCCGGCGTTCACCGGGATGCGTCGCGTGGCCGTGACTTCTTCCCGGCCCCCCGGAACCGCCACCCAACCCTGACACCGTTTCCCTGCTTTATCCCATGCGCAAGGACAAGGAACGCATACAGAAGCTCAGGCGAACCGCCCTGCTCATCGTCTGCCTGCTCGGCTTCGCCGCCGCGCTTTTGGCAACCTTGGGCAACAGCCGGTTCAGCCTCGCCCATCGCTTGGCCCTGGAGGGGCTGGGCTCGGTTCAGGGGCTGCTCCACAAGGGTTCCGGCGCCGTGGGCCGGATCTGGGACCGGTACATCAATCTGATCGGGGTCCAGGAGGAGAACACCCGGCTGCGGGTGAAGATCGAGGAACTCACCCTCAAACTCTCCGCCTACCGGGAGGAAGCGGCCCGCACCTCCGGCCTGCGGGCCCTGCTCGACATGAAGGAATCCCTGCCGGCGCCGCGGCTCAGTTGCGAGATCATCGGCCGCGACCCCTCCCTCTGGTTCCGCACGGTGGTCGTCAACCGCGGCGCCAACGACGGCCTGCGCCCCGGCCTGCCGGCGGTCAACGCCGAAGGGGTGGTCGGCCAGGTCATCGATGCCGGCCCCTACCATGCCAAAATCCTGCTCGCCATCGATCCCAACAGCGCCATCGACGTCATCGTCCAGCGCAGCCGCACCCAGGGCATCATCAAGGGCGACGGCACCGGTTACCAGCTCAACTACGTCCTCCAGAACGCCGATGTCCAGAAGGGGGACATCCTCATCACCTCCGGCATGGGCGGTTTCTTCCCCAAAGGCTTGCCGGTGGGCGTCGTCGAGGAGGTAATCCAGAGCAAACGCGGCATGTTCCAGCAGATCACCGTGCGGCCCACCGTGGATTTCTCCCGACTGGAAACCCTGCTGCTGCTCCTCGGCGACACCCAGGCAACGGCGGAATGACCCTTTTCCTCCTCTTCTTCAGCCTCGGTTTCTTCCTGCTGGCCTGCCAGACCTCCCTGCTGCCCCTCCTGCCGCAGTGGCTGGGAAGGCCGGATCTGCTCTTCATCCTGATCATCTTCGTCGCCGTCCGGCTGCCCTTCTACACCGGCCTGTTCCTCTGCTTTCTCTTCGGCATGCTGGTCGACGGCTTTTCCGGCTACTATCTCGGCCTGCACGCCCTTACCTACCTGCTCTTCTTCTTCCTGCTGCGCGGCCTCTCCTCCCGGCTCGCCCTCCAGTACGCCCTGCACCAGCCGATACTGGCGGCGACCGGTTCCCTGCTCACCAACATCTCCATCTTCCTCCTCGCCAACATGCTCAACGAAACCGGCCAATTCAAGTGGGTCTGGCGGGATGTGCTGCTGCAGGCGCTGATGGTGGCCATTTTCGCGGTGCCGCTCATCTTCGTCTTCGAAGGCGGCCTCGATTTCTGCACCCGCAGATCGACGCCGCGCCGGCGGCCGCGCCGGCATGAGAACACCTGGCAGCCCGGGACCGGCAAGGGATGGTAACCGTGCAGCAGCCCGGCATCTGCTTTGTCATCATCGGCCTGCCCCGCACACCCGGGAGATGGCGGACGGGTCTCTTGCGCGCATCTGCGGGGCTGCCGAACGCTTACAGTCTCAATCATGGCCACCAGATCCGGCCCCCGATGGACGGTTGCAAGGGATGAAGACACCGCGCAAGGTTCTCGGCAAGATCGCCCGGGTCGACGAGACCGAACTGTCGGTCATCAAGAAGCGGATGGACGTGGTCACCGTCGTCGTTCTCGCCGCGGTGGCCATCCTGGTGGCGCGCCTCTGGTTCCTGCAGATCCACAAGGGTCCCTACTATCAGGGGCTGTCGGAACGGAACCGGATCCGCATCCAGTCCCTGCCGGCGCCGCGCGGCAACATCCTCGACCACACCGGCCGCCCCATCGTCACCAACCGCCCCTCCTTCAACGTCGTCTGGTACAAGGAGGACGCCCCGGACCAGAAGCAGGTCATCAAGGACATGGCCGCCCTCCTCGGCGAGGACATCACCACCCTGCTGGACCGGGTGCGGCTGAACGTCGATCTGCCCAAATACGTCCCCGTCCTCCTCGCCGAGGACATCGACTGGCAGACCCTCTCCCGGGTGGAGAACCAGATCTACCGGCTGCCCGGGGTCCAGATCGAGGCGACGCCGGCGCGGAAATACCTGTTCGAGGACGTTGCCTCCCATCTCATCGGCTATCTCGGCGAAATCGGCCCGGAGGAACTGAAAAAGCACGAGGCCGAAGGGTACCGCCCCGGCGACCAGATCGGCAAGATGGGCCTGGAAAAGCAGCTCGACCTCACCCTGCACGGCGAAAAGGGGGAGAAATACCTGGAAGTGGACGTCAAGGGTTTCGAGCAGCAGCTGCTGCAGATTCGGGAGCCGTTGGCGGGCAACGATGTCCAGCTCACCCTCGACATCGGCCTGCAGCAGGCGGCGGAGGAGGCGCTTGCCGGCAAGGCCGGCGCGGTGGTGGCCATGGAAGTGGACAGCGGCCGGCTGCTGGTCCTGGCCAGTTCGCCGCCCTACCCTCTTTCCGCCTTCAAGGGCCGCATCGACCGCAAGACCTGGGAAGCCATCCTGAACGACCCCCTGCACCCGCTGCTCAACAAGACCATCCAGGGGCAGTACCCGCCGGGCTCCACCTACAAGATCGTCACCGCGCTCGCCGGTCTCTCCGAAGGCCTGATCAACCCGGAGACCACCGTCTACTGCGGCGGCAGCCACAAATTCGGCAACCGCCGCTACGGCTGCTGGAAAAAAACCGGCCACGGCACCGTCAGCCTGCACCGCGCCCTGGCCGAATCCTGCGACGTCTACTTCTACATCCTCGGCCAGAAACTGGGAGTCGACCGGCTGGCCAGGTACGCCAAGGCCATGGGCCTGGGCGAAAAGACCGGCATCATCCTCGAACACGAAAAGGCCGGGGTGGTCCCCACCGAGGAATGGAAAAAACGGCGCTACCGGGTGAAATGGCAGGAGGGGGAAACCCTGTCGGTGGCCATCGGTCAGGGCTTCAACCTGGTCACCCCCCTGCAGCTCTGCATCATGACCGCCGCCACCGCCAACGGCGGCAAGGTGTACCGGCCCGGCCTGGTGGAACGGATCTTCTCCGCCGACGGCGAACCGTTGCAGCACTTCGAGCCGGAAATCATCGGCGAGCTGCAGTTTTCACCTCGCCATCTCGACCTGGTCCGCCAGGGCCTGATCGGCGCGGTGAACGAACCGCACGGCACCGCCAGCAAGGCGCGGCTCAAGGGGATCACCGTCGCCGGCAAGACCGGCACCGCCCAGGTGGTGCATCTGGCCAAGACCAAGGGAACCCGCGAGGAGGACATCCCCTACAAGTACCGGGATCACGCCTGGTTCACCTGCTTTGCCCCGGCGGAGGCCCCGAAGATCGCGGTGGCGGTGCTCGTCGAGCACGGCCTGCACGGCGGCTCGGCGGCGGCGCCGGTTGCCAAGCAGGTGCTGCTGCGGTACTTTAACCTGCCGCCGGAAGACGAGAACAAGGCCGCCGTCCCGGCAACGCCATCGGATTAGGACATCATGCTGCAATTCGACCGACGCCTGCTGGAAAACTTCGACTGGGTACTGGTCTTCGCCGTGCTGCTGGTGTCCGGCTGCGGCCTCGCCAACCTGTACAGCGCCACCTACCACGGCCTGGGCGGCGGCTTTGCCGTCTTCCTCAAGCAGCTGTTCTATTTCGGGGTCGGCTTCGTCTGCGCCTTTCTTCTGCTCACCTTCGACTACCGCAGCCTCCATACCGCCAGCTACTGGATCTACGGCGGCGCGGTGCTGCTGCTCGTCATCGCCCTGATAGGCGGCCGGTCCATCGCCAACACCCAGCGCTGGATCGACCTCGGCTTCTTCAACCTGCAACCCTCCGAGCCGGCGAAGCTGGCGATCATCGTCTTTCTCGCCAGCTACTACGCCCGCAAAGACACCGGCGACGGCTTCGGCTTCACCGACATTCTCTACCCCGGCTTCCTGACCCTCATCCCGGTGGCGCTGATCATCAAGCAGCCCGACCTGGGTACGGCGATGATGTTCGTCTTCGTCTTCATCTCCATCACCCTGTTCATGGGGCTGCGCTGGAGCGCCGTCGGCATCCTCGCCGCCCTGGGCGGCGGCGTCGCCTTCATCGGCTACAAGTTCCTGCTGAAACCCTACCAGCTGCAGCGGATCAAGACCTTTCTCGACCCGGAGAGCGATCCGCTGAAAACCGGCTACCACATCATGCAGTCGAAAATCGCCGTGGGCAGCGGCCTCAAGTTCGGCAAGGGCTGGCTGCACGGCACCCAGGTGCACCTGGACTTTCTGCCCGAGCGCCACACCGATTTCGCCTTTTCCGTCTGGGGCGAGGAGTTCGGTTTCCTCGGCTGCCTGATCTTTCTCGCCTGTTATTTCTTCTTCATCCTCTGGTGTCTCAACGTCGCCGTCTCCGCCCGCGACAAGTTCGGGGTGGTGCTCGGTTTCGGCATCGTCACCCTCATCTTCTGGCAGGCGGTGATCAACATGGGGATGGTCATCGGCCTGCTGCCGGTGGTGGGCATGCCCCTGCCTCTCTTCAGTTACGGCGGCTCGTCGCTGCTCACCACCATGGTGGGCGTCGGCCTGCTGATGAACATCCGCATCCGCCGCTTCATGAAGCCCCCCCGCAAACAACAATAGACCGGAGGCGGGAAATGGAATACTTCACCCTGCTGCATCTGGAGAAGGAGCCCTTCTCCAACTCCCCGGACCCCGACTTCTTCTACGCGTCGGCCCAGCACATGGAATGTCTGCAGAAGGTGGAGCTCACCATCCGCCTGCGCCAGGGCATGTCGGTGGTCCTCGGCGAGGTCGGCACCGGCAAGACCACCCTCTGCCGGCAGCTGATTCGAAAGCTCAACCTGGACGACGGCCTGGTCGATACCCATCTGATCCTCGATCCGGCCTTCGTCTCGGAACGGGAATTCCTCCTCACCCTCTGCGCCACCCTGGCCATGCCCGAACCGGGCGACGACGACGGTGAGCGGCAGATCAAGGAGGAGATCAAGACCCATCTGTTCGAGCGGGCGGTGGAGCAGGAGCGCATCGTCTGTCTGTTGATCGACGAAGGCCAGAAACTGCCCGATTACTGCCTGGAGGGACTGCGCGAACTGCTCAACTACGAGACCAACAACGCCAAACTGCTGCAGATCGTCATCTTCGCCCAGGAAGAGTTCCGCGAACGGATGGCGGCGCACGCCAACTTCACCGACCGGATCGCCACCCTCTACACCCTGGAACCGCTGGGATTCGCCGAAACCAAGAAGATGATCCGTTACCGGCTGCGGCAGGCGAGCGGCAGCGGCAATTTCCTGCCGGATCTGTTCAGCTTCTGGGGCTTTCTCGCCATCTGGTGGCTCACCCGCGGCTATCCCCGCAAGATCGTCATGCTCTGTTCGAAGACCCTGATCTCGCTCATCATCCAGAACGGTTCCACCGTCGGCGCCCGGCTGGTCTTCGCCTGCAGCAAGCGGGTGGCCTCTGCCGCCGGTGGCCGGGGAGTGCGCTGGATCGCCCTGGCGGGGTTGCCCGTCCTGGCCGCGGTCCTTGCCGGGGCGTGGTACCTCAGCCATCCCCGCCAGCCGCGGCCACCCATGGCGGCGGTCGAAATCGTACCCTCCCCGCTTCCGCCACCGGCGCCGGCGGCGCCGCTCCTCCCGGCTTCCCCGCCCGTGTCCGTCTCGCCCCCCCCTCCCATACCTTCCCGGCCAGAGTCGGCGGCGGCGACCGCCGTCGTGCCGGAAGCCCCCCCCGCCGCCGCTCCCCAGGCACTGGCCCCCCCGCCCGCCGCCGAAGAAGTGCAGATTGTCGAAACCGCCCCGCCCGTGGCCGCGATACGGGAGCTAGGCAATCTCCGCCTGGAACGCGGCGAAACGCTGAGCAAGATGATCGCCAGGGTCTACGGCCGCTTCACCACCGCGAGCCTGCAACTGGTACTGGACCACAATCCTACCATCACCAACGGCGACAACCTGCCCACCGGCACCATCGTCACCTTCCCGGTTGAAAGCGGACCGCAACCCCAGCCGGCGGACGGACGTTTCCGTATCCGTTTCGCCGAATTTCCCTCCCTGGACCAGGCGTACCAGTTCCTGCGGCGCATTCCCGAGGCGGAGGCGGCGCAGCTGCGGATTCTTGCCCTGCTCAGTCCGGCCGGGGAACTCGGCTTCCAGGTGATCCACGAGGAATCGTTCGGCTCGGAATTGCTGGCCCGCAAACGGTTGGCACAGCTGGAACAGTGGTTGGCCGACACGGCGGTGGTCTTTCAGCAGTGGGCGGAAGGCACTCTGCTGCTGGCGCCCCAGTGATCCCGATCCCGGCTCACGATGAAGAGGCGAGCTCACTGATCATGGGGCTGCACCCAGGCAAACATCCAGAACCGCTTACGAGGCGAGGACACGGCCAGCGAAGTAAACCCAGGAGGATGCCCGCGTGGATATCGTGCTCTTGATCGCCTTGATCGTGCTGAACGGCGTTTTCGCCATGTCCGAAATGGCGCTGATCTCGGCACGCCGCAGCCGCCTGCTGCGTTTTGCCGATCAAGGCGATGCGCGCTCGGCGCTGGCCATGCACCTCGGCGAGGATCCCACGCGGTTCTTGTCCACGATCCAGATCGGCATCACCGCCATCGGTATCCTGAACGGCATCGTCGGCGAAGCCGCGCTGGCAGGCCCTCTCTCCGGCTGGCTCCATCGCCTCGGGCTCAGCGAGGCGACGAGTTCCAGCTGCGCGACCGCCCTGGTGGTGGTCGTCGTCACCTATTTCTCGATAGTTGTCGGGGAACTGGTGCCCAAGCGCATCGCCCAGCTCGATGCCGAGGGGATCGCGAAATTCGTCGCTCGTCCGGTATCGGCGCTGGCACTCGTATCCCGCCCCTTTGTCTTCCTCCTTTCCTTTTCGACGGACAGCATCCTGCGGCTGCTGGGCAGCAAGGATTCAGGCAGCGCCCATCTGACCGAAGAGGATATCCATGCCATGCTGGTGGAGGGCTCCGCCTCGGGGGTGATCGAGAAACATGAACACGAAATGGTGCGCAACGTGTTCCGCCTGGACGACAGGCAGCTTGCCTCGCTCATGACCCCGCGCAGCGAGATCGTCTATCTCGACATCACCCAGCCCTTTGAAAGCAGCATCGCCTATTTGCTCGATTCGGATCACTCACGGTTTCCGGTCTGCCGTGGCGGGCTGGAGGAGATGCTGGGGGTGATCAGCGCCAAAAGGCTGCTGAAACTCATAACCAACGGCAAGACAGACGAAATCGCAAACCATCTCAAACCCTGCGTGTATGTCCCCGAGTCCCTGACCGGGATGAAGCTTCTGGAGCAGTTTCGCGAGTCCGGTATCCAGATGGTTTTCGTGGTCGATGAATACGGCGAAATGCTGGGTTTGATCACCCTGCAGGATGTGCTGGAAGCCCTTGCCGGAGAATTCAGGCCGCTGGATCCGGAAGACCTGTGGGCGGTCCAGCGGGAAGATGGCTCCTGGCTGCTGGACGGCCTGATCCCCATCGTTGAGCTCAAGGACCGCCTTGGACTCAGGACGGTACCGGAGGAAGAAAAGGGCCGCTACCACACCCTGAGCGGCATGATGATGTGGCTGATCGGCCGCCTGCCGCGAACCGGCGATATCACCGAATGGGAGGGATGGCGGCTTGAGGTGGTGGATCTGGACGGCAACCGGATCGACAAGGTTCTGGCGAACCGCCCGCCACCGGCGTGAATGCCGCAGCCGGATGGCGAAGAGGGCGGCGCCAAGGGGGAAAAGACTGGATCGCCACGCTGCGCTCGCGATGACGCGGCAAATGCGCCGTCTTCGCGAGGAACAGCGTGACGAAGGGATCCAGCCGGAGCCGCCGATTTACCGCCAGCCATGCCGGCCGCCGTCGCCTTTGGTCGCCATCTCCATCGTTCTTCCGACCACGAGGACGACAACGACAACCGTTTCGCTGCCGCTGCTGACAACGAAACTTTTCCGCTGCCTAGAGCGGCACGGCAGGATGCGCATCTCCCTGGCGAATCGGGTGACGACCCTTGGGGAAAACCCCTTGCGGCCATCGGCAGGGGCGGCATTTTTCTCCTTGTCGTTGTCGTTGTCGTTGTCGTAATCGCCGGCCCCGACGGATTCCCTCCATCGCCGGTGACTGAGCCGGTTGCTCGACCGAGTTGACCACCGGCGGCACTTACCCGGATGGGTGAACCTGGAGAGAGGACTGGATCGCCACGCTGCGCTCGCGATGACGCGGCAAATGCTCCGTCTTCGCGAGGAACAGCGTGACGAAGCGATCCAGGAAGGTCGACAGGCCGCAGCCGGTCCGGGTGGGCTCTATAGAGGCATCAGTCGGCGAGCAGCGCCTCGGGCATGAGCAATCGCTGGAAGACACTCCAGCCGCCGGTGGTTTCGAGAACGGGGCTGAAGGCGAAGGGCTGCAGATCCCGGAGCGCGCCGAACAGGCCGGCGTCGATCTCACCCGCCGTCACCCTGCCCAGATAGCCCTGATGCAGACGCGAGGGGGCGATGGAGAGCGATTCCGCCAGGGTGCGGAAGTCCTCGCCCGCCGTCAGCCGGCGCAGAACCTCTTCGGCCTCGGCCCGGCTGGCGACCTGGATCTGCCGGAGATACACCCCGTCGAGGGCGGCAGCCATCCAGCCGCTGTCGGGCTCGGGCTGCTGTTCGGCGAGCCGTTCGCGCAGTTCGCCGCCGGGCCGGCCGAGCCGCTCCCCCATTTGCAGACTGCGCCACGATTTTTCATACTGGTGCCGGCCGGCAAAGATCACCGCCATGTTGAAGTAAACGCCGTCCTGGGTGGGATCGAGGCGAATCGCCTGGCGGTAACGGGCCATGGCCTCGTCTTCCTTCTCGGCGGCATGCAGCATGATTCCCAAGGACACATGCTTGCCGGCATCGGCCGGGGCCGCCTCCACCGCCTTGACCATGTAGCCGAGCCCCTTGTCCAGTTCCCCCAGCTTGGCCCAGGTAATGGCGATGTTTTCCAGGGTATTGGGGTTGTCCGGCTCCAGGGCCAGGGATTGTTCGTAGGCGGCGATGGCCTCGGGAAGCCGGCCTTCGCCGGCCAGCTGGTTGCCCAGATAGAAATGCTGCTCGGCGGCCGGGATGTCGACGGTTCCGCCGCCGATAGCCAAGCCCGGAATGTCCGCGGATTCGGCACCGCCGGCGACCGGTTCCCCCGATGCCGCCGGTTGCGGGGCTTTGTCCACGGCAGGCGCCGTCTCCACCACCCCGGCCGGCGGCGATGGCGGCACCGCTTGCGGTTGCGTTTCCTTTGCGGCCGGCGGCGGCGAGGCGGCCATCTCCCGCAGCCGGGCCATCGCCCGGGAGTAGCCGGCCGCGGCCGCCTTCTCGTACCAGCCGCGGGCGGCGGCAAGATCCCGGGCGACGCCAAGGCCGCGTTCGTACATGGAACCGAGCAGGTACTGGCCGCGCGGATATCCCTTGCCCACGCTCAGTTCGTACCAGCGTACCGCCTCGGCATGGTCCTGCTCGACCCCCTTGCCCTCCTCGTACAGCACCCCCAGGTTGGCCTGGGCGCGGGCAACACCCTGTTCCGCCGATTTCCGGTACCAGAAGACGGCCTTGTCCAGGTCCTGGCCGCAGCCCCGGCCAAGTTCATACATGGCGCCCAGGGCCCGCTGGGCGTCGGCATCGCCCTTTTCCGCCGCCTGCTGGTAGAGGGAACAGGCGAGGGCCAGATCCCGGCCGACACCGCGGCCATCCTCGTACATCGCCGCCAGCCGGGCCAGGGCGCCGACATCGCCGCTGTCGGCCCTGGCCCGCAACTCCTCGACGGTGGCCGCCGCGGCCGGCAGGGAAATCAGTGCCAGCAGGAGGACGGCCAGCAGGGCACCACCAGTGGCGGATGGCCGCAGGATCGGCCACAACCGGCGGGCGCGGTCCAGCGGCCCGCTCATTTCTTCAACTCCACCCAGAACTCGCCGATGACCTTGTCCTCGTACATGGCGACGATGGGATAGCGCCGGCCGGCCTTGTTCTCCGAAAACCTGGCGAGCAGATCCTGATCGGTGAAGATGGGATAGAGCAGGTCGTTGCCGTCGTTCCTGTTCTTCGGCGGGGCGAAGCCCTTGAAGTTGACGCTGACCTTTTCGTCCAACTCCGCCTGGTTGGTGTGGATGGACTGCAGGGTGAGCCGATCGCCCTTCTGTACGGTAAGGGTCTGCCGGGCCGGAAGGGAGAGCATCCTGCCGTTGACGTCCACCAGCAGCTTCTCCGCCTGCAGGGGAGAGGCAATCCCGTCGCCGGCGGCCGGCCGCCCTGGCGCGTCGCCATCCCCCTGCCGGGCCAGGGCGGTGCCGGTGCGCGGCACCAGTTCGACGATGCCGCAGCGCTGCGCGTCCTTGCGGATGACGATCCGGGTGGGCCGGACGACCCGGAACAGCCTGGCGGTATCGTTGGTGCCTCCTATCCCTTCGATATCCGCCACCACCCCACGGCGGTAGTTGGCGATGATGTCGGACACCATCACCTCGTCCCCGAAATCGACTTCGAGCCTGGCGCCGTCGGGCAGGGCGTAGGGGTAGCCGTCGTTGACCTTGATCAGCAGGTAGTCGAGCCGGGGCGGTTCGACGTTGACCCCGGGCGTGTCCGGTTCGATGCCCAGGGTTGCGAGCACGGCGTTGATCATCAGCTTGTGCAGATGGATCTTGGAGGTCAGCGAGGAAATCGTCTTGGAAGTCTCGATGCCGAAGGCCGGAATGTGGGCGACGGTGAGGGCGTAGTAGGTGGCGCTGCGCCGCTGCTCGGGATGGGGGGTCTTCGGGTCCAGGGTGTTGTGGTTGTTGAGCTTGAAGCGGTAACGCTCGTTGTCGATCTGCGGGTTGGCATGGCCGACGATACGTTCCGCCAGCGCCTCCAGGTCGATGACCCGATCGCCGCCCGGTACCTGGTAACGGGCGGTGTCGAAGATGATCGACTGGCCGAAACGCATGGGATTTTCCTGATCGTTGAGCCAGGTGGGACTGTAGAAACCGGAACCTTCGTGGAGATTGACCAGGCAGTCGCTCTCGGCGATGAGATGCTTGAGGATGTTGACCACTTCCTCCTCCAGATTGCGCCCGGAGTCCGACCGGTCCTCGAACTTGCGGTTCATGTCGCCGGTGAGGCCGTTGCGCTGGCTGAGAAGGATGGAATAGAAATTCGCCCGGGGCACGACGATCAGGTTGCCCCGCTTCAGATGGATGTCGGCGTAGAGATCGGCGGTGAGATAGCCGCCCGGCTCGTCCCCCTGGATGCCGCCGATGATCATCAGGGTCTTGCCCGGCTCGTCCCCGGATATCCGGTAAACGTGGAGTTCGTGATCGGTGTTGGCGAAAAACACCTCCTCGCGGATCTGCGCCCGGCAGAGGGCGGGGATCAGAAGCGCGAGGAGCAGCAGCGGCAGGCAGCGTCGGAAGGTTGTCATGATGGATTCTCAGTTCAGCCAGATTTCACGTTCGATCCGCCACCCCTTGCCGCCATGGGAGAGGTAGAGAAGTTTCCTGCCGTAAGCCTGATACTTGTCGGAAGCGTAACGCTGTTTGAAAAGAACGCTGGCGCCGGTGGGCGTCCATTCCACCGAGATATCGGAGATATCCACCGAGATGCGTGCGTAGCGCTTGTTGAGGCCGGCCTTGTAGCGTCGCCAGGCGTCCCGGTCCATCTTGTCGTTGGTGAAGGTATCGGCATAGTGCCGGATATAGGCCTTGATATCCTTGGATTCCCAGGCCCGGCGCCAGTTTTCGACGAAAGCGCGTACCTGCGCCTCGTCCGCCGGATACTGGGCGATGGGCGAAGCGGCGGCGGCAACGATGCTCTGCTGCTCCGTCCCCGCGGAGGCGATCAGACTTTCCTCCTGAGGGAAGCGGTCGACGATCTGCACCTCGGCTGGTCCGCCGCCGGCAAGATAGCCGCGCACCGCGCCGGCCCCGCTGCCGCCGGCGGCGGAGGCCAGGCGGTATCTTCCCTGGGCGACGGTCTGATGGCCGTCGCTGAGCAGAAACAGCGACTCGAACACGGTCTGTTCCGCCGGAATGCCTTTCGGGAGCAGGTGGTTGGAGAGCTGGGCGCCGTCCAGGTCGGGCAGACGCAGGCCGGCTTCTTCCAGTTTCTCACGGGATTCGACGATCAGCACCGGTGTCTGCTGCTGCTGCAGGTAGGAGGCGAGCTGCTCCAGATCGTCGTTGTCGAGGGTGATGCAGCCGTTGGTGCTGTAGGGGGTGAGGTTGCGGTTGGTGCCGTGGATGTAGATGCCGTCGCCGTTTTTGCCCTCCTCCCGGTCGTAGACGTTGGGATAATCGAGATGGAGCGCCCGCTTGCCGAACACGGTGATCCGGCTGTCGACGTAGCTCTTGGTGATGAAGTAGATCCCTTCCGGGGTGCGGGAATCGCCGCTCGCCTCCTTCGGCCCATGGTTCTCGCCGGTGGCGCAGGAAAAGGAGGCGAGGCTCCGGAGACTGCCGTCGTACTGCAGCACCTCGAGCCGCTGTCTGCTCTTGTCCACCAGCACGACCCTGGCGGGAAGGCTGCCGGCGATGATCCGTATCCAGGGCAGCCCCCCCTTGGCCTGGGCTGCCGGCTGGGCCAGCGACGCCAGCCGCAGCGGCCTTTCCGCCGCCGTCCCCGCCGATGCGAACCCCAACAGCATGAGGGGGATCAAAAAGAAAATATCTATGCGTCTCACGATCTTTCCACAATCGATCAAGCCTCGCGGAGAGGCGGGAATGAATCTGTCAACCACGCCGGCGCGTTGCCGAGCGCCTGGCGCCATCCGCCGGCGCTTCGGAGAAACCACCCCGGCTGGCTGCGGGTTTGCGCGCCGACCTGGATCGCTTCGTCACTTTGTTCCTCGCGAAGACGGAGAAGTACCCGCACCGTCACCCGAGCCAAGCGTGGCGATCTGGTCTTCACCACCGTTGCATACCGCCGGCTACGCGCCGGTCACCGGCAAGTCTCAAAGCCAGTCCCGTTCGCGGCAGCATTGCAGCACCAGATCCTTCAGCGCACCGATAAAGAGCGGATCGGTGTTGAGGGAACGGCTGCGGGCAAGCTCGATCCCCAGTCCCGCGGCAATTTCCCGGTACTGCATGTCGATCTCGTACAGGGTCTCCACATGGTCGGAGACGAAGCTGATCGGGACCATCAGCACCTTGCGGCACCCTTCGTCCGCCAGCCTCCGCAAGGTGTCCGGCGTCGAGGGCGCAAGCCAGCGCACCGGCCCGGACCGGCTCTGGTAGCCGACCTCGCCGCGCACGCCGGTGAGCTTCTCCACCGCGGCGATGGTGCGCTGCAGGTGGTCGCAGTAGGGGTCCCCCTCCTCGATGAATTTGACCGGCAGGCTGTGGGCGCTGTAGACCACCCTCGCCCCGTCCCCCATGGCGGCGAGTCCTTCACCGATGGTGGCGGCCAGCGCCTGCACGTAGCCGGGATGATCGGGATAGGATTCGACGGCGGCAAGAGTGAAGCCGGCGGCCTTTTCCCTGAGGTCGGCCAGCGACGAGCCGGTGGTGGCCACCGAGTAATGGGGATACAGGGTGAGCGCCACCAGCCGTTCGATGCCGTGGCGCCGGAACCGTTCGAGAATCTCGCCGGCAAAGGGCTGCCAGTAGCGCATCGCCATGCCGACCCGGCAGGGGATGTCTCCGGCGAGGACGTCTTCCAGGGCGCGGGCCTGTTCGGCGGTGATCCGGTTGAGCGGCGAGCCGCCGCCGATCCTGCGGTAGGATTCCATGCTCTTCGGCGCCCGCCGCCGGGCGATCAGCCAGGCGATGGGTTTCTGGAGAAAGGCGGGCCCCAGGCGGATGATCTGCCGGTCGGAAAACAGGTTGTAGAGGAAGGGCTCGACGTCGGCCAGCCGTTCCGGGCCACCGAGATTGAGAAGAACTATGCCGATCTGCTGCTGCACGACGTCACGTCAGAAAGGTTGTGTTCCGGTGCAGCACCGTGGCGGCAAGCTGTTCCGGCTCGATGTCGAGGAGGGCGAAGATCTCCCGCTCCATCCGCTGGCAGCGCAGAAAGTTCTTCTCGATGGCGGCGATCCGGCGCGGATCGTCGTTGCCGTAGCGGGCGAGGATATAGTCCCGCCGTTGGGCGAGTCCGACGATCGCCTCGTGGGTCACCCGTTTGTCGGCGTAGTAGACGATCTCCCGCTCTCCCAGTGGAGCCGCGCCGCCGTTGCGGATGACGACGTGGTCGCCGACGATGTCGGCGATCTCGACGAAACCGTGGCGCAGGCAGATCTCCCTGCCCTCGCTGGCATGGTCGCAGCCGGTGCGGATGCACTCGGTCTTGGCGATGTCGTGCAGCAGGGCGCCGGCGATCACCGCCCGGTGGGAGATCCCGGCGCCGCGCCGCTGCAGCTCCTCGGAAAGATAGTCCGCCACCCGCGCCACCATGATGGAATGGGCGCGGATATTGTCCAGCATCGCGTAGCTGGTCATCAGCTGCAGACATTCCTCCGGGGAGGGGATCACCGCCCGGCCCTCCCTCAGCGGGCGCTCAGCCGGTGGACGAGGTCGACGAGCAGCTTGGCCTGCTCCCACGGGGTTTCCGGCTGGATGCCGTGGCCGAGGTTGAAGATGTGGCCGCGGGCCGCCCTGCCTTCCTTGAGGATCTCGGCCACCCGCGCCGCCATCTTCTCCTCGGGCAGCAGAAGGGCGATGGGGTCCATGTTGCCCTGCAGGCTGAACTGCGGCCCCACCCGCCGGGTCGCCTCGTCGAGCCGCACCCGCCAGTCGAGGCCGAGGACATCGGCGCCGGAAGTGGCGGAGATCTCCAGCAGCGAGGCGCCGTTGTTGGCGAAGTAGATGATCGGCACATCGGTTGCCTGACGCAGGTCGGCAATGATCGTCCGGACATAAGGAATGGCGAATTCCTCGAAATCGCAGGGGGCCAGGGCGCCGGCCCAGGAATCGAAGATCTGCAGGGCCTGGGCGCCCGCCGCCGCCTGCGCCTTGAGATACAGGGTGGTGCAGGCGGTGATCTTGTCGAGCAGGGCCCGGTACACCTCGGGCGCCTGGTACATCATCTTCTTGGTGTTCCAGAAGGTCTTGGAGCTGCCGCCCTCGATCATGTAGGTGGCCAGGGTAAAGGGCGCGCCGGAGAAACCGATGAGCGGCACCTTGTCGGCCAGTTCCCGCCGCAGGATGCGGATGGTGTCCATGACGTAGGGCATGGTCGCCTCCGGATCGGGAACCACCAGCCTTTTCACGTCGGCCATGCTCCGCACCGGCTCCTCGAGGATCGGCCCGCGCTTTTCCTGGAAATCCAGGTTCATGCCCATGGGCTCCAGGGGCACCAGGATGTCGGAGAAGAGGATGGCGGCGTCGACGCCCAGGATGTCCACCGGCTGCAGGGTCACCTCGGCGGCCCGCTCCGGTGTCTTGCAGAGATCGAGGAAGCTGCCCTTGCTGCGCACCGTATGGTACTCGGGCAGATAGCGTCCCGCCTGGCGCATGATCCAGATGGGGGTGTAGGGGACGTTCTCGCCCCGGCATGCCTGCAAAAAAGTCGTGTTCATGGTGTAGTATTCCCTTTCCGTGAGTGACGAAAGGAAGCGGCCCCTCACCGGGCAGAATCTTCCCGTTCCTGTTTCTTCAGCATCTTGATGGGCATGTAGTTGCAGAACGGTTCCTCGCCCAGGTAATCGCCGGTCATCGAGTAGGAGCGCGCCCGGCAGCCGCCGCAGACGCTGTTGTACTCGCAGGAACCGCAGCGGCCGCGGTAGCTCTTGAAATCGCGCAGTTCCCGGAAGAGCTGCGAGTTCTCCCAGATCTCCCGGAACGGCTGCTTATAGACGTTGCCCGCCGATTTGGGGAAGTAGCTGCAGGGCAGCACCTCGCCGTCGACGTCGATCAGGCAGATGAGCTGGCCGGCAAGGCAGCCCTTGGAGCCGCCGGTGGAGAACTTGAGATTGCGCCGCTCCACCTTCTCGCCGCGCTCCTTGGCCTGCTGCCGGAAGATCCGGTAGTAGTGGGGGGCGCAGGTGGGGCGCACCAGCAGTTCCGGCTCATCCTTCTCCATGTCGTAGTGCCACTTGAGGATCTTTTCGTAGTCCTCGGCGGAGATCAGTTCGTTCATGATGTCCTTGCCGCGGCCGGTGGGGACGATCATGAACATGTACCAGGCGGTGGCGCCGATCTGCTTCGCCAGCTCGTACACCCTGGGAATCTCCTCCTGGTTGCGCTTGGTGAACGAGGAGTTGATCAGAAAGGAGATGCCGTGCTCGCGGAAAAGCCGGGCGGCGTTCATCGTGCCCTCGAAGGCGCCGGGCTGACTGCGGAAATCGTCGTGAACCTCGGCCCGCGACCCGTCGAGGCTCAAGGAAACCATGCGGATGCCCGCCTCCTTCATCTTGCGGCAGATCTCCCCGGTGACCAGGATGCCGTTGGTGGCCATGCACATCCTGAGCCCCTTTTCCGTGCCGTAGGCGGCGAGGTCGAAGGCATCGGCGCGCAACAGCGGCTCGCCGCCGGAGAGCACCATCACCGGCTTGGCGTAGGAGGAGATGTCGTCGATGAGGCCCTTGCCCTGCTCCAGGGTGAAATCGGGATGCCCCTTGGCCTCCAGTTCGGATGACGACCGGCAGTGCACGCAGCGCAGGTTGCAGCGCCGGGTGATTTCCCAGGCGATCCATTTCGGTTCGAATTCCAAGGTCTACCTCCTCACAGGGTAATAGGGGGAACAGGGGGGATGGGTATGCCGGGGTCCCCACCGGCAAACCGTTCTATTGTACCCCGCCGCAGCGTCATCGTACAGATGAGGCTTTGGCAAGCTGGCGGTTTTCCGTTGGCGGTTTGCAGGCAGAGAGCCGGCAGCCGCCGACCGGTTTCTGCCAACCGCCGTCTCTCACAAATAACTCGCCGCCACCGCCGCCAGGTTGCTGCGCTCGCTCTTGCGCAGGGTGATGTGGCCGTGCAGCGCCAGCCCCTTCAGCCGCTCGACGGCATAGGTCAGGCCGTTGGAGCTGGAATCCAGGTAGGGGTTGTCGATCTGGTACGGGTCGCCGGTGAGCACCATCTTGGTCCCCTCCCCCGCCCGGCTGATGATCGTCTTGATCTCGTGCGGGGTGAGGTTCTGCGCCTCGTCGACGATGACGAACTGATGGGGAATGGAACGGCCGCGGATATAGGTGAGCGCCTCCATCTCGACGATGTTGCCGTCGAGGAGCTTGTTCACCTTCTGGCGGATGTTCTGCTCCTCCCCGTGGCTGTTCTTGTCGCCGGCCTTGTCGCCGCTCATCAGGTAGAAGAGGTTGTCGAAGATCGGCCCCATCCAGTGGGAGAGCTTCTCGTCCTTGTCGCCGGGCATGTAGCCGAGATCCTTGCCCAGGGGGATGATCGGCCGCGACACCAGGATCTTGTCGTATCGTTTCAGATGGATCGTGCACTCCAGGGCGGCGGCCAGAGCAAGAAGCGTCTTGCCGGTGCCGGCCTGCCCCACCAGGGTGACCACCTCCACCGTCGGATCCATGAGCAGCTCCAGGGCCATCCGCTGTTCCTTGCTGCGGCTGCGGATGTTCCACACCGTCTCGTAGTCTTCGGCCAGCCGCTTGATCTCGCGGTCGTTGATCGCCCGGCCGAGGGCGGTGTGCTTGGGATCCGCTTCGTCGCGCAGCAGCACGAACTGATTGGCCCGCAGTTCGATGCCCTCTACCGGGGTGAGCGGTTCGCGGAAAAAGGTATCGATCACCTCGCGGCCCACTTCGATCTCGGTGTAGCCGGTGTACAGTTCGTCGATGTTGACCTTCTGCTTCTCGAAGTCCATGACCTGCAGGCCGAGGGCGTCGGCCTTGAGGCGGGCGTTGATGTCCTTGGAGACGAAGATGACCCGCTCTCCCTTCTGCAGCAGGGTGTAGGCAACGGCGAGGATGCGGTTGTCGGGCACTTTGAGGTCGAGGCTGCCGTTGACCGCCAGATCCTTTTCGAGGACGATCTGCAGAATGCCGCCGCCCTCCATCTCGACCCCGTCCCGCAGCCGGCCGTTGGCCCGCAGGTTGTCGAGGTCGCGGATCACCCGCCGGGCGTTGCGCCCCAGCTCGTCGCTCCTGGATTTGAACTTGTCCAGTTCCTCGATGACCGACATGGGCAGCACGACGATGTTGTCGGCGAAGCAGTGCAGCGCGTCGGCGTTGTGCAGAAGGACATTGGTGTCCAGGACGAAGTATTTCTTCATGCAATGCTCCGGGAGGAGTGACGGCCGGCCGGCTGCCGGAATCCCCGCCCGAATGGCGGGTGTGGCAGTTTAGCCGGTCGCGGCGAGGAAAGGCAAGCAAAAAGCGTGTCCTTCCAGCCTCCCTTTCCATTCCCCATCGTCTGTGCTATATACCGGCCATGAAGATAGCCCTCATCCAGACCAACCCGGTGATCGGCGATTTCCGCCGCAACCTGGCCGCCATGCTGGACTGGCTCGCCCGCGCCCGCGACCGGGGCTGCGACCTTGCGGTCTTCCCCGAACTCTCCCTGTGCGGCTACCCCCCCCAGGACCTGCTCGAACGGCCCGCCTTTGTCCGCGGCCACGACCTGGCCCTCGCGGAACTCCTCGACAAGGCGCACGGGATCAAGGTGGTCTGCGGCATACTCGAACGAAGTTCCACCCCGGGGCGATTGCACAACAGCTGCGCGCTGCTCGCCGGCGGCACCGTCGTCGCCACCGCCCGCAAGCGCCTCCTGCCCACCTACGACGTCTTCGACGAACGGCGCTACTTCGAGCCGGGCGAGGCCAGCCGGCCGGTGGAGATCGACGGCCGTACCTTCGGGCTCACCGTCTGCGAGGACATCTGGAACGACAAGGACGCGGTGGCCACCCGCCTCTACCCCGACGATCCCCTGGAAGAGCTTCTGCGCGAAGCCCCTGGCAGGCCGGAGATCCTGATCAACATCGCCGCCTCCCCCTATCAGCTGGGGAAGCGGGACGAAAAGCTGCGGATCTTCGGCACCGTCTGCCGCAAGTACCGGGTTCCTCTCGTCTACGTCAACCAGGTCGGCGGCCAGGACAGCCTGGTGTTCGACGGCGCGAGCTTCGTCCTCGACCACCGGGGCGAACCCGCCGGGATGGCCGCCTGTTTCCGCGAGGACATGCTGGTGGCGGAGTGGCGCTCAGGCGGTTGGCGCATCGAAGACGGAGGGAAAACGGAGATGGTCGCGGCGGAGCCGGCCGCCGAGGTGCTGGCCGCGCTCACCGCCGGCACAGCCGACTACGTCCGCAAATGCGGCTTTGCCAAGGTGGTGCTGGGGCTTTCCGGCGGAATCGACTCGGCCCTGGCCGCGGTCATCGCCTGCCGCGCCCTGGGGCCGGATAACGTCATGGGCATCGCCATGCCGTCGCCCTACTCGTCGCCGGAAAGCGTCGAGGACGCGCTGCAACTCGCCGAAAACCTCGGCATCGACGTTCAGGTGGTGCCGATCACCGAAGCCTTCACCACCCTGCTCGCGACCCTGCAACCCCTGTTCGGCGAATTGCCCGCCGATCTCACCGAACAGAACCTGCAGGCCCGCATCCGCGGCCTCATCCTGATGGCGGTGTCCAACAAGTTCAACCGGCTGCTGCTCTCCACCGGCAACAAATCCGAACTGGCGGTGGGCTACTGCACCCTGTACGGCGACATGAACGGCGGACTCGCGGTGATCTCCGACGCCCCCAAGGAGATGGTCTACGCCATGGCCCGTTATGTCAACCGGGAGCGGGAGATCATCCCGGCCCGCACCCTCGCCAAGCCGCCTTCCGCCGAACTGGCGCCGAACCAGCGGGACGACGACGATCTGCCCCCCTATCCGCTGCTCGACCGGATCCTCACCCTCTATCTGGAAGAGAACCTGAGCGTCGCCGAGATCGTCGGCCGGGGCTTCGATCCGGCCGCGGTGGCCGATGTGGTCCGCCGCATCAACCGCAACGAGTACAAGCGCAAGCAGGCGCCGCTCGGCCTCAAGGTGACCAGCAAGGCCTTCGGCTACGGCCGCCGCTATCCCACTGCCCAGAACTTTTCCGAAGAGCCGCCGGTCTGATCCATCATGCGCTCCCGTCTCGCCCTGCTCGCCATCCTCGTCACCGTCTTCGTTCTCGTCATCCGCGAAAACCGGCTGCAGCGCCCGGAACGGCCCCTGCTCACCACCGCCGGCCACGTCGAGATGTGCCTCACCTGCCACCGTGACGAAAAACTGGACGCGGCCCACGACCGCGAAGTGCTCGGCTGCTCGCCCTGCCATCTCGGCGACGCGCTGGCCATCGACAAGACGGAGGCCCATGCCGGCATGGTCAAAAACCCCGGCGACCTGCGGCTGGTGGAAAAGACCTGCGCCGCCTCCGGCTGCCATTCCCGCGACGTCCACAAGGTAAAGAACTCGCTGATGGCCACCAACCGCGGCATCCTCGCCACCCTGCTCTACTACTGGGGCGAAGCCCCGGATCAGTACGGCGACTTTTCGGTGGAGGATCTGCTCGCCACCGGCAGAACTTCGCTGGCCATCGACTACTTCCGCAAGATGTGCGGCACCTGTCATCTCTGGAAACAAAAAGGCGACCTGCCCGGCTTCTTCGGAGAAAAGGGCGGCGGCTGCACCGCCTGCCACTCGGTGGCGCCACCGCCCGATCCCGCCTCCCCGCCGCCCCCGGCCGCCGCCGGGGAAGCGCCGAAAAAACCCCATCAGCTGATCATCAAGAAGGTGCCGCCGGAGAACTGCATCCGCTGCCACAACCGCAGCGGCCGCATCGGTCTGTCCTACACCGGCAGGTTCGAAGCCGAGGGGTACGGCACCCCGTACGAAAAGGGCGGGGTGTCGCCGAAGCAGCTGCCCGGCGACCGCTTCTACCTGGACCTGCCGCCCGACATCCACTACGAGAAAAACATGGCCTGCATCGACTGCCATACCAGGGACGAGATCATGGGCGACGGCACCCGCCACGCCCACTACGAGGAACAGCTGGAGGTGCAGTGCGTCTCCTGCCACGGCAAAACCGAGCCGGGCACCACCCGCAAGGGCAACAAACTCAACAACATCGTCCGCGCCGACGGCACCTTCCAGCTGACCGGCAAACTGGACGACCGCCTCCATCCCCTCGCCCCGTACAAGGAGGGCGTCTGCGACGACGCGCTGCACCGGCGTTTGTCCTGCGAGGCCTGCCACTCGGCCTGGGTGCCGCAGTGCTACGGCTGCCACGCCCGGCGGGATCTGTCCGAAACCGACCGCGACAAGCTGACCGGCGAGGAAACTCCGGGCTGGTGGTCGGAAGGCCGCTCGTTCATCCGCTACGAAAAGCCGATGCTGGCCCTCTGGGCCGACGAGGTGGTGGTGGTGACCCCGGGCTGCCAGGACATGGTGACCATTCTCGACGACAAGGGCCGGGGCGAACGCCAGTTCAACCGGCTGACCTTCGCCGCGATCAACCCGCACACCACCCGCAAGGAGGCGCGCTCCTGCCGGGACTGCCACCTGTCCACCAAGACCCTGGGCCTCGGCGAGGGCACCGCCTGGCTGGAAAACGGCGGCTGGCGGTTCTCGCCCCTCCACCAGGGGGAACGGACGCCGGTGGGCACGACGCCGCCTCTGGACGGCTATGTCACCATCGACGGCGTCGCCCTCCAGCACGGCTCCCGCGCCGATCTCCGGCCTTTTTCCGGCGACGAACTGGCCCGCATCCTCCGCGCCGGGCTCTGCCTCCCCTGCCACGCCACTTACGCGGACCCGGCCTGGCGGACCTACGGTCGCGACGCCTTCTGCCCGGCGCCGGCAGGCGCGGAAGCCCTTCGCCAGGCCGGCCTCGCCCCGCAGCCGGCCACCCAGGACTGAAAGGTCCGCGCCCGGCGAAGGCGAGGATCTCCCTTGCCTTCGCCCGCCACTTTTGGTAACTGGACGCAAGTGGCGGCCCCGCACGAATATTCACAGTGATGCGGAAAGCATACGTCCTATAGGCCATACAGGTCCTATGTTTTCTGGCCCGGCAGCAGCGCGCCATCGCCGCAACGCGCCGGATCGGACCTCGCGACGCCGCCACAACTGATAAAGTTTCCTGCAGGGGTGCCGTCCACCGTGGTATACTTTTCGCTGCCGCGCCTTTCCATGATCGCGGCAACTGATCACGGGGTAGCCCCCAAGTAACCATCCTGAACCGCGATCAGCCAGAGAACAAGGAAAATCATGACCGTTGCCACCATCGCGCCACTCGACTCCGCGCAGGGGCGGACCTGCCTCGCCGCCCTCGCCGACCGCTTCCAGCAGGCCGACACCGGCTGCCGCGACACGGTCGCCGCCATCATCGACGATATCCGCGCCCGCGGCGATCTTGCCCTGCTCGACTACACCCGCCGCTTCGACTCCCCGGCGATGACCATCGAACGGCTCCGGGTGAGCGAGCTGGAAATGGCCGAGGCCGATTCCAGGGTACCCGCCGAACTCCTCGCCGCCATCGAACTCGCCGCCGATCGTATCCGGAGTTTCCACGAACGGGAAGTGGAACAGTCCTTCGTCGTCACCCGCGCCGACGGCACGGTCACCGGCCGGCTGGTACGGCCGGTGGCCGCTGCCGGCCTCTACGTTCCCGGCGGCCGCGGCGGCCAGACCCCGCTGGTATCCTCGGTGCTGATGAACGGCATCCCGGCCGCCATCGCCGGCGTGGCGCGCAAGGTGATGGTCACGCCGCCGGACGCCGCCGGCGCCGTCAATCCCGCCCTGCTGGCCGCCGCCCGCCGCGCCGGGATCACCGAGATCTACAAGGCGGGCAGCGCCTGGGCCATTGCCGCCCTGGCCTACGGCACCGAAAGCATCCGGCCGGTGGACGTCATCGTCGGTCCGGGCAACCAGTACGTCACCGAGGCCAAGCGTCAGGTTTCCGGCCGGGTGCGGATCGACATGATCGCCGGCCCCAGCGAGGTGCTGATCGTCGCCGACCATACCGGCGACGCCGCCTTCATCGCCGCCGACATGCTGGCCCAGGCCGAGCACGACCCCCAGGCGCTGGCCATGGTGATCACCACCGACCGGACCCTGGCCGACGCGGTCGTCGCCGAGCTGGAGCGGCAGCTCAGCTCCCTGAGCCGCCGGGACATCGCCGCCCGATCCCTGGCGGAACGGGGGGTCATCCTCGTCGCCGCCGACACCGGCGCGGCCATCGACGCCGCCAACCGCATCGCCGCCGAGCACCTGGAACTGATGATCGCGGACCCCTTCGTCTGGCTCGGCCGGGTCCAGCACGCCGGCGCCGTCTTCCTCGGCAGGTACACGCCGGAATCGGCGGGCGACTACGTCGCCGGCCCCAATCACGTCCTGCCGACCATGGGCACCGCCCGTTTCTCCTCCGCCCTCGGCGTCGAGACCTTCATCAAAAAATCGAGCGTCATCGCCTACAGCAGGGAGGCGCTCGCCGCCGACGCCGGGGCGATCCAGCTGCTCGCCAACCTGGAAGGCCTCACCGCCCACGCCAGGAGCGCCGCCATCCGCATGGAGAAATGACCGTTCATGGCCTGGCTCCTTCCGGCCCTCATCGCCTCCTTCTCCGGCTCCCTCGTTCTGGTGGGCATGTTCTTCTATCTGCACGCCCGCTACCGGGACGGTTCCCTGCGGCTGTGGGCGTGGAGCTGGGTGGTCTACACCTGCCGCTTCCTGTTCATGCTCTTCCTGCTGCAGTGGCCGGCGTCGCCGCTGCACGCCCTTTTCGAGACCCTGCATCTGAACTGCGTATCCTGGAGCAGCATCATGCTGCTGGCCGGTGTCCAGATCTTCCTCGGCAGGGCTCCGTGGACCACCTCCCTGCTCGTTCTGGGCATTCTGCTTTCCGCCTGGACCGCTGTCGCGAGTTTCCATCATCTCGGTTTTTTCGCCGCCAACCTGCCGGTGTTCTTCCTGAGCGGCGTAATCAACATCCTTGCCGGCCGCATGTTCCTGCTCCAGAAGGATCTGCCGGCCACCGGCCGCGTCGTCACCGGCGGCGTCCTGATCCTCTGGGGTCTGCACAAGTTCAACTACCCCTTTCTGCGGCCGGTGGAATGGTTCGCGCCCTGGGGCTATCTGGCCGGGGCGGTCTTCAGCTTCATCGTCGCCCTCGGCATCCTGCTGATCTTCTTCGAACGGGAGCGGCAGAACCTCGCCCGCAGCGAGGAACGGCTGGCCGTCGCCGTCGACGGCGCCGAACTGGGCATATGGGACTGGCAGCCCGTGTCCGGCTCCGTCTCCTTCAACGACCACTGGTACACCATGCTGGGCTATGCCCCCGGCGAACTGCCGGCCTCCTACCAGACCTGGGCGGAACTCCTCCACCCCGACGACCGGCAGGAGACGGAAGCCACGGTGGAGGAACAGGTCCGACGCCCCGACGGCCGCTGGGAACTCACCTTCCGGCTGCGCGGCAGGGACGGCGTCTACCACTGGATCCTGGGCAGAGGCAGGATCGTGGAATGGGACGCCGCCACCGGTTTCGCCCGGCGGGCCGCCGGCACCCACCTCGACATCAGCCGCAGGATGAAAGCCATTGCCGCGCTCCGGGACAGCGAGGAGAAATACCGCTCCCTTACGGTCAACCTGCCCAACATCGTCTACCGGGTCCACAGCCGGGAGGGAGGCCGCATCGAATTCTTCAACGATTCGCTGCAGGCCATCACCGGCTACCGGGACGAAGAACTGCCGGCCGCCGGACTCTGCCCGATGCTCGGCCTGATGCTGCCCGAGGACCGGGGGGCGGCGGAAAGGGAAATCACCGCCGCGGTCGCCGAACGCCGGCCGTTCACCCTGGAATACCGGCTGCGGCACAAGGACGGCACCCTGCGCAACCTGCAGGAACGGGGCAGACCGATCTTCACCGCCCAGGATGAGCTGGTCTACCTGGACGGTATCATCCTCGACTGCACCGAGCTGAAAAAGGCCCTCGCCGAAAAGGAAAAGGTGGAACAGCAGTTCCGTCAGGCCCAGAAGATGGAAGCGATCGGCACCCTGGCCGGCGGCATCGCCCACGAGTTCAACAACATCCTCTCCGCCATCGTCGGCTACACCGAACTCGCCCTCTACAGCAACCGCCTCGACGGGGAAAACCGCACCAACATGGAGGAGGTGCTGCGCGCCTCCTTCCGCGCCCGCGACCTGGTCGGCCAGATCCTCGCCTTCAGCCGCCAGCAGCCCCACGATCTCAAGGTCCTGTCGCCGGCGCCGGTGGTCAAGGAAATCGTCAAGATGCTGCGCTCCTCCGTGCCGACCTCCATCGCCATCACCGCCGAAATCGCCGAGGACGTCCGCCAGATCCATGCCGATCCGGCCATGCTCCACCAGCTGGTGATGAACCTCGCCGTCAACGCCGTGCAGGCGATGAACGGCAGGGGCGAGATGCGCATCGGCCTCGCCAATGTCACGGTGAGCGCCGAGGAGGCCGCCGCCAACCACCGGGGTAAGGCCGGCGACCATGTGCGCCTCGTCGTCGCCGACAACGGCATCGGCATGGAACGGGAGATCATGGAACGGATCTTCGAACCCTTCTTCACCACCCGCAAGACCGGGGAAGGCACCGGCATGGGCTTGTCCGAGGTGTACGGCATCGTCCAGCGCCATGGCGGTTTCCTCTCCGTGGAAAGCTCGCCGGGCAACGGCGCCCGGTTCGAGATCTTCCTGCCCGTCGCCGAAAAGGGCCGGGCCGCTGACGGCGTCCTGGCCTCCTCCATTGCCATGCCCGGCGGCAGCGAGCGCATCCTTCTGGTGGACGACGAGGAGGCGATCGTCGACAGCAGCCGGAGGCTGCTCCAGTATCTCGGCTACTCCGTCACCGGCCTCACCAGCAGCAGCGCCGCCTGGGATCTCTTTGCCGGCGACCCCGCCGCCTTCGACCTGCTGATCACCGATCAGACCATGCCCGAACTCTCCGGCACCGAACTGGCCGCCAGGGTTGTCGCTCGGCGGCCGGGCCTGCCGGTCATCCTGGTCAGCGGCTACAACGAAGACGCCTCCTGGACGGAGGGTGATGACGACGACGCCCCCATCCACACCCGCCTCGCCAAACCGGTGCGGCGGGAACGACTGGCCCTCGCCGTCCGCAACGCCCTCGACGGGGCGCGGCGCTCCGGCCCGGCCGTCGACTGAATGCCCGCCATGGCGGACAGCCGCGATCCCGACCTTCTCGCGCGCGGCCTTGACCGTGCCGGCATCCTGCTGCCAGCGACGGCGGTGGAACGGCTGCACCGCTACCTGGACGAGCTGCACCGCTGGAACCGCACCGTCAACCTGGTCGGCGACGCGCCGGCAGAGGTGATCATCGACCGCCATTTCCTGGATTCGCTGGCCCTGCTGGACCTCATCGACGAGCAGCCCGGCACCGTCTCGCTCCTGGACATCGGCACCGGCGCCGGCTTTCCCGGCCTGGTTCTGAAGGCGGCGCGGCCCGGGCTCGGTCTTGCCCTGGTGGAACCACGCCAGAAGCGCACCGCCTTTCTCCGTCATGTCATCCGCTGCCTGGCGCTTTCCGGGGTGACGGTGCATACCCTGCACCTGCGCGGCGACGTCCCCGCCCAGCTCGCCGCCGTCGGCCGCCACCGGCTGGTGGTCAGCCGGGCGCTGGCCGACACCGGTTCCTTTCTCTCCCTCGCCGCGCCCTTCTGCGCCGACGACGGCCTGGCGATCTGCATGAAGGGCGGCGCCGGCGCGCCCGCCGAACTCGCCGCGCTGGAACGGCTCCCCCTCCCCTTCCACCTGGAACGGACCCTGACCTACACCCTGCCCTTGGGCGGCGACGGCCGCAGCCTCCTCCTCTTCCGCCGCCGTCCGCGGCTGGAGAAGGGGTGACGCAGGAGGAAAATTTTTTTCACCCGGCGAGCCAGCGGGGGAACGGCCTTCGCCCCATCCGTTTTTTTCCTTTAATTCCGAATAATTGCCAACCAGACTCATCGACAGCCATCACCCTTTGCCGGTGCATTTCTTGCATCTCTTCCGGGCAGGAGGTTCCATGGATCTGCACAACCTGTTGCCCAGCAAGGAAGAAGTGATGCGGGTGCTGGCCAAACCGGCCCACGAGCTGCCCGCCATGCCTCCGGTGGCGGTGCGGCTGCTGCGCTTGACCGGCTCCGAGGATGCCGGTGCCATCGATCTGGTGCGGGTGGTGGAAACCGATCCGGCCATCGCCGCCCGCGTGCTCAAACTGATCAACTCGGCCGGGTTCGCCCTGCCGCACGCCGTCTCCTCCCTCGCGCATGCGGTGGTGCTGCTCGGTTTTTCCGCCATCCGCGCCATCGCCCTCGACGTCGCCCTGTTCGAACGGCTGACTGCGAAAAAGGCGGGAGGGGTCTTCGACCGCAACCACTTCTGGCAGCACTGCCTTGCCGTTGCCAGTCTCGGCCGCGCCATCGCCAGAAGCGTCGATTACCCCGATCCCGAGGAGGCCTACGCCGCCGGCCTGCTCCACGATCTCGGCAAGATCGTTATCGAGGCCTGCGGCCGGGTGCGCTACCACGACTTTCTCGAGCATCTGCCGCGGATCGGCGGTAATCAGCTCATCGCCGCAGAAACCGGCCTGATCGGCATGGGACACCACTCCCTCGGCGCCTGGTTCGCCGCCCGCTGGCAGTTTCCGCCGACGATCACCGCCGTCATCCTCGGCCACCATCTCTCCCGCACTCCGCCGGGGCTGACGGAGAGGGAATCGCTGCTGACCGCCATCATCGCCCTTGCCGATTTTCTCACCTGGGGCCAGGGCCTCGGGTCGGTGACCGTCCCGGCCCTCCCCCCCCTGCATCCTGAGATCGAACGGCGGATTCCCCTGGCAAAGCTCGATTTCGGCGAGCTGCTCACCGAGATGGACCGCGAGGTGCGGGATGTCGGTCTTTTCTATCACTGCTCCTTCCCCTCTTCCCACGAGTTCAGGGCCAATCTCCTGCGCACCAGCATCGAACTCGGCCGGCACCTGCGGCCGGGGGGAGGCGGGTCATGCGCAACGCCCGGCCGGAGTTTCACCGTCGCCCACCGCAGCCTGCTGGCCGACGAGATCATCCCGGCCACCCTTCAGGCCATCCGGCAGGATTTCCATTTCGACCGTATCCATTACCTGGAAATCGGTGCCGCGGAGCGTTCCCTCGGCAGGATCGCGGTGGAACCGGCCTTCGCCCCCTCGCCGCCCTGCCTCGCCACCCTGGAAGTCGGCGACTCGCCGGCGGTCATCAACTGCCTGCGCGGGGCGGCCCCGGTGGTCGTCACCGACGGCCACGCCGGAGATTCCCGCCTGCTCGACTGCCTTGCCTGCGGAGAAATCGGCATGGCGCCGGTGCTCGCTCAGGGGAAAAGCCGGGGGCTCATCCTCGTCGACAACTGGCTCTCCGGCCAACCTCTCTCCGGCGAGGACATGCGCGCCATCGCCATCGTCGCGGCCGAGATGGGGGCGGCCCTGGAAAACGCCCGACTGTACGAGGAAGCCCAGGGTCGCGCCGAACGCGACGGCCTGACCGGCCTGTACAACCGCGCCACCATCGAGGGCAAACTGATCGACCTGGTCGGCCGCGGCGACGAGGTCTCCATCGGCCTGCTCGACATCGATTTCTTCAAGCGCTTCAACGACACCTACGGTCACCAGACCGGCGACGCCATCCTGCGCCTCATCGCCGCGGCGATGAAAAAACTGTCGCGGCCCGGCGACGCCGTCGGCCGGTACGGCGGCGAGGAATTTCTTATTCTGCTGCCGGCGACCCCCAACGCCCATGCCTGCCGCTTCGGCGAACGACTGCGTGCCGAAATCGAAAACCTCGGCCACCTGCTGCGCCGGCGTTTTCCCCGCTGCCCATTGACAGTCAGCATCGGCGTCGCTACCCTGACCGCCGAAACCGACACCCACAACCAGCTGCTCGAAGCCGCCGACCAGGCCCTCTACCGGGCCAAGCACGCCGGCCGCAACCGGGTGGTGAGCGCCCATCGCTTTCATGAAGTTCCCCGCACCGCTGCTGCCGGCAGTCCTTGAACGGCGATACAAACGCTTCCTGGCCGACGTCCGTCTGGCCGACGGCCGGCCCCTCACCGTCCACTGCCCCAACTCGGGCAGGATGCTGGGCTGCGACCGGCCGGGAAGCCCGGTGCTGCTGTCGGTGAGCGACAACCCCCGCCGCCGGTACGCTCACACTCTGGAAATGGTCGAGGTGGGCGATACCTGGGTGGGGGTCAACACCGCCCGCACCAACGACATCGTCCTGGAGGGAATCCTGGCGGGCGCCGTCGAATCCCTGCGCGAGCCTGCCGCCATCAGCCGCGAGGTGCGGGTTTCATCCGCCAGCCGGCTCGACTTCCGACTCGACTTCCGGATGGGGCGATCCACCTATCTGGAGGTGAAAAACTGTTCGCTCGCCGTCGCCGGCACCGCCCTCTTCCCCGACGCGGTCACCGCTCGGGGCACACGCCATTTACGGGAACTGATCGCCCTGAAGGATGCCGGCCATCGCGCCATGGTACTCTTCTGCGTCCAGCGCAACGATGCGATACGGTTCATGCCGGCGGTGGAGATCGATCCCGGCTATGCCGCCGTTCTGGCCGAGGCCTCCCGGCGCGGGGTGGAAATCGTCGCGCTTCGCGCCGCCGTCTCGCCCGGGGAAATCGTCCTTGCCGGCAAGCTGCCGGTGACGCTGTCCTGATCCCGTTCCGGCAGAAAATATTGGTCAGCGGCAACGGCCGACTGCTATAATGCAGGAAATGTCCCCCATGTCCACCACGCCATCCCTGCCCGACCCCGCTGGCGATCCCGCATCCCGGCACGCCGTCGTCCTTTTGAGCGGCGGCCTCGATTCGACGACCACCCTGGCCATCGCCCGCAGCCAGGGGTTCTCCTGCCACTGCCTGAGCTTCCGCTACGGCCAGCGGCAGGAGGTCGAAGTCGCGCGGGCGGCGGCCGTCGCGGCGGCCTGCGGCTGCGAACATCTCGTCCTGCGTCTCGATCTCGACCGGATCGGCGGCTCGGCCCTGACCGCGGACATCGCGGTGCCCAAGGGCCGGGACCCTGACGAGATGCACGACATCCCGGCAACCTACGTCCCGGCCCGCAACATCATCTTCCTTGCCCATGCCCTGGCCTGGGCGGAGGTGAAGGAAAGCCGCGATATCTTTATCGGCGTCAACGCCCTTGACTACAGCGGCTATCCCGACTGCCGGCCGGATTTCATCCGCGCCTTCGCCGCCATGGCCAATCTGGGCACCAGGGCCGGCACCGAAGGGGGCAGACCTTTCGTCATCCACACGCCGCTCATCGCGATGAGCAAGGCGGAAATCATCATCAAAGGCCTGGAACTCGGCGTCGACTTCGCCGCTACCCATACCTGCTACGATCCCGGCCCGGAGGGTGTCGCCTGCGGTCTCTGCGACGCCTGCCGGCTGCGGCTGAAGGGGTTCAGGGAAGCGGGCGTCGAGGATCCCCTGCCCTACCAGCAACGGAACTGAACCAGATGGCGACACGCAACCCCGGTCAACTGTTCATGACCGGCCTGCCCGGACTCTCCCTCGACGAGGCGACCCGCGCCCTTGTCCGGAAATACCGGGTGGGCAACTTCATCCTCTTTCGTCGCAACATCGCCGAAGCGGCCCAGCTGGCCGAACTCAACGCCCAGTTGCGCTCCCTGTGCGCCGCCTGCGATCTGCCGCCGCCGCTCATCGCCATCGATCAGGAAGGCGGCAGCGTCAGCCGCCTGCCGCCGCCCTTCCGCCAGTTCGGCGACGCCCGCCTCATCGGCAAAGCCGCCGACCCGGCGGCGGCCGCCGCCGGTTTTGCCATCGGCTGCGCCGACGAACTGCGCTCGGTGGGCATCAACATGAATCTGGCGCCGGTGCTGGACATCTGCCCGGCGGGGGAGGGCTGCGTCATGGACCGCCGTTGCCTGAGCGACGACCCGGTGGAAGCGGCCCAGCTCGGCAGCATCATCATCTCCCGGATGCAGTCGCGGGATGTCGCCGCCTGCGCCAAGCACTTCCCGGGACTGGGTTCCATCCGGATCGATCCCCACCACCGGCTTCCCAGAGTCGACAAGCCGGCCGCCGATCTCCTGCGCGAGGATCTGCTGCCCTTCATAGCCGCCATAGAAGCGGAGGTCGCCGCGATCATGACCTCCCACACCGTCTACACCAACATGGACGGCCGCGTCCCCGCCACCCTCTCTCCGCCGCTGCTCTCCGGCCTGTTGCGCAAACGGCTCGGCTACCGGGGCTTGATCGTCACCGACGATCTGGAAATGGGGGCCATCGTCGAGGATATGTCGGTACCCCAGGCCTCGCTCAGGGCCTTTCTCGCCGGAGCCGATCTGCTGCTCGTCTGCGAACACCAGGAAAAGGTCGGCCAGGCCTGCGCCCTCTTCGCCGATGCCCTTTCCTCGGGGGTGATCAGCGACGAACGCTTCGACGCTTCCCTCGCCACCATAGCCCGGGTGCAGCAGCGCTTTGCCGCCACGGCCGAAAAAGCCGGCGACACCCTTGCAGACAACCGCCGCACCGCCTCGGCCTGAGCTGGACTTCCCCGCTATTTCAACCGGTTACCCAACAGTCGGGACGATGCTCCGCTCCCGACAAGAACACTGTTTTCTCCTGCGATATTTTGTTATTATGAAGGCAAGGGCACCGGCGGCGATCCGCCGGTACTGAACACACCTTAGAACGGAGGACGCTACATGGAACTGCAGGTCGAAGGTCGAAACCTTGAGTTGCGCAAATCCTGGCAGGAAAAGATCGACGAAGAAAAAGACCGCCTCTTCCGCCACCATCCAGGGCTTATCCACAACCTCAGGGTGACCATCGAAGATACCTCCTCCCACAAGGCGGGAGGGTTCGAACTCTCGCTGGTCGCCTCGGTTCCCAACGACACGGTGGTGGTGAAACGCAAGGGCGAATCCGTCCGGCCGCTTCTGGTGGACGCGTTCGACACCCTGGGACTCCAGCTCAAGGAGCTGCAACGCAAACGACGTCAGACCGTCAAAATCGCCGAATCCCCCACCCAGAAGGGGGCCGCCGCCGTGATCAGGGCGGTCTATCCCATGGAGGCCTACGGTTTCCTCGCCACCCCCGAGGGGCGGGAGATCTACTTCCACGCCAACGCCATCAAGGACGGCACCATCGAGGAGTTCGGGATCGGCGACGAGGTCCGCTTCGGTGAAACCGAAGGCGACAAGGGGCCGCAGGCCTCGTGGGTGAAGCGCGGCGACTGAAGCCGCCGGAACAGCAGGACACCTTATCCGGAACCGGGCACAGCTGCCCGGTTCCTCTTTTTGTTGACCCGACATCCCCTGAAAAAAATGACTGAACAGCAACAGGAAATCGACGCCGCCTATTTCAACGACGACCAGGCCATCCTCGAACGGATCGCCGAGCGCAAACGGCAGCTCGGCGCCGAACTGCTCATCCTTGGCCACCACTACCAGCAGGAGGCGGTATACCGTTTCGCCGACATGACCGGCGACTCCCTGAAACTCGCCCGCTACGCCGCCACCTGCAAGGATCGGCGCTACATCGTCTTCTGCGGCGTCCATTTCATGGCGGAATCCGCCGACATCCTCACCGGCGACGATCAGGTCGTCATCCTGCCGGACCTGCGGGCCGGCTGCCCCATGGCGGACATGGCCGGCCGCGAGGAGGTGGAATGGGCGTGGCGCGAACTGGCCGAAGCCGTTCCGGGCACCACCGTGCCCATCACCTACGTCAACTCCTCCGCCCGGCTCAAGGCCCTGGTGGGCGCCAACGACGGCTCGGTGTGCACCTCATCCAACGCCCAGAAGGTACTCACCTGGGCGCTCACCCGGGGCGAGCGGGTCTTTTTCTTCCCGGACGAGCATCTGGGCCGCAATTCCGCCCATGCCCTCGGCATTCCGGCCGGCGAAATCGTCCGCTGGGAACGGGGCAGGCCCCTGGGCGGCAACAGTATCGAGTCGCTCAAAAGGGCGCGGGTGATCCTCTGGAACGGCTACTGCACGGTGCACATGCAGTTCAGGGCCGCCCACGTCCTCGCCTGGCGGGAAAAGGAAGCGGCGATCAGGATCATCGTCCACCCCGAATGCCGCCACGAGGTGGTCCGCCTGGCCGATCATTACGGCTCCACCGAGAACATCATCGATACGGTCGCCGCCTCGCCGCCCGGCAGCAAGTGGGCGATCGGCACCGAGATCAACCTGGTGGAACGGCTGCGCCGTCAGTTCCCGGACCGGGAGATCCATTCGCTTTCCCCTTTCCAGTGTCTGTGCTCGACCATGTACCGGATCAAGCCCGGCTATCTGCTCTGGGTGCTGGACAACCTGGCGACGGGAAAGGTGGTCAACCGGATCACCGTGGACCCCGAGACCGCGGCACTCGCCCGCCGTTCCCTGGAACGGATGCTTGCCATCTAGGCGTCGGAAGCCGGCCTGCTCACAAAGAGCCCAGGAACTCGTACTGTCACGCAGAGGTCACCCATGCAGCGCAGCTACTTCGACAACAACGCCACCACGCCGCTCGACCCGGAGGTGCTGGCGGCCATGCTCCCCTATCTCGCCGAACAGTTCGGCAACCCTTCCTCCAACCACCGCTTCGGCGAGGTGGCGCGGAGCGGGGTGGAGCAGGCACGGCAACAGGTCGCCCGCCTGGTCAACTGCCCGCCGCGGCAGGTGATTTTCACCGGTGGCGGCACCGAGGCCAACAACATGGCGGTCGCAAGCGGCGCCGCCGCCTCCGGCAAACGGCATCTCATCACCTCGACGGTGGAACACCCATCGGTGCTGGCGCCGTTGCGCCATCTCGCCGGCCACGGCTTCGAACTCACCGTCCTCGAGGTGGACGACGACGGCGGCCTGCCGCCGTCACGGCTGGCCGCGGCGATCCGTCCCGACACCGCCCTCGTCTCCCTGATGGCGGCCAACAACGAGTCCGGGGTGATCTGGCCGGTCGAAGAGTACGGCGCGCTGTGCCGGCAACGCGGCGTGCTCTTTCACACCGACGCCATCCAGTACGCCGGCAAAATGGCCATCGACATGCAGCGACTGCCGGTGGACTACCTGACGGTCGCCGCCCACAAACTGCACGGCCCCAAGGGCTGCGGCGCCCTGTGTTTCGCCCGTACCGCACCGGTGGTGCCCGTTCTGCGCGGTGCCGGCCAGGAATTCGGGCTCAGACCGGGCACCGAGAACGTCGCCGCCATCGCCGGCTTCGGGATTGCAGCCGAACTCGCGGCCCGGCAGCTCGACGACTTCGCCGCCCAGACCGGCTCCCTGCGCGATCTTCTGGAAAACGAGGTCGCCGGCAGACTCGCAGGGGTGCGGATCAACGGCCGGGGACAGATGCGGCTGCCCAACACCAGCAACCTCAGTTTTTCCGGCGTCGCCGGCGCGGCCCTGGTGCAGGAGCTGGACGAGCAGGGCTTCGCGGTCTCCGCCCACAGCGCCTGCCACGGCGGCGATCTCGACCCTTCCCATGTACTTGTCGCCATGCGGGTGCCGGAGGAATTCATCCACGGCACCCTGCGGATCAGCTTCAGCCGGAACACCCGCCGTGCCGAGGTCGAGGGGTTCATCGAGCTGCTCGTCCGCCTGGTGGGCAAATCGCGGGCAACCGCCGCCCTCTGACCCAGCCCCAAGGAGTTTCATCCATGCCCATGTCCACCATCATGATCACCGGCGCCGCCGGCTTCATCGGCGCCCATCTCAGCAAACGGCTGCTCGCCGCCGGCCGCCGGGTGATCGGCGTCGACAACCTCAACGACTATTACGATCCGCAACTCAAACGCGACCGGCTCCGTTTCCTCTGCGACCATCCCTCCTTCTCCCATCTCGACGTCGACATCAGCGACCGGGGAGCGATGGAGAAGCTGTTCCGCGACCAGCCCTTCGACGCGGTGGTGAACCTCGCCGCCCAGGCCGGCGTGCGCTATTCGCTGATCAACCCGCACTCCTACGTCGACACCAACCTGGTCGGCTTCGTCAACATCCTCGAAGGCTGCCGCCACGGCGGGGTCAAACACCTGGTCTACGCCTCGTCGAGTTCGGTTTACGGCGCCAACACCAGAATGCCCTTTTCGGTACACCAGAACGTCGACCACCCGGTCTCCCTCTACGCCGCCTCCAAGAAGGCCAACGAACTGATGGCCCACACCTACAGCCACCTCTTCGGCCTGCCCACCACCGGCCTGCGCTTCTTCACGGTGTACGGTCCCTGGGGGAGGCCGGACATGGCGCTGTTTCTGTTCACCAGAGCTATCCTGGAGGACCGCCCCATCGACGTCTTCAACCACGGCCGGATGAAACGGGATTTCACCTACATCGACGATATCGTCGAGGGAGTGGTGCGGGTGATCGACAAGGTGCCGGTCGCCAACCCCGACTTCCGCGGCGACGATCCCGATCCCGCCTCCAGCTACTGCCCGTGGCGGATCTACAATATCGGCAACAACAACCAGGAAGAACTGATGCGCTACATCGAAGTGCTGGAGCGGTGTCTGGGCAAAACCGCCAGGAAGAATTTCCTGCCCCTGCAGCAGGGCGACGTGCCGGCCACCTACGCCGACGTCGACGACCTGGTCCGCGACGTCGGCTTCAAACCGGCCACCACCATCGAGGACGGCATCGCCCGCTTCGTCGACTGGTACCGCGGCTACTACCGGGCCTGAAACAAACCAAAAGGACGGATTTGCAATCCGTCCCCAGATCCGACCGGCAACAACCAATCAACACGAAGGGCTGAGAGACTATGAAGATCAGCATGATCGGCACCGGCTACGTCGGCCTGGTCACCGGCGCCTGCCTGGCGGAATTCGGCCACCAGGTGGTCTGCATGGACAAGGATGAGGGCAAGATCGACCGACTGCGGCAGGGGACCGTGCCGATCTACGAACCGGGACTGGAAGAGATGGTGAACCGGAACGTGCAGCAGGGGCGGTTGTCTTTCACCACCAGCATGGCGGAGGCGGCGGCGGAGGCGGCGGCGGTGTTCATCGCCGTCGGCACCCCGACCCAGCGGCGCGGCGGCGGCTACGCCGATCTCACCTACGTCTACGAGGCGGCCCGGGAACTTGCCGGCCACCTCAACCGCTACACGGTGGTGGTGGACAAGAGCACGGTGCCGGTGGGAACCGCCCGCCAGGTGGCGCGGGTGATCCGCAAGGCCAACCCGGCGGCCCAATTCGACGTGGTCTCCAACCCGGAATTCCTGCGGGAAGGTGCGGCGATCAGCGATTTTCTGCGGCCGGACCGCGTGGTGCTCGGCTGTGATGCGCCGCGGGCCATCGAGGTGATGCAGGAGGTGTACAACCCCCTCTACCTCATCGCCGTGCCCTTTGTGGTGACCAGTCCGGAGACGGCGGAACTGATCAAGTACGCCGCCAACGCCTTCCTGGCGGTGAAGATCAGCTTCATCAACGAGATGGCCAACCTCTGCGAGGCGGTGGGCGCCAACGTCATCCATCTGGCCAAGGGCATGGGGCTCGATGGCCGGATCGGCTCCAAATTCCTCCATGCCGGCCCCGGCTACGGCGGCTCCTGCTTTCCCAAGGACACCCTGGCCCTCTTGCGCATCGCCCAGGAGAACGGCGCCGTCACCCGCATCGTCGAGGCGGCGGTGGAGGTCAACGCCGCCCAGAAGGCGCGGATGGTGAAAAAGGTGCGGGAGGCGCTGGGCGGCAGGGAGGAGGGAAAAACGGTGGCGGCGCTCGGTCTCACCTTCAAGCCGGAGACCGACGACCTGCGTGAATCCCCGGCCCTGGCCATTCTGCCGCCCCTGCAGGAAAAGGGGGCGAAAATCGTCTGCCACGATCCCGAGGGCATGGCCGAGGCGGCGCGGATGTTCCCGGAATTCGCCTACGTCGATTCACCCTACGAGGCCTGCCGGGATGCCGACGTGGTGGTGCTGTTCACCGAATGGAACCAGTACCGCGCCCTCGACCTGGAGAAGATCCGCTCGCTGATGCGCACGCCGGTGTTCATCGACCTGCGCAACGTCTATACCCCGGAGAAGATGCGGACCGCCGGCTTTACCTACGTCGGCGTCGGGCGGAATTGAAGTTGCGGCCACTCCCTGAAGAGTCCGATTGTATGGGACCTATATGAGCTATAGGTCCTCTATTCCGCCCCCCTTCACCCGGCCGGTTTCAGGTTCGGAAACCTGGAATCGAGCACCGCGTTCCACAGGGTGAGCTTGTCGGTCATCGCCGCCAGCAGTTCCGCGGCGTCTCCCTCCACCGTCGCCCTGACGATGGTGTCGCCCTGGCGGATGGCGTTGACCACCGCCATGTCCGAGTCGTCGACCACCGCGCCGAACACGGTGTGCTTGCCGTTCAGCCACGGAGTCGGCACATGGGTGATGAAAAACTGGCTGCCGTTGGTGTTGGGCCCGGCGTTGGCCATGGAAAGCACGCCGGGCTTGGAGTGGCGCAGATCGGGGGTGCATTCGTCCTCGAAACGGTAGCCGGGACCGCCGGTGCCGCTGCCTTGCGGGCAGCCGCCCTGGATCATGAAGTCGTGGATCACCCGGTGGAACCTGAGGCCGTCGTAAAAGCCCCGCCCGATGAGATTGACGAAGTTGGCGACGGTCTTGGGCGCCTTGTCGGCGAACAGGTTGAGACGGATCGTCCCCTTGCTGGTTTCCAGCACGGCGGTCAGCGAAGTGCTCATGAGAATCTCCTGAACTAGGTGGAATTGTCAACTAGGTGGAATTGTCGCGAAAAAGGCAGGGAAAACCGGCGGCACCCGGAAATTCGGAGGCGTCAGAAAGAATCCGGGCATCCGCTGGTGTAATGGCGGAGAAAATACTCGAGTTTCTCTTCCTGCGCGGGTTCGAGATCACCGAAGCGGCAACCCAGTCTTTTGCAGACCAGCAGGGGATCCTTGCCCGAACCCGCCACTCGCACCTCGGATACCGGCACCACCGGGATGCCGGCAAGATAGAACTCACATTCATCCATGCAGATGTCGAGGCGGCGGCAGCCATTCTCCCGGCCGCGCTTTTTCCGATCGATGCAGCTGAAGGCAAGACCGGTACGGTTGATATCGGTAATGATTCCGCTGCAACCGTTGTCGATGGCGTAGGCCCGGCCGGTGACGGTGAACCTGCAACTGCGCCGCCGTTCTTCCGTGGAGTCCGCAGCTTCCTTCATCCTTCCCCCTGTGCAATGGACACGGCTTACAGTCCCTGATCAGGGATGTTCAGAGCGCAAGAGTATTCTTTTGCCTTATCCTTGTCAAGCGGGCTTTTCCAGACGGGCGGCGGCCAAGGGCGTTCCATTTTCCTGTTGCACTCCCCCCGCCGAGGGACATACCATAGAGACATATCACAATGTATTACCCAGCAGAGATACCGCCATGCGCATCGTCGATCTCCTTCCCTGGCCGCGCCGGAAGCCCCCCGCCCCGGAAACCCTGAAACAAGGGGTGGAACGGGCCTATTCCAGGGCGGCATCCCACCCCGGCGAGACTCACCCTTTTCCGGTGGGTCGGAAATTCGCCGAAGAGGTCGGCTACCCGCCGGACCTGCTCGACGAGCTGCCCCCCCTCTGCGCCGAATCCTTCGCCGGCGTCGCCAACCTGGCGGTGCGGGCGGAGATCCCCCCGGGTGCGAGGGTGCTCGACCTCGGTTGCGGCAGCGGTCTCGACAGTCTCATAGCCGCAAAGAAAACCGGACCGGCGGGTCAGGTGGTCGGGGTCGATTTCAGCGGGGAGATGCTGGCCAGGGCGCGGACGGCGGCGGCGGAAGCCGCCATCGCCAATGCGGTCTTCCGCCAGGGAGACGCGGAAGGGATTTCCGAGGACGACGGTAGTTTCGACATCGTTCTCGCCAACGGCATCTTCAATCTCAATCCGGCCAGGGAACGGGTGATCCGCGAGATCGCCCGGGTGCTGCGGCCGGGGGGGCGGCTGTTCGCCGCCGAGCTGGTGTTCACCGAAGCGGTGGCCGTCCGGGAGGTCCGTTCCCTGGACGACTGGTTTTCCTGAATTGCCGGCGCCAGGGAAAGCGGTGCTTTCCTCGAAGAATTCCGCCAGGCCGGGTTCAGCGCCGTCCGCCTGCTGCGCACCTCGCGCAACGCCCGCACCCGCCATCCCAGACTGGTCGCCGCCGAAGTCATCGCCGACCGTTGATCGGCCCATGCCATGCCTGTTTCTCCGGAGATACCCGGCCGACACGGGCCCGGCTAGCCGCCACCCGCCCCCGCCGCCTGCTGCAGCCCCCGGACCGCGTCGCCGGCGTCGATGCGGCCGTCGCCGCCGGTCTCACCCAGGGCAGGGAACACATACTCCTGGGAACGCACCATGCCTTCGAGGGCATGGAGGGCATCGCCAACATCGAGGCGGAGATCCCGGTTCATGTCGCCCGGCCGCCAGACCCGGCGCAGGGCGGCGGCCATGTTGACCCGGCCGCCGCTCGCCACCCGGCCGGCGAGGGTGGGCAGGACATCCACCGAGGCGAGGATCGCCCCCCGGAGGGTGGCGACGTCGAACTCGGGGCGGACGGCGAGGAGCAGCGCCGCCAGGCCGGACACGAAGGGGGCTGCAAAGGAGGTGCCGTCCACGGTCGCCACCTGGCCATCGGGATTGGCCGGGATGCTGACCAGCCGCACCGTACCGGGGGACACCTCCCGCAGGAAATCACCGTCGGCCTTGCTGATCGAGATCACCGGGATGCCGATGCCGGGACCGCCAAGGGTGCCGCCGTCGGTATCCAGCGTATCGGTCGGCGTTTCGGCGCTGCTGGTATGATTGTCGACGGCCACCGCCGCCGCGCCGGCGGCCTCGGCGTTGGCCGCCTTTTCCCGGAAATACAACTCGCCGCGCCGGACAAGGGCGATATTGCCGCGCACCGCCGCGGTGAAATCGCCGGGGCGGCCGAGACCGCAGGCCACCAGTTTGCCCGCGACGCCCTCCGGGCCGGATGCCGGCGCGTACAGCATGGTCAGCCCCGGCAAGGTACCGCTGCCGTAGTCCAGGTAGGCACGCATGGCCACATAGGTGACCCCGCTGGTGACGATCCCCTCGCCGGGGGCCGCCAGGTGGACGGTGTCAACGCTGTAATTGGAAAACGAGGCCAGGGAATCATCGGCGGCGGTGGCGGCGACGGTGAGCATGTTGTCGAAGCCGTAGCCGGCCGGGAAAAAATTGCCCGTACCCCTGCCGTCGTTGCCCGCGGCGCACACCACCAGAATGCCGGCATCGCGCAGGCGGGCGAAGGCCGCCTCCTCTGCGGGCGAGCTGGCAACGCCGCCGAAACTGCAGTTGACGATCCTGAGTCCGGGAATACTCCGGGCGTAGTCCAGGGCTTCGACGATGGCGAACACGTCCATGTCGAGGCCGGCGTCGTCCGCCACCTTGAGGTTGGCCAGTCGCGCCCGCCAGAGCACGCCCCTGGTGCCGGTGCCGTTGCCGCCCATGGCCGCTATCACCCCGGCCACGGAGGTGGCATGGCTGGACGGGGGAGGAGGAAACGGATCCTTATCCCCCATGGCGAAATCCCAGCCCTGGACGTCGTCGACGTAACCGTTGCCATCGTCGTCGACCTCGGCAAGGCCATCAATCTCGGCCTGATTCACCCAGAGATTGGCGGCGAGATCGGGATGGGGCGAATAGATGCCGGTATCGACGACGCCGATGACGAGCTCCCGGCTTTCACGGAGCAGCCGCCAGGCGGTGTCCATGCCGGTGACCGCGGCCGGCCACTGGCCGGGGAGATAGGGATCGCCGCTGCCCTGCGGATAGCGCAGCGCGTTGCGCTCGGCGGATTGTGTCAGACCGGAGAGGCGGTAGCGACCGATGGCGTCGGCCTCGGACAGGCCGGCGGACAGTCGTACCTTTTCCAGCCGCAGGCCGGGGCGATAACCGAGGGAGGTGGAGCCGATCGCTGCGTGCAGGGCCTGGCGGTCGGCCGCCGACACCTCCGGCCGCCAGGAAATAAGGATCTCGCCGGCGCGGTACAGGGGGCGATGGAGCGCATCCACGGACGGCGCCGCCTGCGGGCGCTCGGCTGGGGGGGCGGCCGCTACGGGCAAGGCTCCCTTGCCGGTGTCCGGGCTACCATTTCCGCCTCCGCTCCGCGCGAAGGACGGCTGGCGCGACTCGCCCCCCGCCAGAAACAGAGCGCCGAGCACGGCCGCGGCAAGGAAAAGTACAAGAAACAATCGACCCATGCCTTCACCGCGACCGGAGGCCGCACCACTCCCTGACAATTTTCCGATTTACCGCATCCATCCCGAACGAGAAACAGGTATACTGGTAAAAGTGTGCCTCTCTTCCATGGTACACCACCCTTCCCTTACCGGTCAGCAGTTTCGTTGGCAAGGAGGAAACATGTCCCGCCCGTTCACCCTGTTCGTCGTCCTCTCCCTGCTCCTGCACGCCCTGCCCGCCGCCGCGGTGGATACGGCCACCGCCCGCAAGGCGGCCGACAATTTCCTCCTATTCAAACACAGCGACCGGCAGGTAGCCGCCCTCACCCCCCTGCGGGGCAACCGTCTCGCCCCGGGCAGCGCTGCCGTGGAGATCGGCCATCTCGCCTCCCTCACCGGCGGAGGCTATCTCCTGATCGCCTCACAGGAAGACGCCCAGCCGATCAAGGGCTACTCCCTCAGCCGCGACTTTTCCGAACTGCCACCCGCCTACCGCGATTTTCTGCTCGCCGAGATGGAGTGGCGGGTGCGGGCGGCGGCCACCACCCGGCAGCCGGCCGCGGTCACTCGCAACAGCGCCTGGGATTTCCTGCTCACCTTCGACCAGCGCCGCACGCCGCTGGCCTATGTTGCGGACACCTGGCTGCTGGACAGCAGGTGGGGGCAGGGCTACCCCTACAACAAGTTCCTGCCGACGATGAGCGGCCAGCATGTGCTCGCCGGCTGCGTCAACATCGCCATGGGGCAACTGATGCGCTACCACGGCTGGCCCGCCGCCGGCAGCGGCGTCGCCACCCACGACTGGAACGGGCAAGCACTCACCGCCATCCTCCACCACGGCTACAACTGGGGAAGAATGCCCGCCGCGCTCGACGGCACTCAGACCGGGGTGGAAGAAGACGAGACCGCCCGGCTGATCGCCGATCTCGGGGTCAGCAACCGCACCGCCTTCGGTCTCGACAACTCCGGCACCGCCATCAATCCCCAGACCCTGATGGAGCAGTTCGGCTACGCCACCGGGATCGGCACGGTTTCGAATTTCACGACGAGCGGCCAGCCGGACGCCGCCTTCTTTCCGACCATGCAGGCGGAGATCAATGCCGGCCGGCCGCTGCTGCTTTCCCTGCCCGGTCACATGGGGGTGGTGGACGGCTACGGCAGCGACCCGACCGGCGACAAGATCCACATCAATCTGGGCTGGGATGGCATCGACGACAACTTCTACTACCTGGAAAAACCGATCATCGCCGGCGGCCTCATCTTTTCGGGTGGCGGCAACACCCCGCCGGTGCTGGTCGCCTACACCGGCATCAAGCCCTGTTCCGGCGCCGATTGCGCCGCCGGAGTCGAACAGCCCGGCAGCCTCGCCTTCCCGAGCATCAGCGGCTCCTTCGATTACCCGCACGATATCGACTGGTATTCCGTCCATCTGCAGGGCAACGTCGCTCTTTCCGGCAGCCGGGGCTTCACCAATCAGGCCTTCTTCATCTCCCTCTACGACCGCGACTGGCGTTTCCTGACCGGGACACGCGGCAACGAGAACGAAACCTGGCCGCCGACCAATCTCCCTGCCGACCTCTACCGGCTGCGCATCTCCCTGGTGGGGGAATCGGGAACCGCCTGGCAGCCCGGCGGCCTGCCGGACTACCAGGTGACCATCACCGGCAGCCAGCCGGACGCCGCCACCCGCCAGGCCATTGATGCCGGCCTCGACCATCCGCCGGTGATCCTCACCTCCTTCCCAGACCGGGTGCTGAAAGCACCGGCCGCGCAGCCCCTGCAGCTGCTGGTCGATGCCCGCGACATGGAGAACGACCCGGTAACCCTTTCGGTGGCCAGCACCAATCCGACGGCGATCAGCGCCACCATCCAGGGGGATATTCTGGCCGTGCAGCCCCTCGCCCCGGGGCAGGCCGCGATCGTCACCGTGACCGCCCAGGCCGGCGGCAAAAAAGCCACCGCCTCCTTCACCGTGCTCACCTCGGCCCAGGACGTCGCCTTCGGCACGACCTTCACCGTGTCCGGCCAGTTCACCACCCAGAACCAGCTGGACCACCATCCCGTGGTCCTCGACGGCAGCTGCACGATCAGCGGTACCCGGGGCTACAGTAACCAGGCCTTCTATCTCGGGGTCAACGACGCGGGCGCTCTGCCGGTGATCACCCCCACCGACGATCCGGTTAACGACGGCCAGTTCCCGGCGGGGTTCACCACCGGGCTGTACGACCTCACCGCCTCCCTCAGAAACGGCAACGTCTATTACCCCTTCACCGCCGGAGATCATACCGCCTACACCATCACCGCCAGCTGTCCATCCGCCGCCGTCGACATTCAGTCGCTTGCCGTCCTGCTCGGCGTCGACCCCGCCGGTCTTTCCCCCGCCGGCGACCTCAACGGCGACGGCACGTTCAACCTGCTCGACGTCCTCCGCCTGCTCGCCGCCTTGAGCGGCGACGTGACCGGCACCCTCATCATCGACCGGGGCGACGGCAACGGCAACGCGGTGCTCGACAGCGGCGATGCGGTCATCCTGCTGCAACGGCTGGCGACACCCTGAAACGGAAGAGACAAGAGCAAAAAAGGCGGAGCGCTCTCGCGCTCCGCCTTTCCACTTTTCCAACAATCCGCCTCGCCCTTCCCCCTCAGGACTCCCCTTCCTCCGGATTGACGCGCAACAGGGCCTCCCTGATCCGGCGTACCGCCTCGGTGATCTCCCCGTAAAGCATGATGTGCTGCATGTCTTCGGACTTGGCGATGATCCTTTCCGCGAGTTTTTCCATTTTTTCAAGGGTACTCATCAGGGAAAGGGTGTGCTTGCTGGGAGACAGGGCCATTTTTTCTCGCATTTTTGGGTCGTTTCCACCACAACAATGCAAAGGATGTGCCTGTCGCCCCCGACCTCGCAGGGGAGATTCCTGCCGATTTCATTGGGAAATTTCCCCGAGCGGCGATCATCGGCACCACCGCCGCAAGAAAAATTGAGACAGTGAGACAGAATCTGTCCGGAAAAGCGACACATTGAAAATCCGCGGGAAGATGCGGCGACGGACGTTCCGCTTACAGGCGGGTCACCCGGAAGATCTCCTCGATGGAGGTGCGGCCGGAAACGATCCGCGCAACCCCGTCATCGAGCAGGGTGCGCATGCCGGCTGCGACCGCCTGCTGCTTGAGGGTGTTGGCGTCGGCGCCGGCGAGGATCATCGCCTGGATCTTCTCGTCCAGGACCAGCAGTTCGAAGATGCCGCTGCGGCCGCGGTAGCCGGTCTGGTGGCAGGCGACGCAACTCTGCGCCCGCCACAGGGCGCGGTCGCCGAGTCCGGAGCCGCCCGGTCCCAGCCCGGCCAGCATCTCCGGCAGGGGCATGTACTCTTCCCGGCATTGGGGGCAGAGCAGGCGGACCAGCCGTTGCGCCAGCACCGCGTTCACCGCCGAGGTGATGAGGAAGGGCTCGACCCCCATTTTGAGCAGTCGGGTGACGGCGCTGGCCGAATCGTTGGTGTGCAGGGTGGAGAAGACGAGATGGCCGGTGAGAGCGGACTGGACCGCGATTTCGGCGGTTTCACCGTCGCGGATCTCGCCCACCAGGATGATGTCGGGATCCTGGCGGACGATGGTGCGGAGACCGCGGGCAAAGGTGAGGTTGATCTTGGGGTTCACCTGCATCTGGCTGATCCCCTCGATCCGGTACTCGATGGGATCCTCGATGGTGAGGATGTTGGTGTCCGGGCTGTTTAAAGTGGCGAGCGCCGCATAGAGGGTGGTGGTCTTGCCGCTGCCGGTGGGCCCGGTGATCAGCAGGATGCCGTGCGGTGCATGGATCAGCTTGTTGAAGGTGGTGAGTATGTCCGCCGGCATGCCGAGATCGTTCAGGGATTTGAGCACCGCCGATTTATAGAGCAGTCTGAGCACCAGCCGTTCGCCGAAACTGGTGGGCAGGGTGGAGACACGGATATCGACGTTGGTGTTGCCGATGCGGATCTCGATGCGGCCGTCCTGGGGCAGCCTGGTTTCCGCGATGTTGAGATCCGCCATCACCTTGATCCGCGATGCCAGGGCGGCGTGCACATGCACCGGCGGCGACAGCATGTCGTAGAGGATGCCGTCGATGCGCTGGCGGATGCGCAGCCGCTGCTGGTAGGGCTCGATGTGGATGTCGCTGGCCCGATCCTGCACCGCCTGGGAGAGCATCAGATTGACCAGGCGGATGGTCGGCGCCTCGCTGGCGTCGTCGAGCAGGTCACCGCTCTCCTCCATTCCCGAGAAAAGGGTACCCGCCGCACCACTGTCCATGGTCCGGATGACCTGCTCGGCGGTGGCGGCGTGTTCGTCGGTATCGAACAGAACGTGAATGGCGCCCACGATCTCGTGGCGGCTGGAGAGTACCACCTCGGCGCCGGGCCAGCCCAGGAGATGGGCGAGGTCGTCGATGGCCTCGGCGCGCAGCGGATCGTTGGCGGCGATGAACCGCTCGTCGCCGCTCTGGATGGGGATCAGCAGGAATTTCTTGAGAAAAGAGAGCGGCGCCACATCCTTGAACACCGGCGAGAAATCGCGCGGCAGCAGGGGAAGGTAGCGCAGATCGAACTGTTCGGCCAGGGTCGCGAGCACGTCCGGTTCACCGATGAGCCCCAGCTCGACGGCGACCTCGCCGAAACGCCCGCCCCGCTGCGCCTGCCGGGCAAGCACCTCGTCGACCCCGGTCTCGCTCAGCCTGCCGCGCTGCCGCAGAATCTCACCGAACAGGCGCATGCCGTCAGTCTCCTCCGTTCCGGTCGGGGCGTCCGGCTTCCGGCAGCGCGGCAAGATTGTCGCGGGCGATGTCGGCAAGGTTCCTGCCCCGGTTGGCCGGGTCGGTGCTCTGCGCGGCCACCGCGGTGGTGTCGAGGGCGATGACCCGCCGGTACATGGCCGCCGCTTCGTCGTATTGGCCGCGTCGCTGGTGGATGACCCCGAGATTCAGGAGGGCGAGGGGATCGTTTTCGTCCAGGGCCAGGGCCTTGGTGTAATAGGAGGCCGCCTCGTCCAGGTTGCCTGCTTCCAGATTTTCATATCCCTTGGCATCCAGCTGGGCGACAAGGGTGGTGCCGGAATCGCCCGCCAGCAGGCCGCTGTTCTCGATACTCTCCAGCTTGACGGCGGCGTCGGCCTTCTTCTTCAGCGAAAAAGCCGCCGATTCCGACGGATTGGCGATGACGTGCGGCGACAGGAAGACAAAGAGATTGGTGCGGTTGCGGCGGTCGATCCGGAACCGGAAGAGGTTGCCCAATAGCGGGATATCGCCCAACAGGGGCACCTTGGCGTTGGTGATCTGATTGTCGTCGCCGATGATGCCGCCGATGACCACCGTGTTGCCGTCGTTGACGATCACCGTGGTCTCGGCGCTGCGTTTGAGGGTCGATGGCCGGAATTCGTCACTGGTCTCCTTGAGCTTGACCACCTCCTGGAAGATCTTCATCCGTACCTGGCCGTCCTGATTGATCTGCGGGGTGATCTGCAGGGTGACGCCGACGTCGCGGTACTCGTAGAGCTGATAAACCTGATCGCCGGTGGTGGTGGCGTCCTTGGTGAGGTAGGGGATGTTTTCGCCGACGTGGATCTTCGCCTCCTCGTTGTCGGTGGTGAGGATCTGCGGGGTGGACAGGATGTGAATGTCGGAATCCTTCTTGTAGGCCTGCAGCAGGGCGCCGACATTGGGAAAGACGATCTTGCTGTCGCCCTCGCCAATGGTGATCGCCTCGCTGAACACCCCCATGGAGAAACCGGCGGGCAGGGTCGCCTTGGACAGCCCGGTGATGGCCGAGAAAGGGGGTTCGGAACCGCTGAAGCCGCCGATCACTCCTCCGCTTCGCGTGTCCAGGTCGGTCTTGCCGACGTTGAGCCACTCGACGCCCAGACGGAAGTCTTTTTCCATGTTGACCTCCATGATCAGCGCCTCGATGTAGACCATGCGCCGGGGAATATCGAGCTGGCGGACCAGTTCCAGCACCGCCTGGTAGTCGTTGCGGTCGGCGGTGATCACCAGAGAGTTGGTCGCCTTGTCGGGGAGGATCCGCACCTCGTCGGAAAAGGTGCGCAGCTTGACGTTTTCCTTGCCGGCCGGTGCTCCCTCCGGCAGGCTGGCCAGCACCTTGGCCAACTCCTCGGCATTGGCGTTCTGCAGGTAGCAGACATGGACGTTGCCCTCGCCGCTCTCCTGTTCCTCGTCCAGCACCCGCACCAGCGCCCGGATGTTGTCGGCGTCCTCCTTGGCGGCAAAGACGATGAGGACGTTGGTCCGCTCGTAGGGAACGATCTTGACCTCGTCCTCCGGTCCCTTGCCTGCTCCCTTGTCGGCCGCCGCCCTGGCGGCGGCGAAAACCGACTGCACGGTCTTGGCCACCGAGGCGGCGGCGGCATGCTTCAGGGGCAGCACCTGCAGTTCCCGGCCGGAATCCTCCACATCCAGCTGGCGGATGATCTCGTTCAGCCGGGCAAGGTTGGAAACGGCATCGGTGATGATCAGCATCCGGCCCGCCGGGTAGTCGGCGATCATGCTGGTCTTGGCCATCATCGGCAGGAGCAGGTTCTTGACCTCGGCCGGGCTGCTGTGCTCCAGGCGGACGATCTGGGTGGCGAGCCGGTCGTCGCCCTCCCTGCCCGTCACCGCGTCGATGATGCCGACGTTCTTCTCGCGGGCGTTGCCGGCGGGGACGATCTTGACGATGTCGCCGGTAGGCACCGCGGCGAAGCCATGGACTTCGAGCACCGATTCAAAGATCCGGTAGGCCTCGGTCGCGGAGACCGGCGTCGCCGAGATTACCGTCACCATCCCCTTCACCGCGCTGTCGATGACGAAGTTCCGGCCGGTCAGTTCGCTGATGTACTTGACGAAAACCAGGATATCGACGTTGTTGAAGTCGATGGCGATGGCGTCATTCTGGGCAGATGCCGGGGGCGCGGTCCTGATCGCCCCCACCTGGGCGCCGCAGGGAGACCATGCGGCAAGCAGGAGCAGCATCGCCATTCCGGCCGTCAACCATTGTGCCATCTTGTCCGTTCTCGCTTTTTTCATCACCGGTCCTTGTTGGAAAAATCGGCAGTTCTCAGTTTGCAGTTTGCCGTCATCTTCTGCCTGCCGACATCTGCCTTCTGCAAACTTTCTTCTTCTACCTGATCTCATAACGCAGCGTCTGTTTCTGCCCCGCGCGCAGGATCTCGACCTCGAGATCCGAACCGTCCTTGAACCGCTGGTAGACGTTCTGGACGTCGGCCATCGTGCGGATCTCGATGCCGTTCACCGCCTGGACCACGTCGTTGTTCCGAACCCCGAGCTGATCGAGAAAGGACCCGACGGCGATCCGGCTCACCTGGTAGCCTTCCTGTCTGCCGTTCTCTTCATAGGGCTGGATGGACAGATTGGCGACGATCCGGCCGGCATTGTTCAGGGCATTGTTGAACCGCGTTCTGGTCAACCTCAGCGCGCCGGCTGCATCCCCGCCCCCACCACCGGCCGCGTCCTGCCGGGCCGGCGTCGAGGCGGCGAGACCAGCACTGGCACCGCCGTCTCCCTTGAGATCGACGGTGAGCACCGTCTCGCGGCCGCCCGCGGCCACGGTCACCCGATTGCGTTCGATCCTGCGGATCGTCGCGCTCCCGACCGTCTCCCCTTCGCCGTACAAGCCCTGCTTCTTGCTGACGTCGTCACGGATGACCGCCTTGGCCGGCCGTCGTTCGCCGATGACCGTCCCCAGCAGGGTCAGCCCCAGGCTGGCGGCCTGTTCCGGAACGGCCGGCTGCGGCTGCAGCCGATCGGCCGCGGCCGCCACGGTTGCCGGCACCGCGGCTCTGCTTCCAAAAAGATTGCGCCGGAGGATTTCCTGATAATCGCCGGGCACGGTGGCCGACGCCGCGGTTCGCGTCTGCTGCCGCTCCTGGCCGACGACGGTGTCACCGCCTTCGACCAGCAGAACGACGGCGCGGCAAATCATCCCGGCCGCGAGCCAGGCGGCCAGCGCGAGCGCGACCGCCAGCAGCAGCTTCCACCCCCTGTTCACCATGACGGCTCCGTCACTCCTCATGCAGCGTCAGTTTCCAATGGTCGATGGTCCCGGAGATTCGGAAGGGAACGGCGGCATCGGCACCGCCGGCGAGCAGTTCCACCGGCAGCCCTTCCTTCTGCAGCCGGCCGTACAGTTCCGGCAGGATGCGGAAGGTTCCGCCGACCGACACGGCACCGTCCCGGAACCGGGAACCATCGAGGGAGATCCAACCCTGCGCCTTGCCTTCGGTTTCCCGGCCTCGCCAGACCAGGGCCTCCGAGGTCAACCGGCCGCCGGAAAGCCGCAGCGGCGCAACAAGTTCGGTAAAGGAGAGATCGGCCACCTCGGCCGGCACCCCCTGGACACGCACCCGGCCGTCGCGCAGCCGCAATTCGCCGTCGCCGGCAAAATGTCCGTCACCGTCCGGCTCCCCCCGCAGCCTGCCGCTCAAGGTGCCGGAGAGTTTTGCCGTTCCGAAGGAAAACCGAACCGGCAGGTCGTCAATGGCAAGATCCGTCGCCGCCACGGTCACCGCCGCCCCTGCGGAGCTGCGGCGCAAGCTTACGGCGAGCTCTCCGCCCAGAAGCGCCATGCGGCATGATCCGGCCGGGCCGCGGCCGAGCAGGAAAGCGGGAGCCGGCAGCAGACGCAAACCGTCGATGGCCACCGAGCCGCCCATCGCCCGCAGCCGGCCGCCTTCAAAAACGATCGCCGGTTCCAGCCGCCAGCGGCCGCGGCCGGCATCCAACGCCAGCGCGCCGCCACTCGCCCGCGCCACCTCGACGGCCAGCCTGCGCCCCACCGCCGCGAAGGGAAAGCGCAGCAGCACGAACGCCACGAGCAGGAGCATGAAGACAAAAACCGCGCCGGCGAGTTTTTTGGGTGTTGCAGCCATTTCCCTCCTAGGCCTGCCGCTGGGACGCGACCCACAGGGTCACATCGAGCAGATCCTCGCCCTTTTTCTCGGCGCTCATCCGGCGCACCGCAACCCCCAGTTCCGGCGATTCCACCATGGTCAGGAAGGCCACCAGTTCCGGAAGGGCAAGGGATTCCATCTTCAATTCGACGACGTTCTCAACGAACTGGCCGCTGCGTTCGGCGGCCAGCGGTTTCATCCGCTTGATCTTCGCCTTGACCCTGGTCCGCTCCGCCGCCTTTTCCAGAAAGGAAAAAAGGGAGAAGTCGCCCGGCCGGGCCGAGGCCGGCGGGGATACCGCCGACAGGGAAATCAGGCTGTCCCGCAGCTCGCCTACCTGCAGCAGCGCCTGCCGGCGGGTATCGACCCGGCGCGTCAGCCTTTCCATGTCGTCACGCCAGGGCAGCACCCCGAAACGGATGCCCGCAAACAGCAGCAGTGCCGCCGCCGTCAGCCGGATGATCATCTTCTGTCTGTCTGCCGTCTGCATGGTCGACCTCGCCCCTGCTCAGGATACCGCCGCTCTGCGCCGCAGGCGCAGTTCGAACAGCACCTTGCGCCCCGAGCCGTCCATGTTGGCGGCGGTGATCGTTGCTTCGGCGACGGATGGTTCTTTTTCCAACCGCGCCTTGAACCCGTCCACCGCATTGAAACTGGCCGCCTCGCCCCGCAGCAGGATTTCTTCCTGATCGATGCTCAAGGACGATACCACCGTTTTCTCGGCGCCATCGAGACTGGCGCTGATAAAGAGCAGGACGTCGAGAATCTTTTCCCGGGGCAGGCCCGTGCCGCCGGCCATCCCCTGCCCCGCTTTCTCGGCAAGCAGGGCCTGCAGCTGCAGCACCGGATCCACCAGTTTGGCGTCGGCCGGCATCAGCTGATAGAACACCTCGCGGATGCCGCCGTCGAGCAGGGCCAGTCTTTTTTCCAGAATGGCGCGATCGAGGAGGGCATTGCCGCCCCACAGGACTGTTAGACCGATGAGAATGAGGGAGGCGGGCAGCAGTTTGCGCCGGACCTGCAGGGTGGGACCGGAACCGCTCGCCGTTTCCAGGGGAAAGCAGGGCAGGCGGGCACCGCCGGCGCTTGCCGCCAGCGCCAGACAGGCGGCGCTCTGGGCATCGGCGATTACGGCGCACCCGCCCCGCCAGCCCCGCCAGCCCCGCCGGCCGCAGGCATGTTCCACCATTTGGCCGGATTCCAGCCAGTGCACCGGCACGGCCAGATCCCGCCGCACCTCCTCGGCAAGATCCGCATCGGCCTGCGGCCAGCCGACGGCGATGAGGTTCGCGGGCGCGACGCCGCCGCTCCGCACCTCCACCCCTTTCAGGATCTGGCGGAGCCCCCCGAGCAGACGGCCCGTCGCTCCGTCATCCCCGCCGGTATGGAGACTGCGGAGGGCGGCAAGTTTTCCCCGGCTGACGACCGCCACCTCCACCGTACCGCCGCAACGGTACAGCAGGACGGAGTCGTCGGGCAGCAGCGCCTGCTGCCGCAGCCGATAAAACAGCGGCAGCGGCGAAAGCAGCAGCCGACCGGGAAAGAGACCATGCCGGGCCAGGGTTTCCTGATAGCGCTGGAGCGTCGTGCGCGGCAGGGCCGCGGCAAGCACCTCGCAGCCGCCCTTGCCGCGGTCGACCACGACGGTGGCGGTCTGGATGGCGTCATGTCCCCAGGGAAGCTGGTTTTCCAGCTCAAGCGGCAGGATTCTGTTGATTTTGCGGCGGTCGCAGAAGGGAAAGCGCAGGAAACGCAAGGACGCCTCGCCCAGGGGAATCGCACAGTCGACACCGAGTCCGGCAGGGGAGGATGGCCCGAGCTGGGCAAGAAGACGGGCCAGGGCACCGTCGAGATCGGCGACCACCGCAACCGAAGCCGACGCCAGCACCTCACGACCGGCCAGGGCACGGCGGTGGAGGACGGCGGTCACCTTTTCTTCTCCGATGTCAATGGCCAGACGTCGCAGCATCGATCCTCACTCGAACAGCCATGATTGAAACACGAAGCCCTCGTCGCCACGGATCAGCAGGAGGCGGCCGCTGCTCTCGATGCCGGCCTCACCGGCGACGGCCTCGACGACAAAGGCGCGGCTGCGGCTGCTCAGGAGCTCGTCGGGCAAACGCAGCTCGCCTGCCACCGCCCGGTACCAGTGGGGATCCGCCAGACTGTGCGGATTCTCCCGCCGGTACTGCACCAGCCTTTCCGCCATATGCCGGTCGATCCTCTCATCGAGGGCGCGCAGCACCATGGCCGGTGCGGTGTTGATGTTGATCCGGCCGAGGGCGTCTCCCATGGCGGCGCAGGAGAGGTAAGGGGCGATGCCGGCATGGTCCTCGTCGCCGAACAAAAGCGTCGCGGTCAGGCCGCGTACTCCGAGCAGCTGATCGAGGGAATCCACCGGCCGGTTGCGGCTGGCTCCCCCGGCGTGCTGCTCGCGATAGTAGGCGCCCTCCGCGCCGCGGCCGCCGTCGAATTCGGTGATCTCTTCGTCGTCACCGTCCAGCCAGTCGATGACCGCCGCCACCAGATCACGCACCTGGCCCGGCTGCAGGCCGAATTCCTCCTGGGCGAGCAACCGGGAGAAGACCGCCGCCAGACGGGGATCATAACCTGTTCGTCCTTGCTCGCCAAAGGGAACCAGCGCGTTGACCGCGATCAGGCCGCTGGCATCGGTGATCCGCACATCCAGGGTCTGGCCGTCCTCGCCGGGCGCCAGTTCCGCCACAAGCTCGCCCGCCCTGGCCCAGGGCTCATGGAGGGTATCGACGACACTCTCCCGGGCATCGCGGGCGAGCAGGGCGATGCCGAAGTCGACGCCGGAACGGGCGAGACTCTGCAGCCGGGCTGAGTCGGCGACGTTGCGAATGACCTCGTAGCCGATCCGCTGCCGATCGTGAAAAAGGCTGACGGCAACGTAGAGCAGCACCAGCAGCAGCAGCACCAGCAACAGTGCCATGCCGCGCTCGTCAGCGAGCGTTTTTCGGATCACGGATAGGTTGCCGGCGGCAGTGCCACCGCGCTCCGGAAAATCATGGGTTCCCCGTCGGGACGTTCGGCGGCGAAGAGCAGGGTCACCTCCACCGCGGCCGGCACCCCGGTCTTTTCATCCTCGGCCAGGTTCGGGGGCGGCCAGCTGCGGTATCCCTCGCCCTCGTCATCGAAAAATCGGAATCGCGCCTCCTGCAGGCCGTCGCAGAGCACCCCGTCCACCGCGCCGCTGTTTCCCGCCCCGGCTGCGCCCTGATCCCGACGGATCAAGCTTCCCAGTCCGGTGGTTCCGTTGCGGGCGACGTGGTAACGGACCATGCCGGACTCGCGGATCTGTTTCCCGTCATCCAGTCCGAGGCGCGCCATGGTCCGGAAATGGACCTCGGTGCGGAGGGGATCGTCGTCAATGGTGCTTTCCCCCTGAAAAAACTCCCTGCCGCGGAGACCTTCCGGGTCCGCCGGATCGAGAACCATTGCCGACAGCAGGTCTTCGCGTATGCGTTGCAGGGCGACGGCCACCTGACTGTATACCCCGGTTTCGGTTCGCGTGTAGTTGATCGCGGTCATGATCCCGGCATAGGAGGAATAGGCCAGCGCAGCGACCACGGCGAAAATCGCCATGGCGACCAGAACCTCCAGCAGGGTGAACCCCCTGCCGGCGGACAGCGGGGCGGGAACACCGCGATCGGCTGCTGGCGCCGTGGGGGCCGGTATCATGGATTGCTTCGTCACATCGTTCCTCGCAGAAACGAGGGATCACCCGACGGCCCGCGGCAGACCGCCGGGGGGCACCCTGCAGCCATCGGCTTTTGCCACTCCCGAGCAACCCCGCGTCTTGCGGCGTTGCGTCTGATAGTGGCTCGCTTCGTCACCCTGCTCCGCGGCAAGGCGGCACAGAGGCTGCGGCGTCATCGCGGGCGTAGCGTGGCGATCCAGGCTTCAGCCAACGGGGTCTCCCTCATTCTCCCCTCCCGGCCAGCAGATACCGGCGCAGGGAATAGGGAAGCCCCCTGCCGTGCCTGCTTTCGACGCGCAGATCGAGCCGGTGGAGGGCAACGCCCCGGGTGCGCTCACCCGGCAGTTCGACCTCGCGGACGTCGAGCCGCCACGAGTACCCCGCATAGCCGTCGCCGAAATCTCCCTGTTGGCTCCCGGTCCCCGGCGGTGTTCCGGTGGTCAGCTCCGTCATCTTCTCCTGGGCGAGAAGGGATGCGGTGAGCAGGAATTTGCCTTCACCGGCAAGGGCGATATCCTGGGAAACATTTCCGAGCATCACCGGCACCGCCAACGCCAGGATCGCCATGGCCACCAGGATTTCCAGCAGGGTGAAGCCCCGCATGCCTTGCCGGCGGGAGAAGAGGATACCCCTGCCACCTTCCCTCGGGTCATCGCCGGCCGTCCCACCAAACCAGCCGGACGGGCGACGTCGTGACGTCCATGTGCCCGCCCGCTTCATCCCTTCTTGCCGCACGAGAATGGGGAAAGGGAAAACGCCCTCGTCCCTGCGCGGGCCACCGGCCGTTTGCGATACAGTCCCCATCCCCTCACCATCCAGGCCCACCACCCGCGGGCAAGGTTCACCCCGCGCCATCAGCCGGCAGGCCTGCCCGCCCTTCCCGGACAAGCACCTCGGCGACAAAAGGGGAAAGAACCAGACTGAGTATCCGCCCGCCGCTGTCGCGCAGGTAGACTACGCTGGAAGCCACATAGCCCTTGCGGGAAAATCGCAACTCCGACAAGCCGGGGTCCAGCCTCTCCCTGCCGCAGAGAATGGCGGCAACGGCAACGCCGTCGGGCAATCGGTAGCTCCTTTCCGCTTCGGCACCCTGAACGGGGGAGGATTCGCCATCGCCTCCCCCCGTCCAGCGAAACTCCCGGCCGGCTCTCACCTGCAGCCGGATTTCCCGATGTTCGCGGATGGCGGTCTGCCTGATCTGTTCCAGCAGTCCGGCCAGATGCAGGGCGGTACGCTGCAAGGGATCGGTGAACAGTTCCTGCCGAAAGCCGGGAAGGCCGGCGACAAAGAACATCCCGACCAGGACCAGAACGATGAGCAGTTCCAGCAGGGCGAACCCCCGGGGCCGCCTATTCCAGTTCCCAGCCGTTGATGTCGGCGTCTTTGCCTTCGCCACCGGGTTCTCCGTCGGCGCCGTAGGAAAGCAGGTCATAGTCCCCGTGCATCCCCGGCGACAGGTAGATATAGCCATTGCCCCAGGGATCGACGGGCACCTTGCTCTTTTCCAGATACCCGCCCTGCCGCCAGTTTTTCGGAGTCTGTCCCGTGGAAGAAGGCGCGACCAGCGCTTCCAGCCCCTGTTCGGTGGAAGGATAAGAGCCGTTGTCGAGCTTGTACATCTTCAGGGCGGTTTCCAGCCCCTTGATCTGCATTCGGGCCTTCACCTGCCGGGCCTCTTCCGGCCGCTCGATGATCCGCGGCACGATGATTCCGGCCAGGATCCCGAGAATGACCAGCACGACCATGATTTCGATGAGGGTGAAGCCCCCTTCCCTGTCCACTGTCCTCAGCACTGGCATCTCCTCGCCAAACGTTAGCAGGTATTGGTTAGCCGCTGGCAGTGTCTCACATCTGCCAACTGACCGTTGCCCGCGATCAACTGCCATCATCTGTCTGCTGCCGACTGCCGTGATGAGCTGCCCGCGGCCGACTGATTTCTGACAGCCTGTTTTCGCGTATCTGATCACGGGGCAGGTGACTGCGCAACACCCCTGCACCCAGATTTTGTATGCGGTCACAGGGTCCCCCGGATCCGCGAAAGAGGCCTGTTCGCTCTACAACCCGTATGCGGACAGGTCGATGACAGCGGCGAAGGAGATGGGGGCCTGTGATCGCATACGTTTGCGCCTGCCCCGCAGGCGCAAACACCTTACCGTATGAGCTGCTGCATGTCAAAGATCGGCAGCAGGATGGCCATGACGATGAAGCCCACCACCAGCCCCATCCCGAGAATCATCACCGGTTCGAGCAGGGAAGTCAGGGCGGTCACCTTCGCCTCGCTCCTCTGCTCGTAAGCCCTGGCGATTTTTTCGAACATCCGGTCCAGGGTGCCGCTTTTTTCCCCGGCAGCCAGCATCTGGATGACCATCGGCGGGAACCAGCGACTGCCGGCCAGGGACGCGGACAACTTCCTGCCGTTTTCCACCTCAAGGGCGGCGGCGTCGAGGGCGGCGGCGATGGGAGCTGCCGCGACCACGTTGCGGCTGATCCGCAGAACCTGCAGAAGCGGCACGCCGCTCTCCAGCAGCCCGGCGGCGGTGCGGGCAAACCTGCCCAGGGCAAGCCCCTGCCGGAGGCCACCGACAACGGGCATGGCGAGCACCATCCGATCCAGCATCATGCGGCCCGCGGGCAGGCGGCGCAGGTAGGATACCGCCAGGATCGATGTCAGGACGATCAAGGGCAGAAGCCACCACCAGCGTTGCGCAAAGCCGCTCAGCCGGATGAGGAAAACCGTGGGCCAGGGCAGGGCATGCCCCATTTCGGCGAACATTTCGGTCACGCCCGGCACGACGTACATCAGCAGGCCGAGCAGGATGCAGGTACCGATCACGGTCATGAAAATCGGGTAGATCAGCGCCGCCAGCACCCGGTTGCGCACCAGCTGCTGGTGTTCGCCCAGGTCGGCCAGACGCTCCAGCACCACGTCCAGGCTGCCCGACGCCTCGGCGGCGCGGACCATGCTCACGTAAACCTCGGAGAAGATGCGGGGATAGGAGGAAAGCGCCAGGGAAAACGGCTTGCCCTCCCGGACGATTTCCTTGATCCGGGCAAGCACCGGCCGAAAAGCGTGGGACAACTTCTGCTGCTGCAGTCCCTGAAGGGCGGCGACCAGGGGGATGCCCGCGCCAAGCAGGGTGGCGAGCTGGCGGGTGGCGCCGTGCACCTCGTCCCGTGACGGACGGGAAGAAAAAAAATGCATGGCCGCCGAGCCGCCAGCGGCGTCTTCGTCCCGCCGCTCCTCGATGCTCAGCGGATAGACACCCAGGCCGCGCAGCTTCTGCAGGGCGGCGCGGCCGCTTTCGGCATCGACGATGCCGGTGGTCTGCCGTCCGGCGGCGGTATAGGCGGTGTAGTGGTAGACGGGCATTGCAAAAGCAGCGGACAGGTGTCAGTTGGCGGTCGGCAGTTTGTGGTGGCAGGGCAGATCTGTTCCCTGAGGAATCACACTGTAAACTGCAAACCGGCTACTGCCAACTTCAATTCTGCTCGGCAATCGTCCGCAGGATGTAGACGGCGTCGCTTACCCCGAGAGTCGGTTGACCGGTGGCCGGGACAGCGTTCAGCAGGCCTCCGGCAAGCATCCCGCTTGCCGCCTGTAATGTCAGGATTGCGTCGCGAAGGTCGACAACGGCATCCCCGTTGCAATCTCCCGGGATCGAGGTGCATGGATTTCCCTCGGCGCCACAACTCCGAACCAGGCGGACATAGCGTTCACCGTTGTCGATCTTGCCACGGCCAACCCCATAGTCGTTGGTGCTGCCGGTGTAGAAATTCACCCGCCAGAACCCGTCGCTATTGGTCGGATCGACCGTCGCGGTTCCGGTCCAGAAGGTTCTGGAGGTCGGGGTCGCCGGAAAGAGATCCGCATTGATCGCCGGGTTGATACGGCCGAGATCGACAAGGCTGGTCATTTCCTTGACCGTCGGCAGCCGCCAGTCGGAATGGCCTGCCAGAGTCAGCGACTGCGCTTCGAGCATCGCCGTCGGCTGGCTGAAGGTGGTCTGGGCGACGTTCTTCTGCCACATGAGTCGATGCGCGGCGTCGGAAACCGTGCCGTTGCGGTTGTCGACATAGGTGCTCCCCTGCCGCTGGCCGCGCACCGCCATCACGTGCATGGCCTCGGCCGGGTAGTGGGTTTCGTTGTCGCCTCCTTCGGAAAAATCCAGAACCCAGGGGAACGGGGTGGAAGCGTAAAGATCGCCGCTCCAGTAAGGGCTGCTGTCGGTACCGGCGAAAAAGACCGGGTCGACTGCCGGCCGTGACCGGCGGTAGTCGACGATGGAACGCAACTCCTCGCGTCCCGGCAGCCGCCAGTCGGCAAAGCCCCCGAAACCGGCACCGTTGAGGGCGTCGAGGAACTGTTGGGTGTGATTGCCCTCGCACACCCCGGGCCGGGATGCGTGGGCCGGATCGCTGGAACACCAGGCGTAGATGTTGTCGGCGTCGGAGGGATTGGTGTAATTGGGCGTGCCGTCGGCCGCCTGCTTGATCTCCCAGATGAGCCCGGTGACGTTGTCGCGGGTCATCCGCCAACCTTCGCCGGGCGTGGCGGACGGCGGCAGTTCCTGACCGCCGGCGTCGAGCTTGGTATAGGAAAAGTTTGACGCATCGGGGACGGGGGCGCCGGTGAGGATACCCGGCCGGCAGAGAACGGGCAGGGACAGTACCACGGTACAGGCCAGGGCAAGACGGTAACGACGGCGCATCTCACTGCCCTCCGCTGCCGGCGGACAGTCTGCCGATCCCCTTGGACTGGCAGACAAATCGGCCCGGCACCTGTTGATGGGAAAGATCCTCCAGGGTATCGCTCATCAGTTGCGCCTCGGTGATATTGACCGTTGTCGCCCCGATTTCAGGACAGGTGGCGGCAACGGTGAATTGCAGCGAGACCAGCGGAAACTGTTCGCCGCTGATCCCCTTGGCCCCGGCCATGACGACGATGAGCCGGCCAGGTTCCTTGTCGTTGACGACATGCATCAGCGCCGCCGCTTTTTCGCCCTTTTGCAGGTCGCGGAACCTCAGAACCTCTTTGTCATAGCTAATAACCAATTTAGCGCCGGCAAGGTTGTCGACCCTGTCGATCATGACCGGAATGTCGGTCTCGCCGCCGGCGGTCAGGCTCCCGCCGGTTATTCTCACTTCCAAGGCGGTTGCCGGCAGGGAGAGACACAACAGCGCCGTCAGAAAAAGAAATGTCAAAAATCCACAATGTCTTGGCTGAATATTTTTTTCCATAATTGCACTCATGGTCAGGCAACGGCAGCATTTTGTTTACCCGAACACCTCGTCAATGGTGTCGGCGGCGATGGCCTTTTCAAGCCACCGGAGAAGAGTCTCGGGGGCGGCCTGCGTCACCTCACGACGCCTCCCCTCACTGAAGGCGACGCCGAATTTATACTCCAGGACGCGCGCCAGCATCTCGGCTCTCCCCTGCTGCAGACCCTGCTGCAGACCCTGCTGCAGACCCTGCTGTTTCCACTGTTCCGTCCATTCCGCGACACGTTCGGCCAACATGCTTTCCACCTCCTGAAGATCCTTGGTTTCCTCGATACTCGCGCCCGGCATCCGGTTCGGCAGCAGCACCCGGTTGATCCAGACGGTAAAGGCCCGGCGCAACCCCGTCTGCTTCGGGTCTTTCAGCCACTCCACCAGCGCGCCCACCAGACGCCGCATGTCCTGCGGATCGTGGCTCTTCTCCATCCGAAACAGGGCCGCCGCCAAATTGCGAAGCGCCAACTGCCCGGTTTCGTCAAGGGCGCCCTCGTCAAGCAACAGATAACGCAGACGAGGACGGTAGTTGCTCAGGCCGCCGGGCACATCGACGACCAGATCCGCCATTTCCACCGCTGCCGTCCACCGGGGAATGCCATTGTACAGCACCAGAGGCAGTACCGGTGGCAACTTGCCCTCTGCCGTCAGTTCCCGGCGGCGGAGCAATTCCTGGTACAGCAACCCGACATAGGTAAGGACACGAACCGCCATCCAGGGGTCCACCGCCGACTGAAATTCCAGCAGCAGATACACATAGAGCCACTGGCCGCGCAATCGCACCCGCCAGATGATGTCGCTTTCCCGGTCTCGCAGGTCGTCACTGACGAACCCGCCGCTCACCTTCTCCAGGGTCGCAAAATCGACCTCGCTGATCCATTCCTCCCGAACAAAACCGCGCAACAGATCCGCCACCATTTCCGGGTGGGAGAAGAGCAGCTTGTAGGAATTGTCGTGCGGCGCCATCGGTTCACTCTCGGAGATGCAATCCACCGGATCGGAGCAAGGCGAAGACGTTCAAAAAACCACCATGCTTGGATGACGGAGAAATAGTCCACGGCGTCCTCGCGAGCGCAGCGTGGCGATCAAGTCTGCACCGCTGCGACAGCCGTCCATTTCATCCATCCGGGTGCACTTCGGCCAACTGAGAGGCACCACCAGGGTTCTCCATTCTCTATACCCCACCCCACCCCCCTCTGCACAGCAAAAAACCCCCGTTGCCGCCGTCGGCCATCCGGGGGTTCGCAACAACCTGTGGTTGCTGTTTAAAAATGGTAGCTGACACCGACCAGCATGGTGGTGTAGCGAATCTTCTTGAGACCGCCGATACCGACGGAATACGCACCTTCCAGCCCGACCGAGACCGTGTCGTTGAGCCAGTAATCGAGGCCGAGACCGAGGCGGGAACCGATGCCCCATTCGGTGTCGTCGTATTCGCCGTTGGTGGCGGTGATCTCCTCCTGCACCCGCATGGCGCCAAGGCCCGCGACCAGGTAGGGCTTCACCTGCTGGTAGCGGCTGCAGGCGAGCTTGGCATTGTAGAAGATGTTGAGCACCGACAGGTCATCCTCGATCCCCGGGGTGGTGTTCTCCTCGCTGAAGGAGGCGTACTCCACCAGAAATTCGATGGAGGTCATGGGATCGAAGATGTGACCCGCCCGCACCTGGATGTTGGCGGAATCGTCCCAGTCGACGGAGACCGGGCCGACGAACTTCTGCAGGGTTTCGAAGTTCTGGATGTTCTGGAAGGAATAGCCGCCGTAGACGGCGACGTAGTTGGCATTCTCGCCGGCGACGGCCGCGGCCGCCGCCCCTATGGCCATCATGGCCGTCAACGCTGCTATCGCAATCGATTTCTTCATCACGCTCCCCCTTTTTTCTGGCGGATTGAAATCCGCCGCCGGCGGGTGACTCTGCCGGCGGCGGCCTTGTTGTCCTGGTGGATTACTTCCGGTTCCTTCCTCTGCATGCAACGGTGGTGATACCGCCGACCAGCAGGAAAGAGGAGAGCAGCAGCACGCCCCATCCGGCCACCGGCCCGAAGGAAAGGAAGACGGAGCTGATTCCGACCACCGGCAGCAATGACACCCGTACCAGCGCCCGGAGGCCGTCATGCTGAGCAATGAAATCGGCGGCCGGTGGCGAGTACTGGTAGTAGGCGTGGACGAATTCGCGGCCCAGATCGGAGTGCAGCAGGTACCGGTCGCGGAACTGACGCAGGGTCACCACCTGCGGTTCGAGCAGCGAACCGTAGGCCGCGGTGGCGATAAAGCAGCCGCCGCCGCCACCGCCGGGGCTGACCAGGTTGGTGGGCGTGCTGGTCACCACCAGAACACCGGGCGCGCCCGGATCGACGATGGTGCCGTTGACCGCGCCGTCCTCGTCGCCCAAGGCGCCGTCCTTGAAATGAAGGGTGACGACGTTGCCGTTGAACTGGGCGCCGATGCCGGTGTTGGCGTTGTACTTGAATTCGTACCAGCTGCCGGTTCCTGCCGAGTATTTCCAGTAGGTATCGGGCTTGGCGCCGGCCGGCAGGGTGATGGTCACCGTGGCGTTGCCCGCGACGTCCGGGGTGAGGGTGAAGTCGAAGCTCTGCCACTGGAACTGAACTTCCTGGTTGCTGGCCAGGCCCGTGGGGGCTTCAACGCTGGTGATCTTGGAAGCAAGGGCCGTGTTGACCTTGAGGGTTGCCACCGTTCCCGTGGTCGCCTGGACTTCGACGGCAGCGGGGTTGCCCGTGCTGTCGAGGATGGTCTGGCCGAGCACGGTAGCGTCTCCGGACGCGGCACAGGCACCGCTCGGGCACTCCACGTTGTCCGGGATGCCGTCGCCGTCGCTGTCGGCGCCGAGGTTGCTGTTGTCGGTGTTGGGATAGGCGTCGCAGACATCGCCGACACCGTCGTTGTCGGCGTCTTCCTGGCCGGGGTTAGCATTGGTCGGGCAGTTGTCGGTATTGTTGGCCGCAAAACCCGCCGCGTTCAGGGTTGCACCGGAACAGATCGGCGCTGCCACCGCAGTGGGATCGCCGTAGCCGTCGCCGTCGGTATCGGTGTAGCCGTTGATGTTCTGCCATTTGGTGGCGTCGAGAGGGGCACAGTCGGAGGTGTCGGCGGTACCGTCGCCGTCGTCATCGGTATCGCAGGCATCGCCCTGGCCATCGCCGTCCGTGTCGGTCTGGTCGAGGTTGGCGACATCCGGGCAGTTGTCGTTGCAGTACAGCAGGGTGTCGCCGTCGGCGTCGGTATCCGGCACGCCGCAGCCGCAGGTGCCAGGCACCCACTTGGTGTTGTCGTTGGGGCACTGGTCCGGACCGCAGTCCTCCAGGGTCACGTTGCCGTCCTGGTTGTTGTCAAGGTCAGGAGCACCGCAGCCGCACACGCCGGCGGCAGTCTTGTTGGCATCCGCCGGGCAGCCGTCGTTGCAGTCGAGGGTGGTGTCGCCGTCGGTGTCGACGTCGGCGACACCGCAGCCGCAGACGCCGGCGGCAAGCTTGTTGGCATCCGCCGGGCAGCCGTCGTTGCAGTCCGCCGTGCCGTCGCCGTCGCTGTCGGTATCGGCGACGCCGCAGCCGCACTGGCCGGCCGCCGTCTTGGCCACATCCGCCGGGCAACCGTCAACGCAGTCTGCCGTGCCGTCGCCGTCGCTGTCCGTATCGGCAACGCCGCAGCCGCACTGGCCGGCCGCCGTCTTGGCCACATCCGCCGGGCAACCGTCAACGCAGTCCGCCGTGCCGTCGCCGTCGCTGTCCGTATCGGCGACACCGCAACCGCACTGGCCGGCAGCGATCTTGGTCGCGTCCGCCGGGCAACCGTCGTTGCAGTCCGCCGTGCCGTCGACATCGGTGTCCGTATCGGCGACGCCGCAGCCACACACACCGGCGGCGGTTTTGTTGGGATCCGCGGGACAGCCATCGCACGCATCCCCTAATCCATCGAGATCACTGTCAGCTTGATCGGCGTTGGCGGTATTGGGACAATTATCCGCGGAATCCCCAATTCCATCACCATCACCATCGGCGTCGATGGTAATGGTAGACCCAACAGCGCTGCCTGTGTAGCCGATAGCAGTACTTGAAAATATGATATTTACATTGGTAGTACCAAGTGCTGCAGTATTAAGTACAGTAAAATTCAAGTCGGAAATATTGATCGGAAGAGCAACATTGGGCCAACTACCGCCGAAATTAACCCACGAAAGTTTGACGCATTTGTCAGTATTTGCATCTGCATCTTGATTCGATGTATCATTCTGTGGCGTTGCTTCTTGCGCAAACAGATCGGTCTGATAAACGTTGGCAAACGAATCAAATTGAATCTTTGTCGAGTTAAAACAAAAATCGACACCGACACCGGTCAGCGTATTATCACCGTCAGTGGTATAACTCGCTGTCAGCGCGAAAGAATTCCCCAATAATTGATTCGTGCTGGTCGGGGAGAGTGCCACAGTTTGCACCGCAGCCTGCGCCGGCACCGCGCTCAGCAAACCTCCTGCCGCGACCAGCACCGCCAGCAATTTACACCTGTTTCTTCTCTTATTTTCCATCAACTTTCTCCTTTAACTAGTTGGATACTCCACACGGATAACACAAACAAATTGCCCGCGAATGTCAAGGCTTAAGGTTGGTTATCGCGGTCTCAATTTCCGTCGCCGTGCATACGGTGCACGCGTTGTCCACCACTCCGCTGATCAGTGTATTCCCGGTGAAACCAAAAAGGCTCCTGACAACGAGAACCCCATCGCCCAAGGCTGTGGCGGTTCCGTTTCCATCGATATCGAGAATATCGGTTTTCGCCGTCGCCAGGTAAGTTTCAATATCCGTGGCCGTGCACCGCGTGCAGCCAGCGTCCACCACCCCATTGATCAAGGTGTTACCAGTAAAACCGAACAGATAACGCACGATGAGCACCCCGTCACCCAAGGCAGTTGCCGTTCCGCTCCCATCGATATCGAGATTGGCGGTGGTGCCGGAAACCGTAATCGTCCCACTGGTCACCGCCGTACCGCCGCCCGAGGGGGTTGCCTGCAGCACGCAGGTGCCGGGGTTCGCGCCGGTCATCGTCACCGAGGCCACGCCGGTGGTGGTGCCGGAGAGCTGACAGACGGTGTCCCCAGGGGTGACCGGGGTTTCGGCGCTGATCGTCCAGTCGAAGGTGCTGGCACCGGCGCCCGCCATGGTGAAGATCTGGCTGTTGGCACCGCTCAGGTCAATGGTCGCGGTGTTGGGGGAGATGGACAGGGCGTCCAGCAGGGTGAAGGTCGCGTTCACCGGCACGGTGGAGGTGTTGCCGGCGGTGTCGGTGAACCAGGCGTAAAGGGTCTTGTCGCCCGGGGTGGCGTCGGTGAGGTCGAAGGTGACGGTGCCGCCCTGGGGGATGGTGGTAGCCGTACCCGGCTTGGCCGAGGTGTCGGCCAGGTAGAAGGCCGAGATATCCGTCGGCGCCCCGACCTGGACGCTCACCTGGGTCTCGCGGGTTTCGGTGAGGGGCGCGCCGGTGTCGGGATCGACGACGGCGATGGTGCCGGTCACCACGTTGTCGATGAAGAACGGCCCAAGGTTGAGGTCGCTGCTGTAGGTGGGGATCAGGTTGCTGTCCAGGTATTCGGTCCTGAGATGCAGGTACCAGAAGTCGCCGGCACCGCCGCCGTCGTCGCCGGTGAAGTTGGCGGCGGCGAGGGTCGCCAGGGCAAGGCCGCTGTTGGCGTCGATGAAGCCGCCGTTGGTGGTGAACGATGTCCGGTCCAGGGTGGTGTCCGCCGCGGAGGAACGGTTCCACTGGTAGACGTAACCGACCAGGGTATCCGTTCCCATGTTGGTCGGCGGGTTCCAGGAGACGTTGAGGTCGGTGGTCCGCTGGCTGGGGGTGCTGAGCGGAATGGCCCCGGTCAGGTCGTAGTCGGTCACCTCGTGGGCGGCATGGGCGGTCCCGGCAAAGAGCAGGACGGCCAGCATGGCAGTGGCGATCTTCCTGCGCCCACCAGGACAGGTCTCTTTCTTCATATTGATATTCTCCTTCCTCTGTTTATGAAATCATGCCGGGGGCGCGGGTTGAGCGCGCCCCCGGCAGACAGGATCACGGCAGGGCGATGTCGACGCCGGCATCGCCGCTGTTGACAGCGGTGGCGCTGGTGATGTCGGTGACGCCGTTGTACCAGGTGGCCGTCGAGCCCACCGCCGAGGCCGCGACCTTGTAGGTGCCCGCGGCGATGTTGGAGAAGGTGTAGTCGAACCCTCCCGTCCCGTTGGCGGTGCTGAGGGTCTGCAGGTCGACGGGGGTGCCGCTGGTGGCGTCGAAGAGCACCACGAAGACCGGGCCGGCGGTCACGCCGGTGATGGTGCCGGAAATCGTCGAGCCGCACGGGATGACGAAATCCTGGGTCACGGTGGTCTGGCCCGTGCCGTCGATACCGGTCGCCTTCTGCACCCGCAGGTTGCCGCCGGGCACCACCACCAGGGTGTAGCCGCTCGCCTGCGGCAGACCACCCAGGGTGTAGAGGCCGTTGGCATCGGTGGTGGCCACCTTGAAGAAGTCGGGAGCACCATTGCCCGGAGTGTAGCTGGCGATGACCTTGGCCCCTGCCACGCCGGTGTTGCCGCAGCCCTCGGTGACCGTACCGGTGAGGGTGAAGGTCTGGGCGACGGCGGTAAGGGCGATGTCCTGGACGGTGCCGGTGGCGCTCACCGTACCGACGACGCTGACGCTGCGCTCATAGCCGGGGGTCGAGGCGATGGCCAGGTAATTGGCCGTGGTGCTCAGGCCGTAGATGGCGTACACGCCCTGGCTGTTGGTGACCGCGAAGCGGGGATTCTGGCCGCTGGCGGTGGCGATGACCATGACGCCGCCCAGGGGGGCGCCGCCGCTGGCGTCGGTGACCGTGCCGGTGAGATAGCCGCCCTTGGTGAGGACCACATCCTGGGTGGCATCGGTGCTGAGATCCAGGTTGGGATGGATCGTGGTGTCGTAATCCTTGTGGCTGGCCACCAGGGTGTAGATGCCGGAGGGAATGTCGGCGATGGAGTAGGCGCCGGCCGCATCGCTGAAATAGACCCTGCCGCCGATCAGCTGGCCGGTGGTGGTGTCCACCAGGTAGAGCATCGCCCCCGCAATGGCGGTGGTGCCGTCGACCCTGGTCACGGTGCCGGAAAGCGTGGAGCCGGTGTTGAGATCGAAATTGACCGTCCCGTTGGCCCCGGCCAGGGTCACCGATGCCTGCTGCTTGCCGTAGTTGCCCTGGAGCGCTTCCATGGTCACGGTGTAGGTTCCGTCGCAGAGACCGCCGATGGAGTAGGTGCCGTCCGCGCCGGTGAAGGCGTTTCCTTGCCCGGCCGTGCCGGACACAGAGATCAGCACTCCGGCCACCGGGGTATTGGCCTTGACGTTGGTCACCTTGCCGTTGACGGCGTTGCCGCAGATGGTGAGGTCGAGGTTTTTGCCGGTCAGGCCGTCACCGTTGGCCACGGTGAGGACGGTGGCCAGGCTTTCCTTCTGCACCGTGCCGGAATCGCTGTAGTAGAAGGTCTTGCCGCCCTGGCGGAAGGCGAAGATCTTGTAGGAACCGGGGGCAAGCGCCAGGCTGTAGTCGCCGGCCTGGTCGGTCAGGACGCTGCTGAGCGCATAGGTGTTGACCTCGAAGGCGTAGACCATCCTGGCGGCCAGCGCGGCGCCGTCCCTGGTCACCCTGCCGGCAATGGTCGCCTTCTGGGTGGAGGCATAGCTGAAGTCGATGCCCGTCGCATTGCCGGCGGAGGTATCCACCCTGGTCGCCAGGGTGACGTCGGTTACGCCGTTGTAGTACTGCACCGGCTGGTTGAGGGTGGCGGCGGACACGACGTAGTCGCTGCCGGGCAGTGCGTTATTGAGGGTGTACGCTCCGCCCGCGCAAATGCCGGTAAGCTGCAGTTTCCGGGTGGCGGAAACCGCCATCAGACTGACGGTGGAGGTGGAGCAATCGATGCCGGTGACGCTGCCGCTGATGGTGTACAGGGTGAGGTCGGTCTTGTTATTGGTGGTGCCCTGGGTGATCAGCCATTCCTGATCGCCGTAGACACCGTAGAAGGTATAGGTCCTGGTGGGATCCAGCGGCCGGGTTTCGAAATAACCGGTGGCCGGATCGACAGGGAAGATGCCGATCAGGGTGGTGCCGTCCATGACCTTGACGCGGAGGCCGGCGAGCACCGCGCCGTTGATGGTGACGGTGCCGGAATAGCGCTGGGCGGCCGGCAGGACGAAATTCTGGGTCGTGTTGGCGCCGGCCACGGTCACCGTCGCGGACTGCTTGAAGTAGGCGGGATCGGCCGGGGTTACCTCGACGAGGTAGGAGCCGTCGGGGCGGTTGGTGAAGCTGTAGGCGCCGGCCGCCACCGTGGTCTGGGCGATGGGGGCATAGGTGGAGGTGGTGCCGATCTGGGTCTTGAGCACCACGGTGGAGCCGTTGGCGGCCGCACCGCCCCCATAGGTCACCGTGCCGCTGATCGTGTAGCCCGGGGCGGCGATATTCACCGCGCCGTTCACCAGCAGGGTGTCGAACACCTCGGTGGGATAGTAGCCGTTCACCGGCTGGGCGGCGGGCATGCCGACCAGAACCGGCAGGAGAGTCGGCCCGTTGTAGCCGGCCGCCGGATTGTTGATGATGGAGCGCACCAGCTGGATGGGGGTGGAACCGCTGCCGCCCTTGATGGTGAACTGGGCGTTGAACAGGGTCCCCTGGGTCAGGGCCTGGGCCGAGGCGGCGGCGACCATGACCTTGCCGATGGAAGTGTTGGCCTGGTCCTTGACGTCGTTGAACTGGTAGAACATGGTGCTGCCCACCGTGGTGGCGGAACAGCCGGAGTAGTCGGGCGGCGCCGAACCCTGGGGCACGCAGGTGGAGCCGTCGCTGATCGCCTTGCCGGCCTGCTGCAGGCCGACGAAGGTCAGCAACGACGGGTTGTAGAGCAGGGTGAAGGCGGCGCCGCCTACCCCGGTGGGGTCGCTGACGCTGATCGGCACATTGACCGTCGCGTTGTGATTGCCGGAAACGGTGCCGGCGGTGAGGGTCTTGGTGGTCGCCGCCAGCGTCGCCTGCGACCAGCCGACGACGAGCGCCAACAGCGCCGCGGTCAACACTCTGGGAATCTGTTTCATCCGTATCATTGGCTAACCTCCTGACCGGCCGGCGCTTCCGCACCGGCCGGGTTCGCTCCCAGCGCCTGCTCCAGGTCCTGGATACGCTTCCGGGATTCTATCTGATTGGTAAATTTCTGATCGAGTATGAGCGACTTCTCCGCCAGTTCGGCGGCAATCTGCTCCAGCGCCAGTTTTTGCTCGGGATCGGTGGCCCCCTTGATCAGCTCGTTGGTCTGCACCTGCTGCTGAAAGAGGGCCGTCTTCTCGTCCCGGTACTGTTGTTCGAGGGCGACGAGGGCCATGTCGCCCTCCCCAAGACCCTCGGGGTTCTCACCGACGGCAACCGGCGGCGCCGGCGCGATCACCCCTTCCGTCGGCATCTCCATGGGAGGCAGTCCGCCGCCTTCACCCTCCACCCCGCCGCCGAGGGTGGTGACGACGGCCTCCCGCTCCAGGGGAACAAGGCGACCGCCGCTCTTGCCCTTCGGAAAGATGCGCAGCGAGGAGATCTGAGACACGCCTTCCTCGTCACGGAAGGAGGCCATGTAGTTGTAGTCGGCGAGGATGACCGACAAGGCCTTTTCCAAACGGACCCGGTCGAGGTGGAAGGATACGTTCTGATTCTGCACGTCCTCGCCGAGAAAAATCTGGAGATGGGCACGGTCGGCAAGGGCGGCCAGCAGAGTCTTGAGGGGTACGTCGGCGGCATCCAGGGACAGAAGGTCCTTTTCAAAGGAAAGGGACAGCTGCCCGCCGGGGGCCTCCTCCTGGCAAAGGGCCGCCAGGGGCAGCGCCAGCAGGCCGGCGACCGCGAAGGCGGCAAGGACGAATCGGTGAAACGACCGGTTTCGGTTCAAGGCATGCTCAAAAAGGTGGAAATTGATCGCTTGTCATCGGCAGGGCCGGATGACGGAAAAAGGCGTCAGACCGTCAGCAGGAAACGGGGGGGCGGCGATTCCGGGGTGGGGAACCGTCCGCAGAGAGGGATGGGCGATGCCGGCGGAGCGGCAACCCCGTTGAGTGCGGGAGAAGAAAGGGCAAATGCGGAGGGCAGCAGGGAGTGATCCGCCTGCAGGACGATGGCGCCTTCCTGGCCCGCGTCGTTGCCCCTGAGGGGGATGACGATGCGGTCGAGGCCGGCGGCCATCTGCATACTGACGACGATGGCACGGAGGGTGGCCGAAAAATCGCCGGACCCTGAACTGGCGAAATCCTGCTGGGCGACGATGGCATCACGCAGAGAGAGGGAATGATCGACGCCTGCCGGGCTTTCCGGCATGGACATCGGCCGGAGCAGCAGCAGGGCGAGGGCGAGCACGATTCGCCCGAATTGCATCGACCAGCCAGTCTTCATTCCCACAGCCACCCCACCTGAATTGAACGGCTCGACTTCCCCGCAAGGCCTACCTATCGAATATCCTTATAGATGAAGCACGGGGCAGGGTCAAGGTTTTTTCCTTGCGGAAACCTTACCGACAGATAGATATCCTACCACAGAAAACAAAGGCGAAGAAAGCACCTTTTTCGGGGCGGGAAGAGCCTGCGGTTTTTGACCCTACCTTCGCCGGGATGCGGGGGATGATGCATAAGCAGGGACGATTCACCTCCGCCTGGAAATAAGCCCACAAAAAGGAAAGGGCAACCAACATCAAGCGTTGATTGCCCTTATATTTCATGGCGTCCCCAAGGGGATTTGAACCCCTGTTGCCGGCGTGAAAGGCCGGTGTCCTGGACCTGACTAGACGATGGGGACGAAAGTGCCGTTGTTCGCGTATGGTGGGTCGTGCGCGACTCGAACGCGCGACTCTCTGCTTAAAAGGCAGATACTCTACCGACTGAGTTAACGACCCGTCAAGCGTGAGACGAACATTTCTAACCGACAACCTTTTTCGTGTCAACGGTTAATCAGGCGCTGGGGGAAAAAACTTGTCGCCAACGTGCTGGTCTGCTACTGTAGACCGCCACGACAGAGCGTGGCCCCCAGAAATGGCCGCGACAGAGCGCTCCACCCTGCCGACCGCCGCTTATCCGCCACTTATCCTCGAGGACTCCATGAGTTTCTTCTCCAGTTCCGCCAACTTCGTCCGCTACGCGGTCTCCGGCGACATGCCCGAACGTTTCTGGGACATGGCCGCCGAACGTATCCGCGCCCTCGCCTTTCGCGACATCGACGACACCTACGACGAAAAATCGGTCGGCTGGGTTTCCATCCACAACATGTTCGACAGTGACTTCGCCTTCTCCTCGTACGCCGCCGGCGACTATATCGCGCTGGCGCTGCGCATCGACGAACGCAAGGTGGCGCCGGCGGTGCTGAAAAAGTGCTGCATGAAGGAGGAGGAACGCATCAAGAAGGAAAAGCAGGTGCCGCGACTCTCCAAGTCGCACCGCCAGGAGATCAAGGAGAACATGCAGCTCATGCTCCAGAAGAAGGCGACGCCGGTGCCGGCGGTCTACGACCTGGTGTGGAACCTCGCCGACTCCACCCTGCTTTTCTTCTCCACCAGCATCAAGGCGCAGGAACTCCTGGAGACCCTGTTCAAGGAAACCTTCGGCCTCACCCTCACCCTGCAGATTCCCTTCCTCACCGCCCTACATCTGCTCGATCCCGGGCAGCAGGCGGCCCTCGACAGGATCGCCCCGGAGGTATTCATCTGATGGATCTCGTCGACCTCATCGCGGAAAAACGTTTTCTCGGCCAGGAATTCCTCGCTTGGCTCTGGTACAAGAGCGACGAGCGGGGTGGCACCATCCGCCTGCCTTCCGCCGGCGACATCGTCCTCGTCTTCGAAAAACACCTGCTGCTCGAATACGGCGAGGGAGAAGCCCTGGAAAAGGTCATCTGTCAGGGACTGCAGGCCGAACTCCGCGAGGCGCGCACCGGGCTTGCCCTCGGCAAGAAACCGGAACAGGCGCGGCTGCGCATCGGGATCGACGCCTACGAGTACCTGGTGACGGTCAAGGGTTCCACCATGGAATACCGCAGCGTCAAACTGCCCAAGACCATGAACGCCGCCGAGGAACTCGACGAACAGGCGGCCCGCGAGGGCATGCTGCTCGACCGTATCGGCCTCTACGAGCGGCTGGTTCGATCCATCGACGAACTCTTCCGCATGTTCATTGAAGTGCGCACCGGCGACCGCTGGCCGGAGGAGGTCGCACACATCCGTTCCTGGATCCAGCAGGGAGCACATCAGGAGTAGCCATGCAGTTCGAAACCGTCATCGGCCTCGAGGTCCACGCCCAGCTCAAGACCGAGAGCAAGATCTTCTGCGGCTGTTCCACCCGGTTCGGCGCCGCGCCCAACACCAACGTCTGCCC
>JBFLZZ010000015.1:0-81996 GCA_040755255.1 Thermodesulfobacteriota bacterium
CCCGCCTCCACCGATTCCACCTTGCAGGTGAATTTGGCGAGGCCGACGCCGGCGGCGGCGAAGAGAAAGGTCGCGGCCATGGCTGTGATCAGGATTGTTTTGGTCATTGCTTCACTCCTTTGCCTGTATTCCGCGTCTTCCCGGGTGTAGGGAAGACGCACCAGAGGCTGCCCGCTCACGGCAGCCAAACCAGCGGCCCGATGCCGCAAATCGTGTCGTTCATTTCAGCAGGGGGGCTATGTCCTGTTCGAGTTGGTCTTTTTCCACCAGGCCCATGTAGCTTTTCACCACGATTCCGTCCCGGTTGACGAGAAAGGACTGGGGGATGCCGGCGATGCCGCCGAAGGCGCGGGCGGTCTTGGTGTTGCCCATGGCCACCGGGTAGGTGATACCCGTCTTCTTGGCGAATTTGTCCACCGCCTTGCGGCTGCTTTCGTCCATGGCGATGCCGATCACCGAGAAGCCCTTGGCGCCGTGCTCGCTCTGGAGGCTGACCAGCGATGGGATCTCCTCGCGACAGGGTCCGCACCAGGTTGCCCAGAAGTTGATGAGCAGGATCTTGCCCTTGTGCTGGCTGGAGTCGATCACCGTATCGTCGATGGCCGAGGGCAGGGCGAACTGCGGCATCTGTTCAGGAACGCCGGCGTGGACGGCTCCGGCCGCGGTGAACAGGGGCAGCGAAAAAAAGCTGGCAACCAGCAGGATTTTCCATAAAGATGATGAGCGCTTATCCATAGAAGATGTCGTTCCTGGTTGGAGTGATGGGCAAACCTACCCAATCAAGCATGCGATTGCAACCGTTTTACCGGAAAAAGCGTCAGAATTATGACAGGACAGGAGCGAAAAAAGTTCCCGGAAACACCCTGGCCGGCTTTTCTGGTGGTGGCTACCGGTGTCCTGCTCTCCACCATGGACAGCAGCATGGTCAATCTGGCGCTGCCATCGATCATGGCCGAATTCCACAGCTCCCTGCGCCATACCGAATGGGTGATCGCCGGCTATCTGCTGGTGATCACCGCGACCCTGCTGCTCTGGGGGGCGATTGCCGACCGCCGGGGCCGGCGGCGCACCTATGTCGGCGGACTGCTGTCGTTTGCCGGCGGCGCGGTCTTCTGCAGCCGGGCTCCTGACCTCACCCTTCTCATCGTCTTCCGGCTGCTCCAGGCGACCGGCGCGGCGATGATGATGGCAACCGGGCCGGCGATCATCCGCGAGGTCTTTCCCCGGGACAGGCTCGGCAAGGCCTACGGGTTGATCGGCATCGCCGTCTCGCTGGGGTTGATGAGCGGGCCGTCGGTGGGTGGGCTGCTGCTGCAGATCGGCTCCTGGCGGAACCTGTTCCTGCTGCCGGCCTTCCTGGCGCTGTGCGCGGCGGCCGCCGCCCTGCGGGTGGTTCCCGACGGGGTGCGCTATCGGCAGGAGGCCGGTTTCGATTATCTCGGCGGATTTTTCTGGGCGGCCGGGCTGGCGGTGCTGGTCGGCACCCTGACCTACGCCAGTTCCCCGACCCGGTCCCCTCTTTATGCCTCCCTCGGCCTGCTGTTAGCTTCCGCCTGTTTCGCCAGCTTTCTTGTCGTCGAACGCCGCTCGCCGACACCGCTGCTGCTGCTGGATCTGATCGTGGAGCGCTATTACTGGACCGCGGTGGTCTGCTCTTCCTGTTCCTTCATCATGCTGTTCACCGTGACCATGCTCATGCCGTTCTATCTCGATCGGGTGGTGCGCCTTCCCGCCATGGCCATCGGTCTGACGATGATGGCGGTGCCCGTTGCCGCCGTGGCGGCGGCGCCATTGTCCGGTTCGCTTTCCGATCGCATCGGCTGCCGACTGCTGACCACCGCCGGTCTGCTCGTCAGCAGCCTCGGACTCGTCCTGTTGGCGGTGTTTGCCCTCGGCGGCAGCGTCCCGGCCGCCGGATTCTGTCTTCTTCTCATCGGCGGCGGCCAGGCGACCTTTCTCTCCCCCAACAGCTCGTCGCTGCTGGGGCGCGTGCCGGCGGCGGCAACGGCCGCTTCGGCGGCGGTGCTGGCCACGGCGCGCAATCTGGGCATGCTGATGGGGATCGGTTTGAGCGGGCTCCTGTTTTCCGCTTTTTTCGGCAGGATGACCGGCGGACTCGATCTCCGCGACTTCAGCGGCGTCCACCAACCCGCCTTTTTGTACGCCATGCGCTGGACCCTGCTGAGTGCGGCCGCCATCGGCATGGGCGCGGCCTGGCTGTCGTGGGGCCGGGAGAAAGGCTCACAGGGGGAAAGGGAACCCGGTCCGATCCCGGATTGACGAGGCGGGCACTCTCCGTCCTTGCGCGGCACAGGGTGACGAAGCGATCCGGACCAGCCCCGGCACTGCATTCTCTTGCTGTGGTTTCTTGAACGTCGCGGATGCCGTCAGGCGGTGATGTTGATCAGCCCTGGCTGCTCTCCCCGGTTTTCCGGCAACAGGCGGTCACGCAGCCGCTGGAGGAGGCGCACCTCCTGATCGCGGCTGACGAGGGAGACGGCGGAAAAACCGAGCGCCCCGAGCCGGCCTTCAAGCAGCGGCAGACCCTTGGCGATATGGGCGGCGGCGGCCGGGTCGGCGACGGTGAAGGAGCCGTCGATCCTGTCATCCCGGATGAGAAAGCCGGCATGGAGGTCGCCCAGGTTGCTCATCTGCAGGAAGAAATCGAGCTGGAGGCGGTCGCTGGCCGCGGCCATCGTCCACTGCCCCCTTCCGCCGCCATCGTCGAAGAAGGCCGGGTAGATGTAGTAGCCGGCGGGCGGTTCCGCGCCGTTCATGGCGGTGAGGGTTTCGGCCAGACCGATGAACTGGTCCAGCCGCCGGAAAACGTCGCGGGCGTTGGCCGCCGCGGGAAGCTGCCGCGCCTGGTCCAGCAGGCCGCTGATTTCCTTGAGGAGACTGTCGATGGAATGAGGGTGGCCGGGCTGGAAGGCGATGAGGGTGCGCAGCACCCGTTCCAGGGAGGCATCCGCATTGCTGGTGAAGAGACGCAGCCGGTCGGCCAGCTGGGCGAGCCGGTCGGCCAGCGCGGTGCCCGGCAGCAGGGCGAGCAGTTCCGCTACCATGGCCGGCGGCGGCTGTTCCCCGCCCAGGTTGCCGGCGATGAGCAGCAGCAGTTCCTGGCCGGCCGCCCTGGCCTGCGGCGCGAGACCCAGCCAGGGCGGGACGCCGTTGCCCTTTACTTCCAGCCAGAGGTGCTCGTTGATGGGCAGGGAGATTGCCGAACGGGCGGTGAGGCGCTGGCCGTTGACATCGAGAAGATAGGAACCGTCGCTGTTGCTGCCGAGGACGAGGGCCCGTACGATCTGGCCCTGGCTGAGAGTGATTCCTTTCTGACCCGACTCCCGCGCCGGGGAGGGCGACGCGGTCGCGGCAGGCGGGATGGCGGGGGGCTGCCCGATTTTCATGAGGTTGCCCTGTCCCTGCCGATTCCGTTCATGTACAGGGAAGGCGGATGACCACCTCGGCGCCGGGTGAGGTGTTGTGCAGGGAGAAGGTGCCGTTGTGGGCCTTGATGATCCGTTCCACCAGGGTGAGCCCCATGCCGGTGCCATAGGTCTTGGTGGTGAAGAAGGTTTCGGAAACCTTGCCGAGGAAATTGTCCTGGATGCCGGTGCCGGTGTCGCGGATAAGGGCGACGAGCTGGTCGTCCTCCCTGCTGATGGAGATGGAGAGTTTGCCGCCGTCGGGCATGGCGTCCATGGCGTTGCGGAAGAGTTGCAGCAGCATCTGGCGGATACGGCGCCGGTCGAGGAGGAGGCGCGGTTCGTCGGCCGGCGCTTCGACGGCGATGGTGATGTGCTGCGCTTCCATGTCCCGCTGCAGCAGCAGCAGGGTTTTTCTGGTGATATCGGAGAAGAGGGCGGCTTCCTTCATCGAGGTGGTGTCCTCGACGAAATCACGCAGGTCGGCGAGGGTTTTCTCCAGCCGTTCGCTCTCCTTGATGATCACTTCGCTGTACTTGCGCAGACTGTCGTCCAAGGTTCGGCGATTGAGCAGGCGGGCGACGCCGCCGATGGCGGTCACCGGGTTGCGGATGTTGTGCACCATCTGCGCCGACATCTGGCCGAGGGCGGAATAGCGCTCGGCCTGCACCAGCTGGTCCTTGTTCTTGGCCAGCTCCTGGTACAACTCCTCCAGCTCCCGCAGCTTTTTCTGCATGTCGATGTAGAGGTGGCTGTGTTCGATGGCAAGGCTTGCCTGACTGGCGAAAAGCTCCAGGGCGTTTAAGTGGCTGTCCAGAATCGGCGACCGGGTGACGAAATTGTCGGCGATGATCACCCCGAAGGAGCGTCCCGGGGAAAAGAGCGGCACGACGATGAAGTTTTCCTCCTTGAGGAGGTCGATGAGCTGATCGGGGCGAGGCAGCAGCGGCGAGGTTTCGAGGATCGGGTTGCGCCGGTCGAAGGCGTTGGGGTAGCTGGGATGATTGGTCTGCAGGGCGTGCCGGTCGTGGAGAATGGGGCGGCCGCCGTTGCCGGCGTCGATACGGATGGAGCGGCGTTCCAGGGCGGAGCGGATCAGGATGTTGCTGTTGTCGGAAACCGGGATGCGCATCTGGCGGATGATGACGTTGACGTCCTGATCCTCGAAGGCGCAGCTGGTACTCAGGTTGTGGACGATGTCGAGGAATTTCAGATCCTTTTGCTGCATCTCCTGCCAGACCCTGGCCGCGGTTTCCCGGCAGGTGGTGCCGATGGCGAGTCTTCCCTCCAGATATTTGCCGGCGTCGTCGAACAGGGCGAGAAAAGCGCGGTTGAACCGCAGACCCTCGTTGGCGGTGATGCCGACCAGGATGGCGAGCAGCAGTTTGTCGAGCTCGACGGTGCTGAGATAGACCGTGTTCATCTTCAGGGAGAGCTGGTGCATGAGCTGGATGCGGAAGTGGGCTTGCTCCAGCTCTTCCTGGTACTTGCGGTTCTCGAAGATCAAACGTCGTTTTTCGAGGTTCTTGCGGACGACGAAGAGGATCTCGCTGAATTTGGCCGGCTTGGCCAGATAGTCGTCAGCGCCCTTGCGGATGCAGTCCATGGCGACGTGCAGATCGGCGACGCCGGTGAGCATGACAATGGCCAGATCGGGGTAGCGGGACTGCAGCTCGGGAATGAGTTCGGCGCCGCTGGAATCGGGCAGGCCGATGTCGAGCAGCACCATGGCGACCTTGCGATTGGCAAGGCAGGCGTGCAGGTCGGCGGCGCTGCCGCCTTCGACCACGGCCAGGTTGTTTTCCTCGAGATACTGCGCCAGCGGTGCCCGGATGGCGGGATCATCGTCGATGATCACCACCACCTCACCGTTGGTGAGCAGCTGGCCGGGGGCGAGGGAGATGTGCTGTGGCGAGATGGAGTAGGGGGTCAGCATGGCTGGCGGTTGTCCTTCCCCATCATACTGCGGGTTTCGGCGATTTCTGTCAAGAAGGAATGATTCCTGGCCGGTAAAGCGCCGGCGTGCCGTATCCGGCAGCCGGCGGAGAGGGCGGATGGATGGGGAGGCCGACATGAAAAAGCCCCGTCTGGCGGGGCTTTTTCATGAAAAGACGATCCGGATGGCGGCTACCACCAGCAGATGGTCTGGTCGGCGGCCATGATGGCGTCGACCAGTTTGTCGTAATCCGGAGTGGTGCCGTAGAGATTGATGCTGCTGTTGTCGCGGCCCTCGGAGACGATGGCGACGAGCTTCTTGGTGGTCTCGTTCGGTTCGGAACGGTAGATGTGCAGGATCTTCATGGTGTCTGCTCCGTACTCCTGGGATTAATAGGTGCCGTAGGGGACGATGATGCTCATCTCCCGCAGCTTCTGACCGAGTTCCTCGATGGTGAGCGGAGTCAGGCCGTTGGTGTCGCAGTTGGCCTGGACATTGGAGTAGACTTCGCCTTCCATGTCGCGAATCCAGTCGAGGTTTTCCGAGTTGTAGTCGTCGAACTTGTCCAGGGTGGCGTCGACGACGGCGCAGTAGGAGTAGTGGTTTTCCACGGCAAGACCGAGGGTCGAGCGCATGCAGTCGAGGGCGAACCCCTTGTTGGGGACCATGAAACAGATTTTGTGGGACATGGGGCTTCTCCTTCTTACAGGGTCAGGTACTTTTCGTAGTCTTCGATGATGGCGCCGTGCTGGGCCTGGGTCGCCATCTTCTCCTGGGTGAGACCGGCAGGGATGACCGCGACGTCAAAGCCCATTTTCTTGTAGCTGTCGGCGCAGATGGAGACGTCGTCGGCCAGTTCGCACAGATCCTTGAAATCCGGCTTCTGGGTGAGCATGGTGCCGCTCCAGGTGAAGAACACCTTGACCTTGATCCCCTTGTTCTTGGCCGCCTTGACGACGCCCTTGATATGATCCCAGTTGTTGGGATTGGTGACGAAGATGCCTAAGCTGTTAGCCATGTTGTTCTCCTCATGAAAGAAAAATGCCGCACCGTTGGCAGGAACTGACGGTGCGGCATACTTGGTTAGTCGATCGGATCAACCCTTCTGGATGAAGAAGCGGAAGAAGCCGTCGCCGTCCAGGGCGCCCAGGAACTTGTGGCCGGAGCGTTCGCACCAGCCGGGCAGATCGTTCTTGGAACCCGGGTCGGTACCCTGGATCTCCAGGACCTGGCCGCTGCTGATGTTGTTGATCGCCTTCTTGGTGCGCAGGAGCGGCATGGGGCAGCTCAGGCCCTTAGCATCCAATACTTCATCGGCTTTCAGTGTGTTCAGATCCATTGTTTACCTCCTGTCTTTGGGTTTGATGCTCTCTCTCAGCGACTCTACCCGCTGGTCTGCGGCGGGCGTCGCAAGAAATCCGTGGTAGCCGTTCCGCCGGCTGTCACATCTCCAGGGTGAACTTGTTGGTATCCTCGTTCCAGTCGACGATGACGTACCAGGCGGCCATGGCCAGGAAGATCAGGGCGAGGGTGCCGCCGTAGCCGAGGGAATCCGGCATGTAGACGTAGGAGCCGAGTTTGCTGCCTTCCTCGATGCTGCCTTCCAGGTTGTACTTTTGCACCAGCAGGGAACCGAGCGCGCAGGTGATGCCGAAGATCGGGGTGACGATCCACAGCTTGATCTGGCCCTCGCCCACCCGCCACAGGGTACCGGTGCCGCAGCCGCCGGCCTGGATGGCGCCGAAGCCGAAGAGGATGCCGCCCAGCACGCCGCCCCAGCCGAAGGTGCCGCGGACGTAGTGCATCCAGTAGTAATCCATGGGGTTGCCGTCAAGGTCGGCGAAGCCGATGTACTTGCTTTTGATGATCGCGCCGCCGATGGCGAGGATGACGACGGAAAGCGCCACCGATTTCGCCAGTTCGCAGTCGCCGGTCATGTGCGGTTCGCGGAAGCCCTGAATCATGCACCAGCGGCCGCGCTGGAAGGCGTAGCCGAGCAAGGCTGCGATGATCAGCACGCCGCCCAGTTTGGAGACGTCGCCGTTGGCGTACTTGTAGGCACCGCCGACCAGAGCGGCCAGGGCGATGATGCCGAGGACCGTCTGCAGGGCGTTCGGCAGTTCGATGGTCTTGCCGCCGCCGACGCCCCAGGTGACGTTTTCCATTTCCCAGTAGACATACTTGAGGCCGATGACGGCGCCGGCGATCAGGCCGACCATCATGGCGAAACCGTGGGCGGAGAGGTTGCCGATGGCGTTGTAGAAGCCGCCGACGTTGCAGCCGCCGGCCAGGGTGGCGCCGGCGCCCATGAAGATGCCGGCGACGATCGCCTTGACCATTTCGAGCTTGGGCGGGATACGGAAGGCGAAATTGCCGCCGAGACAGGCGGAAAGAAAGGCGCCGCCGACGAAGCCGAGGCCGATGACCGAACCGGAGTGGGTGAGAAAGGCGTTGGGGGTATCGCTCTCGAAGACATCGGCAAAACCCAGGGTCTCCCACAGGCCGCTGCCGTAGATGATCCATTCGCCCCAGTTCCGCACTGCGCCGACCGCCCCCCATGGCCGATCCCAGGCCAGCATCATGATGCTGAAAAGCGCCACCAGAATGCCGACGGTGTTGGCTTCCCAGTTGTCCCGACAAAGCTTCTTGTACAGCCCCTTCGCTTTCTCCATCATCAGGTTTTCACTCATACGGTTTCTCCTTTCCTCCTTCCTGACTTCCTGAGCGTTGGCGGCGATCGGCAGTGGCCCGTCGCCACCCAATAAATGAATACTCATTCAGAAGATCACCTATTACTCTCTCCTTTTTTTTTTGTCAAGCGGGGAAAATCGGTCGCGGCGGGTTCGGCGATGGAAAAATCGTGCGGGACGCCGGCGGCCGCCATGGTGCGGCAAAGGCTGTATTCCGGAGGGACGAGGCAAAAAGGAGGGAAATCGGCGATTACCACGCTGTGCCGGCAGAGGGGGTCAGGGCCGCAGCTGCAGCTGCGCCAGCATGGTGTCGACGAAATGGAGGAGATACTCCCGCTGGCGCGGGGTGGCGTAGCTGACGCAGTCGCAACGGATGATGCGGCGGCTGCGGACGAGCAGTTCGAAGCTGACGCCGTCTTCGGTCAGCTCGACGGCAAAGAAGAAGGGGGCGCAGTCGCCGTGGCCGAGTTGGGCTTCTCCCGACAGGTCGCCGGGCAGCTCCAGCCAGTGGATGCCCTCGACCCCGCCCGGTTGACAGGTGTCGGCGAGATAGGCGGAGATTTTGCCGAGTTCGGCGCGGTTCAGTTCGTCGACAACGATTTTTCGCATGCGGACCGGTCCTGGTGGAGGGAGGATGACATGACCACAGGCACGGCATCCTAATAAATTGTTGCCGGGCGGGCGAGAATTTTTTACGCTCCGGACCTACCTCCATCCGCGGATGGTGGGGAAGGGGCGGACTCGGCACCGGCCGGCCCTCGTACCCGCCGGTCCCGGGAGGGAAACGGGATCGTTTCATCAACCATCGAACGGGAGAACGCACATGTCGCAGGACTGCCTTTTCTGCAAGATCGCCCAGGGGATCATCCCCGCCAACAAGCTGCACGAGGATGACGATGTCGTCGCCTTCTGGGACATCAGCCCGCAGGCGCCGAAACATTTCCTGGTTATTCCGAAACGGCACATCGCCGGGCCGGCCGCGGTGGACATCGGTACCGAGGCCCTGGTGGGACGGATGATCCGCGTCGCCGGCGAACTGGCGGCGGAATGCGGCATCGGCGGCGGGTACCGGCTGGTGATGAACAACGGCGCCGAGGCCGGTCAGACCGTTTTTCATCTCCATCTGCATGTGCTGGGCGGCAGGCCCATGGGTTGGCCGCCCGGCTGATGGTATCCTGAAAACGCCGATCTCCTCCGTCGTGGCGGGACCGCGGGTGCTCGACGCACCTGGTGTACGCCTCCGCGTCCTCGCCGCCGCCACTCCTTGTACATCGGAGTTTTTGCTTAGCCATCTCAGAGGCTGCGATGGACTTTTTGCGGGATCATCCCGGTTGAAGGATGAAGGCGAAGGGGAGTCAGGCTGCGTTGATCGCGGCCAGGGCAGCGGCGGCGAGTTCGGCCACCGATCGGGAAACGAGCCGGTCCCGGGCGGGAAGGTAGAGGGCGACCTCGCCGCGGTCGCCGGCGAGTGCCCGCAACCGCTCTGCCGCGGCGGCGATCCCCAGCCGGCCGGCGCCATGGGCGGCAAGGCCCCGCACCCCGGTGTCCGGGGAGTCGAGGTACGGGAGGAGGTGGCCGGCCGCCCCTTTCTCAAGAAGAAGGTCGCGGCGGAATTCGGCCAGACGGGCGATGGCCCACAGCAAACCGCGCTGCATCGGCTCGTACTCGAGGTAGGAGCCGTCTTCGCGCATGTAGGAGACGAGAATGTGGCAGTACTCGGCGGCGATGCCGGCATGGCAGGCCATGATCTCGGCCATGGATTCGGTGGCCCCCCAGCCGATGCCGCCCGATTCGTCGTTGAGGCTCCACATGAAGCGGCGCATCACCACCCGGGCGGCTTCCATGTCCTCGTCGGCCAGGCGGGCGACGGTGGGGCCCATGGCCATCACCGCGTGCCAGCGGACCGTCTGGTCGGCATGGCAGATGCCGGAAAAAAGGGGGTTGACCAGCTGGCGCGCCTCCACTTCCGCGCAGGCGGCCAGCATCTTCTCCAGGGGGCCGCTACGCAAGAGATGCAGGATATGGCGTTTTTCGCTGATCTTCATGGGAAAGAAGCGGCCGGCGGAGATGCCGGCCGCCCATGGTCACGGTTGACGGGCTGGCTCAGCCGCTGCTCAGGAGTAAACCATCACAGGGGGAAGCCTCTACGTTTGTCGGATGAGCCGAGATCCGTAAGGAGGGCAGGGTGCCGGAGCGGATTCGGTGCCCTGTGCCCCCTTGCGCCGCTCATTCCTCGGTGGCGGCGATCACCGCCTTTCCGATGCGGTTGCCCATTTCCACGCACTGCTTCAGGGTGTCGTGGGCCGGGACGTACTTGACCCGCAGTCCCTCCTCGATGATGTCGAACTTCATCTCGGTCATCGCCTCGTTCATCAGTTTCACCGCTTCGCCGCTCCAGCCGTAGGAACCGAAGGCGGCGCCGATCTTGTTGGTGGGCCGCAGGCCGCGCATGTACATGAGGAAACCCGCCATGCGCGGCAGCATGCCGTTGTTAAGGGTGGCGCAGCCGAGGATCACCGCCTTGGCTTCGAGCACGTCGGTCATCACCTCGCTGCGATGGTTCACCGACAGATCGACCATCTTGACGGAAACCCCGGTTTCGGCGATGCCGGCGGTGACCGCCTTGGCCATCTTCTTCGTGCTTTCCCACATGGTGTCGTAGATGACCAGGGCGCGGCGCTTGCCCTTGTTCTGCGACCAGCGGGCATAGGCATCCATGATGTCGCCGATGTGGGAGCGCCAGATGAGGCCGTGGTCCGGGGCGATCATCCGGACGTCCAGCTTCATCTCGGTCACCTTGGCCAGCAGCTTCTGGACCAGGGGAGAGTAGAGGGTGAGGATGTTGGCGTAGTATTTCTGCGCCTGTTCCATCAGGAAGGTGTGGTCCACCTCGTCGTCGAACCGTTCGCTGGTGGCGAAGTGCTGGCCGAAGGCGTCGCTGGAAAAGAGCAATCCGTCCTCGGCGACGTAGGTGAACATCGAGTCCGGCCAGTGCAGCATCCGCGTTTCCAGGAAGTGGAGGGTTTTGTTGCCGAGGGAAAGCGTGTCGCCGGAGGCCACTTCCACCAGGGGCCAGTCGGTGGGGTGAAAATGCTCCATGATCGCCTTCTTGCCCATCTTGGAGCAGAAGATCTTCTCCGGCCTGACCCGCTCGACGATCTGCGGCAGGGCGCCGGAATGGTCCATCTCCACGTGATTGACGATGAGATAGTCGATCTTTTCCGGCTCGGTCAGCTGGGAGATGTGGTGCAGCAGATCGCCTACGTGGGATTTCTTCACCGTATCGATCAGGGCGATTTTTTCGTCCTTGATCAGGAAGGCGTTGTAGGTGGTGCCCTTGTAGGTGGAATAGCCGTGGAAGTCGCGGATATTCCAGTCGATGGCACCGACCCAGTGGATGTTGTCGGCTATCGTTTGTGGGTTCATGGCAATCCTCTGCTGGGTAATAGGCTTATTCCTTGGCGGCCGGCATGACGAACCGGCGCGCCGCGAGTTCGGTGTCCAGCACGAACAGGCCGCTTACGTCGGTGCCGATCAGTTTCAGCCGGTCGACCAGGGTGGCGGCGGTCGATTCCTCCTCCACCTGTTCGGAGATGAACCATTGGAGGAAGTTGTTGGTGGCGTGGTCCTTTTCCTTGATGGCCAGGTCGACGAGACCGTTGATCAGGCCGGTTACCTTCTGTTCGTGTTCGAGCACCTGTTGAAATACCTCCAGGGTGGACTTCCACGTGGCTGGCGGCTGGGCGATGGCCTGCAGCACCACCCGGCCGCCCCGGTCGCTGACGTAGTTGAACATCTTCATGCCGTGGAACATTTCCTCCTGGGTCTGCTGCTTCATCCAGTTGACGAAGCCCGGCAGGCTGATCGAGTCGAAATGGGTGGCCATGGACAGATAGAGATAGGCGGAGAAGAACTCGGCGTTGATCTGGTCGTTCAACGCCTTTTCCATTTTCTTGCTCAGCATGTCATGCCCTCCAGAGTCCGTGCAGGTTGCAGTATTCGCGGGCGGTGACGCCGCTTTCGGTTACCGGGAAGAAGGCCTCGGCCTTGTCGCCCGGTTTGAGGAACTGCCGCCAGGCCTTGCCGCCGGCGATGAGCTCGATCCACTCGATGTAGTGTTTCTCCTCCATGGGATGGGCGACCGCGCCCACCTTCACCAGGTAGCCGTCGGCGGTCTTCTCGATCACCGGCACGTGTTTTTCCTTGGCGGCGTCCACCGTGTTTTCCGTCATCAGCCGCATGGGCTGGCCGCAGCAGACCAGTTCGCCGGCGCCGGCATGGAGCATCTCGACGATGTTGCCGCACAGTTCGCATTTGTACACTTCCAGTTGCTTGGTCATGATCCTACCTCCTGTGTTCGGTTGAAAAGGGTGACGAAGGAAAAGGGCTTACCAGTTTTCGCCGAGAAGTTCGAAGTGGGCCTGGGTATGGGCGCATGCCGGGCAGATGCCGGGGGCCTCGTGTTCTTCGTGGAGATAGCCGCAGTTGCGGCAGCGCCAGGTGGTTTTCCCGGCCCGCTTGAATACCTTGCCTTCCCTGATGTTGGCCGCCAGCGCCAGATAGCGTTTCTCGTGCTGCTTTTCCGCGACGGCGATGGCAAGAAAGGCGGAGGCGATCTGGTCGAAACCCTCCTCGCGGGCGATGGCGGCGAACTCCGGGTACATGTGGGTGTGTTCGTGATTTTCGCCGGCGGCGGCGGCGACGAGATTGTCGGCGGTGGAGGCGATGCAGCCTGCCGGAAAGGCGGCGGTGAACTCCACCTCACCCCCCTCGAGGAACTTGAACAAACGCTTGGCGTGCTCCCGTTCCTGATGGGCGGTCTCTTCGAAGATGTCGGCGATCTGGACGAAACCTTCCTTTCTGGCCTTGGAGGCAAAGTAGGTGTAACGGTTGCGGGCCTGGGATTCACCCGCGAAGGCGGTGAGAATGTTCCGTTCGGTTCGGCTGCCCCTGAGCGTGGTCATCGGTTGGACCTCCTGTCTTTTTTTTTGATCGGAAAATCGTGCCTGCGGCGGCTGTACCGCAGCGCCTTGCCTTCTGTCGTCTGCTCCGAGTCCGGAGGTCACCGTTCCGGAATGGAGATGATCATAGCAAGAGAGGGCGATGGAATTCCAGCACTATGTTGGTCGGATCGGCCCGGAAACAGGACCAAAGAAGTCTTCTTTCTGTGCCTGGCGGCAAGCACAGGCGGTGCGGCTGGCTCCAGGCGCAAACCGCCGGGGTCAGCTGGCCGCACAGTGCGGACAGAGTCCGATGAATTCCGTGTGATGGCGCAGGATGTGATAGGGGGTCGAGGCCCGCACCTGCTCTTCCAGCCGGTAGTCGGGGGCGATGTCGATGTCCTCGACCTTGTTGCATTTGAGACAACGGATGTGGTAATGAACCTCTGCGTTGCCGTCGAAGCGTTTCTGGGAGCCGCCCACGTCGATTTTCTGGATGATGCCGCAGTCGGACAGGATATCGAGGTTGCGGTACACGGTTCCCAGACTGATTTTCGGCATCCTGCGGCGGAGAATCTGGTACATCTCGTCGGCCGTGGGATGGCTTTTCAGTTTGCGAAGCTCCTCGAGGATGACCTGTCTCTGCTTGGTCATACGCAGACAGCCGGCGGTCGTCATGATTTCCTCCCTCTTGAGAATCATTATCACCAGGATACTAAGAACTCGGATAGTTTACAATAAAAAATATCTTCCCTTGCAAGAAACGCGGCGGCGAACAATTCCGCCCAGAATGGCACAAAAGTCGGCGCGTTTCCAGTAAAAACGATAAAATAACTCCTGCATGACGGGCGCGCCGGCTCCCGGCCCGCTGCCGGACGGCGGCGCCGCCCGAAAACGGATGAAATCAAGGAAAAGACGGTATGAGCGACCTGCACCACAACGACTACGCGGAAAGTCTGCTGGTCCATTTCCGCAGGGTGGAAAACCTGCGCGAGGAGGCCCTGGGCCTTCCCTCCCTCGACCTCAACGCCAGACAGCTCTGCGATCTTGAACTGCTGCTCAACCGGGCACTGTACCCGCTGGCGGGATACAATACGGAGGAGGAGTACCAAAGCATCCTCGACACCATGCGGTTGCCCGACGGCACTCCCTGGCCGATTCCCGTCTGTCTCGACGTCAGTGCCCGCTTCGCCGAAGGGCTCCAGGCCGGCCGGCGCATCGCCCTCAACGACCCGGAGGGCTTTCTGCTGGCGGTGTTGAGCATCCGTTCCATCTGGCAGCCCGACAAGGCGGCGGAGGCCCGGGCGGTTTACGCCAGCGACGATCCCGGCGCCCATCCCGGGGTGCGGCGGCTGCTGGAGGAGGTAGGGCCGTGCTACCTGGGGGGCAAGCTCGAAGGGCTGCACCTGCCCATCCATTACGATTTCGCCGAACTGCGCCTGGCCCCCTCCGAGGTGCACCGCCGTTTCTACCAGAACGGCTGGCGCAAGGTCATCGGCTACCATTCCCGGTCCTGCATGCACCGGCGGGAGCGGCAGATGGTCCTCGCCTCGGCCCGTGAGGCCGGCGCCAACATCCTGCTGCATCCGGTGGTCGAGCCCGGCAGTCTGGAAAACATGGATCACTACACCGGCGTCCGCTGCCACCAGAAGATCGCCGACCGCTTCCCCCGCAACATGACCATGCTGGCGATCATGCCCTACGCCAGCCGGATGGCCGGGCCGAAGGAGGCGCTCTGGCAGGCGATCATCCGCAAGAACTACGGCTGCAGCCATTTCCTCGTCAGCGAGGACCATGCCGATCCCCATGCCGGCACCGATCGTCTCTTCTATCCCCGGCACGCGGCCCAGGAACTGGTGCAGGGGCTGGAGGGAGAAACCGGCATCGTCATGATGCCGGCGGTGGAGATGGAATACGTGGAGGAGCGGGCTCAGTACATTCCGGCCGCCGAGGTGACCGCGGAGATGAAGGTCCTGCAACTCTCCGAGGACGAATTGCGGCGGCGGATGGAGCGGAGTCTGCCGGTGCCGGAGTGGTTCACTTACCCGGAGATCGTCGCCGAACTGCAGTATGCCTACCCCCCCCGGCTCAAGCAGGGCTTCACCGTGTTCTTTACCGGGCTTTCCGGCTCGGGGAAATCGACCCTGGCCAAGGTGCTGTTCGCCCGCTTTCTGGAAATGCGCGACCGGCCGGTGACCCTGCTCGACGGTGACATCGTCCGCAAAAACCTGTCCAGCGAGCTCACTTTTTCCAAGGAACACCGCAATCTCAACATCACCCGCATCGGTTTTGTCGCCAGCGAGATCACCAAGAACGGCGGCATCGCCATCTGCGCCCCCATCGCCCCCTACCCGGAATCGCGCCGCGCCGCCCGGCAGATGGTGAGCAGGTACGGCGGCTTCGTCGAGATTCACGTGGCCACCCCCATCGAGGTATGCGAGGCGCGCGATCGCAAGGGCCTCTACGCCAAGGCCCGCGCCGGCAAGGTCAAGGGGGTCACCGGAGTTTCCGACCCCTATATCGCCCCCGAGCATCCGGAACTGGTCATCGATACCAGCGATGTCAGCCCCACCGAGGCGGCCCAGGAAGTGCTCCTCTATCTGGAAGAGCAGGGCTATCTGGCCTGATGGCGATCGGCGTGCTCCGGTCATGACCGCGGGGAACGGCGCGCCGGTGAAGGTCTTTCTTCCCGGCTGGGGCTTCGACGCCGCCCTGCTCGATTTCGCCGGGCTTTCCGGCTGGTGGTCGCCGCCCGGACCGGTGCGCGGCTGGCCGGATGCCATCGACGCGCAGGTCGGCAGCGCTCCCGGGCGTCGGCTGCTGCTGGCCGGCTGGTCCCTGGGCGCCGGCGTCGCCCTCTCCTATGCCCTGGCGCATCCGGGCCGGATCGACCGTCTCGTTCTGCTTGCCCTGCGCCGAGGATGGCCGCCGGCGGAACTCGCCGCCATCCGCGCCGGCCTTGCCGTGGACTCGGCGGGATTCATGACCGATTTCTACCGGAAATGCTTCGCCGGCCAGCGGGGGGAATGGCAGCGGTTCAAGGATGGATGCATGCCCGCTCTGCTTGCCGCTCTCGATCCGGCGGCGCTCAGCCAGGGGCTCGATGTTCTCGCCGCCGCGGCGATGCCGGCGGCCGTACCCCTGCCGCCGGAGCTGCGCGGCCGGGTCGTCCAACTCCACGGCCGCCGCGATCTCGTCGCCCCCCTTGCCGATATCGCCGAGCTGCCGGGCGTCTCCCCCATCATCCTTCCCCATGCCGGGCACGGGTTGCCCTTTGCCGATGAGTGCCGAAGACTGTTCGTTTAAGCACAGGGTGCGATCCAGATTTTCGCGGGCCGCCGCCACCTACGACGAGGCCAGCGACGTGCAGAGGGCGGCGGTCGACCGCCTGGCCTCGCTCTGGCCGCCGGCCGAGGGCGTCCGCCGCATCCTGGAATTGGGCTGCGGCACCGGCCTGCTCACCGAACTGCTGCTCCATCGTTTTCCCCGGGCGAGGGTGGTTGCGGTGGATTTCTCCCTGCCGATGCTCACCCGCGCCCGCGCCCGCGCCCGGGTGGGTGATGGACGGGTGGATTTCGTCTGCGCCGACGGCGAGGAGTTTGTCGCCGGCAGCCGGCACTCCTTCGATCTGGTGACCTCCAATGCCGCCCTGCAGTGGTTCGCCGACCCGGAAAAAACCCTGGAAAGGCTTCCCCGGCTGATCAGTGGCGGCGGCCGTCTGGTCTTTTCCTGTTTCGGGCCCGGGACCCTGACCGAGCTCGATCAGGCGCTCGCGGCGACCACCGGCCGATCCATTGCCGCCGCCGGTTTTACCGGTTTCGCCGCCATGGAACGATGGCTGCGCTCCTCCTTCGCCAGGGTGGAAGGGGAGATCGTCAACTACCGGCGGCACCATGCCGATGTCCGCGCCCTGCTGCGTTCCCTGCGCGACACCGGCACGGCGGTGCCGGTCCGGGGCGGCCGTCCTCTCACCCCCGGCCGCCTTCGCGCCCTGGACCACTGGTTCAGGGCGCATGCCGGCGGTTGCCGGGTCACCTACGAAGTGTTCTTTTTCCGGTGCTCGCCATGAACAACGCCCTGTTCGTCACCGCCACCGACACCGGTGTCGGCAAGACCCTGGTCTGTGGCTGTCTCCTCCATTGCCTGCAGGATCTGGGCAGGAAGACGGTCTATCAGAAATGGGTGGCCTCCGGCCTGGCCGAGCCGCCCACCGACCTGGATATCATCCGTCGCCTGGCGCCGGCGGCGCTGCCCGACCGACCGGAACTGCATCTTCCCTATGGCTTTGCCTATCCCGCCTCGCCGCATCTGGCGGCGCGCATGGCGGGGGGGAGGGTGGAGGCGGCGGTGATCGCCCGTGCCTTTGCCGAACTGCGGAGCCGGCACGAGGTGGTGGTGGAAGGGGTTGGCGGTGTACTGGTTCCGCTCAACGACGGACTGCTGCTCGCCGACCTGCTGGCCGACTGCCGGCCGCCGACCCTGGTGGTGGCCAGAAGCGGCCTCGGCACCATCAACCATACCCTTCTGACCCTGGAGGCGCTGCGGGGGAGGGGGATCGAAGTGGTCGGGGTGGTGTGCAGCGATGAACGCGATGGGCTCGACGAGCGGATCGTCGCCGACAATATGACCACGGTGGCGAGCCTCGGGCGGGTGCCGGTGTTCGGCCGCCTGCGCCGGCATTCGACGGTGGAGGAGGCGGCCACGGCCTTCATGCCGCTGGCCGCGGCCATCGTCCGAGCTTTGGGGTGGCTCGAAAAATAGTTCCGCTCAGACGCAGGTGCAGGTGATCCGCTCCTCCGGCACCCCGAGCTTTTTGAGGAGGAGGCCCAGCGGGCAGAACCTGGTGAAACCGTACTGGAGAAGATTCGCCCCGACAAAGGCGGTGAAGAAGTGCCAGTAGGGATGCACCCAGATGCCGAGCGCCAGGCTCGCCAGGATGAAGCTGCCCGCGATCACGTGGATCCAGTCGTTGACGATCATCGAAGTTCTCCTTGCCTATGTAATCGTTGCCGATCGAGTTGTCTGCGCGGGCGCACCCGCCGGAGCCCCCTTCCTAGCGCCGCAGCTCCCGGGGGGGGCGGCGCAGGGCGCGTTCGGTGAAGATCGCGTCGGGCAGATTGATGTTGTACTTGATGTCGCTGAACTCGGAGACCGTCGCCCCGCCGCTCAGCACATCCTCCACCCGCGACCTGATCACCGTGGGCAACCCCTGGATTTCCCTGATTTCCATGGCCTCCATCCGCCGGTACAGCCGCTTGTCCCTGTCCAGATATTCGCTCTTGACCGGCAGGAAGGTCTTCTTGTCGATCCAGACCGTGTAGGAGGAGAACTCCACCTTGTCGGGGTTTTTGGGCGTGCTCTTCAGCAGGTAGAACCGGTCGGTTTCCTGGACGAGCTGGTGGGTATCCTTGTAGATGGAACGGCCCGAGATGTCCTCGTAGAAGAGATGGGAGCCGGCAAGGCCGCTCCGTTCGTCGCCGGCGGCAATGCGCTTGACCAGGGACGAGGCCGGCAGGTACAGCCAGCGGTCGTCGTCGCGGTCCAGGTGCTTGTGCACCATGAGGACCATCCTGCGGAGATCGGCGGGCTGTTCGAGGTGGAGGTAGTACTTCTGTTCGCCGCCGTCGGCCGCGTCGCGGCGGAGAAGGACGAACTGCCGTTGGCGTTTTTCGCCCTGCCTGTCGGTGATGGTCATGTGCACGGTGGCGCGGCTGTCGTCGCCGGCATAGTAGGCGGCGCGGTTGGCGCGGGCGGCGATATCGTCCGCCGTCGGCGGTTCGGCGTCGACCCGGACGGCGAGCAGCAACAGGGGAAGAACGAACAGCCATCGTTTCATGATCGGCTTCCTTTGGCGGGTATCCCGGCAGGGTACTCGGGGACGGATTTCAAATCCGTTCCCTGCCAAGCCGGGTCATCCGTCCGGGCAGAAGAGCTGACGCATGGTTTTGATCAACTCCGAGATGTGTTCGTCGGCGATACGGTTGTGGATGAAATTGGCATCCTTGCGGAAGGAAATGATGCCGTGGCTGCGCAGGATGTTGAGATGCTGGGAGACGTTGGCGTTGGTGGTCTTCACTTCCTTCTGCAGGTCGCCGACGGTGAGTTCCTTGCCGTCGAGGAGGCAGAGGATCTTCAGCCGGATGGGGTGGGCCATGGTTTTCAGCAGACCGGCAATCCTGGCAATGTGTTCGTCGTTCATTGTGGAGATACCATTTACTTTTCCAATTTAATTCTGATCATCCCTGCTGTAAAGCACCGGGCGGATTTCGTCTCACTGTCGGCCAAAATGCGCCAACCGGTTGTTTTGGTGAGAAATATCCTGCTGCACCACCACCACTCCGTTCTATATAGCATGGGGAAGGAGGAAAACCTAGGGGCAGAGAGGCTTTTTTCCCAACATCCGGGGCGCGGCCGCCGGCCGTCTCACCTATCACCCGGGTCGACCACCACCGGCGCGCCTTCGGCGAGGCCGAGGAGGGAGGCGGCGTTGCCGTTGGCAACGGCGATTTCGAGAACGCCGCGGCTGTTGATCAGGGCGATGGCGCCCTCCCCGGAGGCGCGGTAATGGGGAGAAAGACCGTCGATCGTCCAGCCGTGGCAGTGGACGCGGATGTCCCGTTTTCCGGCGGCGAAAAGAAGGAGGTCCCGATCGCGGATCGAGGTGGCGCAGTTGCCGAAGCGGTCGATGGCGACGATCTCCCCATGCAGGCGGCCCCCCTGCTGGCGGGCGGCAGGCATGGGGAGGGTGAGTAAACTGGCCGGCGTCACCGGCGGCCCGACCTCTTCCACGGGCAGCCCGCCGGCGAGACGGGCGCCGGTCGGCGCGAAGATGTCGCGGCCGTGGAAGGTAGAGGAAACAGCGGGGAGGAAGAGATCCGCCCGGGTCACCTGCCTGGCCGTCGCATCGGGTTCGGCCGCGAGGATCGGGGTGAGCAGACCGTTGTCCGGGGCGAGAAAGATGCGTTTTCCTGCCTTGAGCGCCACGATGCGGCGGTCGCTGCCGACGCCGGGATCAACCACGCAGACGTAAACGGTATCGTCCGGAAAATAGCGGTAGCCGGCGGCAAGGAGCAGGGCGGCCTGGCGGACGTCCCCGGGTCGGATGCCGTGGCTGAGGTCGACGATGGTGAGCCCCGGCGCCAGGGTGAGCAGCACCCCCTTCATCACCCCGACATACTCGTCGGTAAGACCGAAATCGGTGAGCAGGGCTACCGGGCGCGGGTTCATGGTTGCCGGATGAGCTGGTGCACCGCGACGATCTCCACGTCTGCGGGAGGATCGGCGATGAAGCGCCGCAGGGAGTCCAGGGTCGGCTGCTTGGGGTGGCCGATGGCGATGGCGCCGCCGTGCTGGCGGGCGATGCGCACCGCTTCGCCAAGTTGGCGGGCGATGGCCGCCGGGTTGAGATCGTTGTCGAGAAAGACGTCGCGCCTGCCGGCGGCAAGCCCGGCGGCGCGCGCGACATCGTAGCCGACGCTGTTGGCGGTGGTGGAACTGTCCAGGAAGAACAGGCGGTTGTCGGCGAGCAGTTGGACGAGGGTGGTCATGGCCCGGCGATCTTCGGTGAAACGGGAACCCATGTGATTGTTGACGCCGATGGCGCCGGGAACGGCGGCCAGGTCGTCGGCGAAGATTTTCGCCATGGTGGCGGCAGGCATGGCGACCTGCAGGGCGCCGGCGCCCGGATCCCAGCTGCGGTCCTTGGGTTCGAGGGGCAGATGCAGGAGGATGTCGCTTCCCTTGGCCCGGGCCGCCCGCAACAGTTCGCCGGCAAAGGGCGCGTGGGGGAGAAAGGCGAAGGAAAGCCGGACCGGCATGGCGATGAGCGCCTGCCCCACCTGGCGGTGGTAGCCCATGTCGTCGATGATGATGGCCAGACGCGGATGATTGCCGGCAGGAGGTGCCGCAACCGCCGCCGCCGGGGGAGGGGGCTGGTCGGCGGGCGCAGGCAGGGCTGCCTGCGGCGGCGTCTTCGGTTCGGGGGCAGGTGCCGGACGCTGCTTGCTCGGTGTCGGTGCCAGCGTCGGCACCGGCGCGGTCTTCCTGCCCCGATCCGGCGGCGGGCCGACAAAGAGGATGTAGAAGACGGCGGCGCCGGTCAGGGTCACCAGCAGCGTCAGGAGAACGGTCTTTACCAGGGCGGGCCGCAGGGTCGACCGTTTCTTTTTCGGTTTTTTTTTACCGGTGGGGGGCATGTTCGGAGCGGTCGGATGTCAGGGTTCAGTGGACAGCCGTCCGACAGCAGGGCGGAACGGGTTGTTTGTTTCTCCCAGACTGCCGACTGCCGACTGCGAATTCATTTGTTGCGGTCGAGAACATAGCCCGCCAGGGCGGTGAGCAGGCTCCTGGCGCGGCATTCGGGAAAACCGGCCAGGGCGGCGACCGCCTCGCCGGTGAGGGCGGCGGCGGTTTCCCGGGCGCGGGCAAGGCCGCCGGCGACGAGTTCCTTCATCTCGGCGAAATCCCCCGGATCGCGCCGGGAAAGAAGCTGGCGTATCCTGGCGGCCTCGCCGGCCCCGCCATCCTGGAGGGCATACAGTACCGGCAGGGTCAGTTTGCCTTCGAGAAAGTCGTTGCCCACCGCCTTGCCGGTGGCTGCCGGATCGCCCTGGTAATCGAGCAGATCGTCGACGATTTGGAAGCAGACGCCGAGATTGGCGCCGTAGGTGGCCAGACGGCGGCACTGCTCCTCGGTGGCGCCGCCGGCCAGGGCGCCCACCTCGCAGGCCGCCTGGATGAGGGCGCCGGTCTTGCCCCGGACCACCGCGAAATAGGTCTCGGTATCGGCGGCGGCCTTGCCTCCGGCGACGTCCATCTGCAGAAATTCCGCCTCGACCATGGCCGCGGTGGCCTGGCCGATGGCCGCCATGCAGCCTCTGCCGCCGGCGGCCCCGGCCATGGCAAAAGCCCGGGCGTGCAGGTAGTCGCCGGCAAGGATCACCCGGGAATTGCCCCATACGGTGTTGGCGGTGGCCCGGCCGCGCCGCTGGGCTGCGCCGTCGATGACGTCGTCGTGGAGCAGGCTCGCCGCGTGCAGGTACTCGAGCGGGATGGCGAGATCGTAGCGGCCCCGGTCACGGGTGGCGGCGCCGGTGACCAGGTCGGCGGTGAACAGGGTGAGGGCGGGCCGGATGCGCTTGCCGCCGGCGAGCAGGAGATGGCCCAGGATGGCGGCGAGATCCGGGCTGGCGATCCGGTCGATATCCTCGCGGATCCGCTGGTCGATGGCCGCCGCTTCCAGGCCGAGGCTGGCGAACAGGTTCTGCTGATCCGATGGACTGAGGGGAGTGGGCATGAAGACAGGCTCCGGGGTATGCGGTCAGGTGCATGGGTCCTGCAGATCGTTGAGGACCTGTATTCCCGTGCACCCACGCGTGCGTCCACTACATACCCTGTTCTCGGTCGTTTGGCAATGTGTCCTCCTCGCCGTTCCCCGTTGCGGTGGCGGCGAAAAATCGCGCCACCGCGGCGAGATCGCGACTCACCGGCGCCGGCGGCAGACTGCGGAGGAAGCGCCTGCCGTAGCCCTTGCCGAACAGGCGGGTGTCGAGGATGGCGATGACCCCCCGGTCGTCGCGGTTGCGGAGCAGGCGGCCGACCCCCTGGCGCAGGGCGAGAATGGCCCGGGGGATCTGCAGGTCGAAAAACGGGTTGCCGCCCTCGCCGCGGATGCGCTCGATCCGCACCTGCAGCACCGGGTCGCTGGGCACCTCGAAGGGCAGTTTGTCGATGATGACGCAGCTCAGGGCCTCGCCGGGGACGTCTACCCCCTCCCAGAAGCTGGCCACCGCCAGCAGCACCGAATGGGTGTTGTCCCGGAACCGTTCCAGCAGCGTCTTGCGCGGCGCCTCGCCCTGGACGAAGATGTCGTAGGGCAGCTGCCGCCGGAGCTCCGGCGCGCAGGCCTGCATGGCGGTGATGGAGGTGAACAGCACCAGGGCGCGGCCGCGGGAGAGCGCCAGGATGTCGCGGATCATGGCGCGGGCGGCAGCGGCGTAGGCAGGTTCGGTCGGCAGCGGAAAATCGTTGCCGGGTACGAAGACCAGCGCCCGATTCCTGTAGTCGAAGGGGGCTTCCACCACCAGGGTTTCCGCTTCGGCGGGAATGCCCATCCGTTCACGGAAATAGGTGAACGATCCGTTCACCGCCAGGGTCGCCGAGGTGAAGACCGCGCTTCTGACCCGGCCGTAGAGTTCGGCCATGTGGCCGGCGACCTCGATGGGCGAGGCGCCGAGGGCGACGCTCCGTTCCCGCCGTTCGTACCAGTAGACCAGGGTGGAGTCCAGACATTCCCGGAACACCGCCAGATCGTGCAGCATGGCGGAACAGCGTGCTTCGAGACCGCTCCAGGCGTCGGCGCCGCGGCTGCTTGCGCGGCAGTGGTCGCCGGCCTGTTCGATGGCCGCGGCGGTGGCGTCGATGGTTTCGTGCCAATGGCCGCACCGTTCGATGAAGGGCACCAGCGCCATCCGGCCCCGTTCCGGAGGGAAGGCGGCGGCGAAATCCTCGGCCCGGCCCTTCAGGCGCCGGCCGAGCTTTTCCGCCTCCCTGGCGTCGGTGGTGGCGGCCTTCGCCAGGTCGGCGGCCAGATCGAGCAGCCGGTAGTGGCTGAAACCGATGCCGAAGTACTGGGTGGCGATGTCTTCCAGGTGGTGCGCCTCGTCGAAGATCACCGATTCGTAGCGGGGCAGCAGTTCGGCGTTGCCCTGTCGGCGGATGGCGAGATCGGAGAAGAAGAGATGGTGGTTGACGATGACCAGGTCGCAGCCGGCGGCGCGGGTCCGCTGGCGGGTGATGAAGCAGGCGCGGAATTCCGGGCAGGCGGAACCGAAGCACTGGCCGGCGGTGGCGCTCATCTCCCTCCAGACGGGGTCGTCGTCGGCGAGCCAGTCCAACTCCGCCCGGTCGCCGCTGTCGGTATCCGCCACCCAGCACCGCAATCTGGTCACCCGTTCCGCCTCGGCGACGAGGGAGAGTTGCGGCGAGGCCATCGTCTGCTGCCAGCGGTACAGGCAGAGATAGTTCTGCCGGCCCTTCAGGCAGATGGTTTTGAGCCGCGGCGCCAGGTGACGGCGGAGAAAGGGGATGTCCTTGTCGAGGATCTGATCCTGCAGGTTGCGGGTGGCGGTGGAGATGACGATCTTCTGCCCGGAAAAGGCGGCGGGAATCAGGTAGGCCAGGGTCTTGCCGGTGCCGGTGCCCGCCTCGGCCATCAGGCAGTTGGCGCCGGTGGCTGCGGCCGGCAGCTGCAGGGTGCGGAATATGGCCGTGGCCAGCTGGTGCTGGGCGGGACGCGCCTCGAAGTTGGCGAGGAAGCGGCCCAGGGGGCCGGAGGCGGAAAAAAGATCGTCCATGGTATCCGTCGCTGCCGGCGACGGTGGAGAAAGCCGTCCGCCGGCCTGCTGCATTTTGTGTTTGAAAATCGGCGCCCCCGTATATAGAGTGAAGGCAGGCCGTGCGTTCACCGACGGAAGAACTTTACGCCGCGGCGTTCACCCCAAAGGAGGAAAAGGCATGCAGGATATCAAAAAAATTCTGGTCCCGGTCGATTTTTCTGAGAACTCGGCGAAAATAGTCGAAGCCGCCCTGTTTTTCCGCGGCAAATGCGATGCCGCCATCTGTTTCGTCTTCGTCGTGCAGAGCTTCGAGGACTATTCCGGCTTTTTCGTGCCGCACATGCCCATCGCCACCTTTGAGCAGGAACTGCTGGACAGCGCCGAGAAGAAGATGAAGGATTTCCTCCGCGATCTGGTCGGCAACGATGTCCCCTACGCCTGGAAGGTACTTTCCGGCGACGTCGCCGAGGAGATCGTTTCCCACGCCGAGGCGGAACGGGTGGACCTGATCATCATGGGCACCCATGGCTACAAGGGACTGGAGAAGATCCTCTTCGGCAGCGTCGCGGAGAAGGTGGTGAAGACCGCCGGCTGCCCGGTGATGACCATCAACCCGTACAAGATGGGGAGCAAGCCTGCCGCCTGACCCGGTACGCCGGTACGCGGGGGGGCGGAATCTGTGGAAACCACCCAGGCTGGCTGCGGGTATGCGGACCGTTCCGGCTCGCTTCATCCCCCCCTTCCTCGTAATGAAGGGGGAGGGGCAACCTTCGGCGTCATCGCGAGAGCCGCAGGCCCGTGGCGATCCAGTCTGCATCCCGGTTTCCTCCATCCGGGTGCATGCCGTCGATGGCAAACTCTTACGATACGGGTAAGTGATCACGGGGAAGCACCCGAATAACCATCCTGAACCGCGCAATTTGTAAGCGGCCACAGGGTGCGGTAGATCCGCGAAAGAGGTCTGGCCGCCATACGCCAGGTATGCGGACGGGCCGATGACAAGGGAGATGCCGTGCCCTGTGACCGCTTATGACATGCAGGGGTTGAACAGGGCGAGGGTGAAGCCGCTTTCCGGCCCGGCCGCCGCCGGCAGCCGGCAGAGCAGGGCCAGGGCCTGGTGGCTGCTGCCGCCGCTCAAACGGTACAGTTCGAGCCGGCCGGCGATCCGTCCCGTGCCCGCCAATTCCTGCCATTGCCGCAGCCGCGTGTCGAGATCGGCGGCAGGGCTGCCGGGGAGGGCGGCGGCAAGGGCGGTGCGCTGCGGCCCGCTTTGCTGCCGCCATTTTGCCAGCGCCGCCGCGTCGGCCAGCCGCGGCAGTTCCACCGCGAACAGTTTCTCGACCCCGCGTCCCGATTTTTTCCAGGTATCGGTCACCAGCTCGAAGACCTCCCGGCAGTTGGTGGCGAGCAGGGCATGGCTGTCGGCGTCGGCGAGATGCAGGTGTCCCCAGGCCCGCACCATGGCCGCCGGGTCTCCCCGATGGCCGCCGCCGGCGGCGCCGTCGTCGGTGGCGGCTTCGTCGTCATTCCCGTCTTCCCCGTGCAGCAGGCCGAAGAGCCCTGCCTGTTTGCGGCGGATCTCGCGCAACTGGCGCTGCAGGTCCGCCTCCTGCAGCCGGGAGAGCGCATCCAGCTGCAGCAGCAGGCGCGCCCGCCACAATCCTTCCCTGCTGCCGCTGTCTGCCGCCGGTACCCCGCTGCCGGCGAACCGGCCGATCAGTTCATGCACCGATTCCCCGTCGGCAAAGACGCGGCCGGCGCTCTGCGAGTAGACGCGGCCGCGGGAATATTCCTCGCCCTGGCGGGACAGTTCCTGTATCATGGCCAGAAATCGCGGCTCGTCGTCGCCGAGCGGCGCCGGCAGCAGCCGGTCGATATGGGTTTCCAGGCCGCCGGCGGCGGTGAGGGGTTTGGCCGTCGCCTGATAGAGGCGCAAGCGGTCGAACAGGGCGAGCAACGGTGCCGCCTCTTCGTCGAAGAGCAGGATGTCGGGGAAAATCAGGGCGTTGTTCATGGCTGGAGAAGAAAGGAAAAAGGTTGAGCGGCCGCTTCTGCTGGCGGTGCTTGCCGTGCTGTTTCTCGTGAGCAGTATCCGTTACTATCCCGGCGACCCTGCCGCGACCCTGGTCGACACCGCCCGCCATCTCCTGGCCACGGTGCCGCTGGTGCTGGGGTTCACCCTGCTGGTGCTCTCCCTCCTGCACCGCCTCGCCGGCATCGCCTTCAACCTGAGCAACGGCCTCAGGTTCTTTCTGCTGGCCGGACTCTTCGTCGAATTCCTCTACGGCATCTACCATTACCTGACGGTGAGCGGGGGGCTGCCGCCCTCCTGAGCGGGGCGCTGCCTCTGCTTCGTTTCCCGGCCGCCGTGCGGCTCAGCGGATCATCGATCCCTTGCGGTGCACCCCGGAGGGGGAGGTGGTGTTGGGGAACAGCATGCAGCGCGGCTGCAGCAGGGTGCCGGGGTTGGTCACCGAGTTGCAGCCGGTCTGGACGTCGTCGCCCATGATCGCCCCCAGCTTGCGCAAACCGGTATCCACCGAGGAATCGCTGGTCTTCACCGAGACGGTGCCGGGAACGAAGCGCAGGTTGGCCAGTTTGGTGCCGGCGCCGAGATTCACCCGGTTGCCGAGGATGGAATCGCCCAGATAGGCGAAGTGGCCCGCCTTGGCGTCATCGAGGAAGATCGTGTTCTTGATTTCGGTGGTGTGGCCGAGGACGCAGCGGTCGCCGGTGGCGCAGTTGCCGCGGACGTAAGCCCCCTGGCGGATCTCGGTGCAGTCGCCGATCCATACCGGCCCCTTGATCATCGCCCCGCTCTCCACCAGTACCCCCCTGCCCAGGACGATGCCGTTGCCGATGAGAACGGCGCCGGCCATGATCACCGTCGCCCCCTCCAGGAGTATGCCGCCGCTGCTTACCAGCAGCCGGCCCTTGGTGGCGTCGTCGAAGACGATGTCCGTCGGTTCCATGACGATCCTGCCCTGGTGCAGCACGACGTGGTCGGTCAGGCCTCTGCCGGAGCACAGGGAACGGGGGATCTGTTCCCCGGCCTGCTGTTCCAGGAAGGACGGCAGCCGGCGCAGGGCCTCCCACACCGGCAGATCGCGATCGAACAGCGGTGCCAGCCGGGACGGGATGGTGTCGAAAAAGGTTCTCGGGGTCAGCATGGCGGCGCAATCTCCTGTTAGGTTTCCCCCAGGGTTATACCGCAAACCGGGCAAAGGGAAAGAGGAATTTTGCGGACGGTGGGTCGCGGGCAGGGGAAGCTTGCCGGCGGCGGTGTTCTGCCCATTCCGACGCTCCGGGAATTGTCGCGTAGAGGTGGGATCGAGGCCGGACTGGATCGTTTCGTCGCCTTGCACTTGCGAAGACGGGGAAATCTCCGTCGATTTCGCGAGGGCCGCAGGCCCGTGGCGATTCAATCAGCATCCCCGATTCCTCCATCCGGATGCCACCGGCCATGGGCAACTCACGCAATCGCAGGGATCGCGGCTTGGATGGGATTCACGGGCGATCCTTCTCCGAAAAAGTCATGGTCGATTCGGAATGGATGCCGGAAAAGTCAAGGCCTTTCCGGCCCCGCCGTCACCCCGCAAGCTCCCGCCAGCGGAAACAGTCGGTGGTGTGGTCGTTGACCATGCCCACTGCCTGCATGTGGGCGTAGCAGATGGTGGAGCCGACGAAGCGGAAGCCCCGCCCCTTGAGGTCGCGACTGAGCGCGTCGGAGATCGGCGAGGTGGCGGGGATCTCTTCGATGCGCCGCCAGCCATTCCGGATCGGTCTGCCGTCGACGAAGCGCCACATGTAGTCGGCAAACGAACCGAACTCCTGCCGCACCGCCAGGAAGGCGCGGGCGTTGCTGATCGCCGCCGCGATCTTCAAGCGGTTGCGGACGATGCCGGGGTTGGCGAGCAGCGCCGCCACCTCGGTATCGCCGAAGCGGGCCACCCGTTCGGGGTCGAAATCGGCGAAGGCGGCCCGGTAGTTTTCCCGCTTTTTGAGGATGGTGAGCCAGGAAAGGCCGGCCTGCGCCCCCTCCAGGGTCAGGAACTCGAACAGCCGCCGGTCGTCGAAAACCGGCACCCCCCATTCCCGGTCGTGGTAGTCCCGGTAGAGGGGGTCGCTGCCCGCCCAGGCGCAGCGCACAACTCCGGATGGGGTTTTCTCCTGCATGGGTCGGCTCAGTCCCGGCCGCGGGTCAGATAGTCGAGAATCTGCGCCATCAGCAATCGATCTTTTTCCGCAGTGCCTTGCTCTCGCCGCGCTGTTTCTTGGCGTCCAGCCGCCGCTGCCGCGCCGCCCGGCCGGGCCGGGTGGGCCGCCGCCGTTTCGGGATGAAGGTCGCCTCGGCGATCAGTTCGGCGAGCCGCCGCAGCGCCTCCGCTCGATTCTGCTCCCGGCTTCTGAACTCCTGGGCCTTGATCACCACCACCCCCTCCGCCGTGATCCGTCCGTCCGCAAAGCGCAGCAGTCTGGTCTTGTGCTGTTCGGGCAGGGAGGAGGCGTGGATGTCGAAGCGCAGGTGCACGGCGGTCGAGGCCTTGTCGCCGTGCTGGCCGCCCGGTCCCTGGGCGCGGACCTGGCAGAACTCGATCTCGGATTCGGCAAGGGCGAGGGTGGCGGTGATCCGCAGCTGTTTTTCCTGAGAGGCAGACATGGTGGGAAGGGCTGTCTCCCCCGGGATGGCGATGCTGACCGGGGGAAACGGAAATTGGTGCTCTAGTGTTATTCGCGACCGATTCTTTTCGGGTCTGTCCCGGCTATCTCGAACATCGTTTCCAGGCGGACAAGCCTGTCGTTGATCCGGCGCAGATCGTCGTCCATTCGGTCAACCTTGTTCATGAGGGTAGTGAGTCGTTCACTCATCACCAACCCGCCGCGTAATGCCTCCAGGATCTTTTCACTGACGCTCACGGCTGGCCTCCAGGATTTTTTCGTGGGTGGAATCCAATTTTTTTTCCAGTTCATCCATCCGCCGGACCACTTCCTGGGCGGTTTGCCGCAGAGTGTCGGCCAAGGCCTCCAGGATGGCCATATCGCCCTCCGAAACTTTATGGTCGAAGGCGTTCACCGCCTCGCGAACCACCTCGGCGAAGGAAACCTTCCTCTCCTGCGCGATCCGTTCGAGCCGCCGGATCATGCTCGGTGGCATCAGGACGGGTTTCCGCTGCATTGTCTCGTGTTGGGGTGTTGCCATGAATTCCTCCATGTCGGGGGTGTCCTTAAACGTCATCGTAGCGCATGCGCAGGCCATGTGCAACAGGAGCCGCCGCACCTGGACGGAAGGCAACCCCGGGCGGGGCCAATTTTTTTCGGCGACTGTCGTTGAGCCGCCCGTCGGGGCTCATGGCCAGCGGGGGCGGGTGTCCGGGGGTGGACCGCCGGCATCGGGGCCGGCTGGTGGAGGCATGTCCCGGCGGGCGAGCTCGATCTTGTCGACCAGTTCGTCGAGTTCGATGGGTTTCAGGCAGTAGTCATAGGCGCCGTGCTCGATGCCCTGCACCCCGCACTGGATGGAGGCGTGGCCGGAAAGCAGCAGTACCGCGGTGCGCGGCCATTTCTGCCGGATTTCCTTGAGCAGCAGCAGGCCGCTCCGGTCCGGCAGCATGACGTCGAGAATCACCACGTCCACCGGGCGATTCTCGAGGATCCGGCCGGCGCCGGCGCAGTCCGTCGCGGTCTCTACGGCGTAGCCGCGCCGTAGCAGCCGTTTTTCCGTGGCGTCGAGGAAATCCTTTTCATCGTCGACAAGCAGCAGCTGCAGGGTTTTGGTCATTGTAGTACCTCCGTGAGTGCGGTTTCCGGCAGAATCTTGGCGAGATCGGCGGTTATCCTGCGGCGGTAGCGGTCGATGGAGTCGCCGTCCGCCATCACCATGTCGATCTGGCGGGTATGGATGAGCAGGTAGCCGAGGGCGACGAGGCGGGAGCGTAAAAACTCGGCCGGCCGTTTTTCCAGACGGGCGGTGAGGGTGTCGCGGACCGTCTCCACCCGGAAATCGAACCGGTCCAGGATCTCCGCCAGGAGATTGATCCGCAGGAAACGGCGCCTCTCGTCGGCGGCCCCTCCCTTGAATTGGAAGCTGACGTAGTTTTCCGTCTGGTACTCCCCCAGGTTCGCCTCGGCCAGGGCGAAATGGTAGCCGAGGCGGACGCTCAGGTTGCAGAAGTTCCGGGAGATGAGAAAGTAGTTTTTCCCCCCCATGCCCGATCGCACCGCCGGGTCGAGGCGGGGGTTCATGGTGGACTGGAAGATGATCGAACCCAGGCCGCCCAGGCTGACCGGCGGCGGACCCTGCCAGGGCAGAGCGGTCATCCCCTGCCAGATCGCCAGCATCGGCCGGGAGACGATCTGGGCGATATCGACGAAGTGGCCGGCCGGGTCGACGCCGTCGGCAAAACCGTCGTCCAGGTTGATGATCCACCACTGGAAAGGGGTGTCGACCACCAGCTGCTTGGCGGCGCGATGATCGAAACCGTAACGGCCGCCGAGATCGAACATCTCCTGCACCGCCTTTTCGTGGCAGAAACGGGTGATGTCGTGCAGGGTCTGGCAGGCAGCGGGGCTGAAGAAGGGTGAGGCCGGATCGGTGAGGTTTAAGGGGGTGATGTGCCGGAGGGTCTCCTTGAGGATGGTATGCACCGGGCTGCCGGTCATCAGATCCGGTTTGGCGCGGCCGGCGGCGAGGATCTCCTCGACCCTGCCGGCGAAGACGCGGCGGCCGCCGGCGTCGAGGGTGACCAGGTCGCCGTTGTCGAGAACGGCACAGGCGCCGGCGGCGTTGAAGAGGGCCGGCACCCCGAATTCCCGGGCGACGGTGGCGAGATGGGCGGCGCTCTGGCCGGTTTCGCTGATGATGCCGGCGGCGCGGTTGACCAGTACCGCGTACTCCGGCGCCGGCGAGGGGACGACCAGGATCGCGTCCCTGGGAAACTGCAGGAGATCGACGGAAGAGCGTACCTTGTGCACCGGGCCGCAGGCCGCGCCGCGGCTGGCGGTGATCCCCCGGGCGATGAGCGGCGGCGGCAGGCCGGCGGGCAGGGGCGGCGGCGTGTTGCCGGCCGCGTCGAGCAGGGTGTCGTCCAGGGCGCGGCTCTGCAGGATGTAGAGTTTGCCGGTCCGGTCGAAGGACCATTCGATGTCCTGGGGGTGGCCGAAGTGCTCTTCCAGGCGCATGGCGACCCCGGCGAGTTCCGCCAGACGGCCGCGGTCGAGGAGCGGCATCGGTTCGCCGGCGGGGTCCCGACCGCGGCGGGCGCTGACGTCGGTGTGCACGATGTCGTGGGGCGGCTTGCGGCAGAGGAGGTAGAGGTCGGCGGGGGCGCTGCCGTCCACGGCGCGGGAGGCGAGGCCGGCGACGGCATGCACCGCCATCCGTTCCCCGGATTCGCGGGTATAGAGGATGCCGCTGACCTCGGCGTCGACCATCGCCAGACAGCCGACGCACATGGTCACGTCCTGATGGCGGAACCCGCGCTGCTGCCGGTAGAGGATGGCCTGGCTCCGGTATTTGCCGGCGAGGATGTCCTTGTAGGTCTGGCCGAGGAGGTCGGCATGGACGTCGAGCTGGGTGCGGTACTGGCCGGCGAAGGAGACCTGCATGCCGTCTTCGCCCAGGGCACTGGAACGCATGGCCACCGGGATCTCGCCGCCGCTTTCGGCGGCGAGACGGTAGTAGGCCCGGGTGATCCGGGTGTCGAGTTCCTCGGGCAGCGGCGCGCCGCTGATCAGCTTCTGCACCGCGGCGCTCACCCGGTAGAGATCCTCCAGGTCGTTCTCGTCCAGGGACTTGAGCCGCCGGTTGATCTCGTCCTGCAGGCCGCTCGCCGCCATGAAGGAGCGGGCGGCCGCGGCGGTGATCACGAAACCCGGCGGGGTGGCGATGGCGAGCCGGTTTCTGATTTCCCCCAGGGCCGCCATCTTTTCCCCGGTCTGGTCGATGCTGCCGAGGTCGATTTCATCGAAATGAAGGATGTGCGGCTGATCGCTTTCGGCCGGATGCTGCCTGCTCCCCAGCGTCCTGTCGATCCGGCCGGCGATGGCGTTGAACCGGCCGTCCAGGGTCGCGTACCTGCCGTCGGCGAGTTCCACCAGGTTTTTGATCATCTTGTAGACGTTGGCGGTCAGGGCGGTGCAGCCGCCCCGGACGAAGGCCATGCCGAAGGGGCGGCCCGAGTCGCGCCGTTCTTCCATGGCCGCCATCAGTTCGAGGGCGTTGTTGTTGGCGGTGAGCAGGTTCCGGAAATTGCGGTAGCGCTGCCGGAAGATCTCCTGCAGTTGCTCGGGCGAGAGGTTTCTGGCCGGGGAGAAGAAGGAGCGGATGCTGTCGAGGAACCTCTGCATGGGGGTGTTCCGTTCTGTCTCCGCGTTCTTTGACGTGCGGGTGAGGCCTTCTGCGATGGAGCCCTCGTTCATTTATACATACCCGCCCCGAATGCGCAATCTCCTTGCCACTGGTGGATCGGCAGCCGAGGGTGCGAGAAGGTGCGGCGGGGGCGAGGGGGCGTTCCCTCGACCCCGCCGCCGGCCTGGCGGTGATCGCTTCGTCTGCAGGGAGAGAAGAAGACGGCCGGAGGCCAATCGGGATGATTCGCGGCGGCAGGCGGGTGTGGCGCATCCGCCTGCCGCCGGCTGGACGCCGCCAGCCTGTTCGGGATCAGTGTTCGAGCTTCAGGCCCCATCCTTCGAACATGAAGAGGATGGCGAAGCCGAACCACAGGGTGTAGACGACATACCCGACCAGGGACAGCACCACGGTGACCACCTGGGTCCTGATCGGCGTCGATTCGATGCCGAAGTAGTTGTAGGCGGGTTCGATGGCCTTGGTCTGGGTATCGTAGAGGATCTTGGCGGTCTTGAAGTCGCCGGCCTCTTCCAGGGTTTTCACCATGGCCTTGTTGATCGCGTACCAGTCGTAGAGGGCCTGCCGGGGTTCGGCGTTGTACCTGGCGCGGATGGCCTCGCCCTGGTTGGCGAACATGGCGTCGGCGTCGGCCAGCATGGTCCTGGTGATGGCGGCGATGTCGGCGCGGGCGCTGACGCTGTTGTCGGTCCCGGCGGTGACCTGGGCGCCGGCGGTGGCCAGCAGGTTGCGGAAGCGGGCCGCCTCGGCGTCGTTCTTGGCCTTGATGCCGAGGTTGATCTCGGTGCCCTGGTAGGCGGCGGCCTTTTCCTGGACCTTGGGGATGTAGTAGGCCGACGCCTTGGAGATGCTGTTGTAGAGGTTGTCCATGAAGTCGAGGCAGTTCACCTTGCCGGACTTGCCGGGGAAGACCGGTGACATCAGGATGGCGAACACCGCCCAGAAGCCGAGCATCAGGACGAGTCCGAGGGAGAATTCACTTTTCTTGGCGATCATTGCTCGTCCTCCTTTCAGTGGGCATGGGCCGGGGCGTGGACGCGCTCGGCTTCCTCGCCCTTCAGGGTGCGGAGATTGGTGAAGAAGGCGTAGAACACCCAGAAGGCGAAGATGCCGATGACCACGAAGAACAGGCTGTTGCCGATCAGGTCGAGCATCTTGCCGGTCTCGGGGGCGAGGCTGATGTAGTGCATCTTGCCGAGCTTGCCGGGCAGGGCGAACACCCGGTTGATGAAGCCGGCGGTCACCGCGGTGGCGTAGAAGCCGCGGATGGTGACGCCGGGCACCACCTTGGTCACCAGCGAGCCCACCTGGATGCCGATCAGCGAACCGAGCAGCATGCCCATGGCGAGGGTGTAGAAGATGAAGCCGTAGATGGCGTACTGGCCGAGACCGGCGTAACCGGCGGTGAATATGATCTGGAAGATGTCGGTGCCCACCGTGGTGGCGGAGGAGACCCCCAGGACGTAGACGAAGATGGGGAAGGTGAGGAAGCCGCCGCCGACGCCCATCAGTGCCGCGGCCAGACCGACGACGAAACCGGAGATCACGAGAAAGAGGGCGGAGATCCTGCGGCCGCCGGGGACGACACCCTGGTCGAAGTGGACCATGGGCGGGATGTTGAAGCCCTGGAGCTTCTGGGCAAGGCCGGTCATGGATTCGCCCGCCTTGCCGGTGCCGCTCTTGGCCGCGGCCGCCGGCTTGCGTGAGCTGAAGAAGTCGGCCAGCGAGTAGAAGGCGAGGAAGCCGAGGATGACCACGTAGATGGCGGTGATGAACATGTCGCTCAGGATGGGGTTGTTCTCGTAGATGGTCCGGTTCGCCCAGCCTCCCAGGGTGGCGCCGCCGATGGAGCCGATGAGGAAGGTGATCGCCAGCGACACCGAGATGTTGCCGAGCTTGCGGTGCAGGATGCTGCCCATGATCGCCTTGGCGAAGATGTGGAAGAGGTCGGTGCCGACGGCGAGGATGCCTTTGACGCCGGCGCTCATCAGGGCCGGGGCGATGATGAAGCCGCCGCCGGCGCCGATGCAGCCGGTGATCAGGCCGGCGCACAGGCCGACGCCGATGGAGGCGAAGAAGATGAGATTGGTGTAGAAGGCCGGGGTGTAGGCGGTCTTGCCGCCGATGGAGGCGGGCAGCACCCCCGCCACGTCCTCGGCGAAGGCGATGCCGCCGATGACCACCGGCAGCAGCAGCAGGCCGAGGAGCAGCAGCCGTTTCCTGCTGCCGAGGATCCTTTTGGAGGTGGCGATGTCCCACTCGGCGTAGGACTGGGCCCCCAGCAGGAAAAGGTTGTAGATTTGTCTGCCGATCTTCATTGTTTTTCTTCCTCCTTGTTCAGGGTTCATTGGGTGTGAGAGATGGAGCAAACGTCAGTGCGTCGCTGCGCACGGATTCCCTTGTCGGCGGTTGCGGCAGGGGGAGGCTGATGGTGAACAGCGATCCCCCTTCCTCCCGGTTGGCGGCCGTGAGGCGGCCGTGCAGCCGATCGACGATGCTGCGGGAAATGGCCAGGCCGAGGCCGGTTCCCTTGCCCTTCTCCTTGGTGGTGAAGAAGGGGTCGAATATCTTTTCGAGGACCGCCGGGGGGATGCCCGGCCCGGAATCGGCGAACTCGATGGTCACCCGCGCGCCGTCGACGCGGGTGCGGACGGTTATGGTGCCGTTACAGCCGATGGCGTCCACCGCGTTGTTGAGCAGGTTCAGGAATACCTGCTGCAGTTGCTGGCCGTCGCTCACCACCGCGGGCAGGTCCGGCTGATAGTCCCGGGCGATGACGATCCTGCTGGCCTGTGCCGCTTTCTCCAGCAGGAGAATCGTGTCCTCCGCCGTCTGGTTGATGTCGGTTTTGCGCGGCGATCCGTCCTGGGCGCGGGAAAAGCCGAGCAGCCGCCGGGTGATGGAGCCGGCCCGCCCCACCTGTTCCCTGATCTTTTCCGCGGCCTGCACGTGCTCCTCGTGGTTGGCCGGTTGCCGTTCCGGACCGTCGGCGAGCAGTTCCCGGATCCAGCCCGCCTGGGCGCTGATCACCTGCAGGGGATTGTTGATCTCGTGGGCGACGCTGGCGGCGAGCCGGCCGACCAGGGCCATCTTCTCCACCTCCCGCACCCGATGGGTCATCAACATCCGCTGATCCTCGGCCCGGGCGATGCGGCTCACCAGGGAGCGCATGACGAAATGGGCGACGATCAGGATCAGCAGGGAGGCGCAGAGGATCAGGGTCACGCCGAATTTCCTCGCCCGTTCGAAGTCACGCAGCGACGAGCGCAGATCGGTCTCCAGCACCAGCAGCCAGTTGCCGCCGTTCAAGGGGGTCACCGCGTAGAGGTGGTGGCCGATCCGTTCCGCCGCGCTGCCGCCCGCGGCCAGCTGGCGGAGCCGGGCCAGCTCGGCGCCGGCGATGGAGCGCGGCCCGGTGCGGTTCGGGGTCTGGAAGGCGCCTTCGCGGTTGATGATGAAGGCGTCGCCCTCCGGGCCGACATTGGCGCTCGCCACCAGGGAGTTGAACATCTCCGAATTGATGGTGGCCCGCAGGATCAGGGAACGGCTGCGATCGGTCACCGCCACGATGAGATGGGGGACGCCGCGGTAGCCGGTGAAGATGTCGCTCACGTATCTGCCGTTTTCCATGACCTTGGCGAACCACGGGGTGTCGCGGTAGTTTTTCCCGGCGAGCATGCTGGCAAAGGGACCGCTGTAGGCGAGATGATCGCCGCGGCTGTCGATGGCGCCGAGATCGGTCATGACGCCGCTCCGGTTGATCGCGCCGAAGATCCGTTCAAGGTTGGCCTGCTCTTTGAGGAATTCCGGATCGTGCATGTCGACGAGGCTCGAGAGCAGGTCTTCCTGGCCGGTGAGGAAATGGTCGATCAGTTCCTTTCGGCTGGCCGCAAAACCGGCCAGCTCCATGCTCGTTTTGCTCAGCCATGATTCCCGGTAGAGGGTGGAGATGTTCCAGTTGATCAGGTAGAGCGGCAACAGAGCGAAAAGGATGATGACGCCGGCGAACAGCCGCTTCTGGGTGGCGTAGTAGGCCGAGCGCGGCTTCTCCCTGAGCATCCGCGCCGGAATGGTGGCAAGATGCATGTTCACCTGACCGGGCGCCTCGCCGCCAGTCCCATCGTGCCGCCGCCATGCCGCGCCGTGGTGCTCAGCCGGTCATCCGGTTGGCGGTGTCGAATTCCCCCGCCTCGGCGAAGGCCACCGCCGACATGCTGCCGCCCTTCCTCGTTTCCTGGTAGGCGGCCCGTATCCGGTCCACCAGCAACTCGATGTCCACCGGTTTGCGCAGGTAGTCGAAGGCGCCCAGCCTGCGCGCTTCCGCCTCGTCGAGGTCGTTGCCATGGCCGGTGAGGATGATCACCTGGATGGCCGGGAAGAACTGCTTCACCCGTCGCAGCACCTCCATGCCGTCGATGCCCGGCATGCGCAGGTCGAGGACGATGATGTCCGGCAGGCTGTCGCCGACGAAGCGCATCGCCTCCTCGCCGCTGGTCGCCGCCTGGCTGGTCAGATCCCGCAGGCTCAGGCGTTCGGAAAGGGTCCGTACGAAATCCTCCTCATCGTCCACCAGCAGTATCTTGATGTCGTTCATGGCATCTCCTGTTTGCTTGTGCCGCGGGCGGCATTGCCCAGGCGGGGTCAGGGTCGGGTCTTCTTCTTGCGGTTGTCCGCCGGGGCGGCATCCCCGCGCGATCCGGTGAGAAAGTCGCGGGCGGTGTCGAACTCGCCGGCCTGGGCGAAGGTGATGGCCGACATGGTCTTGTGGAAGAGGCGGGTGAGGCCGCCGCCGGCGGTGCGCTGCTCGTTCCTGAGGATGGCGGCGACGATTTTCTCCCGCAGCACCGAGGTGTCGATGGGGACGGTAAGTTCGTCGGCGGCGCCGGCGCGCATCCCGGCAATCGACATCTCGATCCGTTCGGGCCGGTTGATGAGGATCACCTCGGTTCCCGCATCTTCGCTTTTCAGCAGCCGCAGCCACTGCAAGGCCTGTTTGCCGTTCTCCCGGACGTCGAGGAGGATGAGCGGCGAGCCGGCGGTCTCCCCGCTCCCCGGGCCGGGCCAGTCTTCTCTGACCCGGAAGGCCAGCAGCCACTCCTTCATCCGCTGGCCGATGACCTCGGCCAGGGTCCTGTCCGCTGACAGGAGAAGGATGTCGACCGGCACCGCGGCGGGATGCATCGCCATTCTGCGGGCTGGGTTCAGGCCCGGACGCCGATGGCGTTGGGGGCCACGGCGCCGAAGGTGCAGCGGATGTCGTCCAGGCCGCAGAGTTCAAGGAAATGGGAGGCGCGGTCGGCGAGGACCATCGGTCCGAGATCCGCCACCCGCAGGGCGTCCTCGCGCAAGCCTTCTTCGGCGAGGGCGGCGGCCATGGCGAATTTTTCCAACCAGGCGAGCAGCCGGCTCCGCTGGCCGACCGGGATGAAGGTGCGGGCGATGTCCCATTCCCCGGCCTCGGCAAAGGTGGTGGCGGTGGTCCAGCTGCAATGGCTCGATCTGCGGTGCTTCATGGCGGCCCTCCTTGCGGCGCGGCGTGTGGAAACGATGGTCGACGTGTTGCCAGAAGCTAACAGCAAGGGTTGTGCCATTTTCAAAAATGCAAGAATATCAACAAGTTGAATGTTTTCTTCGCAGCGGATGCGGCCGGGGTGGCAAAATATGAAACATTTCGAAACAGAGGGGTGCTTCCTTCCGCGTCATTAATGGAGCAATGGCGAAGCAATCCGGAACGGCTCGCCAGCCCGCATCAGGCCTGAGTGGTTTCCGGGGAGGGTGCCCCGGGCGGCGCGCACCCGGATGGAAGATGAAACCGGGAAGGTGGTCGCGGCGGCGCAGGCTGGATCGCCACGCTGCGTTCGCGATGGCAGCCACGGGCCTGCGGCCCGACACCCAAGGTCTCCCCTCTCCCGCGGTCATTGCGAGGAACGGAGTGACGAGGCAATCCAGAGCGACCCGCGGACCCGCGCCGCGCCCTGGATGTTTGCTGAGAGGAAAAATCAGTTGACCTTGGATCGGTTCTGGTATAAATGGAAACAATATGAAACATGTGGATGTGGAACGGGTAAATGCGCGCTCCCTGCTGGAAGGGGTGCCCCACGCGGCGGCCCTGCTGGACGAAAGCGGCAGGCTGCTGCTGATGAACGCCATGTTCGAGGCCATGACCGGCCGCCGTTCCGAGGAGGTGCGGGGGGTGGCGGTCAATCATGTGCTCCAGGGGCGGCTGGCCCGCAGAGATGGCCTGTTCCCGGAGGCCCTGGCCGCCGGCGGGCGGATGACCGTCGAGACCGACGCCATCGATGCCGCGAGAAAAAAGGTGCCGATCCGCCTGTCGGTGACGCCGTTCACCGATAGTGCGGGCGCGCGGGGCTTGCTCTGTTGCGTCGAGGATATCTCCGTCCTGCAGCGCCTGGACGAACTCGACGAAAAACGTGTCTATGGCGACGGACTCCTCGGCCACAGCCCGGTCATGCGGGAACTGCGTTCCTTCCTGCCGGTACTGGCCAGGACCGATGCCACCGTGCTCATCACCGGTGAAACCGGCACCGGCAAGGATCTGCTCGCCAAGGCCATTCACGATGGTTCGAAACGGGCCTCCTGTCCCTTTGTCAAGGTCAACTGCGGGGCGCTGCCCGAGGCCCTGCTGGAATCCGAGCTGTTCGGTCATGTGCGCGGCGCTTTTACCGGCGCCCACGCCGACAAGCCCGGCATGTTTCGGCTGGCCCAGGGCGGCACCCTGTTTCTCACCGAAATCGGCGATCTGCCCTTGCCCCTGCAGGTGAAGCTGCTCACCGTCCTCGACGACCGCGAGTTCTATCCGGTGGGCAGTTCCCGCAAGGTGCAGGTGGACGTGCGGGTGGTCGCCGGCACCCATCGTCATCTGGAGCGGCTGATCGGCGAGGGGCTCTTCCGGGAGGATCTCTATTTCCGCCTGAACGTGCTGCGCGCCCACATGCCGCCCCTCAGGGAGCGGCAGGGGGATGTGCGCTTGCTCGCCGAGCATTTCCTCCACCGCTTCGCCCGGGAACTCGGCAAGGAGATCAAACGATTCGCCGCGCCGGTCATGCCCCGGCTGCTGGCCTACGATTACCCCGGCAATGTCCGGGAGCTGCGCAACATCGTCGAGTACGCGGTCAATATCTGCCAGGAGCGGGAGATAGGCCTTGCCCATCTGCCGGACAACCTGCTGGCCCGCCCGGCCGCCGCTGCGGGCAAACGGGAAACGGGGCGGGAGCAACCCCGGGGGCGCGGCGAAGGGAATCCGCCGCCGGCCGCCGCCGCGGTGGCCGCGTCCGCGGCAAACTGGGGGGATGCGGAAAAGCGGCTGATCATGGATGCCCTCCTCCAGTGTCGCGGCAACCGGGGGGAGGTGGCGTCCCGGCTGGGCTGGGGCCGCAGCACCCTGTGGCGGAAGATGAAGCAGCACGGCATCATCTGAGCAAAGAGGAAACGAAACGGGAGGAGCCATGGGAAAGATGCTGGTGGTGGTGCAGGGGGAATGGGTGGCGCCGCGTTTCGATCTCGCCACCGAGGTGCTGCTGGCCGCAGCCGACCGCGGCCGGGCCGAGGGCGACATCCGCGAGATCCTGCTGCCCGGACCGTCGGCCGAGGAGATGTGCGGCCTGATCGTCAAGGAAGGGGTTACCCTGGTGGTCTGCGGCGGGATCGAGGAAGAGCACTACCAGTACCTCTGCTGGAAGGGGGTGATGGTTCTCGATCGGGTGATCGCCCCGGCGAAACAGGCGCTGGAGCTGGCGGCCGGCGGCCGGCTCGCGGCCGGAGCCGTGCTGCGGCAGACCGTCAGCGGGGAGGGGCGGCCATGAGTCTTCGATTTCCACTGATGTGGCGTGATCTCCTGGCTGACAAAGGGGAGACGGGCGAGACCGGCGGGGAGTGCAGCCGGTACTCGTGCCTGCACCGGAGTCTGCTGGTCACCATGCTGCTCATCACCCTGATCCCCCTGCTGCTCACCACCATGCTCAGTTTTTCCCAGTACCGGCAGCTCCTGGAAAAGGAGACGCAGAACAACGCGCGCTGGCACGGCGAGAGCATCCGCCATTCCCTGGAGGCCTTTCTCGACAAGCTGAAAAACGCCATGGTGGTGACCGCCAATTCCCATCCGGTCGAGGAGTTCGCCTCCCAGACGACCCTGAGCCGGATCTTCACCGAACTGAAGAACGAGCACCGCGGCCTGGTCGATCTCAGCCTGATCGGGCCGGACGGCATTCAGAGCTCCTATGTCGGGCCGTACAATCTGGTGGGCAAGAGCTACATCGAAAGCTCCTGGTACATCCGGGCCCTGGCCCGCAAGGTCCTGGTCAGCGACGTTTTCACCGGCTACCGCAACGTCCCCCACTTCGTCATCGCGGTGACGGTGCGGGCGCCGGACAGCAACGACTACTGGGTGCTGCGCGCCAGCATCGACACCAGGACCCTGGAGGATTTCTTCGCCTCGGTGAGTTCGGAGCAGATCGACGATCTCTTTCTGATCAACCAGGAAGGGGATTTGCAGACCACTTCCCGGTATTACGGCAGTGTCGGCGACAGGTTCCGGCTTGCCGCCAGGCCGGGGCGCAAGGACTTCGACCTGGTTTCCGAGCGGCGGGGCGGCGACAAGGTGCTGCGCGCCGCCGGCATGGTTTCCGGCACGCCGTGGACCCTGGTGCTGGAGCAGAAGGATTACGACGCCCGCAAGGGCTGGTTTTCCTTCCGCAACCAGCTGGTGGCCATCTTCGCCCTGACGGTGCTGGCCGCCGGGGTGATCATCGTCAGGATCGCCGCGGTGCTCACCAGCCGGATCCGCGAGGCCGAGGAGGAGCGGGAGTACCTGTTCAAGAACCAGGAGCACACCAACAAGCTTGCCTCCATCGGCCGGCTGGCGGCCGGCGTCGCCCACGAGATCAACAACCCGCTGGCGATCATCAACGAGAAGGCGGGACTGCTGAAGGACATCCTCCAGCTCAACCGCGACTTCCCGCAACGGGAGAAATTTCTCGGCCAGCTCGGGGGGCTGGAAAACGCGGTGGAGCGGGCCCGGACCATCACCCACCGGCTGCTGGGCTTTGCCAGGCGGATGGACGTATCGCTGCAGCAGCTGCAGGTCAACGAGGTCATACAGGAGGTGCTCGGGTTTCTGCACAAGGAGGCCAGTTATCGCGGCATCGAGCTGCATCTCGACCTGGATGCCGATCTGCCCGCCATCGAGAGCGATCAGGGGCAGCTGCAGCAGATCCTCCTCAACATCTTCAACAACGCCATCGACGCCATCGACAAGGAAGGGGAGATCCGGATCTCCACCCACCGCATCACCGCGGAACGGATCCAGATCGACATCGCCGACAACGGGCCCGGGATTCCGCAGAAGGTGCTGCCCCACATCTTCGAGCCGTTTTTTTCCACCAAGCTCGGCAAGGACAGGCACGGCACCGGCCTGGGGCTTTCGATCACCTACGGCCTGGTGGTGAAGCTGGGCGGCGAGATCTATGTGGCGAGCGAAGAGGGGACGGGGACGACCTTCAGCCTGGTCTTTCCGATAAACCCCCGCAAGAGTGGAATCTGAAAGGGAGATGACGATGACCACCGTACTGATAGTGGATGACGAGATCGATTTCGCCGAAACCCTGGCCGAGCGCCTGAGTCTGCGCAACATCGAGGCGCGGGTCGCCACCGGCGCCGAGGAGGCGATGGCCTTGCTGCAGCAGGACTACCGGCCGGATGCCATCCTCCTCGATCTGAAGATGCCGGGCATGGACGGGCTGCAGACCCTCGCCGCCATCAAGAAGCACGATCCGTCCATTACCGTCATCATGGTCACCGGCCACGGCTCCACCAGCGCCGGCATGGAAGGGATGCGGCTGGGGTTGGCCGAGTACCTGCTGAAACCGGTGGACATCGGGGTGATCGTCGACCGGATCGAGCAGGCGGCGAAGGGAAGGTAGCCGTTCCGTCCTGCCATCTTCTCTGCAGCCCAACCGGGCTGGCTGCGGGCTGGCGGGATGTCCTGGATTGCTTCGTCGCTGCGCTTCTCGTAATGACGAGGAGGGAGAGACCGCCCCGGCTGTTCATCGCGAACGCAGCGTGACGATCCAGTCTTCGCCGCCCGAGTTTGCGTCGCCGGTGGGCAACTCAGTCGAGCAAGCGACTCAGTCGATGTCGATGGCGATGGAGGGAACTCGCCGGGTTCGGCGATTACGATTACGACAACGACAACGACAACGACAACGAGAAAGAAGGCAGAGGCCGCCTCTGCCGATGACCGCAAGGGGTCTTCTCCAAGGGCCGTCATCCGGTGCGCCAGGGAGGCGCACATCCTGCCGTGCCATTGCAGGTAGCGGAAAAGTTTCGTTGTCAGTGGAGCGGCAGCGAAACGGTTGTCGTTGTCGTTTTCGTGATCGAAAGGGCGATGCCGATGGCCAACAAACGCGACGGCTGCCGGCGATGCCGATGGCAGACTGACGGCTCCGACTGGATCACTTCGTCGCTGCGCTTCTCGTAATGACGAGGAGGGAGAAGCCGCCTCCGCTGTCATCGCGAGCGCAGCGTGGCGATCCAGTCTGCGCCGCCATGGCAGAAGTCGCGACGTTCGGGCCCGCTCCCCTCCCTTTTCCGGGGCATCCCCTCTCTCCCTGTTCTGCTTCCTCTTTCCTGCCTGTCTCTTCCCCTCTTTCCCCGTGCAGCCGCTCGTCGGGGAAATCCGCCCCCGGTGTCTTTTTCCCAGCTTGACAATATGTGGCAAGTGCTATACTTGTTTGGTAACAGATGAATCAAATTCGAGAGGCTGTCATGGAGTGGTTGCTGCTCATTCACCAAATCCCGGCGAAGCCGGCGTATTTCCGGGTCCGGGTGCTGCGGCGCCTGCAGCAGCTCGGCGCCGTCGCGGTCAAGCAGTCGGTGTACGCCCTGCCGGCGCGGGAGCAGGCCCGGGAGGATTTCACCTGGCTGGTCAAGGAGATCAGCGACGAGGGCGGCGAGGCGGTGCTGGTCGAGGCCCGTTTCCTGGAGGGGATGGACGACCGGCAGCTGGTCGCCCTTTTCAGTGCGGCCCGGCGGCGCGAGTACGAAGGCATCCTTGCCGAGGTCGGCGAACTGAAAAGGAAATGGCGGCAGGCAGACGGGGCGGGTATCGATGCCGCCGCCGAAAGGCGTGCGGTGATGACTCGATTGCGCAAGGCCTTCGGCGGGATTGCGGCCATCGATTTCTTTCCGGGAGCGGAGCAGGCCCACGCCGAGGCGGCCCTGGCGGAACTGGAAAACCTCCTCCGCCGGCAGCAGGATCACCGGGATGCCGGGAGAGCCGGGGCGGCCGCCCCGGCAATCGTCGGCAGGACCTGGGTGACCCGGCGGGGTGTCTATGTCGATCGCATGGCCTGTGCCTGGCTGATCAAAAGGTTCATCGACCCCGGCGCCACCCTGAAGTTCGTCGACGATTCCCGCTATCGACCCGTCCGGGACGAGGTTCGCTACGATATGGGCGAGGCCGAGTACAGCCACGAGGGAAGCCGGTGCAGCTTCGAGGTGCTGGTGGACCGGTTCGGCCTTGCCGATCCCGCAATGACAAAGATCGCCGCCATCATTCACGACATCGATCTGAAGGAGGAGGCCTTCGGCCTGCCGGAAACGCCGGGGGTGAAGGCTCTGTTCGACGGCATCGCCGCCTCGGTGGCCGGCGATGCCGACCGCGTTGACCGGGCCGGCGCCGTATTGGACGACCTGCTGGCCTTTTTCCGGCACAGAGCCGACGATACAAACCCTTGAAGGAGGAGAACGTCATGCCGCCAACCGAACAGCATTTCGAGACGAGCCTGAGGCGAACCGGCAGGGCGTACACGGAACTGCACCGCTGGATCGACGATCCGGAGCGCAGGAACGAGCGCCACGACTTCACCCGCATCTGGGATTACGCGCCGGTCATCGCCGGGAAGTACGGCGAGGAAGGGGTGCGGGAGTACATCGAGCATCTGCGCGAGGACATGGAGAAGAAGTTCAAAAAGATCCGCCACCAGTACAAGGACGCCATGCAGGAGGCGTATGCCTACTTCGGCATCACCCCCCGGGAGGAAGAAAAATGAACGACGACTACCGCATCGATCCGGACGACCTCGATCTCCTTCGGCGCGCGGGGATGAACGCAGCCGATCTGGACCACTCTCTCAAGGTGGCGGCCAAGGCCCTCGACCTGGCCCGTCGCACCGGCGCCCGCCTGGATCTCGCCCTGGTGGGCCGGGGCGCGCTTTTTCACGATCTCGGCAAGACCATCACCCATGAGATCGACCATGGCAGGCTCGGCGCCGAACTGGGAGCCGGGATGGGGTTGCCGCCGGAGATCACCGTCATCATGGAAAAACACATCCGCGGCGGCCTCACCGAAGCCGAGGCGCGGGAGCTGGGCCTGCCGGTCAGGGACTACACCCTCGCCCGGCTGGAGGAACGGCTGGTGATCTATGCCGACCGCCTGGTGGACATCATCCACGACGGTATCGTGGTCATCGGCGACGAGGTCGAAGCCGAATGCCGCTTCGTCGAGATCCTCACCAACAACCCCAGGTACGGCAAGAACGAACCCACCCTGAAGCGCTATCTCGCCTATCACGCCGAGATTCAGGGACTGATCGCCGGAGCGGCCGCCCGGGGTCGCGCAACAGAGGCGGGGGGCACCGTGGCGGCATGCGGGCCCGCGTGTCCGGAAGGAATCGCCACGACCATGGCCTGCACCGCCTTCCACGAGCAGGCCCTGGATTGCCCCATCGGCGGGCAGGGGAAGTGATGACCCTTTCCCCCTTCCGGCTGCTGTGCGGCGTCGGAGTGCTGGCCATCTTCAGCAGCACGGTATCCAAGAGCCCCGCCCTGCCGCTTTTGGTCAGCCATCTAGGGGGAGGGCCCGCCGCCATCGGCCTGGTTGCCTCGGTGTCCGCCGCGGCCGGTATCCTGTTCAGCCTGCCGGCGGGCATCCTCTCCGACCGCTTCGGCCGGCGGCGCATGCTCCTCGCAGCGGCGCTGATCCTCGCCACCGCCCCTTTCCTGTATCCTGCGGCCGGCAAGGTCTGGCAGCTCATGCTCGTCCGCTTCTATCACGGCCTGGCCACGGCCATCTTCGTGCCGGTGGCCATGGCCATGGTGGCGGATCTCTATCAGACGGGCCGCGGCGAGAAAATGGGCTGGTTTTCCACCGCCACCCTGCTGGGGCGGTTTTCCGCCCCGGCCATCGGTGGAGGGGTGCTGGGGCTGTACGGCACCACCGATGCGGGGTTCCGGATGGTCTATCTGCTGTGCGGTGCCATGGGAACCCTGGCGGCGCTGGGAGCCCTGCTGCTTCCCGGCCGGCGGGCAGGCCGGGCGGCAGCATCGGTCGGTTCGGCCGCCGGCTGGCGCAGCGGGGTACGGCAGCTGCTGGCCGATCGGGCGATCATGGCCACCTGCGGGGTCGAAGGGGCCATTCTCTTCGCCTATGGCATCTTCGAGACCTTCCTGCCCGGCATTGGGCTGGCCGCCGGCCTCGATCCCTCCCGGATCGGGGTCTGCCTGTCGGCGCAGATCATCGCCGTCGCCCTGTCCAAGCCCGGACTGGGGCGATTGTCCGACCTCCATGGTCGGCCGCCGCAGATCGTCGCCGGCGCCCTTGCCGGTGCGGTCTGCATCGCCCTGTTCGCTCTCGCCGACTCCTTTCCCGCCCTGCTCGGCCTGAGTATTCTCCTCGGTGTGTCGATCTCGGTGGTCACCTCGGCCAGCGCCGCCCACATCGCCGATCTTTCCGGCAGTGGCTCACAGGGCTCGGCCATGGGCATCCTCGGCTCGATCATGGATATCGGCCACAGCAGCGGCCCGCTGCTGGGCGGGCTGCTCGCCGCTTCCCTGGGGCGGGGCGCCTCTTTCCTCGGCGCCGGCGCGGTGCTGACGGCGGCGGCCATCCTGTTTGCCGGCATGTCGCGCCGCCGGTAAGAACGATTCGGTTTACCAGGGAACAGCCATTCTTCAACAAGGAACGGCGGTAACCTGTCGCGGAGCCAGGGCAAGTGGAGGCCGCCTCTTTCTGGAAAGGCGGTGCCTTATTGCTCGCCCGGGCAAACCTGTCGAGCCACGAACGGGACATCGCGCCTCTTCTTCAGGGTTAGTCAGCCGGGTTGAAGTTCGCTATGGATAGTTTGGCGTCACGCGGAGAAATATTCCTGTATGTCGGAAAATTCCGTTCGTATTTCCGATAATAAACCTGATTTTTCCACAGAGTTGCATTATGCTTTCCTCTATCTTTCCGAAATGATGGATATATTTTATGCTTATTGAATGGTATGAAATGTGCGTATCTCATTGCGTGCCAGTGTTTTGTGTATGTGGTGGCTTGAATTTGGGGGATTGAGCCGACTTCCAGTGTGTTCTTCGCTTTCCGAAAACATATCCTGTCCGGGGATCTGCCTGGATGGTTCATCTGACACAACAAGCACGGCGGTATACGTCGCTTGGTGATCTTCTGTCAATTGCCGCTGGCTAGAGCAAGCATCCCATTGATAAACAGGCTGTTGCTGGCACGTTATTGTGCAGCTGTATATAGCTGTCTCTGAAAGACCCAAAAAATATTGAGATCGGCAAAAACTTGTTTTGGTCAACTAAAAGTTGATAAAGCAACCGAGAGATTCCTCGGTGGACTGTTGCGGGTAGGGTCGGAAAAAAATCAGCCAGGTCAGGTGATGTTCACGGTCAATGGGTGTCGGAATATTTCTTATTCTGCCATTCAGGTTGTCTCGCTATTTTCTGCCACCTCTTTTCACTGTTGGCCTGTCCGTCATGCGTTTCGTAAATCCTTTCAAAATGGAGGTGGAGATGATTTCGCCGTTGAATTGTTTCCGGAAAGGGAAAACTTTTGTTTTCTCGCCGAATATCGTTTATTCCCTTGTTGTTTTCCTGTTGGTCGGGGCGTGGGATCAGGCGGCAGCCAAGGTCGGGCCGCCGATCTACAACGTCGACAACTACCGGCAGATCATCGCCGAAAATCCGGATGACCCCAAGGTCGCCTACCCCTACCTGGCCATCGGTTTTTACAGCTCCTACCACATTTACCGGCAGTACGACGCGGCGGCCGAGGCCTATCGAGCCATTGTCGATCAGTTTCCGGACAGCCCCCTGGCCGACGATGCCCTCTGGTACCTGGCCAGACTCTACGAGCAAAGCATGGAGGATTTCGCCAAGGCGGGCGCAACCTACCGCGAGCTTGCCAGGCTGTATCATGGCGTTCGCTTTGAAGTGAACCCGGTGATCCAGGTCAGGCCGCGCGCCGACATGACCGAGGACGAACTGCTGGCCGAAGCGGACAGGATCGATTCCGGAATTGCGGAAATAGCGGCCATCGAGGCGAAACTGGAAAAGATGCATTCCGACGGGGAGGCCATCACTCTCCGTTTCGCGCTTGCGGACGCCTGTCTCGCCCTGGGCGGTCTCAATGGCGCCGAGGAGGAACTGGGCAAGATCGTTGATCTCTTTCCCCTGGACGAGGAGGCGGTGGCCCGGGCGAAGTATCAGATGGGCCGTCTGTACGACGTCAACTGGACCGAGAGGATCGCGGACCCGTTCAACCGCTATATTTTCGGAGTTTCCGGGAATGCCAGGGTGAGCAGACAGACCCAGCTTCTGCAAAAGGCTCTGGAGTATTATGAACCCATTGCCCGGCTTTATGGGAAAACAGCCTTCGCGCCCAAGGCCCTGTTCCGGATGGGTATGGTGTACACCCGCATCGGCTACGAGTGGCAACCGGAGCAGGGAAGCACCGATTTCTGGACCGAGAAAACCGGGGACTACCGGCGGGCTGTCACGGTTTTTGAGCAGCTGCTCCGGGAGTATCCGGACTCGGAGCTTGTCCCGGCGGCCATGCTGGAACTTGGCCGGGCCTACCGGCAGATGAACAACCGGGTTGAGGCCAGGCTGATCTGGGCAAAACTGATAGAGATGAACGCGAAAAGCAGCGCGGCGCAGCAGGCGCAAAAAGAACTTCAGGAAATGGAGAAAGGCGAATGAAGAATGAAGCAAAAAGGACGAAACAATTTACCGCGCGGATACTGCTGTCGTTTCTGCTTTATTTGTTTGTTCTTCCTTCCGTGGGTCTGGCGGGCCCTGATGATCCCAAACAGGCTGTAGATCTTGTCACCGGTACGCCGATTCCTGTGGCGCGGTTGGTGGCAGGCGGGCAGGTGCATCTGAGCTGGGATGATCCTGATGCATTTGATGCTACGAAACATTATGCAATATATGGCAGGGTTGTCGGGTCGACTGCCTGGGGGAATCCAATTATTAATGATATTAATAGAAATGCACTTGGGGTAGGTTCTGGGATATTCGGCAGCGCCCAACGATTTTATACTGTTGTAAATGGAGTTGATGGCAAGGAATACGAATATGCTATCCTGTCAAAGGATGCAGCCGGCAATGTTTTTGGTCATTTGGTGAGTAATCCAATAAAAATTGATGTAAGCTCGGAGGAAATTTATTTTTACTTAAATACGGATACCCATGGTGGGATCGCTGAGTTTTACGCCTCAAAGGACAGTAATGGGAATCCAATCAATGGATTGCGAGTAGCCAAGTCGAAAATGATTTTCATGACAAATACGACGAAAGTCTATGTCGATTCAAGTGACTGGTATTCCAATCTATTGCAATTACCAAGTAAAATTTCCAATATAATAACGCGTCTGGATAACGATGTGTATCCAAAAGTGACGGAGGCTTTCGGGAGTCCGACAGATATTGACGGCGACAATCTCATAACATTGTATATGGATGATTTTCCAGGTGAACCTGGCTTGAATGGATATTTCTTTGAAAGAAACATGGAGACAACAGCTGTTACAGCTGCGAGCCATCATCGTGAAATGATCTATATTAACTACAATATTGATGTTGATAAACTAGCGGCTACCTATGCCCATGAATTGCAGCATCTCATTCACTACGGCAATGATCCCAACGAGCTGTTGTGGATAAACGAAGGAGCGTCGGTGCTGGCTGAGGATGTCGCCGGATATTTTAAGACGTATTGGGGGATGTGGTGTCGTTCCGTGGATCAATTCGTCATTGGCAATAATGCTGGAGCGCCAATTTTCGACGATTACGGCAATAGCTGTCCAGATTACGAGGACACTTTCAATTATGGGGTTGCCGGTGCATGGGCAATGTACATGCATTCGGTTCTGCCGAAGGAGGAGTATAAAAAATACATCACTTCCGCGGATTCTGGCCCATTAGCCTTTTCCTCTGTTCTATCTCCTTCGCAAAGTTATTATAATTTTTTTGCCGACTGGGCGATTACCAATTATCTCAATCCGAAGAACCATGAAAAGTATCAGTACAAAGCTACAACTCCTTGGGCGAAATACGGCAAAGAATCTGATAATTTGACTACAATGCGCGTAGAGCCGATACCGTATAAGGACAATTTTATTCTTGACGTTGTGAAGCAAGAGTCGGATTTGAACAACCTTACCTATAACGAATTGACTGTGGATGCGTTGCAGGCAGTCTATTTTCAATGGACATCCACAGCGGCCGCACCGGGCGGCGGCATCCTGGGGATACGGTTGCGGGGGGTAAAGGATCTGCCCGATCACTACGAGGTAGCGTTGGTTCAGGAGTATGACAACGGGACAATAAAGGTAAATAAAAAAGACGCCAGCGGACCCATTGAATTTCAGGTGGATGATTTCGGGACGGATTTTCAGAAGGTGACTTTGATTATCAATAATGCAGATCCGGTAGCAAATGCCAAAGGCACTCTTGTCGGCGCCCCTTTCACGTGCAAAATTGCCTCTTACATACTTCCTCCTCCGAAGGTTGCATCCATCACGCTGCTTTACAAGGACAATCCTACCGACAGTGGCAGTCTCTGGGGGGTTGGTGTCCACAAGCAACGGATGGAAATCTGTTTTGATCAGGAAATGAACAGAAGTATCAGTCAGTTCAATGATTTTTTCACCATTGATCCGCAAGGCCCGGAGAAAGGTTTCAGTCCAAGAAAGATTGAGCTACTCGCGTATCACTATCAAATCCAGCGGTCGGGAGATGTTTTTTCATTCATCCCAGAGGGGATCTGGGAGTGGGGGGAGTGTAACGGGATACCAAAAAGCAAATTGACCTTTGATTTCCAGCTGACCTATTGGTTCAGGGATCCCTATTCCCCGAATTTTGACGAGGCCCTTCCCTCCAGTTTTGTTGTGGATGAGCCTCGACTTTTCTTGGAGGGGGAGGGCGAGATCCGGATCGCCGGCATCCGGAATTTTGCCGGTTCCCTTCTTGACGCGGATCCGAATGATCCGGGAAATCAGCCTTCTCTTCAAACAATCTACATTGACGTCACGCGCCCGGACGGGCCAGGGCACGACGACATGGACCCGGAACCGGAATGCACTGTTCTCGGCAGTCGAATCAAGCGTTCCTGTACAATCACCTCGACGATGTGCGAAGATTGGGTTGGCAACAATGGCGTCTTCCGAAGCGGACAGGACTGCCTTGACAGGGAGATAAAAAGGAAAAATCCCGACGACAACTACAGCCTCTCCGATTCGACGCCGCCGCCCTTTACGCCGGACCCGTCCGCCGAGATCGCCATCCTTGGCAACGGGCTTTTCCTGTCGTTCAGCTCGATCATGAACGACCTGGGCGTTCCCTACGCGCTCGCCACTCTGCCCCTTTCCCTTGATCAACTGCGACAGTACCGCGTCCTCGTCATTCCCTCGGCCGGGTTCAAGGGGCTGGAGGATTCCGAGAGCTTCAAGTCGCTGCTGCAGCAGTATGTGGAACAAGGCGGCGTCATCTTCAGCATGAGCCAGGACCGGGGTTATGAGTTCGACGTCCTGCCCGGCAGTTGGGGCGGCGCCGGTTATTCCGAGGAGGAGGGCTGCGTCACCTATGCCGGCACCATGGAAAGCCGCCACCCCATCTTTGCCGGCCAGGCCGATAAGGTCTTCGATGCCAACGCAGACGGCTATTTTTCCGCCTGGCCCGATGGGGCGACCGTGCTTTCCCGCCGGGTGAAAAACTCGATGCCGATGCTGGTCGAGTATCCCCTCGGCAGGGGCAAGGTACTGGCCTCGACCCTGTTTTCCGACTACGGTCATTTGAGCAATCAGATCAACGATGATGAGAAGATTCTCATCCGGGACATCCTGCAATGGGGGCTGAACGGCCAGGAGGTGGTCCACAACTACGATGTGCCGTTCCAATGGGTAACCCCTTTGAACATCTTGGAATTGTTTCCGGTCGCCAACTTTTCCCAGACGGAAACCGCGGTCGGCATCAGTATGGAATTGATCAGTCCGACAGGGGTGTTGCTGACGACGCTCGACAAAAACCTCAACACACCCCTTGGCCCCCTGCAGATCGATACCGTGGGCTTTACCCACACCCTGCCGCAGTATTCCCCGGTGGGCATCTACCGCCTGCGCTACCAGTTGAAGGACGCGGCCGGCAACCCGATCGGCGAGCAGAACACCCTGGGCCGGTTCGCCGTCTCTTTCCCCGGCTTGACCAGCACTCCCGCCACCGGCCTGCGGGCCGTGCTCCGTCCGGCCAGCACCGTCATCGCCGACGGCGCTTCGGCCACCTTTGATGTCATCGTTTTCAACGATACCGATCAGGACAGTGACATCACCCTCGATTATGGTTTCAAGGGAATCGGGTCAGCGGAGTTTGTCTGGACCGACGGTGTAGCCGAGTATAAAAGCCCGGTTCCGATAGAATTGAATATTTCCCCCTGGTACGACCTGTGCCGCGTCGGAAGGGCAGGAACGGTCTGCCAACCCTCGCCGGAGGCGCCGACCCTGACCCCGGGAAGTGTTCCGGCCCACGACAGCCGGGTCTTCACCATCCAGATCCCGACGGTGAAGAACCACGGCGCGATTCTTCCCACCCTGGAGTTGGGCCATCGTCGGGAAACGAACAGTAAACTGTCGACCCCTTTCTTCGGGGATCCTTTTGTCCGCTGGCTGACCGATACCAACGAGGTCGAGACCCCCTTCAAGGTGAAGATCAACGGCACTGTTGAGGTCCAGGAAAAGATCATTGTCTTTACCCCGACCGTCGCCACCGAGGTCAGCATCGACAAAGCCGAATACCTGCCCGCCGAGACCGGCACGGTCTCCTTCAGCATCGCCAACCGGACGAGCGGTGCCTACGAGGTCACCGCCCATCTGCAGGTGCTCGACCCCGATTACCAGTTGCTGCTCGACACTACCGAGCAGATCTCCCTGACCCCGAACAGCAGCCATGACGGCCAGCTCGCCTTCGCCGCCGGCAACAAGGGCGGCGGTTACATCGTGCTGCTGGAGGTCTATGAAACGGGAGGCACGGAGAAGATCGGTTCGGCCTCCACGTCCTTTACGGTGCCGGACGGCGAGTATTTTTCCCTGACCCCCCAGTACCCGGCCACCTGGATTGTCGGCGGGTCCAACCCTGTATCCTTTCAGCTTGCCAGCCTGGTGGACTGGACCATCCCGAGCGGCACCGTTGCGACAACCCTTTATGCCCCGGACGGCCAGGTTGTCTGGACAAGCTCCCGCGACTTTGCCGATCTGGGCGGCGGCGCCACCCTGGATTTCGCCGACACGGTTCCGCTGGTCTCGGTGATCCCGGGAAGCTATCGGATGAAGACCGTTGTCTCGGCGCTTTCCCAGGTCAGGGAATATTACGCCGACTTTCTGAACGAGGTGGTTTTCGTTCCCGCCACCGACAAAACCTTCTACCGGATGCGCGACACCGTACAGCTCACTGTGGAGGTCATCAACAACGGTGTTTTCGAGCAGGATGTGAACGTCGAGTATGCCATCCCCTCCTTCGGTCTCGCGCAGACCGCCAGCGTCCATCTGGTCGATACCGCTTCCGTTGCCGCCCCGATCCTGGTGCCGGATACCATCTCCGGCGGCCGCCACGATCTGACCGTTGCCCTGGCCGGCGGCCAGGGAGAAAAGACCCTCACCCTCACCGTGCAGGCGGCCCGGTTGGCCCTGCGTGCCGACCAGGCAGCGTTGGGCAGCGGCGACGTACTGACGGTATCGGTTGACAATACCGGTGGGGTAGATGCCGATTTCGATCTCAGCCTCGAATTCTATGACGCCGCCGGTGTGCTGATCGCCAGTACATACGGTTCAGGCTCGGCAACGGCCGGCGGCACGGCAACCGACATGATTACGGTGCCTGTCGGCGCTGTTTCCGGCACCTACTCCCTGTTCGCCCGCTGTACGGATCCAACCACTGGCAGCGAACTGGCCAGTCTCAATAAACGGATTGCACTTACCGGCATTGCGGGAAGCCTGCAGGTGGCGACAGGCCAGAAAAGCTATCATCCCGGCGATGCCATGCATATCCTTTCCACTCTGGAGAAGACCGCAGGACAGTCAATTGATGGCGCAAGTCTGCAACTCAAGGTCTACGGCAATGCTGGTGCCTGTACGCCGCCGCCTCCGCCGGCAGGCGATGCGGATCCGAGCATGATCCCTGATCTCCAGCTCTGTAATTCGGGATCCTATGGTATTGAGCTGTGGCCCTACGAAAACGGGCCGACGGAGTCTCATCGAACCCTCGTCCTCGTCAATAACGTCAACGCCATCAATGGCAACGATTATACTCTTCGAAGTGCAGGGCTCACCGCACTCAATATCCCCTATGATCTCAAGGCGATAAGTTACCTCGCTTCGCCCCTGACTGAACTGGCTCAGTACACCCATATTCTGATCCCGGGCGATGGGACGAGTCCCACCTTCAGAGCGACGCTTGATGCCAATATGGACAAGCTGACCGCCTGGGTGGAGGCGGGGGGGCACTTGTATTTCTCCGCCTCATGTGCGTATGGCGGCCCATCTGGTTTTCAATGCTGGGCCAGCGGTCCTGGCGGTCTGACCAGCACGGCAACGTCGGCTATCAGCCACAGTTACGAGAATTACATTCAAACACCGCAGCATCCCATTGTTGAAGATCTTACCAACAGCGATCTGCAGGGTTGGATTCATGATAATTTCGAGGGGGGAACCTATCAATACTGGGTGTCAACCGCCCACTTCACGGACCTGCCGCCCAACACGGTGACCATCCTTTCCGATGACCCCGCCGGGTTGCAGCCAACCATGATCGAGTATCCCCTTGGCAGTGGTCGGGTGGTCGCCTCGACCAACAATTTCCCCACCGATGGCCGGAATCTTCTCTACGGGTGGTTGGCGTATCGTAACCTTGATTGGAAAATCTCGAATGTTGACGCCGGCTTGCTGCGGGCATCCTTTGACCCGACCAACGGCATCCTGACTTTCAATCCGCGTTCTACCAGTCTAGACTACTGGTCTCCGGTTTATGGCAGCGATCAGGTGAAGTTGACCTTCACCGACAGCAACAACCAGTCGAGCAGCACATGGATCACCGTCAGCGTCCTTCCGACACTGCCCTCAGGGGTCGTCCTCTGGGAGCAGACTCTGCCGGTTGATCTCGTTGGCCCGTTGGAGCTCGATACTTCCTTTGATATCAGTCAAAGCAAGCAAACCGGTAAGTTCCTTGTCGAAGGCACTCTGCTGTCATCCCTGGGACAGGTCATAGCCAGGGATATCGACAGCTTTTATGTGATCGACTCCGATCTCGGGGTAACCCTTGAAACGGACAAGGAAGTGTACGTCCCCGGTGAACAGGTGCTGGTAACCGCCACGGTGACCAACAACACCGGGGTTGCCGAAACCGGCTTGAATTTCATCCTGACCCAGGCCGGGGTGGATTTGATCAATCAGCTTTTTGATCTTGCCCCGGGTGCAACCAGAACCTTCACCGCCCAGACAGGTGATGCGGCCTCCTTCGAACTGACCGCGGCGGTCAAGGATGTCCGGTTCACGGATACGGTCCGGGTCGAGGAGCCGATTGTCTACATGTACGTTACCGGCCCTTCCGCAGCCGGCAACGATCCTTTTGAGATTTCGGTGCAACTCGACAATGGCGGCGACGTCGCCGCCAGTCTGGTCCTCGACTTTGCCGGGGAACCGTTCAACCTGATCCTGCCGGCGGGCTCGGCGGAAATATTCAGCAGGACCTTTACCATCACCGGGGATACCAGCTTTGCCATTACCCTTGGCGGCGATGTCTCCCTGAGCGAAACGAAGATGGTTTCCTATGGTTTTCTGCCCACCGTTCTCCTGCAGCCGCAGCCGATGTATCCGCCTGGAACCGTGTCGGTGCCGTTCACGGTGGACAACAACGGCGCCTTGGGAGGGGCGCTCGATCTTTCCTTCACCCTGACCGGGGATGGCGGCAGTCAGCTGCCAGCAGTGCAGCGCACGGTTTTTGTGGAGGGCAATGACCGGTACAGTGACACCCTCAATTTCAGAAGTCTTGCGCCCGGCTCCTATCGTCTCACGGTCGATACCGCGTTTGCCGCCGGCTCCGTTTCCTTCTCCGTTGCCCCCTTCGATGCGGCGGTGGTCGACAAAATAACCATCGACACATCCCTGCAGGCGGACGGCACCCTGCCGGTCACCGTCGCGGTACGGAACACCGGCGCCAATAATTTCATCGGTGAACTGCAGCTCTTTACCGGATTCTACCTGGGTGGGCAGCAGGTCTCCATCGATGCCGGCCAGAGCCGGGAGTTTTCATTCTCCATCCCCGCCCCGGCTGCCGGCAATTTCAACGCCAAGGCCGCGCTGCGCTTCAATCAGGTGGAGATCAACTCCCTCCAGCAGCCGTTTGACCTGATGCCGCAGTTCGACTTCGTTTCCCTGCCGGACACGCCCCTCTGGCAGGCTGGGCAGCACTACGAGCTTGTCTTCCCCGTCGCCAATTCCGGCCCGGTGGGTGGCCGGGTAACCCTCGATCTTTCCGGCTCCGGCATTGGTTGCCAGGGGAGCCAGTGGCTCGCACCGGGAGAACAGCGGGATTTCACCTGCCAGGTATGGATGCCGGAAGATATTCTGAGCGCCAGCCAAGAAGCGGTATTGTCGCTCTGGAACCGGGAAAGCGGCACCTCTCGAAGCGAGCTGTTTGCCTATGTGGTCGAGGGCTACGATCTGCAGGTGGCCATCGCCACCGACAAACCGTGCTACCTTCCGGGGGATACCGCCGAGGTGACCCTTGCGGTTGCCAATAATTCCGGCAATGCCCTGGCCGGCGAGGCCCTGGTGTCGATGAACGATTACTACAGCAAGCAGCCGGTGCTGTTCGGCGGCCGGCCCGAGAGTTCCACGGTCGATCTGCACTCCTCCCCAGGCGATATCCTGCTGCAGACCAGGCAGGTGCTCGATGTGGCACAGGCACATTTTGATTCCAATTATCTCACCTTGTCCGGCGGAACCGGAGCTGGCCAGGCCTGGACCTATGACCAGAATGGCGATATCTGGGTCATGTACACGACGACAAAGAATTTATCCAAATTTGACGGCACCACCGGCGCCCTCATCAAAAACCGTGTCATGTCGGGAAACAGCTGGAGCTCTATTACCCAGATCGCGGTCGACGCCGCCGGCAATATGTATGCCCGGGGTGTATATACCAACAGCATCCGGGTCTTTGATCCGGAAACAGGAACGATGTACACGGAGCATCAGACCCCGAAGGGCGGAACAGTGGCCGGGGTGTTCTGGGACGGTGCGTATTTGTGGGTAGGCGAGTATGCCACAACCGGCAAATGGTTTCATCGGATCGATGTTTCCGGCGGAGGCTGGACCGTGGTCAATTCGTTCGCTTCGCCGTCAAAAAACGTCTGTTATTCCATTGCCGTGCTGGGAGATACTCTCCTTATGTCCGCTGCGGCAACCGATGCCTTTTACTTCCACACCGGTCTTGACTATGACACCAACACCATGTCCGCAACCTATCAGACATCTGCTGATTTCGGTGGTGGACCGGTCGGATCCTTCGCGGTAAAGGGGGATTTTCTCCAGCGGAAGCACAACACTACGGACGTCATCCGCAATTACGTCGTTTTTGGCAGCGAATTTGTCGCCGCCGGTTCCTACGCGTCCAACGTCCTCGGCCTCGGACTGACCGATGGCGCCGCCATCACCGTCGACAGCGCGGCCCCAGCCGGCACCGAAGTGATTTTGGAAACCCGCACCGGCGACACCATCGTGCCGGACATTTCCTGGAGCGATTGGCAGGTGCAGACGAGCGGGGTGCCGATCACCTCGCCCGCGGCCTCGTATCTGCAGTACCGATTGACCCTGAACAGCTCCGATCCGGCCGCGACCCCGGTGGTGCATAGTGTCAGCATCGAGGCCCCGGCCCTGGTCAAGCCGATTGTCCACACCAGCCGCATCGATTTTGAATCCATGCCGACTGTGATCACCAACTGGGTGCCGGTGGAATTCACCGGCAGCAAGTTGTTCTACGGCATCTATTCCGATACCGGCTACGCCATCCACCTCAACTCCATCCGCCTCTGCGAGTCCGGCCAGGGCCTCGACATCTATCCGGAGCGGCAGATCTACCGCCCGGGCGAGACGGTAACCGTGCATATCCAGCCCCATGCAACCGGCCTGCTCGATCTTGCCGGGCCGGGTTTTGGCCAAACCCTGGACGTTCAGGACACCGCCGCCTTTTCCGTCGATTTTGTCCTGCCCGCCACCATGGTGCAGGACACCTACCCGGTCACCGCGACCTTCAACGGCGCCGAATACGCCACCGCCATCGATGTGGCCGGGCTGGCGCTGTATTTCGACATGATCATGCTGGACAAAAAGGTGTATGGGAAGAATGACGGTATGGCGGTCTTCGCCATTGTCTCCGCCTCGGACACGGTCACCGGGGTGACCGCAGTGGGCAGCGTCGTCGCCAACGGCCTTTTGTATGACAGCTTTGAAATCAATGGGCTTTCCCTGGCCAGGGGCGTTACCCAACTGCAACTGGGTGGCGCCATGCCGGTCAGCGACAATGGCTTTGCCCAGCTCTACATCGATCTCTACAAGGAAATCGGCGGCGATCCGCGCGGCATGCTGCTGACCGCGGGTGTCAAGGCCTTTGACGTGGTGGTCAACACCGCGCCGTCGGTGACCCTGCTCTCGCCCAGCGGCGGCAACACCCTGAGCGGCGAGCAACAGATTTCCTGGACCGCTTCGGATCCTGAAAACGATGCCCTGCAGTATATCGCAGAACTCAGTTGTGATGCCGGCGCCAGCTGGCAGCCCATCTATTGGCTCGTCGATGCGGCGGGGAATTTCAGCTGGGATACGACGGCCATTGCCGATGCGGCCGCCTGCCAGCTCCAGATCGTGGTCAGCGATGGCGAATTTGTCGCAAGCGACCGGTCGACCCCCTTTGCGGTCGCCAACAACCTGCCGCCGGTGGCCAAGGTCGGTGTGGACCAGAATACCGAGGTGAACCGCACCGTCAGCCTGGACGGCAGCGACAGTTTCGATCCCAACTTCTGGGATACGATCTTCTATCGCTGGGAATTGACCTCGATTCCCGCTGGCTCGCAGTTGAGCAGTGCCGATATCCGGACGGCGGACCTGCCGAAGCCGACCTTTGTGCCGGACAGCGAAGGGGATTTCGTCCTCACTCTGACGGTAACCGATCGCAGCGGGGCAAGCAGTTCCGCCAGCACCACCGTAAGCGCCCAGTGGGCGGTTGTGCCGCCGAACGCGGACGCCGGCCCGGACCGCAACATTGCGGTCGGCAGCCTGGCCGAACTGGACGGCAGCGCCAGCAGCGACCCGGACGATTTCCCGGCACCGCTGACCTATACCTGGTCGCTGATCGGTTACCCGCCGGGCACAGTGCTCACCGACGCCGACATCGTCGGCGCGGATACCGCCCTTGCCGGCTTCACCCCGGACGTGCCGGGTATTTTCTCCTTCAACCTCAGGGTCTTCGACGGGGTTGCCGCGGATAACGACCAGGTGACCATCTTCGCGGAAAAGGCCAACCTGCCGCCGCTGGCCGCGGCAGGCGATGATTTCGGGATCAATCTCGGCGACCCGGCGATGCTTTCCGGGCTTGCCAGCAATGATCCGGACGCGGCGCCAACGCCCTTGAGCTATTCCTGGCGTTTTGTTTCGGTTCCGGCCGGCAGCTCCCTGACCAGTGCCGACCTGGTCGGCCCCGATACGGCCCAGCCTTCCTTCGTTCCGGACGTGGCCGGCGAGTATGTGCTTGAACTGGCGGTCAACGACGGCGCGGCAAGCGCCTTCGACAATGTGGTGGTGACGGTGAAAAACGTCGCTCCGACGGTCAACGCCGGTCCGGACATGACCATCACCCTCGGCGACATCGCCTACTTCAACGGCTCATTTACTGGTCCCGGTTCCGCGGACGGGCATACCAGCGTCTGGGCCTTCGGTGACGGCACCTCCGCCACCGGTACCCTGACTCCGATCCGCTTCTATGGCGAAGTCGGCACCTACACGGTAACCCTAACGATTACCGATGGCGATGGCGGCGTGGGGACCGACTCCCTCGTCGTCACCGTGCAGCCACCGGCGCCCAGCATCTGCGGCGACATCGACGGCGACGGCGATGTCGACGTCGCCGACCGGACAGCCCTGCTCGCCTCCTACCGGCGCTGCCAGGGAACGCCGGGCTATAACCCGGCCGCGGATCTTGACGGGGACAACTGCGTCACCATGGCGGATTACCGGCAATGGTTCCTGTGCTACCAAGCGTATGCCACGCCGTGAGGCTGGCTTATCCGGGGCAAAATTCCGTTCATCCTTCGACAGCCTCACAAAGAACGGAATTTTGCCCCGTGTAGGAAGATTGTCCCGATCGGGTTGCCATGGCCCTTTCTCCGAACTGCGGAGGTCCCGGTGGTCACCGTCAGAGATCAGGACCCGTCCCGCTGCCGCGCCCGGTGGCGCTTGAACTCCTTCAGCCGATAGTGGGATTCCCGTTCCCGTTCGGCGATCTGGTGGGAGATGGCGCGGATACCGCTTTGCAGCTGCGGCAGCACCTTTTCCTCCAGCACCCGCATCCTGCGGGTGGTTTTCCTGATCTCCCGGCCGAGCCGCTGGATTTTGTTGTCGAATTCGGCCAGGGCGAGCAGGTCGTCGATGATCCGTTCGAAGGCGTGCGCCGCCTCCTCCATCGCGGCGGCGGTGGTGCGGTAGTCGCAGCCCCGCTCGCCTATCCGCCGCACCGCCGAATCCGCGGCGGTGATGTCCTTGTAGGGCAGCCCCCAGAGGCTTTTCGCGCGGATGGTGATCTGCAGGTCGCGGCGGGCGGAGAGGGAAAGGCCCTGCAGCCGCTCCTCGCCCATGCCGGCCGCCGCGGTCTGGAGATGGGCGATGGCCTCGCCGTAGAGCAGCCGCAGCTTCTTCCGCGATTCCAGGTAGGGGGTGGAGGACTGCAGCAGTTCCATGATCAGCGCCTGGCGCCGGGAGACGAGGATGTCGATGCTGCCGGTGACCGAAACCACCTTGTCCTTCAGGAGCAGCAGATTGGAGCGGGTCGGGTGGATCATTTCCCCTCATCCTGTGCCGCGGCGGCCGGCGCATGGCCGCCGTCGAGCCCGAAGCGGGCCAGCAGGGTCCAGCCGCGGTCGAGACTTTCGACTATCGTCCTCGCCTCTTCTCCCTGATGGATGAACTCCTCCTCGAAGGCGGAGGCGAAATCGAGGATCAGCCGGTCCTGCTCCGACATGCCGTCCCGGCCGATGATCGCCTCCAGTTTTTTCAGCTCCCTGCCCCTGGCGTAATGCCTGTAGAGGAGATTGGCGAGCTGGCGGTGGTCGCCTCTGGTCTGGCCGGCGCCGATCCCTTTCTGCATCAGCCGCGACAAGCTGGGCAGCACGTCCACCGGCGGGAAGATCGCCCGCCGGTGCAGGCCGCGGTGGAGGACGATCTGGCCCTCGGTGATGTAGCCGGTGAGGTCGGGGATGGGATGGGTGATGTCGTCTTCGGGCATGTTGAGCACCGGCACGATGGTCACCGAACCCGGCCGCCCCTGGATGCGGCCGGCCCGTTCGAAGAGCGAGGCGAGATCGGAGTACATGTAGCCCGGATAGCCGCGTCTGCCCGGCAGTTCCTCGCGGGCGTTGGAGATTTCCCGGAGCGCGTCGCAGTAGTTGGTGATGTCGGTGATCACCACCAGCACGTCCATGCCCCGGGTGAAGGCGAGATATTCGGCGACGGTGAGGGCGAAGCGCGGCGCCAAGAGCCGCTCCATCACCGGATCGTCGGCCATGTTGATGAAGCCGACGAAGTCCGAACGGGTCCGGCGCAGGGTTTCCATGTAGAAGGCGTAGTCGGTGAAGGTGAGCCCCAGGGCGGCGAAGACCACCACGAAACCGGCGCCGGATTCCTCCAGCCGGGCGTGGCGGAGGATGGCGGCGACCAGCTCCTTGGTGGGCAGGCCGGCGCCGGAGAAGATGGGAAGTTTCTGGCCGCGCACCAGGGAGTTGAGCACGTCGATGGCGGCGATGCCGGTCTCGATGAACTGGCGCGGTACCGCCCGCACCACCGGGTTCATCGGGAAACCGTTGATCGGCGCCCATTCCTCCGGGAGAAAGGGGGGCAGGCCGTCGATGGGGCGGAAGGAACCGGAAAAGAGCCGGCCGATCACCTCCGGCGACAGCGGCACGGTGTTGACCGCATCGGTGAACTCCACCTTCGTCGAGCAGGTATCCAGCCCGCGCGATTCGCCGTAGAGCTGGACGAGGACGTTGCGGCCGCTGATCTGCAGCACCTCGCCGGTAAGGCGTTCGCCATCCGGGGCGACGATGGCCACCATCTCGCCGATCCGTGCCTGCTGGACGTTTCTGACCAGAATCAGCTGTCCGGAAATGGAGGCGATGGTGCGGTAGATATGGGTGGCGAGGCGCATCAGGCCTTTCCCTCCCCTGGCACTCGCCCGGCGCTCGCGACAAAGGCAAGCGGGTTTTTCTCCCCGGTCATTGCGAGGAACGGAGTGACGAAGCAATCCAGGTTCCGCCCGCGATGGCGCATCCGGCAATGACGGTTTTGTGAGCGACGTCGAGGAAGGGCAGGCCTGGTCGGCAAGAGACGAAAGAGGTCGTTCATGGGCCACCTCCGGTCCCGCCTGCCTCGGCCGCCATTTCGGCGAGGATGTCCGCCAGCGCCAGCTCGCCGCCCAACCGTTCCGCCACCCCATGGTGCCAGTCGGCGATTTCCCCGATGAGCCGCAGGGTCTGGTCGGGGGCGGAGTAGGCGTCCCGGGAAAAGACGTTCTGGCCGAGAAACTCGTTTCTGATCCGCTCGGCGGTGAGCATCAGCAGCCGGTCTTTGTCCTGCAGTCCTTCCATACCGACGATTTCGACGATTTCCTGCAGCTCCGCCTCCCTGCGGAGGATGTCCCGGCAGAATTTCCGCAGCGCCGGCCACTCGGCCGAGGTGGTCTTCTCGAAGTGGGGCAGCAGCTCCTTTTCGTAGACCGAATAGCTGTGCGACCAGTTGATCGCCGGAAAATGCCGGGAATGGGCCAGTTTGGAGTCCAGCATCAGCAGCGTGCCGCAGATCCTGAGCAGCGACTGGGTCACCGGTTCGGTGAAGTCCTCGCCGGGAGGCGATACCGAAAGGATCATGGAGAGCGAGCCGGTGGCGCCGCACGCGGTTTCCACCACCCCGGCCCGCTCGGCGAAGGAGGCGAGATGGGAGGTGAGATAGGTGGGGTAGCCTTCCTCGCCGGGCATCTCCTCCAGCGACGAGGAGATCTCCCGGAGCGCCTCGGCCCAGCGCGACAGCGAGTCGGCCAGCAGGAGCACGTGGTAGCCGAGGTCGCGGAAGTATTCTCCCATGGCCACTGCGGTGTAGATGGAGGATTCCCGCGCCGCCACCGGCATGTTGGAGGTGTTGACGACGAGTACCGTCCGTTCGGACAGGGGTCGGTCGCTCTCCCGGTCGGTGAGCTTGCGGAAGTCCTCGATGAGTTCCGCCATCTCGTTGCCGCGCTCGCCGCAGCCGGCGTAGACCACCACGTCGACGTCGGCGAATTTGGCGATGGTCTGTTCGAGGATGGTCTTGCCGGCGCCGAAGCCGCCGGGGATGACCACGGTGCCGCCGCGGGCGATGGGGAAGAGAAAGTCGATGATGCGCTGGCCGGTGATCACCGGCTCCCCGGGCGCCAGCTTGCGGCGGTAGGGGCGGGGCAGCCGCACCGGCCAACAGTGGTGGGCGAGGATGCGGCTGCCGTCTTCGAGGATGCACACCGGCTGCGACAGGGCTTGCCGGCCGGCGGCGACCCATTGCACCCGGCCGGACACTCCGGCCGGGACGCGGATGGGATGGGCGAGGAAGTTCTCCGGTATCGAGCCGATGCATTCGCCCGCCGCCACCGTGTCGCCAACCTTCCTGGTCATGGCGACCTCCCATTCCCTTTCGAGATCGATGGCGGCAATGGTGCTGCTGTCGTGGAGAAAGGGGCCGGAATCGTCGGCGATTTCCTTGAGCGGCCGCTGCAGACCGTCGAACATCCGCGCCAGCAGCCCCGGGCCAAGGGTCACCGACAGCGGTTCGCCGAGGCCGCGCACCGGCTCGCCGGCAGCCAGGCCATGGGGGTCCTCGTAGATCTGCAGCACCGCTCCCTCCGCGTCCAGCTTCACCACCTCGCCGGTGAGACCGCGGTTGCCGACCCGCACCCGCTCGTAGAGCTTCAGGTCGGTGAGATCGGTGCGCACCGTGGCGCCCGAGATGCCGATGATTCTGCCGTGCATGGGTCAGCCGAGCCTCACCTGGTAGCCGATGGCGCGACGGAGCAGCCGCTCGGCGTAATCGCCCTCCTCGGCCGCCGGGCTCGGCGGCGGCAGGACGACGAAAACTCCCTGCCAGGTTTCCTGTCGCCGGCTGAGGTATTCCTCGGTCGCTTCGTCCAGGAGCCGTTCGTCGATGGCGATCAGGCCGTGTTCCCCTTCGGCGGTCAGCTGCCGCAGCAGTTCGACCACCGTGGCCCTGGTCGCCGTGAAGTGGCTCACTCCGGCGAGACGAAACCCCGGCAGGGCGTCGCCGGGGGTGATGCAGGCGATGCGGTTCATGCCGGTTCCTCCTCGATGGCATAGCCCGGCAGGAGCCGCTGCCGCGCGAGCAGGCTTGCGCGGCGGACGAAGAGATACAGATCCCAGAGGTAGCGGAGAATGACCGCCGCCGGCGCCGCCCCCCGCAGACTCTGCCGGCGCAGATGGCGGGCGATGCCGGCGAAAACCGCGTTTTCCAGGCCGCGGCCCTGGGCGACGGCTGTCGATGGGGGAAGATCGAGCCGGCGCAGGAAAAGATGGTCCTCGCCGTCCTGGTGGATGGCGGCGCGGAACCGGTCGGGATCGATGGCGCCGCCGGCGAAGAACGACGGTGCCGGCTCCGGCTGCCAGCGCCTGATCTTGTGGAGGAGGATCAGATTGTGTCCGTCGATCAGCCTCCGGAAGAAATCCCGGACCTCCGTCGGCATGGCCGCCCGGGCAAGGGAGGCGAAAAGGCCGTTGGTCACCGCCGCGTCCACCGCGGCAGGCCCGCCGCGGCCGTGGATGGCCGGCAGGTCGGCCAGCGCCTGGTCCAGGGAGGCGAGGGGTTCGGCAAGTCCGGCGAGGATTTCCTCCACCGTGTCGTTGCCGGTGAGCGGCCGGACGAGATTCGGATGCAGCAGGCTGGTATCGGTGAAACCGGCGAGCCGCGCCCTGCTGTCGCGGTCGGCGGCGGTGCGGATCGCGGCCAGCAGGAAGGGCAGTTCCAGATAGAGATAGAGGGGGGCGAACCCCCGCCGCAGGCGGCTGTTCATCCGGGCATAGACCCACCGGCATTCGTGGCGGAGAAAGAGCCAGGGACCGTCCGTCCGGCTGATTTCCCGGAAGGGTTCCAGGATCGCGGCCGGCTGTCGGCCACCGTCCTGCTCCTCCCGGGAGATGCCCCCGGCCGCCGCCCTGCCGCGCAGGCGGGCGGCGAGGTAGCCGGCCGGGTATTCATGCTGTCGGAGCGGTTGCAGGAGTTCCATCTTTCTCCAGATCCCGGCAAAGTTCCCTGACCATCGCCGGCAGCATGGTATTCCAGGCCCGGGCGAGCCGCCGCTCCAGGGTGTTGTCCACCTCGATGCCGCCGCCGGCCGCCGTTGCCAGCAGGCCGCCGTGAATCGATGCGCACGGCTCCACCGCAGCCGCCCCCGGCAGCCGCCGCGCCAGGCCGACATCGTCCGGATGGACGCGCAAGCGTTCCCATTCCGCCTGCGGCAGTTCGGCGGCGAGCCTCGCGAAGGTCGCGGCATAGTCCGCATCTCTGAGCGATGGCAGCAGGCTTTCGGCGGCGCGCCGCAATCGTTCGGCCAGTTCCTGTTCGGCCCGCAGGCGGAGGCGGCGGGTCTCTTCCCCGTTCTGGCGGAGAATGTCGATCCGCTGGACTTCCCCGGCCTGGCGCAGCCGTTGCCGGTGCTCCTCGCGGAGAGTGGCGAGGTCGCGGTCGGCCCTGGCCGCCTCCCCGACTGCCTTCGTTTCCGCCCGATGCCAGACCCCGTCCAGCATCTCCTGCCGTTTGCGCCCGAGCGAGGCGAGGAGGTCGTCGATGCTCACCCTCCCCCCCCTCCCAGCAGGATGATGACCGCCACCACGAAGCCCAGGATGACCATGGTCTCCGGAATGGCGACCAGGATGATGATGGTGCCGCTCAACTCCGGTTTCTCGGCAAGGGTGCCGGCGCCGGCGGCACCGATGCGGGACTGGGCCCAGGCGGTGGCCACCGCCGGCAGGCCGATGGCCAGGGCGGCGGCGAAGGCGATCAGGATCTCATTCATGGACTTCCTCCTTGTGCAACGGTTGGTAGTGGCGGCCGCCGAAATCGAGAAACTTGTCGAAAAATTCCACGTAATGGAGCCGGATGGAGTGGATGGTCGAGGAAAAGACGCCGATGACCAGATTCAACAGGTGGAGCACGCCGCCGATGATCAGGCCGAGCACCACGTCGCCGGCGGCGCCGGAGAGCCGGTTGGCGACGTAGGCGAGCAGCACCGAGGTGAGGCCGATGGCCATGATCCGGACGTAGGAGACGATGTTGCCGATGTCCTTGAGCAGTTCCAGCGGCGCCAGCAGTCCGCCGGTGAGCAGCAGCGCCAGGCAGAGGGGGGCGGCGGCGATCAGGAGCGGCTGGCGGAAGAGCGGCGGTGAGACACCCATGGCCACCAGGATGAGGGCCGCGGTGCAGGCGATGAGGAGGATGTGGATGACCTTGGCCGCCGCCTTCCGGCGCTCCTCCTCCTGCCAGGCGGCAACCGCGCCGAGGGCCAGACCGATGAGGACATGGACGAAGCCGACGGCCAGGGCAAAGGTGAGCAGCGCCGGGATGTGGTGGTGACGGTCGACGAGAAAGGGGCGGATGCCGAAGAGGCGGCTGGGCAGGTCGCCGAAAACCTCGGCGTAGAGCAGGCCGAAGACGACCGCCCAGAGCGAGCACAGGCGCAGGATCAGCGCCGCGTCCCGGAGCATGTTGTCGCGGCCTTTGCCGGATTTGCTCAGCCACAGGGAAAGGAGCAGCAGGATGACGCCGTAGCCGGCGTCGCCCAGGATCATCCCGAAAAAGAGCGGGAAGAAGATGGCGATGAACGGGGTCGGGTCGTAGGAGGTGTAGGCGGGCAGCGGCAGCAGGCGGGTAAACTTTTCAAAGGGCTGGAGGACGGGCGGGTTTTTCAGCAGAACCGGGATGCGGCCGAGATCGCTTTTGCGGATCTCCAGCACCTCCAGGTGAACGGAGGGGCCGAAGCGGCGGTTGAGCGCGTCGCGGAGGGTGGCGACCTCGGCGGCGGGAAGCCAGCCGTAGACGAAGAAGCACAGATGGCTTTCGAACACCATGGAGGTGGCGCGGAGGATGGAAAGCCGTCGTTCGATCCACTCCAGGGTGGTGCCGTACAGCGGCCCCCAGCGGCCGGCGAAGCGATCCAGTTCGTCGTTGATCGCCACCTCCTCTTTTTCGAGAAGGGTTTGCCGTTCCCGCAAAAAGCGGAGCTTGTCGGCAAAGGGCAGGTCCTCGCGCAGGCCGGGAAAGGAAAGCTCGGGGATCTTCTTTTCGGCGAGCAGCTTCCGAACCCTGGCGGCAAGGGACTTTTCGAGAACGAGCAGGCCGGCCCGGCCGTCGTCGCCACCGGTATCGATGAGCAGTTCGTAGGCGCTGCCGATGGTGGTGTCCAGGGCGCTTCGCACCGCCTTCTCGCCGACCCGGCCCTCGAAGGACAGGCCGATGCATTCCACGTCCCGGACCTCGGCGAGATCGGCAAGCATGCCCTCCAGCTGTTGCAGCAGGAGCTGGTAGCGGCGGAGCTGCAGCTGTTCGGATGATACCGCGGCCAGGCGCTGGCGCAGGGCGGTGCAATCGGCGAGGTGGGTTTCCAGCCGGGCTTCGATGGAGTCGAGGATCGGCCGCGGCGAGAGCAGGCTTTCCCGGACGGATCTGTTGGGGAGGCAGCGGAGCAGGGCGAGGATCTTCTCCTTGAGGTCGGTGAGATAGATCTTCTCCAGCGCGGTTTCCTGGTCGGCGAGCAGGGAGTGGAGGGCGGTGCGCTCCTTTTCTTCGATGAAACCCACCGTGGCGGGGTCGATGTGCAGGTGGCCGTCCTGCCACAGGGTGTCGAGCACGGCGGCCAGATCCTGACGCAGGCCGATGATCTCGATCTTCGACATCCGGACGATCATGGCAGGATGTCCCGCAGATGGTGGCGGACAACGGCGATGACCGCCGCCTCGTCGATGGCGCGGATACGCGCGCACAGGCCCTCGGTGCGCCGGAGCCGGTCGTCGGCCTCCTGTTGCGCCTGGCGGCGGAGCCGGTCCAGCTCTTCATCGAAACGCAGATCGAGCAGTTTTCGTTCCGCCGCCTCCCGCCTGCGGAGATCCTCGGTCACATGCGCCAGACAGAGAGCGGCGTCGTCCTCTTCGGCGGCGACCGCCTGACGCACCTCCTTTTCCGCCTCGATCACCCGCTTGAGCAGGTCGGTTTCCATGGCGCACTCCGCAGTCGGGATGGGTAGATTTTCCTACACGATCACGTCCCTGACTCTGGTATACGCCAAGCAACGGCCGGAATACAAATTTTTTCTGGTGACGGGAATAAGGCGCTGCCATGGGCGTGGCTTGGACCGCCGGTTCCCCGCCGGCGCGCCCGGAAAATCCCGTTGCCATCGGCAGCGTCCTTTCGACGGAGTTCACCATGGGCGGCGTACATCCGGATGGGCGGCTGCGGACTGGATCGCCACGCTTCGCTCGCGATGACACCGGAGACGGTCTCTCCCTCCTAGTCATTGCGAGAAGCGCAGCGACGAAGCAATCCAGTCGGAGCCGTCAGTCCGCCACCGACACCACCGGCAGGTCCCATCCCCTTCTGCCGCCGCCATGCTTCTGGATCGCCACGCTTCGCTCGCGATGACGCGGCACATGTTCCGTCTTCGCGAGGAACAGGGTGACGAAGCGATCCAGATGGCCCCCAACCCGCAGCCAGCCCGGGTGGTCTCTATCAGAGTGGACGATGTTTGCTGCAGTTCGGCTGCACCCATCGGCGGGAAAGGGGGACTGCATACGGCCCTGGCAGGACCAGGGCCGTCGGGAGCTCCTTTGCGGCGGGGAAAATTATTTGACGAGACCGGCCGCCTTCTGCAGCAGCCGCACCACGTCGGCCATGTCGATTCTGCCGTTGCCGTTGAAGTCGTTGGTCATGCTGACCGGATCCTGCGGCTGCAGGCCGCAAACGACCTGCAGGGCGACCAGCACCTCCCGGAAGGCGGCCCAGTCCGGTTCGACGGCGTCGCTTTCGATGATGAAGATCTCGGCCTGGGCGGGACCGCCGAGCGTGGCGCCGCCGGTGGTGCCCGTGAGGGCTAGGTTGATGGTTTCGAAACCCTCCGGGAGGGTGTCGTTGATCAGTGGCACCGTAAAGGTTTTCGGCGCATCGTCGCCGTCGGCCCAGCTCAGGGTGCCGCTGGTCGCGGTGTAGTCGCTGCCGGCAAGGGCGGTGCCGTTGCCGGTGCTGTAGTCGACCGTCACCGCGCCGCTGGCGCCGCCGCTCCTGTTGACGATAGTGACGACGCTGCCGCCGTTTTCGTCGCCGACGAAGATGGCGGAGGCGAAGTGCAGCCGGCCGGGGCTTGCCGGGGCGGCCGCCGGCTGGCTGCCGCTCATGTAGATCCTGAGCGGCGTTTCGCCGGTGTCGTTGGACTTGATGTCGAAACTGCCCTTGAACACCCCCTGGGCGGCGGGGGTGAAAGAGACGGTGAAGGTGCAGAGCTGATGCGGAGCCAGGGTGGCGCCGGTGCAGGTGTCGGCGGCGAGGGCGAAGGGCGAGGCCAATGCCGGCGGGACCGTGTCGATGAGCAGATCGCCGGTGCCGGCATTGGCGACGATAAGGTCCAGCTGCCGGCTGCTGCCGGCCGCCACCGGCCCGAAGGCCAGGGTGCGGGAGGGGACGTCGATGTCGGCCCCCGGTTGGCTGGAGGTCACCGCTGCGGGGCCGCCCAGGTGCATCACCAGCCCGTCGGCGCCGGGGAGATCGTCGCCGCGCAGGCCGTCGCACAGGGTGAGAGTGATCCACGTCGTATCGCCCCGCTGCAGGACACGGGCGCCGGTGGTGCCGTTCCAGCTGAATTTGTACCAGTGCGGCGCCGGGTTGGCCGGTTCCGGCCCGTAGACGTAATAGCCGGAGATGGTGGTGTTCCGCGGCAGCACCAGTTCCGCCTCGGTACAGCCGCCGGCGGCCAGGCCGCTGACGGTGAAGGAGAAGAAGCCGGCGGGAAATTCGGTGGACGCCGGCGCGTCGGCCGGCGAGGGGTTGTCCATGGGCTGCACCGCCTCCAGGGCCAAACCGTGATCCACGGCCAGGGTGACGTAGTCGCCGGCGAGGGCGGCAAAGGAGGCGGTGCCGGTCTGCTGATAGTCGGGGAGGCCGTCGCCGTTGCCGTCGTAGCCGGGCTCCATGCCCGTCGGCCCCATCTCGGCGCTGTCGAGGAGATTGTCGCCGTCGCTGTTGCCGTCGCTTTCGGCGAAATAGGCGACGAGGCCGCGATCTCCGGTCATGGCTATCGCAATCGGGTTGGCCGTGCCGGTACCATCGCCCCCCCAGCCGGCGAGGACGAAGCCGGATTGCGGCGCGGCGGTCAGGGCCACCGTCGGAGTGGCGGCAAAGGGTTCGGCGCAGTCCGTGGGGCAGGCGATGCCGTTGCCGGTCACCGTGCCGCCCTGGGCGGGACTGACCGCGACGGAAAGGGTATTGGCGCCGTTTTCCGAGCGGGTGGCGGCGAGGTTGTCCGCCTCGTCGAAGCCGTAGCTGATCACCTGGCCGTTGCCGTAGTCGGCCCGCACCAGCCGGCCGGCCTCGTCGTAGGTGTAGACCACCGCGCCGGCGGCGGCGGGCAGCAGGCACGTCAGCAGCGCCAGGGTCCGGAGAATGAGGGATAGCCTGTTCATGATCTTCGCTTCCTCCCCTTGCTGTCTCACTGCTGTGCCTCGGCGGCGATCTTGAGGTATTCCTCGTAGGACATATCGATGGATTTGAGGAACTCGCGGAACCAGAGCACCGGGTCCTCGTTGGGTGCGTACTTGGCGATCTGGCCGGGCAGGAAGTAATTGGTGATCACCTGGTCGGCGGTTTCCCACTCGCCGGTCATCTCGTTGTAGGTGACCGGGATGTAGGCGCTGGCGATCCGGCCGCTGACCCCGCCGACGATCACCGGGATGCCGACGGTGATCTCGCTGCCGAGGGCGGCGGCCGCCGCCGCGTCGGAGGTGAGCAGCACCTTGTAGATCGTATAGGTGGTGGAGAGACCGGTGACGATCTCCTTGCCCTTGTTCCTGATGCCGTTGTAGATCCGGGAGAGCACCCCCGGCCGGGTCGTGGTGGTGGCGGCGGGTGTTGTGGTCGGCAGGGCCGGGATGGGCCCGCCGCCGCTGGTCGGCGCCTTGTAACCGGAGGGGGGGGATTTGAGGATGCCGCCTTCGCTGTTGGTGTAGTAGCCGTTCATCTCCATCCGCACCTCGTAGCCGGTCTGCTTCACCAGGTCGATGCCCTCCTCCCGGGCGACCTGCATGACCTGCTGCTGGGTGACTTCGAACATCATCTTGCCGTTGTTGCCCACCGCCCTGGCGGGCAGGGCGAACTCGTCGAGGCCGAAGGATTTGACGATTTCCGGCTCCACCACCCCGCTCAGGTAGCCGGCGTCGCGCCAGCCCAGCTCGGCGCCCTGGGTGATCCAGGTGCGGATGAAGTCGGCGGTGGTCTGCAGCCCGCTGGGGTCGGGCAGATTCACCGGATCGGCGTCGGCGTAGGCGTAGAGATTGACGCCGGCGGCGGTGCCCAGCGGGTCCTCGGTCAGGAACCTGCCCATTTCCGGATCGTAGTAGCGGGATGCGGTCTTGACCAGACCGTTTTCATCGGTCAGCACCCCGAAGAGTCCCATGCAGCCGAAACCGTCCGCCGGGACACCGGCGGCACCGATGACGTTGCCGTAGGGATCGTAGGCCCACTGGCCGATCACCGCGCCGGTGGAGTCGGTGGCGGCGACGACGTTGCCGCGCTCGTCGCCGTGGTAGACCCGCATTTCCCCGGCGGCATCGAGGCTGTAGAGCAGGCCGACGCCCCAGACGTGGTACTGGCGGACCGCCCCGTCCCCGTCCATGCTCAGGTAAGTGCGGCCGCGCTCCTGCAGATAGTGGGTGACGGTGGTGTCGTGGGTCTTGCCGAGCCGGTTGCCGGCCGCGTCGTAGGTGTAGGCGGTGGTCACGCCGCCGGCGGCAACGGCGGTCAGGCGATTGAGAGCGTCGTAGGTGTAGGCGACGTCGCCGGCGGGCGAGCCCTGGAAGACGAGGTTGCCGTCGCGGTCGTAGCGGCCGGCCCGGATCATTCCCGCCTCTTCGGTCCGGATCTGCCGGTTCACCGCATCGAAGCTTGCCGAGCTGTTCCTGTCGGGCAGCGCCGGGGTGATGCCGCCCGCCTGGTTGGCCACCAGGATTCTGCCCGCCGGGTCGCGGCTGAAGGTGTAGGCGACGATGGGGGAGCCGCCGGCGGTGTGGGAGATGCTCGTCAGGTCGCCGCGGCGGTCGTGGCCGAAGATGGTTTTCGTGGTGTTGGGGTAGCGGATCGCGGCGATCCTGCCCAGGGCGTCGTAGGCGTAGGTGGTCCGGTTGCCGAGCCAGTCGGTGACCGAGGCGAGCCGGCCGGCTCCGTCGTAGGCGTAGGTGACGGTCTTGTTGCCGGGATAGGTGAGGGTGCGCAGTCGGCCGCCCGGGGTGTAGGAAAACCCCAGGGTGTTGCCGAGAATGTCGGTTTTTGCGGTCGGTCGGCCCATGCGGTCGAGGACTGCGGTGGAATCGCCCGCGGCCTCGCTCACCGTCACCGTGGTGGTGCCGGCGGTATCGTGCCGGTAGGTGTAGGTTATCGTCGCCCCGCCGGGGAGGGTGGTGGTGGTCAATCGGCCGTCGAGGTCGTAGGCGTAGGTGGTGGTCTGTCCTCTCCTGCTGGTGAAGGAGGTCATCCGGCCGAGAGCGTCGTAGCCGAAGGAGGAGGCGAAACCGTCCGGATCCTTTACGGTGGCGAGCCGGCCGTGGTAGTCGTACCGGTAGGACCAGGCGTTGCCACGCTCGTCGGTCACCGAGACCGGGTCGCCGTAGACGTTGTAGCCGATGTGGCTGGTGCTGCCGTCCGGTCGGGTCATCGTCACCGGCCGTTCCTTCCCGTCCTTGAAGACCAGGGTGGTGCGGCCCAGCTGGTCGGTGTAGACCTGCTGCCGGTCGTTCGGGCTGCGGTCGACGGTCATGGCGTGGCCGAGGGGGTCGCGCAGGCCCACCAGCCGTCCGGCCGGATCGTAGTCCATGGACCAGCGGTTGCCGTCGCCGTCCTCGAAGCCGGTCATCCTACCGTTGGCGTCATGGTGATAGACCGTCCGCGGACCGCCGGCTTCGGCCACTGCGGTGAGCTGGTTCCTGGCGTTGTAGCTGTACTGCACGGTGACGCCGTCCGGGTCGGTGGAGGAGACGGGGTTGCTGTCCGGGTCGTAGGTCCAGGTGGTGATGCCGCCCTCGGCGTCGACCGTTCTGGCGAGGCGGCCGAGTCCGTCGTACTCGTGGGAGGTGACGGCGCCGGTGGGCACGAAGGTCCGGCTCAGCAGCCGATCGTTGGCGTCCCAGGCAAAGGTCGTTTCCTCGCGCATCGGGGAGAGGAAGGAGAGCAGGTTGCCGTTCTCGTCGAAGGATTTCAGGATCGAGCCGAGGCCGGCGGGCAGGTCGGTGCGCACGACCCTGCCGGCGCTGTCGTACTGATAGGAGGTGGTCAGACTGGTGTTGGCATGGGCGGTGACGCTGGCGGCAAGCCCCTGGCCGTTGTAGGCGAACTGGTGCTGCAGGCCGTTCTTGTCCTCGACGGTTTCCGGGGTGCCGTTGGCGTTGATCCAGGTGCGGATGATGCCGCCGGCGAAATCGGTGATGCTTCGGAGGTTGCCGTTGGCGTCGTAGCTCATGGAGAAATTCCGGCCCGCGTCGTCGCTGATGGTGGTGGGCTGCCGCAGGCTGTTGTAGGCGATGGTCGTCCTGACGCCCAAAGGGTCGGTGATCTGGGTGGGCTGCCCCCACTGGTTCGACTCGACCGAGATCGGCCGGCCGCTCTTGTCGGTGGCACCGGCCAGCTGGCCGCCCCTGCCCGGGGCGTAGGCGAAGCGGGTCGTCTTGCCGGTCGCGTCGGTGGCGCGGATGAGGTTGCGGCCCGCGTCGTATTCGTGGACCACCGCGTTGCCGCTGGCCGGGGTGATGGTCACCCGCAGACCGTTGCCGGCCAGGGGGGCGTAGGTGTAGGTGGTGGCATGGCCCAGTGCGTCGGTCTGCCTGACCACCCTTCCCTGGACGTCGTAGACGTTGGTGAGCGCCAGGGAGCCGCTGCGGTCGGTCTCGGTCAGCAGCCGGTGCTGGCCGTCGTAGGTGAAGGTCCAGGAGTTGCCGCGCGGATCGATGATCGCGGTCAGGTTGCCGTTGGCGTCGTAGAGAAAGGCGGCGGTGTCGCCGGCGGTGAGCGGGGAAGCGATGGCGGTGATCCTGCCCTCGGCGTAGGTGAAGGTGATCGCCCGGCCCGAGGCATCGGTGATGGAGTCCAGCCGGGTGGAGTGGGAGAGGAGGATGGCGTTGCCGTTTCTGTCGGTGACCTTTTCCAGCCGGCCCACCGCGTCGAATTCGCAGCTCCTGCCGCCGCCCAGGGTGGCGACGTAGCCGCCGCCGCTCCGGTCGCTGAGGGTGGCGAAGGTCCGGCTGCGCACATGGTCGTAGGCGCCGGTGGCGCTGTTGCGCAGGAAATACTCCCGGCTGCCGTCGCCCCAGGTGATCACCGCTTCGTCGCCCTGGCGGGCAAGCGAGATGTTGTAGCTGTGGGTCCAGCCGAAACCCAGCGGGCCGGAGCGCAGGCTGGCCGCGGCGTTGTAGGTGACGGCGAAGGCGAAGTCGAGTCCGGCCCGGCCGGGGAAGCCGAACAGGGTGCGGGCGAAGTGGAAATTGCCGGTGGCCGGGTTGACCGGATCGTCGACGTCGTTGGGCTGGTCGCCCAGCAGTTCGTCGTTTTCGGTGGGATCGGGGACGAGCGGCGTCAGCGCGGCGTTCCAGGTACGGGCGCCGTCCGTCGCCAGGAAAACCCCCGCCTGCTGGGCGTCGGTGAAGCCGGACTTGCGGGCGGTGAGCGCGTAGGTGTCGTTGCCGTCGACGATGATCGCGTAGCTGCCGTCCTCGCCGCTCATGGCGCTGCCCGAGGAATTCGCGCCCTGGGCGACGACGGTGACCCCGGGCAGCGGCGAGCCGTCCGGCGCGTAGCTCATCGTGCCGCTGATGGCGGCACAGTCGTCGCGGATGGTGATGGAACCGCTGACGCTGTCGGAATCGTGCTTGGTCCGGGCGGTGACCCGGTACTGGTAGGTGCCGGCCCCGGTGAAGGCGTGTCTGGCGATTTTGCCGCTGCCGCCGCCGCCGTCGCCGAAATCCCACTGGTAGGTGGCGGCGCCGCAGGTGGAAGAGGCGTCGAAGGCCACCTCCTCGCCGACGCAGGCCTCGGCCGGGATGGAGCCCAGGTGGGCCTCGACGTCGCCGAAGATCTGGATCTTGTGGGTCTGGGTATAGTAGGGGCCTTCGTGAGAACTGCCGTAGTACCTGCCGCGCACCGTCGCCTCGCTGCAGCCGGTGACCAGGACCTCGATGGTCGGCGGCCCGAACCAGTCGTGGGCGAACTCCGCCCCCCAGGCGGCGCAGGTGGTGGAGAAGCAGCCGTAGACGCCGTAACAGCAGGAAGAACAGTTTTTGATCTCGTCGCCTTCCAGGCAGGAGTCGCTGCAGAAGCCGCAGTGGTCGTGCCAGCCGCGCAGGATGGTAAGGCCGCTGGTCTCCAGCGACAGCCCTTCGGTGCCGCCCGAGATGCTGGTGTTGATCCGGATGATGGAGTTGCGGTCGGCCGAGCCCGGCACGCTCATGGAAAAGCCGGGTTTGCTGGCCCGGGCGCAGGGGGGCGGCAGGAGGAAGAGGGAGGCGAGCAGCAGACAAGCAAGGAGGAGGCGGGGAAACAGGGAGCGGCGCGCAGGAGAAGGCATGGAATTCCTCCGTTGCATGGGTGATGGGGAAAAGGGATAAATTCCTTCTATCACCTCATGTCGGAGGGTGTCAACGCATGATTCCCTCCCGGCGGGATTTCCTTATCTTCTTGAGATATCGTTAAAATACAAACTGTTGCAGGATTGTATCGTGGCCCGGCAGCCTCTCGCCGACAAAGGCGCGCACGGTGTCGGCGGCACGGAACATCCGTTCCAGATCGGCCGCGGTCGGCACCTTGTAGATGGCGCTGTCCATATCGCAGATCTCCTGGAAGCCGTCCATGAAGGCCAGTTCCTCGCGCAATTCCGGCTGCGGGCCGGCGATGGTCTCCACCGCACCGATCAGGTCGAGCATGGTGTGGTTCTCCGGCAGGGCGCCATGGGCGAGGAGGTAGGCCATGAACAGCTTCTCGCAGCCCATGGCCACCAGGTTGTAGACGATCTCCGGGGTGAAGACGCGGGAGCGGCGCTGCCAGCCGTTGACCGCGGTTTTCAGATAGCGGCGGCCTTCCTCGTGGAAGAGCGGCCAGCCGTCGATGGCGCGACGGGGGCGAAGGTCGATGGGTTGGGGTTGGAGGTGCATGCTGGTACTCCCTTCTGCGTTGACCATGGGCGGGGGCCGCCGGATGGGTGAAATTGCGGTGCAGGTCCTGGATCGCCACGGGCCTGCGGCCCTCGCGACGAAGGATCCTGCCTCGTCATCCGAGGAACAAGGTGGCGAAGCGATCCAGAACTGCCCGTAAGCCGTTTCACTCCTGCTATGTTTCTTGTCAGCTACCGCGAGCCGCCGCTGCGCCGCCGCAGACAGACGAGCTGCGTCGGCAGGAAGTCGACGTTTTCATAGAAATCGAGGCCGGCCCGGTTGCTGCGGTCGGCGAGCAGTTGCTGCCGATGGGCGCCGCGCGCCGCGCCCCAGCCGACGACCGCGTCCAGCAGCCGCCGGCCGAGGCCGTGGCCCCGCCATTCGGGGGCGACCACCAGGTCTTCGATCAACAGCGCCGGCCCGCCCTCGGCGGTGGAAATCGTCAGCTGGCCGGAGCACATGCCCACCGCCGTGCCGTTTTCGTCGGCGACCATGATGCAGCCGCGGTCGTCGGCAAGCAGCATCGCGAGCCCCCGCCGCTGTTTTTCGTCGTCGACGGCGAAGTCCTTCTCGATGGCGAACAGCAGGGCGAGCAGTTCGACCAGCCGGTCGACATCCTTGGGTTCGGCATGCCGGATGCGCTGCATCGCGCTCAGCCGATGAGGTATTCTCGCGCCGGTTCGCCGTCCTCGATGCCGTCAAGGATGGCATCGATGGCTGATTCGCTGTCCACCCCCTTGAACCACCAGTTTTCGGGATGGACCACCATGATCGGTCCCTTCTCGCACTGTTTGAGGCAGGTGGTGGCGGAGACCAGGCAGTTCATGCCGCGGTCGAGGATCTCCTCTTCCAGGTACTGCATGAAGCCGTCGGTCTGTTTGTGGCAGATGCCCTTCTTGTCGCCCGCGACGCGGAAGCTCTGGCAGACGAGGATTTGACGTGCCGGAATGGCCATGATGGTTCTCCTTGCTTGGTGAAGTAGTTGCTGTTGTCGTTCACGCGGCACAAGGTGGCTGCACCTTGCGGTCATGTTCTGGATTGCTTCGTCACTTCGTTTCTTGTTCGGGTTCAGCCCCGCTTCTTCCCCTTGCCCTTTCTGCCGCCGCCGTAAAGTACGTCCACCAGGCCTTCGATGTCGCCCTCGGTGACCAGCACGGTGATCCCCTTTTCCCCGAGGATCTGCCTGGGGTTGTTGCCGGCGCTGGCGGCGAGCAGGGCAAAACAGTCTTGCAGGGTATCGGCGAGTTGCAGCCAGCGTTCGCTGCCGGCTCCGGGCTCCGGCGCCGGCCGGGTCTCCAGCAGGCAGGCCAGGCCGTCGGCACGGGGGCCGTAGATGAGCACCTTGATCGCGTGGCCGAGGTGCAGGTCCACCTCCATGCCGCTCCCACTCACCACCGCCACATTGGGCCGTTCCGGGGTCGGCTTGGGCAGGCCGGCGACCCCGCTTTTCTCCGGCGGCAGGATGCACTCCTCGGCAGGCGTGTCTTCGCCGAGGGCAAGTACCGCGGCGACGGTATTCCTGGCCGCGGCGAGTTGTTCATCGGTCGGCGATTGATTGCCTGTGGAAGTCTGGCAGGGAACGACGATCATGGCGTTTACTCCCCAGCCGGCAACGGTCCCGGCGATCTCCCCGACCTTGTCGAGGTTGATCCCGGGGTAGAGGGTGGTCTTCGCCGTCACTTCGATTCCGGCCTTCCTGCAGGCGGCGACGCTCAGCTGCTGCTCCTCGACGAGCAGAGCCGCCGCCTGGGTGATGGGCAGGGTGCGTTTGCCCGGGCGGATCCAGGCATACAGGCGGCCGATCGTTTCCGGATCGATGCCGTTGACCTCCAGCACCAGCCGGCCCACCCCGGCCTCGGCGAGCATCGGCGCCGCCGTCTCGCCGTGGATGCCGAGGGTGGTCACCGAGATGGCCGCGTCGGGAAAGGACTGGCGCACCGCCATGGCGGTGTGCAGGGTCAGGTCGATGGCGGCGAGCGGATCGCCGGGACCGTTGATGTCGGCCGATTTGACGGTGGTGCTTCCCTTTTGCAGATTGCCGATCCAGGCCATCGCCTCACCCACCGGCATTGCCGCGGCCTTGCGGTCAGAAGCGTGCTGGGTTCTGGCGATTACGGTCGGCGCCACCGGCAGGACAATGCGGGTGGCATGGGCCGGCTTGCCGCAGCAGGCGGGGGGCGTTACCGGGAAAGGAATGACGGCCATGATCGTTCTCCTGGGAAATATAGGTCCTATAGGTCGTATAGGACCTATATTGCTTTTTTACATCACCAGTTCGAAGCTCGCCTCGGGGGCGTCGCGGTCGAGCCGGTCCATCAGCACTCCGAGGATTTTTTCCAGGAGCCTGATGCCGCCCTTGTAGCCGACCGTGGGGAAGTACTGATGTCCCTGCCGGTCGAGGATCGGGAATCCCCAGCGAACGTAGGGGATATCCTCGTCGCGGGCGATGTACTTGCAGTAGGTGTTGCCGATCAGGAGATCCACCGGCTCGTTCTTGATCCACTGGTGGAGCAGGAACATGTCGCCCTTGGCGCGGACCTTGACCTCGCAGGGCAGGTCCCTGGTGATCTCCCTGATCCGCTTTTCGAAGTCGGAGCCCGGCGTGCCGGTGACGATGTGGGTCGGCCACATGTCGAGCGACACCAGAAACTCGGTCATGGCGATCAGCTGATCCGGATCGCCCACCAGGGCGACTTTCTTGTGGTAGAGGTACTGGTGCATGTCGGAGATCATGTCCACCAATTGTCCGCGCTCGTGGCTGATCTCCTCCGGCACGGTCACCCCGGCGATGGTGCGGACCGCGTCGATGAACCGGTCGGTGGCGGCGAGACCGTAGGGCATGTCGAGCACCCGGCAGGGCACCTTGTGCTTGGAGTCGAGCCAGCGGGCCGCATCCGCCGAGCACCATTCGCCCATGGCCAGGGTGCCGGTGGAGTCGCCGGTGGATTTCAGCTCGGCGACGGTGACGCCGCCTTCCGGGAACATCTTGTACTCGCCGGACAAGGGGCCGTTCAATACGCCGGAGGTGTCCGGAAAGAGGATGGACTTGACGCCGATCAGGTTCAAAAGGCGTTTGATCTCCTCCATGTCGGCGGGCTCGACCCAGCCGGGGATGACGTTCAGCTTGCCGTTCTTCTTGCCGGTGGGCTCGGCGAGCATGGCCATCGATTTCACCATGTTGGAAAAACCGGTGACGTGGGAGCCGACGTAGCTCGGGGTGTTGGCGCCGATCACCGTCTTGCCCTCCGGGATCTTGCCCTCTTTCTCCGCCTTGGCCCGGATCTGTTTGAGATCGTCGCCGATGGTCTCGGACAGACAGGTGGTGTGGACCGCGATCACCTCCGGCTCGTAGACGTTGAAGATGTTGTCGATGGCCTGCAGCAGGTTGGCCTGGCCGCCGAACACCGAGGCGCCTTCGGTAAACGAACTGGTGGCCGCCGAGATCGGCTCCTTGTAGTGCCTGGTCAGGGTGGAACGGTGATAGGCGCAGCATCCCTGGGAGCCGTGGCTGTGCGGCAGGCAGCCGTGGATTCCCAGGGCGGCGTACATGGCGCCGATGGGCTGGCAGGTCTTGGCCGGGTTGATGGTCAGGGCGCTGCGCTCCTTGATTTCCAGTGGGGTATGTCGAAGTAGCATGGGGTTGCCTCTATAATTGTTTAGTACGTTTGTCTCGGCCTTCGCGTCATTGCGAGCGAAGCGAAGCAATCCAGATAATTGGCGTTGCCGGAAGTCTGGATTGCTTCGTCGCTACGCTCCTCGCAATGACGGGACAGCTTATGATGTTTCCTCATTCCCAGACGAAGGTGGCCGACAGTTGCGGGTTCGCCTGCCAGGGTGCCTTCATGTAGCTCCATACCTTGCTGTTCACCAGCCGGTCGATCTCCTGGTAGAAGTTGATCGCGCCCGCAAAGCCGGCGTAGGGGCCGCCCGAGTCGTAGCTGTGCAGCTGTTTCATCGGTACGCCCAGCTTCTGGATCGAGTACTTCTCCTTGATGCCGGCGCAGAAGATATCCGGCTGCATCAGCTCGACCAGCTTTTCCGCCTCGTACTGGTTGAGATCGTCGATGATCAGGGTGTTCTTCTCCATCTCCGGGATCATGCCCTCGTATTCCTTGAAGGCGAGGCCGGCCTGTACCAGTTCCTTCAGTTCCTTGTCGGTCTTGCGCGGCTTGAACCGTTTCGGATCGGCCTCGACATGGATCTCCTCGATGTTGCGGCTGTCGGCGTCCACCTCCAGGTTGGGCAGCACCTGCCTCCCCTCGTAGTCGTCGCGGTGGGCGAACTCGTAGCCGGCGGCGATGGTCTTCATCCCCATCTCGTTGAACAGTTCCTGATAGTGATGGGCGCGGGAGCCTCCGACAAAGAGCATCGCGGTCTTGCCGTCCGTACGCGGCTTGATTTCGGCCAAAGCCTTCTCGACCTCGGGCATCTCCTCGGCGATCACCTCTTCCACCCGGTCGATCAGTTTCTTGTCGCCGAAGTACTGGGCGATCTTTCTGAGCGACTTGGCGGTGGCCTCGGCGCCGATGAAGTTCACCTTGATCCACGGAATGCCGAACTTGGTCTCCAGCATGTCGGCCACGTAGTTGATCGACCGGTGGCACATGACCGCGTTCAGATCGGCCTGGTGCGACGAGGCGAACTGCTCGTAGGTCGAGTTGCCGGAGAAGGTGGCCAGGCAGCTGATTCCGCATTTCTTCAGGATGCGGTCGATCTCGAAGCCGTCGCCGCCGATGTTGTACTCGCCCAGGAGGTTGATCTTGTACTCGCCCTCCTTGACCTTGTCGTCCTCGCCGATGATGTGGCGGAAGAGCTGGTTGTTGGCGATGTGGTGACCGGCCGACTGGCTGACGCCCTTGTAGCCCTCGCAGGAGAAGGCGAAGACGTTGCAGTCGCCGAATTGTTCCTTCATCCGTTTCGCCACGGTGTGGATGTCGTCGCCGATGAGCCCCACCGGGCAGGTGGCGAAAATCGCGATCGCCTTCGGGTGAAAGAGGTCGTAGGCCTCCTGGATCGCCGCGGTCAGTTTTTTCTCGCCGCCGAAGATGATGTCCGAGTCCTGCATGTCCGTGGAAAAACAGTAGGTCATGTAGTTCTCGCCGTCCGGGCCGGCATCGGTCTGGTTGCGGCGGGTCAGCCAGGAGTAATAGCCGCAGCCGATGGGGCCGTGGGTGATGTTGACGATGTCGCGGGACGGGCCGAGCACCACGCCCTTGCAGCCGGCGTAGGTGCAGCCGCGCATGGTGATGATGCCGGGGGTGGTCCGGACGTTGGC
>JBFLZZ010000016.1:0-79758 GCA_040755255.1 Thermodesulfobacteriota bacterium
GGCATGGAACTGTCGTTGACAACGCCGGCGCTGCTGTTTCCGGCCATATCCCTGCTGATGGTGGCCTATTCCAACCGCTTCCTCGCCATCGGCTCCCGCATCCGCAGTCTGCATGCCCAGTACCGCAGCCAGCCCGACGTCAACATCGCCTCGCAGATCAAACACCTGCGGCAGCGGGTCAGCCTGATCCGCAACATGCAGGCGATGGGCGTCGGCTCGCTGTTCACCTGCGTCGTCACCATGTTTGCCCTGTTCGCCGGCAACCCTCTGCTGGGCAAATACCTGTTCGGCCTCAGTCTGGTGATGATGATGGGCTCGCTGGGCCTGTCCCTCCGGGAAATCCTGATCTCGGTGCGCGCCCTCAACCTGGAACTGAGCGACATGGCCGGGGAGGAATGACCTGCACGCCCCGCCCGGCCGGAATGGTGCACCGGTGCACTGCCCCGAGCGGTGACCCGATGGCCCTGTTCCGTTCCCTCCTGGTCCTGCTGCTCGTCTTGCGCCCCGACGGCGCGGTCTCCGGGGCTCCGCCCCCGCCGGGGCCGATACCGCGTCTCCCCTACCGGATTCTCCACCGATATCCCCACGCGGTGGACGCCTCCACCCAGGGACTGCTTCTCCACCGCGGACGCCTCTACGAATCCACCGGCGGTTACGGCAGGTCCGAACTGCGGATCAGCGACATCGCCACCGGCAGGGTGCTCTCCCGCCACCGCCTGGCTCGCCGCTATTTCGGCGAGGGGCTGGCCCTGCACCGGGGAAGCCTCTTCCAACTCACCTGGCGGGAACATACCGGTTTTGTCTACGATGCCGGCAGCCTGCTCCAGACCGGAACCTTCACCTACACCCACGAGGGCTGGGGAATCACCTCGGACGGCGACAACCTGCTGATCTCGGACGGCGGCTCCACCCTGCGCGTCCTTGATCCCCACACCTTGGCGCCGAGAGACAGGATCGCGGTGCACGCCGACAATCGGCCGGTGACCGAGCTGAACGAACTTGAGTACGTTTCTCCGTTTATTTATGCAAATATCTGGCATTCCGATCTTATTGCCAGGATTAATCCAGACAGTGGCGCCGTCGTCGCCTGGATCGACTGCGCACCGCTCAGCCGCGAGGCGGCCGGCTCGCCCGGTGCCGGCGTGCTGAACGGCATCGCCCACGACCCGACGGACGACACCCTGCTGGTCACCGGCAAGAACTGGCCGCTCCTCTTCCGGATCCGCCTCGTCGATGATGATCCGGCAACCCCGGAGGGAAGGGATCATGACGCCGCCCCCTGACCCGCACCACAGCGAACAGCAGCGCCGGCTGCTGGCGACGCTGGCGGAGCTGCCCGGCGGCATCCCGCCCATGGCGGCGCGGCTGCTCGACGATGCCGCCGCCCTTTACCGGGGCGACTGGCCCGGGCTGCAGTCCTGCCAGGTAGGCTACCATACCTTCGGCCACGCCCTGGATGTCGCCCTGGCCGCGGCCAGAATGATGGTCGGCTTCCACCGGTCCGGGACCGGAAACATTGACGAGCGCCTCTCCTGCGCCGCCCTGGCCGCCGCCCTGTTCCACGATGCCGGCTACATCAAGGACGCGGGTGACCCCATCGGTACCGGCGGCAAATACACCTTCGTCCATGTGCAGCGGTCGATGAACCTGGCACGTGGCTACCTGCGGCGCTCCTGTTCCGATGCCTTGTCCGGCGACACCGTCGAGCTGGTCGTCGCCATGATCGCCATGACCGAGTTCAACCGGCCGGTGGAGATCCCCGCCGGACTCGGAGAGCCGGCGCGGACGGCGGCCTGCATGGTGGCCTCGGCCGACCTCATCGCCCAGATGGCCGATCCGCTCTACATCGAGCACCTCGACGACCTCTTCGCGGAATTCCGCGAAGGCTACGACCACGAGGGTGTCGATGCCCTTGCCGGAAAAGGGGTGCACGTCTTTGCCTCGGTGGAGGAAATGCTCGCCGCCACCCCGCAGTTTTACGAACGGTTCGTCGTGCCTCGTCTTGAACGCCTGGGTTCGATGAGCCGCTATCTTGCCGTCTATTACGGGGAACAGCGCAATCCCTACCTGGAAAACATCGCCGCCAACCTCGCCGGCAAGGATGGTGCCGGCAGGCTGTCCTGGCAACGGCTCGGCGAGATTCTCGTCGGCATGGGTCTGATCTCCGATGAGCAACTCACCGCCGCCCTGCTTCGTCAGAAACAGCCGATGGCGGGAAGCGGCAAAACCGACGGAGCGAGGCGGCGGGGGATATCCTGGCTCGACGGCAGGCTGCGCGGCCGTTTGCTGGGAGATGTCCTGCTCAGGAGCCAGGCGCTCAGCGCCGAGCAGCTGTGGCGGGCGCTGCTCGTTCAAGTGATCCCGGAAGGGCTTTCGCTGTCCGCCGCCGATCGTCTGCACCTGCTGCACCTTCTCCTGCTCCTGCAGCATATCGGCAGCGGAGACTGGCTGTTCGCCCAGGTGGTGGAACTGCTGGCGGCGATGCTCCGCTGCCGGGGTTGCGCCATCCGGCTTGCCGACAGGGACCGGATGACCACCTTCGCCGCCACCCGCGAAACCACCATTCACCCGGCAACGATTGACAAAGGACTGGCCGGCTGGGTATATCTGCACGGCGAGTCCCGGATCATCCGCCAGCGGGAGGGCATCGCCTCGGAAACGAGAATCGCCGTCCCCCTGCGGGTGGACGGCCGCACCGTCGGGGCCGTCGAGGCGGCCGGCCCGGATCTGGGCGAGCACGACCTCGACCTGCTCACCGTTGCCGCCACCATCATCGGCAACTCGCTGGCGGCCGCACTCTGGCTCGATCCCACCAAGGAGGAATGATGCGCATCCCGACCCTGCTGTTCGCCGCCCTGCTCTTCTGCCCCGTGGCCGCACTGGGCGGCCACGGCATCAGCATCGACGGCAAGCTCAAATATCCCGCCACCTTCACCCACTTCGACTACGCCGATCCCGATGCGGTCAAGGGCGGCACCCTGGTTCTCCATGACCTGGGCAGTTTCGACAAGATGAATCCCTACACCCTGAAGGGCACCTCGCCCTCCGGCCTGGAGGAGTTGGTCTTCGAAACCCTGGCCGTGGCCAGCGAAGACGAGCCCTTTGCCGAGTACGGCCTCATCGCCGAAGACATCGAGCTTGCGCCGGACCGGATGTCGGCGACCTTCCGGCTGCGGCCGCAAGCCCGCTTCTCCGACAACACGCCGATCACCGCCGAGGACGTCCTGTTCTCCCTCCATACCCTGAAAAGCGACAACGCCAATCCTTTCTATCAGAGCTATTTCCACGACATTCGCGCCGCCACCGTACTCGGCCCCAGGGAGATCCGTTTCGAATTCGCCCAGAAGAACCGGGAACTGCACCTGATCGCCGCCCAGATGCCGATCCTGTCGAAGAGTTTTTTCGAGAAACATTCCTTCGCGGAACTGGGGATGACCGCGCCGGTGGGCTCCGGCCCCTATCTGGTCGACCAGGTCGACCCGGGCAAGACCATCAGCTACCGCCGCAATCCCGACTACTGGGGCAAAGATCTGCCGGTGCGCCGGGGGTTGTACAACTTCGACCGCGTCGTCTTCAAGTACTACAAGGACCAGATCGTCGCGGTGGAGGCGTTCAAGGCGGGCGAATTCGATTTCATGTCGGTCAACATCGCCAAACAGTGGGCCCGCGATCTCGAAGGCCCGAAATTCGACAAGGGCGTGCTGAAAAAAGAGATGCTGCCCCACGGCAACAACGCCGGCATGCAGGGCTTTGTCTTCAACACCCGCAAAAAGCTCTTCCAGGACCGGCGGGTGCGGCAGGCCATCGGTCTGGCCTTCGATTTCGACTGGACCAACACCACCCTGTTCTTCGGCCAGTACAGCCGCGCCGACAGCTACTTCAGCAACTCCTATCTCGCCGCCCGCGGCCTGCCGTCACCCGAGGAACTGCGCCTGCTCGACCAGGTGCGGGACAAGGTGCCGGCCGAGGTGTTCACCGCCGAAATGGGGGCGGAAGCCGGCAAGGACGAGGATCTGCGCGGCCGGCTGCGCCGGGCGATGAAACTGCTGGCCGAGGCCGGCTGGCAGGTTCGGGACGGGGTGCTGACCGACGGCGGGGGCGAATCCTTCGTCTTCGAGATCCTCTTGGTCAGCCCCTCCTTCGAACGGGTGATGGCCCCTTTTGTCAACAATCTCGCAAAACTGGGGATCAAGGCGGGTTACCGGACCATCGATCCGGCCCTCTACACCCGCCGGCTGCAGAAATTCGACTACGACATGATCGTCACCGTCTTCGGTCAGTCCCAGTCGCCGGGCAACGAGCAGCGCGACTACTGGCACTCCTCGGCGGTGGAGCGCGAGGGCTCCCGCAACTATGCCGGCATCCGCGATCCGGCGGTGGATTTCCTCACCGAGAAGATCATCTACGCCGAGACCCAGGAGCAGCTCATCACCGCCTGCCGGGCCCTGGACCGGGTGCTCTGGTTCCAGCACTACGTGGTGCCCAACTGGTACCTGGCCCAGCACCGCATCGCCTACCGCAATATCTTCGGCAAACCGGCCACCCTGCCGGTCTACTATTCGCCGATGCAGCTGCTGATGAGCTGGTGGCTGCTGCCGCAGGACCGATAGGATGCTCGCCTACGTCGTCCGCCGGCTGCTGCTGATGATTCCGACCCTGTTCGGCATCATGCTGGTCACCTTCGTCGTCACCCAGTTCGTGCCCGGCGGCCCGGTGGAGCGGCTCATCGCCCAGATGGAAGGACACGGCAGCGGCGGCGGCGAGGTGCGCGCCACCACCAGTCTCTACCAGGGTTCCCAGGGTCTCGACCGGGAACGGGTGGAACGGATCCGCAGGATGTACGGCTTCGACAGGCCGCCGGCGGAGCGCTTCCTCGCCATGATGAAGAACTACGCGCTCTTCGATTTCGGCGAATCCTACTATCATCAGCGAAGCGTCGTCGACCTGGTGGTCTCCAAGCTGCCGGTGTCGATGTCGCTCGGGCTGTGGTCCTTCGTCATCGTCTACGGCACCTGCATTCCGCTGGGGATCAGGAAGGCGGTGCGCGAGGGCTCGCGCTTCGACGTCTTCACCAGCACGGTGATCCTGGTCGGCTACGCCATCCCCGGCTTCGTCCTCGGCATCCTGCTCATCGTCCTCTTCGGCGGCGGCAGTTTCTGGAACATCTTCCCGCTGCGCGGCCTGGTCTCCGACAACTGGCGGGAGCTGAGCCTGATGGCCAAGGTCCTCGATTACCTCTGGCACATGGTGCTGCCCATCGTCTCCAGCACAGTGGGCAGTCTGGCGGTGATGACCCTCCTCACCCGCAACAGCTTCCTGGAGGAGATCCGCAAGCAGTACGTGCTCACCGCCCGCGCCAAGGGGCTGGGCGAGGAGCGCATCCTCTACCGCCACGTCTTCCGCAACGCCATCATCCCGATCATCACCGGTTTCCCCGGCTCCTTCATCACCGCCTTCTTCACCGGCAGCCTGCTCATCGAGACCATCTTCAGCCTGGACGGCATGGGGCTTCTGGGCTACGAGTCGATCATGAACCGTGACTACCCGGTGGTGCTGGGCACCCTCTACTTTTTCACCATCATCGGCCTGGTTTCCCGCCTTTTGTCCGACCTCAGCTACGTGCTGGTCGACCCGCGCATCACCTTCCAGAGCGTCGACCGGGGCTAGCAGGCGATGCAACGGGAAAGTCTCGGCCGCCGCCGCTGGCGCAGATTCCGCAAGAACCGGCGCGGCTTCGTCAGTCTGCTCATTTTTTCCCTGCTGTTCGTCATGAGTCTCGCGGCGGAGTTCCTCAGCAACGACAAACCGCTGATCGTCCACTACGAGGGCGGCTACTACTTCCCCATCCTCGCCGCTTACCCGGAAACCACCTTCGGCGGCGATTTCGCCACCGAAACCGATTACCGCGACCCCTACATCCGCGAAAAACTCAGTGCGGAGGGCAACTGGCTGCTCGCCACCCCCAATCCGCACGGCTACGCCTCCATCAACCTGGAGCTCGACCGGCCGGTGCCGTCGCCGCCCTCGGCCGACAACCTCCTCGGCACCGACGACCGCGGCCGCGACGTGCTCGCCCGCCTCATCTACGGCTTCCGGCTGTCGGTGCTCTTCGGCCTCGGCCTCACCCTGGTTGGCACCGCGGTCGGCATCGGCGCCGGCGCGGTGCAGGGCTACTTCGGCGGCCGCACCGATCTCTTGCTGCAGCGCTTCATCGAGATCTGGAGTTCGATGCCGGAACTATACCTGTTGATCATCTTCTCGGCGATCTTCAAGCCCAGCCTGCTGCTGCTGCTGATCCTCCTGTCGATGTTCGGCTGGATGGGGCTCTCCGACTACGTCCGCGCCGAGTTCCTCCGCGGCCGCAACATGGAGTACGTCAAGGCGGCCCGCGCCCTCGGGGTGGGGAACCTGACCATCATGTACCGGCATCTGCTGCCCAACGGCATGACGCCGGTGATCACCTTCCTGCCCTTCCGGCTGTCCGGCGCCATCCTGGCGCTCACCAGCCTGGATTTCCTCGGCCTCGGCGTGCCGCCGCCCACCCCCAGCCTGGGCGAACTGCTCGCCCAGGGCAAGGCCAACATCGGCGCCTGGTGGCTGTCGCTCTCCACCTTCCTGGTGCTGGTCGGCACCCTGGTGCTGCTCATCTTCATCGGCGAGGCCCTGCGCGAGGCCTTCGACCCGCGCAAGGTGTGAGACCATGCTGCTCACCGTCGACAGCCTGCGCGCCACCTTCGCCACCGACAGCGGCCCCCGCGAGATCCTGCACGGGATCTCCTTTGCCATCGACCACGGCGGCAAACTCGCCCTGGTGGGCGAATCCGGCTCCGGCAAATCGGTGACCGCCATGTCGATCCTCCGCCTGTTCGAGGCCGGGGCGGTCCAGCTTGCCGGCAGGGTCACCTTCGAGGAGCGGGACCTGCTGGCCCTGCCGGAAAAGGAGATGCGGCGCATCCGCGGCAACCGCATCGCCATGATCTTTCAGGAACCGATGAGCGCGCTCAACCCGGTGTACACGGTGGGCGACCAGATCGTCGAGCCGCTCACCCTCCACCAGGGCCTCGACCGCGCCACGGCGCGGCGGCGGGCCGTGGAACTGCTCGACCGCACCGGCATCCCGGAACCGGGCCGCCGCATCGACTTCTACCCCCACCAGCTCTCCGGCGGGCAGCGGCAGCGGGCGATGATCGCCATGGCGCTTGCCTGCAACCCGGCGCTCCTGATCGCCGACGAGCCGACCACCGCCCTCGACGTCACCATCCAGGCGCAGATCCTGGCACTGTTGGAGGAGATCCAGCAGGAACGGCGGATGGCGATTCTCCTCATCACCCACGACCTCAACATGGTGCGCCGGTTCAGCAAACGGATCGCCATCATGCAGGACGGCGCCATCGTCGAGCAGGGCGACACCGAGACCATCTTCGCCGCGCCCCGGCATCCCTACACCGTCCGGCTGCTGGGGAGCGTTCCCGCCGGCGAACCCCAGCGGCCGCCGCAGCGGCCGCCACTGTTGTCGGTCGACCGGCTAAGCTGCCACTTCCGCACCGGCAGGGGCTGGTTCCGCCGGACGAAATCGGTGGTGAAGGCGGTGGACGACGTGTCGCTCACCGTTGCCGAGGGCTCCACCCTGGGGATCGTCGGCGAGTCCGGCTCCGGCAAGAGCACCCTGGGACTCTGCCTGCTGCGGCTGGAGAAATGCGCGGGCGGCATCGTCTTCCGCGACCAGGATCTGCAGCGGCTGGCCGGGAGCGGCCTGCGCCAGCTCAGGAGCGAGATGCAGATCGTCTTCCAGGATCCGTTCGCCTCGCTGTCGCCGCGGATGACGGTCGAGCAGATCGTCGGCGAAGGGCTCGCGGTCCATCAGCCGGAATGCGACCGCAGAACCCGGCGGCGGCTGGTGGAAGCGGCCCTGGCCGAGGTGGGTCTGGAGGGGGATATGCTGTCGCGCTATCCCCACGAGTTTTCCGGCGGCCAGCGGCAGCGGATCGCCATCGCCCGCGCCGTCATCCTCAAGCCAAGGCTCCTGGTGCTGGACGAACCGACCAGCGCCCTCGACATGACCATTCAGGCGCAGATCGTCGACCTGCTCCGCGACCTGCAGCAGCGCCTCGGGATGACCTACATCTTCATCTCCCACGATCTCCGGGTGGTGCGGGCCCTGGCCAACTCGGTGGTGGTGATGAAGGACGGCAGAATCGTCGAGGCTGGGCCGGCGGGGGAGATCTTTGCCGCACCGACCGACCCTTACACCCAGCGGCTGTTCAGCGCCGCCTTCGAGCTGGCGGTACGCTGACCCGATCTCCGGCCCCGGGGCGGCAACGGTTGACAGGCCGCGGGCCAGGGGCTAGGCTGCGACATGCACCCCGCGTCCCCCTGCCCCGCCACCGCGCTCCGGTTGCCCGCCGCCCTGCTGCTGCTCCTACTCCTCGGCCTTCCCTCCCCGAGTGCCGCCGTGTCCGTCGATGTCCCGGTCGACGGCGGCGGCTACCTGCTCATGGACGGCGATGCGGTACTTGCCAGCCACCATGCCGACCGGCCCTTCGTGCCCGCCTCCACCCTCAAGATCGCCACCGCCCTCGCCGCCCTCACCCTGCTCGGCGAGGAATTCCGGCCGGTGACCGAGATCCGTCTCGATCGGCACGGCAACGACCTTTACATCAAGGGCTACGGCGATCCGATGCTGGTCTCCGAAGAGGTGGAGCGGATCGCCGCCGAACTGGGCGGGCCGCGAACCGTCCGCCATCTCGTTCTCGATCTCTCCGCCTTTGCCGTCGCCGATTCCGAGGCCCCCGGCACCAGCAGCGACAATCCCTACGACGCCCGCAACGGCGCCCTGGTGGTGAACTTCAACACGGTCAACCTGCGCCGGACCGAAAACGGCAGGGTGGTCAGCGCCGAGCCGCAGACGCCGACCCTGCCCTTCATGGGGAGTCTGGCAGCCCGCATCCCGGGCGATACCGCGCGGATCAACATCTCCCAGAGGCGAGGGGAAAGCGGCCGTTACGCCGGCGAACTGTTCCGGGAACTCCTCCTTCGTCGCGGCTGGAAAATCGAAGGCGACATCCGCACCGATACCGTGCCGGCCGGTGCCGAGCTTCTCCTCCGTCACCCGTCGTCGCAGGAGCTCCGAAGCGTGGTCCGGGCGATGCTGGCCTGGTCCAACAACTTCATCGCCAACCAGCTCTTTCTGCTCTGCGGCGCGCAAAGATTCGGCTGGCCGGCGACCTGGGCCAAAGGACGTCGGGCGATGGAGGAACTTCTCGGGGATTGGGGATTGGATGGAGGGATCCGCATGGTGGAGGGCTCCGGGCTTTCCCGGGCCAACCGGGCCAGCGCCGAGGCGATGGTCGCCCTGCTGCGCCGTTTCGCCCCCCACCGTGAACTGCTGCCGGACCGGAACGGCGACCTGCTGAAAAGCGGAACCCTGCTTGGGGTCTACGGCTACGCCGGTTATCTCGGAGGCGACCCGCACCGGCCGCTGGCTATCCTGCTCAACCAGCAGACCAACGGCCGCGATCGTCTTCTCGCCGCCCTGCACCGGCTCGTCCGGTCACGGCAGGAGAAAGAGCACCCCCATGATCAGCAGTCCGCAAAGCAGCAGCCGCCGGTACAGCTCGCCGTTGATCCGGTCGTACAGGCCGGCGCCGGCGGCGACCCCGCCGAGCACCACCGGCAGTGAATAGAGGAAGAGCTGGTGCACCTCGGCGGTGGCGGCGCCGGTGAGCCAGTGGGTGAGGCCGATGGTGATGCCGGTGAACAGGAAGAAACCGGACAGCGTCGCCTTGATCTCGTCCTTGTCCCAGCCGGTCAGGGTGGTGTAGATGATGGTCGGCGGCCCGCCGGCGGAGAGACAGGCGCCGATGAGACCGGTGGCGAAGCCGGCAAGGTAGGCCCAGCCTTCCCCCACCGTGCGTCGCGGTTTGCCGTGGTAGTGCCAGAGGACGTAGGCGATGAGCACCAGGCCGAGCATGGTCCGCAGCCCGGCCGTCGGCAGCCGGTGCAGCAGCAGGGTGCCGGCGCCGACCCCGGGCAGACAGCCCAGCATCAGCGGTGCAATCCGGCGGGAAACCACCTGGCCGCGCATCCGGTAGCTGAGAAAACTGGTGATCACCAGACCGTTCAGGATGGTGAGCGGCACCACCACCTGCAGGGGCAGCAGAAAACTCAACAGCGGCACCACCACCAGGGCGTTGCCGAAGCCGGTCACCCCCTGGGTAAAGGCGCCGAGAAAGATGACGGACAGGATGGCGGCAAGGGTCATCGGCTGAGCAGCGCCATGGTTTCCAGATGGCTGGTCTGCGGGAACATGTCGAAGGCCCGCAGTCTGCGGAGACGAAAGCCGGTCCCGGCAAGGACGCGCAGGTCGCGGGCCAGGGTGGCGGCATCGCAGGAGATATAGAGCACCGCCGCCGGCCGCAGCCGGTGCAGTTCCGCAGCCACCTGCGGGCAGCCTTCGCGCGGCGGATCGAGAAGCACCAGATCGAAACGGCGGCCGCTTGCCGCCGCCCCGGCCAGCGCCAGTCCGGCGTCGACCACCTCCAGCTCGCAGTGGGCAAGGCCGGCGCGCCGGGCGTTTTGGCGGGCGGCCTCGACCCCGGCGGCGGCGACGTCGCAGCCATAGGCGCGCGCAGTACCGATGGCCGCAGGCAGCAGGAAATTGCCGGCACCGCAGAAGAAATCGGCCACCGAACGGTAGTCGATCCCTCCGAGCCATTGACGCATGGTGGCGATCATTTCCCGGTTGATCCCCTGGTTGACCTGGCAGAAGCCGCCGGCGGCCAGGTGGAAGCGGAAGGGAGCGGTGAGGCCGATATCCAGGTCGTAGCCGATTTCCGCCAAGGGCAGCGGTCCGCTGCCGAAAACCCGGTCAGCCCCCCTGCCCTTGACAATGACGCCACCCACCCCGTCCTGTGCGGCAAGGGCGCGGCCGAGCCCGTCCGGCAGCTTTTTTCCCTGCAGAAGCAGCAGCACCCTGCCGCCCGCCGGGTCGGAGTGGAGCTCCAGGCTGTCGAGCCGGGGCAGCAGCTCGGGGAAAAAAGACTGCCTGCGGAGCAGGCCGAGCACTTCGTTGATGCCGGGATCGGCCAGCTGACAGCGGTCGATGTCCACCAGCCGCCGGCTGCCGCTACGGGCGAAGCCCAGCCGGCCACCGCCGGCATGGAGACGGATTCTCTGCCGGTACCCCCAGGCGAGGGGTGAGGCGGCACCCTCTTGCCAGACCGCGGCGAGATCTTCCTCCTGAAAACCGCCCAATCGCTGCAGCTGCTCGCGGAGGATCTCCTCCTTGGCGGCGAGCTGCGCCTCGTAGCGCAGATGCTGGAGCTGGCAGCCGCCGCAGCGACCGAAATACGGGCAAGGCGGCTCTACCCGGTCATCAGAGGGGAGCACCACCCGGGTGACCACCGCGGTGCGGTAGTCGCGGCGGCCGCCGGTAACGCGCACCTCCACCTCCTCGCCGGGCAGCCCGCCATCGACGAAAACGACGCGGCCTTCCGAGTCCCGGGCAAGCCCGCTGCCGCCGGCCACCAGTTTGCCGATGCGGAGGGAGAGATCCCCTGCATCACCACCGCCGGCCGGCAACGGCTCCCCCCCGCGACCGGCGGCGGACGTTTTTTTTCGGTGGGCTGTCATAAAATTGCGCGTTGCCGGAAAATGGGATAGAAAAATTATTGGAATCGGAAAAACCGCGATTGCAACGTTGGCCCGCATTGTAACCCATGGTAATTCCGTTGCCAGATGCCCCGTTTTGTGACTTTTTGCGGGTTTGTCAAAATTGGGACGGAAAAGCAAAGGCCATCACCCCAGCAGGAGGTACGTGCCATGAACGTCTTCGTCACCGGCGGCACCGGCTTTGTCGGCAGTTTTCTCGTGCGCAGACTGGTGGACGCCGGTCACCGGGTGACGATCCTGTCGCGGCGGCAGATGGCGGACACAGTCTCGCCGGCCGTCGCCTTCGTGTCCGGCGACCCCACCCTGCCCGGCCCCTGGCAGGGAGTCATGGCCGCACACGACGCGGTGATCAACCTCGCCGGCAGGTCCATCTTCTGCCGCTGGACCGAGGCCAACCGCAGGGCGATCCGGGAAAGCCGCACGAGAACCACCGCCAACATCGCCGGCGTACTGGCGCCGCTCCCCGGCAAGGTGCTGATCAACGCCTCGGCGGTGGGCTATTACGGTGACTGCGGCGACCTGGAGGTTGACGAGGATGCGCCGGCCGGTGACGATTTCCTCGCCCATCTCGCCCGTGCCTGGGAGGCGGAGGCGGTCCGCGCCGGCCAGGGCGGCAGTCGGGTGGTGCTCTGCCGCTTCGGGGTCGTTCTCGGCAGAGACGGCGGCGCCCTGGCCACCATGCTGCCCGGATTCAGACTCGGGGTCGCCAGCCCCCTGGGCAACGGCCGCCAGTGGTTTCCCTGGATCCACCTGGAGGACCTGGCGCGGGTCATCCTTTTCTGCCTGGACCAGGAAGGGATGAGCGGGCCGGTCAACTGTACCGCGCCGCAGCCGGTCACCAACCGCGGCTTCACCGTCGCGCTGGCCAGGGCCCTCGGCAAACGGGTGCTGCTGCCGCCGGTGCCCGCCTTCCTCCTGCGCCTCCTGCTCGGCGAACTCGCCGGCGTGCTGCTCTCCGGCCAGAAGGTGCGGCCCGCCCGGCTGCTGGCCGCCGGCTTCACCTTCCGTTATCCCGATATCGAGTCCTGCCTGCGCTCGCTGGTGGGCAAAGCCTGAACCATGGCGCGATGGTTGCCTGTGGCGGCCGTCCGGGCCGTCTACCCCGCCACGGCCAGGGCCTCTGCGTAAGCACGGCGCGTCGGTTCCCGGAAGCAGACGAAGAGCACCTGACGGATGGTGCCGGCGGCCAGCGCCGCCCTGGCCTCGCGCACCGCGATGGCCGCGGCCTGGTCGTGGGGAAAACCGTAGGCACCGGTGGCGATGGCGGGAAAGGCGATGGTGCGGATGTTATTGGCGTGGGCGAGGGCGAAAGAGTTCCGGTAGCAGTTGGCCAGGAGCTCCGCCTCGCCGTGGCCGCCGCCGCGCCACACCGGGCCGACGGTGTGGATGACGTGCCGGGCGGGCAACAGATGGCCCGCGGTCAGCTTGGCCTCGCCGGTCGCGCAGCCACCCAGGGCGCGGCATTCGGCGAGGAGCTCCGGCCCGGCGGCCCGGTGGATGGCGCCATCGACCCCGCCGCCCCCCAGCAGCGACCGGTTGGCGGCGTTGACGATGGCGTCGACCTCGAGACGGGTGATGTCGTCGGTGCAGAGGACGATGCCCTGCATGGCCCTCAGTAATGCTTGTCGGCGTATTCGAGCCAGCCGCCGGCCGCCACCAGTTCCCGGTCGAAGGCGTTGAGGGTGAAGGGGAAGCTCCTGCCGCCGTGGTCGCCGCTGGCGGTGACCGTGGAGGCGGCGAGATCGACGGTGATGTTCACTCCGGCCCCGAAGCCGAACAGGGCGTCGATGTCCGCCTTGGGCAGCTCGATGGCCAGCATGCCGTTGTTGAACATGTTCTGCCGGAAGATGCGGGCAAAGCTCTCGGCGATGACCACGTTGATCTCGTTGACGTCGAACACCCAGACCGCGTGCTCCCGCGAGGAACCGCAACCGAAATTGGCGCGGCTGACCACGACGCCGTAATCCTCGCGGCCGATGGAAGCCGGATCGAAGCCGCCCAGTTTCAGATCTTCCAGGATGTGGGACTGCAGGGCGATCTTGGTGTTTTCGGTGAGGTACTTGGCCGGGATGATCTCGTCGGTATTGATGTCGGAGCGGTCGAGAAAGAGCGCCTTGCCGCCGAATGTTCTCATACGGGGGTCTCCATGGGTTGGTTCGTCAGGTGGCGGTTTCAGTTCAGATAGTCGCGCGGATCGGCGACATGGCCGGCGACGGCGGTGGCGGCCGCGGTGGCCGGGCTCGCCAGGTGGACGATGCCGCCCTTGCCCATCCGTCCGTTGAAGTTGCGGTTGGTGGTGGAAAGACAGATCTCGCCCTCGGCCAGCACCCCGTTGCTCATCCCCAGGCAGGCACCGCAGGTCGGGTTGGTGACGCAGAAGCCGGCCTTCATGAAGGTTTCGATGATCCCCTCGGCCAACGCCTGGTTGAACACCTTGGGAGTGGCCGGCGACAGAATGCCCCGCACGGTGTCGGCGATCCGCCGGCCGGCGAGGATCTTCGCCGCCTCGCGCAGATCTTCGATGCGGCCGTTGGTGCAGCTGCCCATGTACACCTGGTCCACCGGTGTGCCGATCATCTCGGTGACGTCCTTGACCTCGTCGGGCTTGAAGCCGAAGGTAACCTGGGGCACCAGCGTCGAGAGGTCGAAGGTTACCACCCTGGCGTACCCAGCGTCCGGGTCGGAATGCCATTTGCGGAAATCGGCCACCGCCGCATCGATGTCGGCATACTGCTCCCTGATGAAGGGCCACAGGTACTCGGCGGTCACCCGGTCGGGCATGCAGACGCCGCAGGTGGCGCCGGCCTCGATGGCCATGTTGCACAGGGTCATCCGGCTTTCCATGCTCATCGCCTCCACCACCGGGCCGACGAACTCCATCACCATGTCGGTGGCGCCGTTCACGGTCAGCTCCCGGATGATGCGGAGGATGACGTCCTTGGCGTAGACGCCGCGGCCGAGTTCGCCCTCCACCACCACCTTCATCGTCTGCGGCCGGCGGAAGGAACAGACCCCCTTCAGGATGCCGACCTCGAGATCGGTGGTGCCGACGCCGGCGGCGAAGGCGCCGAAGGCGCCGTGGGTACAGGTGTGGGAATCCCCCATGATCACCGTGTAGCCGGGGCGGATGAACCCCTTTTCCGGAAAAAGGGCGTGGCAGACGCCGTTGGCGCCGATGTCGAAGAAGTCCCTGAGATTGTGGCGCCGCGCCCAGTCGCGCAGGATCTTCGCCTGGGTGGCGGACTTGCTGTCCTTGGAGGGGGTGACGTGGTCGATCACCACCTTGATCTTGGCCGGATCGAAAACCCGGTCCATGTCGCGTGCCTCGAGGTCGGTGATCGCGATCGGCGTGGTGATTTCATGGCACATGACGACGTCGATGTCCAGCACCGAGTTCTCCGCAAAGGGAGAATCCCGCAGGTGGGCGTCGAATATCTTTTCGGTGATCGTTTTTCCCATCCCCTTTCTCTCCTGGTCAACCGGGATCTGCATCCTACTTCTTTTCCGCCGCGGCCGCCTTGGCGGTCTTGGCCTTTTTCTTCGGCCTGGTCTTGCCGGTTGTTCCCTTGTAGATCTTGCCGCGCTTGCTGCGCATGTCGCCCTTGCCCATAGTGTACTCCTCCATGACGGTTCTTCTTGAAACGGCGGTACGGCCCGGTCGATGACGGCCGGTCATGCCGCTGGCTGGTAAAAGCGCTTTTCTTACCGCAAATCGGCAGTTCCTGTCAACGGTGTCGGCATTGCCATTCATTCATCCAGGCTCTCCCAGATAGCGATGGTGGGATCGGGGCTGTAGACCATCACCCGGTTGCGGCCCATCTCCTTGGCCTGGTAGAGGGCCTTGTCCGCGTAGCGGAGCAGCTGCTGGCCGCTCAGCGAGTCCCCGGGTTTCGCGTGATAGATGCCGATGGTCACCGTCACCCAGCGGGACTGGCCCTCGTCGGAAAAAAGGTTGGTCTCGATGATCTTGCGGATCTTTTCCGCGACGCTGCGCGCCCCCTCCAGATCGATGTTGGGCAGCACCAGCACGAACTCCTCGCCGCCGTACCGGGCGAGGATGTCGGTGGAGCGCAGTTCCTTCTGGATGAGGCGGACAAACTCCCTGAGGACGAAATCACCGAACTGATGGCCGTGGCTGTCATTGACCTCCTTGAAGTGGTCCAGGTCCATCATCAGGCAGCTGATGTCCTTGCGGTACCTCTTGGCCAGGGCGATCTCCCGTTCGAGCAGGTCCTGGAAATGGCGATGGTTGTAAATGCCGGTCAGGCCGTCGCGAATGGCAAGCTCCTTGAGCGCCCGGTTCTTCTCCTCGATGACCCGTTTGTACTCCTCCTGCTTGGCGATGATCTTCTCCAGGGTCCTGGTCTTGTCCTCGAGTTCGCGGCACTGGCGGTTCAGTTCGAGAAAAACGTTGACCTTGGCGGTGAGGATGACCGGATTGACCGGTTTGAAGATGTAGTCCACCGCCCCGGCTTCGTAGCCACGGAAGACATGGGTATCCTCGGTGCTGATCGCGGTGACGAAGATGATCGGGATGTGGCGGGAGCGTTCGACGCTGCGCATGAGGGCCGCGGTTTCGAAACCGTCCATCCCCGGCATCTGCACGTCCATGAGCACCAGGGCGAACTCGTGTTTGAGCAGCAGCTCGAGGGCCTCGTTGCCCGAGGTCGCCTTGAACAGCCTTACCCCGGGTTGTTCGAGCACCGCCTCCAGGGCAACCAGGTTCTCCGGCCGGTCGTCGACGAGGAGAATGGACTGCGTCTCAATGGTGTTCATGCTGGCCACCAGGCAGAAAAAGGAAGTGAGGGGTTGGGCCGACTCATCGTATCGTCTTGCGCCCGGGCGGCGGGCGGCTGGGAAGTTCACCGAGGAAGGCGGCCATGTCCTCGAGGGTCATGACCCGGTCGACGTGGCCGGCGGCGATGACCGCCGCCGGCATTTCCGGGGCAGCTGCCGTCGCCGGGTCCTGGACGAGCACGGTGCCGCCCCGTCGTCTGATTTCCGCAGCACCCTGAACGCCGTCCTCGTTGGCGCCGGAAAGGATGCAGCCGACCACTCCGGCAACGGCGGTGGCGGCGCTCTCGAACAGGACATCGATGGCCGGCCGGCAGAAAAACACCGGTGGATCCACCGACAGGGAAAAGCTGCGGTCCTGTTCGATCAGCACATGATAATTGGCTGGGGCGAGATAGACAACACCGCTCTGCATATATTCCTGATCGTCGGCCTCCTTCACCCGCAGGTGCAGGTTCCGGCCCAGGGTTTCCACCAGGGCGCCGTCCCTGACCGGCGGCCGGTGCAGGACGAGGACCACCGGCAGGGCGAAGCGGGCGGGCAACCGCCCCAGCAGAACTCGCGCCGCCTGCAGACCGCCGGCGGAGGCGCCGACGACCACGAGATCAGACGACCTTCCGGTAGATGCGATTGTCTCCATCGACTTCCTCGAAGTGGTCGGCGACCTCGGTGAAGGCCAGGTTCTCCTTGCTGCCGAGACAGAGATACCCTCCGGGCAGCAGGCTGTCCCGGAGCACGGTGAGCACCCGGTCGCGCAGGGCCCGGTTGAAGTAGATGAGCACGTTGCGGCAGATCACCATGTGCATCTCGCCGAAGACCGCGTCGGTAACCAGGTTGTGGGCGGCGAACACGATCATCTCGCGGAGGCGGTGGTGGAACACCGCCGAGGAATCGTCGGCGGTATAGTAGTCGGCGAAGGACTCGACGCCGCCGCCCTGCTGGTAGGCGAGGGTGAAGCGCCGCAGCCGGTTCAGGGGAAAGATGCCGGTGCGGGCCTGGTGCAGCACCTGCTCGTTGAGATCGGTGGCGTAGATCCGCACCCTGCCCGCCATGCCCGCTTCGGTGAAGAGGATGGCCATGGAATAGGCCTCCTCGCCGGAGGCGCAGCCGGCGAGCCAGACCCTGGCGTGGGGGATGTCCTGCAGTCTCGGCATGATGTTGCGCCGCAGGGAATGGTAAAAGGAAGCGTCGCGGAACATCTCGCTGACGTTGACGGTGAGGTCGTGGACGAGCATCCGGCAGAAGTCGTCGTCGGCAAGCAGCGGCTCGATCATCGCCGCGATGCTGGTGTAGTTGCGCATCCGCATGAAATGGGTGATACGCCGGCGGATCGAGGCGCGGGCGTAGTCGCGGAAATCCTGGCCGTGGCGCTGGTAGAGCCCTTCGAGCAGCAGGGTGACGGCGATGTCCTCGGGATCAGGTCTGGGCATAGAGCCACACCTTGAGCAGGGAGAGAAGCCGGTCGGCATGGACCGGCTTGGCCATGTAATCGTTGGCGCCGGCGGCGATACACTTCTCCTTGTCGGCGAGCATCGCCTTGGCGGTCAGCGCGATGATCGGCAGGTCCCGCAACCGCGCGTCGGCGCGGATGTGCCGCATGGTTTCATAGCCGTCCATCACCGGCAGCATGATGTCGAGCAGCACCAGATCGATATCGGTGACCCTTTCCAGGACGTCGAGGCAGTCGCGGCCGTCCTTGGCCACCTCCACCTTCATGCCCTGTTCCTCGAGGATGGAGGTCAGGGCGAAGACGTTGCGCATGTCGTCGTCGACGATGAGGATCTTCCTGCCGCTGAGCAGCCGGCCGCTGCCGGTGGCGGCGGGCTCCCGGCGGCCGGCGGGCAGCCGCGCGGTGACCCGGTGCAGGAAGAGGCTGACCTCGTCGTACAGCCTGGAGGGGGTGTTGATCTCCTTGACGATGATCTTCTTTTCCAGCTGCTGGATCTGCTCCTTCTTTTCCCGCGGCAGCTCGGTATCGCTGTAAATCAGTACCGGCATCTTCTGCAGCTGCTCCTCCAGCCGCTCCAGCAGCCGGATGCCGCCGCCGTTGTCGATGTCCGGGTCGAGGAGCATGCAGTCGTAGCCGCCGGACTGGAGAAGCCGGTAGGCCTGCGGGCCGTCCTCGGCGAGGGCGACATGCACCTCCCGGTCCCGGAGCAGGCCGAGAATCTCGGCCAGGCGCGAGGGCGACTGCTGCACCACCAGGATGTTGCGGACCTGGCTGTCGATCACCTTTTCGATGCGCTTGAAGGCCTGCAGCAGATCGGAGGAGGTGAAGGGTTTGGTGAGGAAACCCACCGCCCCCATCTTGAACGCCTCCAGGTTCTCCTGGTTGCCGGAGATGAAATGCACCGGGATGTGGCGGGTTCCTTCGTCCTCCTTCAGTGCTTCGAGAACATGCCAGCCGTCGATGCCGGGAAGATGGATATCGAGGATGATGGCGTCGGGTTTGTCCTGCTTCGCGTGTTTCAGGCCCTTTTCGCCGTCCTCGGCGATGACCGCCCGATAGCCCTGCTGTTCTGCCAGTTCCTGCAGCATCTTGGCGAGCATGAGATCGTCTTCGATCAGCAGCAGCCGTCTGCCCTTCTCGCCGGCGCCGGTCTGCTCCCCGGCCGGCACCGGGGGGGCTTCCTCTGGTTGCAGCTCCTCATCCCCCCGCTCCGGCAGCAGCAGACGAAAGACGCTGCCGGCACCGACCCGGCTTTCCAGACAGATCTCGCCACCCAGCAGCCCGGCCAGCCTCCGGCTGATGGAAAGACCGAGGCCGGTGCCGCCGTAGCGCCTGCTGGTGGTGCCGTCCACCTGCCGGAATTCCTGGAAGATCAGCTCGAACTTGTCGGGGTCGATGCCGATGCCGGTGTCGTGGACCGCGAAAGAGATCACCTCTCCTTTCAGGACGACAGCGCCGGCGGCCTCGGCATCCGCCCTTTCCACCACCAGGCTGACCTCGCCCCGGTCGGTGAACTTGATGGCATTGGCGAGGAAATTCTTGAGCACCTGTTCGAGGCGCATCCGGTCGGTATGGATGGTGGCGGGCAGACTTTCGCCAAGGCGGACCGCAAAGGCGAGCCCCTTGTTTTCCGCGACCCCAGCGAACATCCGGCTCATGCTGTCGGCGATGTCGGCCAGGGGGACTTCCTCCCGGTGCAGGGAGATCTTGCCCGCCTCGATCTTGGAGAGATCGAGAATCTCGTTGATCAGCTCCAGCAGACTGGCGCCGGCAGCGTGGATGGTGGCGGCGAATTCCACCTGCCGCGGGCCGAGGGTTCCGTCCCGGTTGTCGGCCAGGGTTTTCGAAAGCAGCAGCATGCTGTTCAACGGCGTCCGCAGTTCGTGGCTCATGTTGGCGAGGAACTCGGATTTGTAGCGGTTCGCCTGCTCGAGGTCGCGGGTTTTCTGTTCGAGACCTTTCCGCACCTCTTCCAGTTCGCGGTTCTGCTGGCGGATGCTCTTCTCGTTCTCCTCCAGGGCGCGGGTCCGCTCCTCCAGCTCCTCGTTGATCACCCGCAGTTCCTCCTGCTGGGCCTGCAGTTCCTCCTCCGATGCCTGCAGCGCCTTGGTCTGTTCCTCCAGTTCGCTGTTGGCGCGGGTGAGTTCCTCCTGCTGTCGCAGCAGCAGCTGCGCCTGGCGCTCGCTTTCCGCCAGCAACCGCCGCATGCGGACCTGAGACTGGGAGGCGGCGATGGCGATGGCGATGTACTCGCAGACCTGGTCGAGAAATTTCAACTGGAGTTCGCCGAACGGCTTCAGCGCAGCCAGTTCGATCACTCCCTTGAGCAGCCGGTCGATATGGAAGGGCACCAGCAGCAGGGCGGCGGCAGCGCGGCCGCCGGAAGCGGAGACGAGCGGGAAATAGCCTTCCGGCACCTCGGCGAGCTGGAGAATTTCCAGATCGGCGGCGGCACGGCCGACCAGACCCTCGCCGACATGGAATTTTTCTCCTTCCCTGCTGCCGGGCGGCAGGGCGATGCCACCGGCGCGAACCAGGGTGTTGCCGTCGGCAAGGTAGATGGCGCCGGCAGTGGCCTGCAGGTAGTCGACGAGAAACTGCAGGATGTCCTGGGCCATCTCCTCGGGCGGCCTGAGGCCGCGCAGGACATCGTTCAGCCGCACCTGGCCGTCGCGCAGCCATTCCTGGCGCTGCATTTCCTCCATCACCCGCAGCCGCTGGGTGATGTCGGTGAGATGGACGAGCACCCCGGACACTTCGCCGTTTTCGTCCTGGATGGGGGCGGCGGAATAGCGGACCGGCAGATCGAGGTCCTCGGGATCGATGACGTTCTCGCCGTTGACCAGCTGCTGGCTCTTGAATACCCGCTCCGATGGACAGTTGCGGGTGTGGCAGAGATCGGTCCGAAAAAGCGCCATGCAGGTCGCGCCGAGACATTCCTTCACCGACAGGCGGGTGGTGGCGGCGGCGGCCGGGTTGATGTAGGTGACGCGGAACTGGCGGTCGATGGTGAATACCGGCGTCGGCAGGTTGTCCAGGTTGCTGATCAGGGTACGCGCTTCGCGCAGCGAGGTTTCCCTCTCGCGGATGACCTTGCGCAGCGCCTGGGTCATGTGGGCGAGAGCGCCGCGCAGCTGATCGCGCTCGGAGTGGGGGACGATGTCCCGACTGAGATCGCCGGCGGCGATGCGATCGGCCTGATCCACCACCTGCTGCAGCGCCACCGCCATGGCATGCACCGCCTGGCCCAGGGTATTCTCCTCGTCCCTGACCTCGACCGATCTGTCCAGATCCCCTTCGGCGATCGCCTCGCACACCTCGGCCACCGAGCGGAAGGAGGAGACCACCCCGCGGAAGCTGCGCTGCAGTTCGCCGATTTCCCCCCTCGCCTCGGCGATGACCGGCTGGGACAGATCGCCGGCGGCAACCCTTTTCGTCCAGTCGACCAGCTGCCTGAGCGGGGTCGCCAGGCGGTCGGCCAGGAGGGCGGCGATCACCACCACCACCAGGGCGGTGAGCAGCATGGCGGCGAACATCTCCGTTTTCAACCGGTTGGCGGGTCCGTAGGCCTCCTCGGCGGAAATCTCCTGAACGAGTCCCCATCTGAGGCCGAAGGACTGGAGATCGGTCAGCGGGGTCAGAAAACCAAGGGTTTTTTCCTTGTTGAGGTTGCGGTACTCGAGCAGGGTCGGAACAGCCGGGGAATCGCCGGCTTCGAGCCAGCGGACCACCGGCAGGATCTCCATCCGCTGCCGGAGGACGAGACCGTTCTGCAGAAATCTTCCCGAGGAACGCAGCAGCATGTCGGGGCCGACGAAGAAACTCTGCTCTGTTGCCCCGAACCAGGTGCGTTCGCCGATGACGCTGCTCAACTCGGCGAGCGGCATCGCCAGGGCGATGAGCCCGGTCACCTCCTTTTCCCCGACGACCTTCCCGATCCGATGCACGAAATAGAGGACATCGCCGCCCGCCGCGGACGGGACCACGTCGGAAATGATCGTCCTGTCCGCGGCCAGGGCCATGCGACAGGCGCGACTGAAGGTGCTGTCGACATCGGCGTTGATGTTGCGGCCAAGCAGATCGGTCGATCTGACGGCAAAGAGGATATTGCCGCCGCCGTCCAGCAGGACCGCGTCCGCCCAGCCTTCACCGGCGATGCGATTGCGCAGGTCGGCACCGCCGGTGAGTACCTCCCGCTGCCAGTCCTGGGAGCGGACGAATACCTCCGCCGACAGCCCCTGGCCTGCCCGCAGGGTTTCGAGGGCGTCGAGAAAACGGACATTGGCCGGCAGGCGGGAGTGGAGTTCGATCTGGGCGAGCCGACCGGTGAGACGGGCGCTTATCTGGCGGATCTGCATGGCGCTGCTGTCCCGCAGGGTCTTTTCCACATACCCCTTCAAGGTCTGGCGGGCGTTGTCGTAGCCGAACTTGCTGACCAGGGCGAGGGGCACCAGGGCGATGAGGGCGATCCAGAAAAAGAGCAGTCGGCCGAGGCCGCCACCGGTGGTGAGCAGGGAACGGATCCGTTGAAGATTTTCAGGAAGCATCGGCATGGAGAATCGTTCTCATTGCAGTGGTTGGCAGGAACCTTGCCGGTCGCGGGAAGGACGAAGGCGACTCATGCCGGTGGCGGCATAGCCGCGGCGGCCTCATTTCCGGGCCGCCTGCGGCCGCCGAAGAGGGCAAGCTCGAACACCTTGAAAAAACAGTCGACATCGTCGAACCCGATCTCCTCCAGCCATCGGCACTGAACCGCCACCGGCGCCAGGATGTTCTCCTCCTTGTCCGGCCGGTTGTAATAGGCGTCGGCGATGGCCTGCCGGTCGGCGGCCGGGTCGGCGGCGGTGTGGAAGGCCAGCAGATGGTCGAGAAAAAACGCGTCGAACAACCGCTGGCCGGCCACGCTCGCCGAGGCGACATGCTCCAGGTTGAGAAACACGCCGCCCGGCGCCAGCAGGGAGAAGATCTCGGCATAGAGTTCCTGCTTGCGCCCGTCCGGCTGATGATGGATGGCGAAGCCGGAAACGATGATATCGTATGGAGCGAAGGGGCTGACCGCATCGAGCCATCGCGAGGTGGCGAAATCGGCGGCGACGACGAAGGCCTGCTGTCTGCCGGCCAGATTCTCCCGGGCGGCGGCGAGCATCGGTTCGGAGAAATCGGCGAACACCCCGCGCGCCGACGGCAACAGGTCCATGAGATAGCGGCCGAGGATGCCGTTGCCGCAACCGAGATCGAGGATGGACCCGGCGGTCGGAGACCAGTCGCGGGTGATATTGCCGATGACCGCGAGTTGCAGATCGGCACCGGGGATGGCGCCGCGCACCCCTTCCAGGAAGGTGCGCGCCAGCTCCTTGGTTTGCCATTTACTGGAACCTGATCCTGTCCCTACTTCATTCATCTTCCGCGAGCAGCTCACAGCTTCTCCAACTCCGGCGGCAGCGAGGTCTTTTTCTCGTTGTTGCACTGCTTGCAGCAGGGCACGCAGTTGTTTTTACTGCTTTGCCCACCGCGGGCAAGCGGAATGATGTGGTCCATGGTCAGCTGGCCCGGGGCGAAACGGCCGCCGCACCAGTGACAGAGGCCGCGGCCGATCTTTTCCTGCCACCAGCGGCTCTTGCGCAGTTTTCTCGCCTCGTCGCGCTGCCGGCGGATCTCCTCCTCCGGCACGCCGTCCATCCCGTCGAAGATATTCATCGCGCCAGTTCCCCCACCAACAGTTTGCGGACGCTGCCGACGAGATAGAGCGAGCCGGCGACGACGATGAGGTCCTCCGGCCGGCTGACCGCCACCGCCCGGGCAAGGGCCTCGGGGACATCGCGGCTGACCGTCCGGCTGATGGGGGCGGCGAGAAGCCGGGCCAGACCATCGGCGGACGCTGCCCGCTCGCCGCCCACCGAGGTGAGCACCACATGGTCGGCGACCGGCGCGATCACCGGCAGGGTGAGGGCAAGATCCTTGTCGGCCATCGCCCCCCAGATGAAGATGAGTCTGCGGCCGGCATACTCCCGTTGCAGGGTCTCGGTCAGGGCGGCGACTCCGCCCGGGTTGTGGGCGCCGTCGAGAAGAAAGGTGCGGCGGGGGTCGCCTGCAATGCCGGCACCCGGGAAACGGCAGTCCTCGACCTGGATCTCCTCCAGCCGGCCGGGCCAGCGGACCCGGGGCAGGGTTTCGCGGATGGTCGTGTCATCGACAGCGATCCCCTGCCCGGCCAGCAGCTCCAGGCAGGCGAGGGCCAGAGCGGTGTTCTCGTACTGGTGGCCGCCGCGCAGGCCGGGTACCAGGCGGGCCAGGGTCCGGCCGCCGGCAAGCCCGCGATAGACGCCGTCCTCGCCCAGGGAAAAATCCCGGCCGATCCGGTACAGCGGGCTTCCCAGTTCCGCGCACCGGCTGGCAACCACCTCCAGCGCCTCGTCCTTCGCGGCGCAGACCACCGGCACCCCGGGTTTGACAATGCCGGCCTTTTCGCCGGCCACCGCCTCGATGGTGGTGCCGAGGTAGGCCTCGTGGTCCATGGAGATGGAGGTGATCACCGAAACCAGCGGGGTGACGACGTTGGTGGCGTCGAGACGGCCGCCCATCCCCACCTCCATGATCGCCGGGTCGACGCGTTCCCGGGCGAACCACAGCAGGGCCATGGCGGTGGTGAACTCGAAGTAGGTGATCTGCTCGTCGCCGAGCACTTCCCGGATGCGACCGGCGATGGCGGCGAAATCGTCTTCCGGCATATAGCGGTCGCCGATGCGGAACCGTTCCCGCACCGAGCTCAGGTGCGGCGAGGTGAAAAGCCCGGTTTTGTGGCCGGCGGCGCTGAGCAGGGTGATGAGATTGGCGGCGACGCTGCCCTTGCCGTTGGTGCCGGCGATGTGGATGAAGCGCATTTCCCGATGGGGATTGCCCACCCGGGCGAGAAAGCGCTCCATGCTGTGGAGCCCCAGCTTGATCTTGAAGAACTGCAGGCCGTCGAGATAAGCCCAGGCATCGGCATACGCCATGGCGGTGTTCACGGGCCACCTCCGTCGATGGCTTCGAGCCTGGCGTAATCGAGATGCAGGGTCTTGGTGCCGTGCCGGGCGAAGACCACCTCGACGGTGCGGGGGCCCACCACCTTTGCCACCTTGCCCTCGCCGAAAAAGGGGTGTTTCACCCGGCTGCCGGCGGCAAAACTGCGGACCGGCTCGGCCGGCGCCGGCGGCGGGGTTGGCGGCCGACTGGGCGATGACCGGCCGACGACCGGAGCGGAGGCGGCGGAAGAACGGAGCAGGTGCAGGGGCACCTCCTCCAGGAGCGGCGACATGCGATGGTAGGTGGTGGAGCGGTCGAAACCGGTACTCTGCCTGGGATAGCAGAGGTAGAGATGGCGGCGCGCCCGGGTCACCGCCACATAGAAGAGGCGGCGTTCCTCCTCCTGATTGTCGTCCAGCATCGCCTGGCTGCCGGGAAACTTGCCCTCGGCGAGGTGGATGACGAAGACCGCGTCCCACTCCAGTCCCTTGGCGGAATGGATGGTGGAGAGCACCAGCCGGCCTGCGTCGGTCCCGGCGGGTTCGCCGGTGCTTTCCGGCGGATCGAGGGCGGTGTCGTCGATCACTGCCTGCAGGTCGCCGTACCCGGCGACGATGACGGAGAGCTGTTCCAGGTCCTTCATCCGCCGCGGATAGTCGTCGGCGTAGATCCGCTCGAAGACCGGCTGGTACCAGGCGAGCACCAGTTCGAGGATCTCGGCGGGCAGGGCGCGGCGGCTCGCCTGCTGCAGCATGGCGGCCATGGCGGCCAGCGCCGGCTTCCACTTGCCGGCCCCGGGATAGGACTGCAATCTCGCCAGCGGCTCGTCACCGGCGAGCAACCACTGCACCATCTTCTCCACCGTTCTGGGGCCGACCTTGTCGAGCAGCAGCAGGATCCGGCTCCAGGACAGACGATCGGCGGGGTTGTTGAGTACCCGCAGGAAGGAGATGACGTCCTTGACATGGGAAGACTCGGTGAGCTTCATGCCGCCCCGTTTCTCGAAACGGTAGCCCTGCGAGGCCAGTTCCAGTTCCAGCTTGAAGGAGTGGAACCCGGAGCGGAAGAGCACGGCGATCTCGTCGAGCGGGGTGCCGCCCTCCTGCAGCCGCCGGATCTCGGCGGCGATATAGCGCGCCTGCTCACCCTCGTCGCGGGCGGCGACCAGCTGCGGCCTCTCGCCGCCCGCGATGTTGGTGTACAGATTTTTTTCGTACTTTTCCCGGGCGTGCTCCATCACCGCGTTGGCCACCGACAGGATGGCGTTGGTGGAGCGGTAATTCTCCTCCAGACGCACCACCCGCGCGCCCGGGAACAATCCGGGGAATTCCATGATATTGCGGAAATCGGCGCCGCGGAAGCTGTAGATGGACTGGGCGTCGTCGCCCACCGCCATGACGTTGCCGTGCACCCCGGCGAGGCCGTGGACGATTTCCGCCTGCAGGTGGTTGGTGTCCTGGTATTCATCCACCAGCACGTGGGTGAACTGGCCGGCGATCATCTTCCCGGTCTCCGGAAACTCCACCATCAGCCGCCGCCAGCCCACCAGCAGATCGTCGTAGTCCATCAGCTGGTGGTCCTTCTTGAAGGTGCGGTAATGATCGGCGATGCGGAGGATGTCGTCGGTGTGGGCATCGAGATGAGCGTACTGGTCGGCGATCACCTCCTCCACCGTCAGCGAGCGGTTGACGGCGCGGCTGATCACATCGGCCACCACCCGTTTTCCCGGGAACTTCCGGCCGCTGCCGCCGAGATCCAGGGAGGATTTCAGCAGGTTGAGGATGCCTTCCGCGTCGGGACGGTCGATGATGGTGAAGTTCGCCGCATAGCCGAGCACATGGGCATAACGGCGCAGCAGCAGGTTGCCCACCGAATGGAAGGTGCCGCCGCATACCTGCCGGCAGGAGTCGTCGAGCAGGCGGCTTGCGCGCAGGAGCATCTCCTGGGCGGCGCGGCGGGTGAAGGTGAGCAGCAGGATGGTGGCGGGGGGCACTCCCTGGCCCACCAGCCAGGCGAGCCGGTAGACCAGGGTGCGGGTCTTGCCGCTGCCGGCGCCGGCAATGACCAGCAGCGGGCCGCCCAGATAGCTGACCGCCTCGTACTGGGGCGGGTTCAGCCGGGCGGCGAAATCGATGCCGGCCTCGGGCGGCGGAGCGAAAAGGTGCAGATTGTCGCGCATGTGAAGGTCGTCTCAAAATGCCGCCGGCCGGGCGGCGGAAAAGGTTGCCGTTGGGCAGCCCGCTGAAAACGTGCCGCCGGCTCCGAAAGAGCCAAGGAAATTGTGAGGCTGACCGACGCCTGTTCCGGACAACCGCTGATCGGAAAAGGCCACGGAAGGCTTTTCAGCGGACTGTCAGAATTCGCTGCCCCGGCCGCATTTTCAACGATTTCTCCTGCCGAGGGGGGCTCCGGGGCAACCCATCGAGAATACGTTGGTTTCTCGTCGAGCAGCCGTTATGTCCCGGATGCGATCGATCCGTTCGGGTTCGTCCAGGTTGAGGAAGATCGAAAAATGTCTTATATGAAGCCCAGCCAGGACACTACGATGGGGCCGAACCCCGCCGATACCGCAAGCAGCAATGACCGGAGGACAAAAAATGCAGCAGCGCGCCGCTCAGATATTCACCGAGGAGAAAACCCGCCAACTGTTCCCGCCGGAACGGGCGAACCAGTTTTTCGAGGCCCTGTTCGGCGACGCCGAGGAAGGAGCGTATGATATCACCCTTCACTTCGACGGGCAACAGTCGCGGGACAACCGGCTCGTCTTCGAACTGCGCCTGCGGCAGCGGCCGGGCCGCTGTCTCGCCTGCAACCTCACCTACGGCCTGCCCGAGGTTTTTTCCCGGCATCCGGTGATCGACATCAAGGGGCTCGTCGCCGCGATCGGCGCGGAGCTCGGCGGTGCGGCCTCCGCTTGGAACCTCGGCCGCACCCGCGAACAGTCCCGCGAACTGCACGTCATTCCGTTGATCCTCGACTTCCCTTAGCCACCCGTTGAAAAAAACGGCTGAGGGAAGACCCCGGCCATCGCCCACGACCGTTCACCACCCAGGTGCGACGGTGCACTATCACCCGCTCCGCAGCCGCTCGAAATACCGGCCCACATCCTCGGGCCGGTGGGCGTCGGACCCAGGCCACAGTCGTATCCCCAGCCGGGCGGCCCGTTGCAGCACCGATTCGTCGGGAAAGGGCTGGCCGCGCATCGCGTACCCCGAGGTGTTGACCTCGAGTGCTATATCTTTTTCCGCCATGCGGGTCAGGATCGGCTCCAGGTACGGGCGCTGGTCCACCAGACCGATGTCCGGATGGGAACGCAGCACCGCATCCAGGTGGCAGACCACCTGCGCCGGGAAGATCTCGATGGCCTCGGCCAGCCCAGCGTAGTAGCGACGGACCACCTCCGCGACTCCCATTGCCGACGCCAGATCGAGGTTGCGCCGCCTGGTGGAAACCATGCAGAGATGTTCCTTTCCCGCCCGCAGGAAATGATGGGACAGGCCGATCCGGTCCCACCGGTAGCGGCCGAGAAATTCCAGCAGCTCCGCCACCGCCTCGGGATTGTAGCCCACCTCCACCCCCAGGCCGATTTCGATCCGTCCCGCATACTCCCGCCGCAGCCGTTCGCCTTCGGCGAAAAATGCGGCGAACTCCTCCTCGCTGAGCCAGGTCGGTTCGGAGTAGTCGATCCCCTTTTCCAGGTGTTCGAGGAAGACGATCTTGCCCAGGCCGCGGCCCAGCGCCGCCCGCACGTACTCCGCCATGGAGCCGACGGCGTGGTGGCAGTAGGAGGTATGAACGTGGCCGTCGATCAACAGGCGCATTTGCATATCCTCATAGAGAACGGTACAATGGGATAGGACAGTGTTCAACAATCGAAACTGTCGCAGGAAAATGAGACGTCATTCAGACAATTTGCGGCAGAATAAAGGAAGGTGATCTTTTCGTCAAGAAGAAGCTTCCGGTTGCCGATAGGTATTGTGAAGGATCCATCGCAGAAAAAAACAGAGAACGAAGCATGACTGTTGCATTTCACCAGGAGCAACGCGAACCCAACGCGGGCGACACATCCCGAGCCGGCCGCCCCAGTCGAAAAGGGGGAACACATGCATCTCGTCGAACAGATCCAACTGCTTGCGGAACTCGAAAACGAACACTGCCACCTCAACCACGGCCCCGACACCCTGGATACCGACTTTCCTGCCATCGATTATCTTGTGTTGCCGGTAGGTTACAAGGAAACCGACCATACCGAGGTCATTGTCCGCGAGATAGTCATCCCGGTCTGCCTGGAGTGCGTGCAGGGACTTTCCGGCAATGACTGGACGCTCTTCTACTGTCTGGACTGCAACAGCAGTCAGTGGGTGTACCGGAAACTGGCCCGTTTCCCCTACCGCCACCACGTCCTGTGGCTGAAGGGCTGCCCGCGCTGCGCCGAACGGCTCGCCGCCCTCTACTTCAACGATTACCCTAAGGTCGAGGACGAGGCCGTGCTCCTCTCCCGGGAGATCAAGGCGCGCGCCGCCTGAAGGTGCCGGAATCCGCAACACGATTTCCGCAATCGCGGAACCCAGGGGGATCTCACCCGCAACCCCGGGCGAGATCCCCCTTTTTCTTGAAAAATCGCTTCGTGGGCCGGGCAGGAGCTGCGGCATAGGCCTCGGTCGGTGTATAGTGGCGGGTCAGACACCTTGCCGGTCATGATGCCGGCAAGGCCTCCCATACTCCGTCACCCCGGCCCCCTGTCCATGAACATCCACCTCATCGGCTTCAACTGCCGTTTTTCCCACTCCTGTCCGGCCCTGTTCTATGTCCGCAACGAACTGGAACGCCATCTGCCCGGCACAACCCCGACCCTGCACCAGTTCACCATCAACGACCCCTACTTCGAAACCCTGCTCACCATCACCGGTTTTCGCGCCGATGCCCTTCTGTTCTCGGTGTACATCTGGAACGCCTCCTACCTGCAGCGGCTGCTACCCGACATCCATCGCGTCCTGCCGGAGACGCCCATCGTTCTCGGCGGGCCGCAGGCCCCCGCCCTCCGCGAACTGTTGCCCTTCCGGGCCACCGTGGTCCACAACGAAATCGAAGGGGTCGATGCGGCCTTTTTTGGCGATCTCGCCTCGGGAGAATTGCGGGAGGATTACCGGAGCACCCCGGGCGGTCATTTCCCGTCCCCCTATCGTCCGGAGGATTTTCAAACCCACCTCCGTGACCGCAACATCTACTACGAGTCATCCCGGGGCTGCCCCTTCTTCTGTTCCTACTGCCTCTCCTCGCTGAGCCGCGGAGTGACGGCCAAGGATCTCGCCCAGGTGCGGGAAGAACTGCTGGCCATCTTCCCACACCAGCCGCGAGAGATCCGTTTCGTCGACCGCACCTTCAACGCCGAGCCGCGCCGTGCCCTGGCCATCTGGGCCTTTCTCCTGGAAAATGCGCCGGCCGCTTGTTCGTTTCACTTCGAGATCGCGCCGGATCTCTTCACCGAGGAGATGTTCGTTTTTCTGGAAGAGGTGGAAGGGGGAAGATTCCGGTTCGAAATCGGCATCCAGTCGACCCACCGGCGGACGCTGGCGGCCGTCAACCGGAAAATGGACGTGGACCGGGCCCTGGCGGCGATCCGCCGCCTGCGGCAGCACACCGGCGTTCACCTGCACGTCGACCTCATCCTCGGCCTGCCCTTCGAGGATGAAACCCGTTTCGGCCAGTCGCTGCGCGACGTCCTGACCGCCCTGCCCCAGCAACTGCAGATGGGGCTGCTCAAAATCCTGCCGGACACCGCCATCGCAAGGCAGACGGCCACGCACGGCATCCTCTCCTGCCGGGAAGCGCCCTACCAGGTCCTGGCGACCCGCTGGCTCGACCACCCCACCCTGGCGCGGCTCTACCGGCTCGGCCAGTGCCTGGAGGCCTTCTACAACAAGGGCTTCTTCCGCACATTTTTTTCCTTCCTGATCCCGGTGGAACCGGACATCTTCGCCTGGTTCCGGCAACTCGCCGATCGCTGCGCCGCCCGGAACTTCTTTGCCCTGGCCCATACCCAGGCGCTGCTGCACGAGATCCTGTCCGCCTTTGTCCAGGAGCACGATCAGGCCCCCCTCCTCCTGGAATTGCTGGCCTACGACTGGCTGCTCTCCGGCCACCGCCATCTCCCGGGTGTTCCCGAAACCGAGCTGACCGCGGCCAGGGACTTTCTCTGGCGTCATGCCCCGACATCGCTGGACGGCCGTTACAGCGGCCGCGACCGCAACCTTTTCTTCAAACGGGGGGTATTCCGGAAATTTTCCGCCCCCCTGCTTGCCCTTGCCGGGCTCGGGACAGGGGGTGAGGGCTATCTCGGTTTCCTTTCCGACCGCAAGAATGCCAGGGCGGTGGCGATCGCCATCCCGGTGGCCGGACCGGAGCGGGGGGAGGATGCCGGGGCAGCTGCCTCCGGCGACGGGCCGGCATGAGGGTGCCCATGGCCGGCACCCATCCGGATGGACAATACGGCGCGGCGGGTGATGGCAGGATTGGCACGCCCCTGCGGGCCGCGCTTCGCTCGCGATGGCGCGGCAAGTGCTCCATCCTCGCGAGGAACAGAGGGACGAAGCTTTTCTGAACGGCCTGCAACCCTTCAGCCAGCCTGATTTATCTGTAGAGAGCGCGGTCAGCCGGTGGTGAGGGTGCGGTAGATGGAGGCCACCCGGGCGGGCAGCTGGCCGACGTCGTCGATGAGGACGTAGTCCACCTCGCCGTACATGCGGCCGATATACTCGTGGGCCTCCCGGTCCACCGTGATGCAGAAGGGATGGATACCGGCGGCCCGCGCCTCGATCAGCGCGTGACGGGTGTCCTCGACGGCGTACTCGCCGCCGTAGCCGTCGTAGTCTTCGGGCTTGCCGTCGGAGAGGACGACGAGAAGGCGCAGCCGCGCATCGGTGGCGGCGAGGACGGTGTTCAGGTGACGGATGGGCGGTCCCATCCGGGTGTAGTCCTTGGCGGCGATGCCGGCGATCCTGCCGGTGATGCGCTCATCGAAGGGTTCGTCGAAGCCCTTGACGTGGTACAGCTCGCTGCGCAGCCGCCGCATGCCGGAAAACCCGAAGATGGCGAACCGGTCGCCGAGCAGATCCAGGGCCTCGCCCATGAGCAGCAACGATTCCTTCATCGCGGTGAGAACCCAGCCCTCGGTGGACGAAGACATGTCGACGAGAAAGGCGACGGCGATATCCCGTTCGTCCCTCCGCAGACGGACGAAGAGCTTTTCCTCCGGAACGGCGCCGGCCATGCGGTCGGCGATGTAGTCGGTGAGGCCGTCGATGTCGACGTCGTCGCCGTCGAACTGCCGTCGCTGGATCCGGTCGATGGAACGCATCAACTCGAACTGGTGCCGGAGTTTCCTGATCAGACCGCGGTGGCGTTCACGGGTGTGGGCGACAAAACTGCCCCCCACCGGCTCGACCGGCTTCACCCGCAGATGGCACCACTGCCGCCGGAAACCGTTGCGGCGAAAGTCCCATTCGTCGTAGAGATAGGTATCGCCGCCGGCCGCCGCCTCGTTCCGCTCTTCCGCCGGCGCCTCGCCACCCGCCCGCCACTGGCGTCCGGCCACGCCGGCGGCGGCGAGGTGCGAATCCAGACCGCCGCCGCCGTCGCGAACGATGGATCGGGCAAGTTCCATAAGATCCTCCGGCACGTCGATGCTGGCGGCACCGATGGTGAGCCGTGCCGGCCGGGGCCGTTCCGGCGCCGGCCGGGTCGCATCGTCGCCATCATCCAGCAGCAGCAACAACCCTTCGCTGTCGGCGGGTGGAACGGCCGGCCGGCCGGCGGCTTCGTTCCCGTCTTTCCTGGCTTGCTGTTCGACGATGAGGGCGGCGAGGGCGGCGAGGAATTTCTCCTGCCGTTCCCGGCTGCGCTTCGCCGCGCCGGCGGCGAGGGCGGCGGGGCGCAGATCGCCGTGCAGCCAACCGAGCCCGCTTTCCCGATAGTGTCCCGGCAGGCGGGACACTATGGCCAGTCCGGCATGCAGCCGATCCGGATCGAAGGGATCGTCGCCGGCGTAATCGAGCCACTCCAGCAGATCCCGGATCTTCCCCGGTGGCGAAGGGACGGGACGGCGGCCTGGAACGACTCCGGCGAGATACCGCACCGCGGCAGTCTTCGTCCCCTCGACCGGGATCCCGCCGGGAACGCCGGCCAGCAGAGGAAAGACATCGGCGGCCAGCCCGGCGAGATGCCTGCTGACCCAGCGCAGATGATGGCAGTGGAGGGCGAGGAGAAGGACGTCCCGGGCAAGATACCGGTCGGGGGCCGCCGCAAGAAACCCCGCGATGGCGGCATGCGCCGCGGCGGAGCGACTCGTCCAGACGGCCGCGGTCCGCCACTGCAGGACGGCCAGCAGTCGGTAGGCGAGATAATTCTTCTCTTCGCCGGGGTAGACATCGAGTTTTTCCGGGAGATGGATTGTCTCGCCGTCGGTCCAGGCAAGACGATCGCCTTCCAGGGGAAAACGCTCGCCGGCGATCCCTTCGAGAAACCTGGCGAGACGGCCGGCGACGTCGCCGAGGCGCACACCCGCCTCGCCGCGCAGCCGGCAGAGAAAATGGCGGTCGACATCGGTGAGATAGCGTTGGGCCGCATGCAACCCCTCCGCCTCGTAGGTGTCGAGCAAGCCCGCCAGCCAGCCGTCGATCTGGTGGTCGGCCAGACAGGCAAAAGCGGCGGGGGAACCGGCGAGATAGCTGTAGCAGAGGGAGTGGCTCACCGGCCAGAGCACCGAGACCCGGGCGAGAATGGTCCGCTGCCGGTCTTCCGGCAGATCGGCGAGAGGGGCGAGATATTCCTCGATCTCCCAGTCGTTGGGAGGGTGCCCGGCTATACTCCGGAAAAAGACTTCTTTCAGTTGCTTCGGCTGCATGGGGGATCGGATCAGAAAATGGAAGCGATCAGGTCGTTCAGGCTGCCGGCGAGTTCCCCCTCGTCGGTGAGCACCTCGGCGATGGCGTAGCGGCAGGCGAGCCGGGGAGAGAGCCCAGCGACGATCAGTTTGCCGGCATGGATGAGCAGCCGGGTGCTCGCCCCTTCGGCAAGGCCGGTATCCTTCAGCCCTCGCGACATGGCGCCGACGCGGACAAGTTTTTCGGCAAGGCCGGGATCGATACCGGCCTCGTGGCCGACGATGGCGGCTTCCAGGTCCGGCGACGGATAGTCGAAGGTCAGGGCGACGAAACGCTGGCGGGTGGACTGTTTGAGATCCTTCAGCACCGACTGGTATCCGGGGTTGTAGGAAACGGCCAGCATGAACTCCGGCGGCGCACAGAGAAGCTCGCCGGTCTTTTCCACCGGCAGTTCGCGCCGGTCGTCGGCGAGGGGATGGATGACCACGGTGGTGTCCTTCCGCGCCTCGACGATCTCGTCGAGATAACAGACGGCGCCGTGGCGCACCGCGCGGGTGAGCGGGCCGTCGAACCAGACCGTATCGTTGCCCTTCACCAGATAGCGTCCGACCAGGTCGGCAGTAGTGAGATCGTCGTGGCAGGAAACGGTGATCAGCGGCCGCTTGAGCCGCCAGGCGAGATGCTGCATGAACCGGGTCTTGCCGCAGCCGGTCGGTCCCTTGAGCAACAGCGGCAACCGGTGATCGTAGGCGGCGGCGGCCAGGGCGAGTTCGTCCCCCTGGGGCCGGTAGTAGGGCTCTTCGCGAATGTAGTGCTCCTCGATCTGCTGCATGGTGTCGTCCTTCGGTCGGCGGAGGTGGTATCGTTGATGGTAGGAGGAGAAAGCGGCCTTCCCGGTTCCGTTCCATCCTGTTCCGGGGAAAAAAAACCGGGCCCCTTCGTCGATGCTCGCGGACAGCCCCTGATCTTCCCAAGTTGTTCCCGCGCGGTTGACTCCACCTTCACCGCCGACCCGGGAAACAAATTCCCTCAGGTCATCTTGACGGGATTTTTCCGATAGAGGGAACTGGGCGCGCCGCCGACGTAGATACCCTCCAGATAGGAGAGCTTTCGCGGCAGCTGCTCCGTCCCGCCCCTGGTGATCAGGAAGGTCGCCGGTCTGCCGGCGGCAAGGGCCCCCAGCTCCTCCAGACCGAAAAAGCGGGCGCCACGTTCCGAAGCGCAGTGGATGGTCTCCGCCAGGGAATAGCCGGCCTTGAGGAACAGTTTCATCTCCTCGGCCATGGATTCACCATGGAGCAGACCGACGCCGCCGGCGCCGGTGCCTACCGCCGTCCCCACCCCCAGTTGCCGAGCGAGGCGCAGCTGCGCCAGCTGGTCGGCGAGCACCTTTTTCCAGTGCGCCTCCGCGCCGGGGACCGGCGTTCCCGGCGCCACATAGCGCAGGGAGAAACGGCAGCAGACGCTGCCGCCGCTGCCCGCGCCGAGCAGGGCATTTCTGGCCCGCAACACACTGGGAATCCACAACACCCCCATGTCGGCCATCCTCCTGAGGTTGTCCTCACCCATGGCGTAGCCCTGTTCGATGGCATCGCAGCCCGCGTCGAGCGCCTCGGCCACCTGTTCCGGGCCATTGGCCACCACCACCGCCTTCCTTTCTCCCCGGAGGCGCAGCATGTCGTGCAGATCCTCGGGGCCGAGCCGTTGATGGGGCGGCTCTTCGTCCTCGATATTGCCCGAATAGTCGACCTTGAGAAAATCCTTCCCGCCGGGGGAGTCCTCCCGGCAATCCAGTCTGCTCCGGCAGAGGCGGCCGGAGGTACGGATGCGGATACGGCCCTCCCCCTCCTCCCTCTTTCGGACTCCCTGCACCAGACCGTCAGGGTCATCGCCGTCGGCCACCCCCAGCACCCCGTGAATGTGACAGTAGCGGATATGCTGCGCCAGCATGGCGGTTTTTCCCTCCGGGCCGGCCTCCTCGGCAGCGAGCCGTACCTGCCAGTCCACCGAAGGCGAGCGCGACAGGCAGACACTGCAGTCGACCAGGGCGGGCAGGATGGTGCAGTGGGAATAGTCATCGACATCGCCGGCGTCGCTGCGGGGAAGCTCGGCCGCGGGGCCGATGGCGGTGATCATGCCCCCTCTCATCGCCAGAAAGACCTTTCTGCGCGGCCCGCCGCCGCTGCCGTCGATCAGGCTCCCCGCCACAACGAAACGAGTTTCGCCCATGCCTTTTCTCCCGTGGATGTGGTCATGCCGCCGGCGGGCTCCGACTGTTCCACCAGTCCGGCCAGCCGGCAGACGCGGCATGAAGCCGCCTGGATAGGACTGTAATTCCACCAAACCCGCCGGAACGCAACAGCCGGTCTCGGCCGGCACCAAAAATAAAAAAACCCCGGAACAGGTCCGGGGTCCTGGCACAACAGCAATGGAGAGACAAATCAGATCACTGAACCCAGTCGCACGAGGCCGCTTCCAGCATGTCGCACACGTACTTTTTCACCCGCTGATTGAGGGAATGGACGCCGACTCCCGGTTTATAACCATCCTCCTTGATCAGCTCCTCCGCCAGACTCCTGGGTACCGGGATCTTGGCGATCTCCTCCGCCCCCTCGGTGGTCCGCCTGATCAGGGTGACCTGCGCCGGGGATTCCCAATCGTAGAGGACGAAGTAGACCGATTCCTGGCCGGGGTAACTGACGAAATCATGGCCACGCACCCAGCCGGTACCCCACTCGAGGTACATTTCGATGGCCTTTTCCTGGGTCATCTCCCAGTCGATCCTGTTCACCAGGGCCCGGTCCTGCCGTAGTTTCTCAAGATTCAGCATGGCGATCCTCCTTTCGTTGGCAATGATTCTTACCTGTCAAATTAAGACAAATAAGATCTTATTGCAAGGAGAAAAATCACCAGCCTCCATCGCGGGCGGGCCATGGGGCCGGTGGGTCGCCGAGCACGCCCGGGTCAGTTCCGGCCGCGCAGCTCGTGGGTGAGCCGGCCCTGGAGCAGCTGCAGGTCCTGCCAGGCCATTTTTTTCAGCTCCGCATGTTCGAGCAGAAAATCGGGATGGTAGGAGGCCACCAGCGGGATGGAACAGAAGTGGTGAATCCGGCCGCGCAGCCGGAAGAGCGGCTGGTCCGAGGCGAGCAGCGCCTGCGCCGCCTCGACGCCGAAGACGAGGATGGCCGCGGGTTGCACCGCGATGATCTGCCGGTGGAGGAAATGAAGGCACCAGGCCCGCTCCGCCGCAGTATCGGCCTGTTCTCCGCAACCGCCGCATTTTTGCAGGTGACAGCGGAAGATCCGTTCAAGCGGAAGGTTCATTGCCTTGGGCCCCATCATCTTTTCGAAGAGCTTGAATCCCTCCCCGGTGAACACCGTCCGTTCCTTCAGCTCCATCGGCGATGGCTGGCCGGCGACCACCATCAGATCGGCACCGGCACCGCCGACCCCGAACAGCGGCGGGCCGGCCGCCGACGGACAGCGGCGGCAATCGGCCAGCTCCCTCCGCAATTCGTCGAGGCCCTGCCGGGGGGGGGAGGTCACCACCGGGCAGAGACGACGGGGCTCCCCGTCCCCCGCCTTGGCGCCGACGGCTGCCTTCGGCGCCAAAGGGACAGGGATCGTCAGGGAAGGCAGGGGAAACTCATACCATTCCACCCCCAGTTCGCGCTGATAGGCCACCGTCCGCCGCAGTTCCGTCAACAGTTTCCGTAATGCCACGCGCATCCCCACACCCTACAGAACGACCTGCGCCTGAACATCCACGGTGCCGAACAGCTGTTGCCGCCGCAGCCCCGCCGCCACCTCATCACCCTTGCCATGGTCCAGCATCAGAATTTTGACATCGGCGGCGGACGCCACCGGTTGGCCGTCCAGGGTCAGGAGAACATCGTCCTTGCGTATCCCGGCCCTGGCCGCCGGACTGTTGTCGGCGACGCCGATCACCACGACCTCGCCGTCCTTCTCCTGCAACTGCACCCCCATGATCGCGGGCGGCGGCAGCGGCGGTGCCGAGTTGAAGAAGATGATGTCCGCGTCGTCGTCGCCGGGTTCGCCGCTGGCGGCGTTCATCACCACGACCTGCGGCAGTGAGGGAAGCCGGCGGGCAAGGCGGGGCGGAATACCGGTACCCCGGACGACATGGCCGCGTCCGGCGATGATCACCAGCCGGCGATCGGGATGGGCGGCGATGTAGTCCGCCGCGGTTGCGGCCATGGTTTCATCCCAAACCCCCTGCGCCTGGAGAAAATTGCCGAAATCCCCATGGCCGCCGTGCAGGGAAAAGACCCCCTCCAGCCGCTGGTAGTAGCCGGCGATGTCGAGATCGCGGTCGACGGGCAGGGCGGCCGCCTCTTCCTGGGTGAGCCCGTCATACACCCCCCCTTTGGCGATCTTGCCGGAAATACCCTTGTCGACGTTGAGCCCGAGCACCGGAATCCGGTGCCGCCGGGCATACTGCAGGATATCCCGATAGAGGCGGTAGTCGAAGCCCCACTGGATGAAGTAATTGGAACTCTTCAGAAATTCCTTCTCGTCGATGTGACCGCCGATATAGTCATCCAGCGCCTTCTGGCCGCTTTTGCTGAACATCTCCATGCCGATGGCGAGATCCGGGTTGCGGCCGTAGAGTTCCCTGATGACGCGGAGCTGCAGATCGTGATCGCCGGTGGAGGTGTGTACTTCCCCCACATGCACCACCCGGGCGGCCGCAACCCGGTCCATCAGCCGGCCGAAACCGTCCAACCGGCTGGTTTCGATGCCGTTGGGCGGAAAATCGATCCGATAGAGCATGCCGGCGTCGCTGTTCGGGATCTTTTTTTCACGCAGCCGGCCATCGACGAAGTGCAGGTAGCCGTATTTGCCGTAATGGGTGAGTTTCGGAGCCGCCAGCTCCAGCTGCCGGCTGTCCGCGGCCGAGAGCAGAACCATGACCTGATCGCCGCTCAAGGGGTTGCGGCGGACGTCGACGGTCACCCCCGGGCCGGAGATGGAGGAGTCGGCGAACAGGCCGCGGGCGCGATCGCAGGCGGCGTCGAGGAAGAGGACCGAGGCGGCCGCAAGATCGCTGTCCTTCAGTTCCTCTTCCTTGCGGAGTTCGCCGCCCAGCTCTCGCAACACCTCCAGTATCGGCGTGTTGCGGGCGGAATCGGCACCCCGGGGCAGAACGGCGATCTTGCGGCCGGCCCCCTCGAACCGCGACCAGACCGGCGGCAGCTCGTCTTCGCTCAGGGCGCGCATCAGGTCGTAGCCGGGATCGATGGCCAGGTACTCGGGGGTGTGTTCCACCGGAATGACCACTTCCCTGCTCGCGGTATCGATGGGAACGATCTTTTCCAGCGGGGCGCCGCCGCTGCGGTAAAAGGTGACCGGCACCACCAGCCGGTAGGGTTCCGCCGTGGTCTGTCGCAGGGTGAATCTGACCACGGCGAGGCCATCCTCATAGCCGGCGTGGGCATTGTCCACCGCCAGGTTCGGTATGTCGGCGCGGGTCAGCCACTGTTCGAAGAACTCCCCGAGGGCCGAGCCGGACACCTCCTCGAAGGCCGCCCGCAGGTCTTCCCAACCGGCGGTGGTGAACTTCCTGCGCTGATAGAAACGGGAGAGCGCCGCATAAAAGGTTTCGTCGCCCAGGGTGGTGCGCAGCATGTGAAAGAGCATGCCGCCCTTGTCGTAACCGATCGCCCGGTTGGATTTGGCCATGGGCGTCCGGTCGAGGTCGGCGCCGAAGAACTCCCGCAGCGGCCGGTCGTTATCGCTGTTGACGTAACTGGCGTAGCGGATGAGCTGCCCCTTGCGGTAATCTCCCCCCTCCCCCCGGTCGGCGGCATAGAGCTGATCCGCCAGATAGGTGGCCAGCCCCTCCGACCAGTTGCCGGATTCGGCCGCCGGCTGCACGGCATTGCCGAACCACTGGTGCAGGATCTCGTGGCCAAGGGAAGTGTCGACGATGAAGGGCAGGCGGGCAACTCCCTGGCCGAGCAGGGTGAAGGTGGGGATGGCGTAGCCGGTGGGCAGCCGGTTCTCGACGATGCTGAAACGGCGGTAGGGAAAGGGGCCGATGAGTTTTTCGTAGCGGCCGAGATAGCCGAGGGCCTTTTCCCGGTAACCGGCGGCAAGCTCGCCATCCTCGGCGAAGAAGAAGGTGGCGAGGGTTCGGCCGTCGCCGAAGGCGATCTCCTCCACCAGGTAGGGCCCGGCGACAAAGGCCGCTTCCCGGACCGGCCTCGTGAAGGTCATCGTGACCCGGACGCCCCCCGCCTCCTCGGTCCTGACCACCTCCTCGGCCTCGGACACCGCCGCGAAACCGGCAGGCAGCCGGGCTTCGAGTACCAGGGGCAAGGGCTCGCTCGGCACCGGCAGCCAATTCCCCAAAAGGACGATGCCGTCGTCGCCGATCCGGTTTCCCGACGCCCCCTGTTGGTCACCGCTGGCGGTGTACTCCACCGACAGGACGCGCTCGCGGTCCGATGCGTCGAAATGCAGGGTGGCCGCCGGGGTGAGTGCGTCTCCATCCAGTGTCACCCGCGCCACGGTCAACCCTCCGAGCGAGAGATCCATCGCCTTCGCCGCCGGCAGGACGATACGGGCCTCGCCGCGCATGACGCCGGCGGCGGCATCGTAGCGCAGCAGCAGCCGTTGGCCGTCGGCGGCGGCCATGGCGGTGGTACCGCTCAACAGTGACAGGGCGAAGCAGATGACGATGATTCGGTACACGATGTTTCCTCCGGAAGATGGCTTGCCCGGCGCCGGGATCGGCGGTCGGGTGAGGTGAGCGCACGGGGTGGTTGCAATCAGGACGCGCATTCCGGCTCCGGGTTCCCTGGCCGGTGTATTTTCCGCAGACTCTACCACAGGCAAACGGAAAAAAAACCGGCGAATGCTTCATCCTCCACCAGTAGTGCTCGGCGAAAATGGAGTGGCGGATATTTCCGGTTTGCGCTACAAATGAGGAAAAGGCTCCTCCTACCGAATGCAGATCTATCGCCCCAAATCCTTTCTTTTTCTGGTCATCGCTGGCTTCATCCTCGTAACGATCCCGCTGCTCGCCGCTATCCTGAGTTCGGAGATGTTCTTACGCCGCATGACCGGCGAAAGCGCCGCCACCATCTACCGGGCGGTGGTCGGCACCGAACATACCGCCAAGATCGAAAAGCAACTGCTGGGCATGGAACGCAAGGCCCGCCAATACGCTGTGCTCGGCGAGGAGAACCTGCTCTCCGAAATCGCCGCCCTGCATTCCGGGCTGGGGGAAACCATCGCCACCCTCACCACCCTCAGACTGCCCGACGCCCTGAAGGCGCGGCTGGCTTCGCTGCAGGAGGAGGAAGAAAAGATCTACGAGCGTATCCTCGAATCTTCGGGCAAGTCCAAGCCCCTCAAACAGGCCATCACCGACCTGGCGGCCCTCAACGCCGAGGCCAACGTCATCCATACGGAAGGAACCACCCATTTCTTCCAGAGGATCGGCGAACTGCAGGACGCGGTGGCCCGTGCCCGTCAGACCCTGATCTTCCAGGCCGTCGGCCTCATCGTCGTCAGTATCGTTCTGGTGGCCATCTTCGCCTATTTCCTCACCCGGCCGATCAAGCTCATCGATCAGGCCATCCACCGTCTCGGCCTGGGCGATTTTCAGACGCCGGTCAGCATCAGCGGTTCCCAGGACATGGTGTTTCTCGGGCAACGGCTGGACTGGCTGCGCCGGGAACTCGCCGACTTCGACAAGGAGAAGAAAAAATTCATCAGCCATGTCTCCCATGAACTGAAAACCCCGTTGGCCTCCATTCGCGAGGGAGCGGAACTGCTTGCCGAGGAGGAGGTGGGACCGCTGAACCAGCATCAGGCGGAGATAGCCGAGATTCTCCGGAAGAACAGCGTGCTGCTCCATAAACTCATCGACAATCTGCTGGGCTACAACATGGCCCAGGCCAAGACCACGGTGCTGCACCTCTCCGAGGTCCCGGTCGACGACCTGGTGCGGGAGGTGGTCGGCGATCACCGGCCGGCATCGCTGAAAAAACAGCTCGACATCGATCTCGGTCTCGACCAGGTGAGCGCCCGCGCCGACCGGCGGCTGCTGAAGACGGTCATCGACAACCTGTTCTCCAACGCCCTGAAACACACGCCCTCCGGCGGTGTCATCAGGATGCACTTGTACCGCCAGGGGGGCAGCCTGGTCTTCGACATCGTCGATTCGGGCCCCGGAATCAACGGGGAGGATGCCAAGCGGATCTTCGAACCGTTCTTCCAGGGGCAGGCCCCCTCGACTTCGCCGGTGAAGGGCACGGGCATCGGCCTCGCCATCGCCCGCGAGTACATCGCCGCCCACGACGGACGACTCGATCTCGTCCCGGACAACGACGGCGGCGCCCATTTCCGCTTCTCCATTCCGATCTCTGGCCCAGCAATGAAACAAGGAGCCGCTGCATCCGCATGAAACGACTGGTTCTCCCCATGCTTTTTTTCCTTCTTCCCGCCTGTCTGCCCTTCGAGATCAGGCAGATCTCGCCGCGGCAGACCGGCATCCATGCCAAGACAGCCTGCGAAGAAATCCTCCAACTCGCCGCCGACCTGCGCGACATGGACGACGACGACCTGGAGGAGGTGTACCGCGAAAGCAGTGCGGCCGTCGAAGAAAGCGATTCCGACCTCGACCGGCTGCGCCTGGCCCTCATCCATCTTACGCCGGAGACCAAGCGCTATGCGCCGGACAAGGCGACCGCCCTCCTGCAACCATTTGGCGAGCCGCCGCGGCAACTCGACCCGCAGACCACCGGTATGGTCCTCGTCCTGCGCGACCACGCGCATGCGGCCCTGCGGCTGGAAGAACAACTGGCAGCGCAGAAGAAGACCGCCAGCCGCGAACAGACCGCCCTGAAGGAGGAACTCGCCAAGGCCAGGAAAAAATCAAACGAGATGGCCCGCAAACTGCAGGAACTTCTCGAGATTGACCAACTGCTCGACGAACGGCAGAACAACTGACCAGCCGGAGCCCCGGAGCTTGCCACCAACCCCTTCAACTCCTCGACATGACAACAAAAAAAAAATTCCGTATCCTTCTGGTCGATGACGACCGCGACCTCCTCCGCCTCCTGTCCATCCGCCTGACCGCCGCCGAATACGAGGTGCACACCTGCATCAGCGGCAAGGAGGCCCTTGGCCAGATCCCCGCCTTCCGGCCGCATCTGGTGATCACCGACCTGCGCATGGACGGCATGGACGGCATGGAACTCTTCGAGGCCATCCGCCGGGGAACCACCGCCCTGCCGGTCATCATGCTCACCGCCCACGGCTCGATACCGGAGGCGGTGGATGCCACCAAACGGGGAGTGTTTTCCTTTCTCACCAAACCGATCAACGGCCGCGATCTGTTGCAGGAGGTGGATAAGGCGCTGCGATTGTCCGGTGCCTCCACCGGCAAGACGGCGGGCCAGCGCGATGAGGCCTGGCGGGCCGACATCATCAGCCAGAGCCAGATCATGGAGGAACTGCTCACCAAGGCGCGGCTGGTGGCCGCCTCGGATTCCAGCGTCATGATCCGCGGCGAATCCGGCACCGGCAAGGAATTGCTGGCGCAGGCCATCCACAGGGCGAGCCGCCGAGCCGCCCACCCCTTTGTCGCGGTCAACTGCGGTGCCATCCCCGAGCCGCTCCTGGAATCCGAACTGTTCGGCCACGTCAAGGGTTCGTTCACCGGCGCCATCCGCAACCATACCGGCCTTTTCCCCTCGGCGGACCGCGGCACCCTGCTGCTGGACGAAATCGGCGACACCCCTCTGGCCTTCCAGGTCAAACTGCTGCGGGTCCTCCAGGAAAAACAGGTACGGGCCGTGGGCAGCACCCAGCCGGTGAACGTCGACGTGCGGATCATCTCCGCCACCCATCGCGACATCGAAGCCCTCCTCGCCCAACAGGCGTTTCGCGAGGATCTCTACTACCGGCTCAACGTCGTCACCCTGGAGATACCCAGCCTCGCCCGCCGGCGTGAGGACATCCCCCTGCTCGCCAACCACTTCCTCCAGCAGATCTCCCGGCAGATCGACAAAAAGGTGAACGGTTTCGCGCCCGAGGCCCTGGAGATGCTGCTCAACGCTCCCTGGCCGGGCAACATCCGCCAGCTCCGCAACGTTGTCGAGCATTCCGTCGCCCTGGCCACCACCCCGGTGATCACCGAGGACATTCTGAAGGGCACCATCCAGGTGAACGAGGAAAAAATTCCGTCCTTCGTCGAGGCCAAGCGCAAATTCGAGCAGGAATACCTGGTGCGCCTGCTGCAGATCACCAGCGGCAACGTCAGTCATGCCGCCCGCCTGGCGGCGCGCAACCGTACTGATTTCTACAAGCTGATGCAACGCAACCACATCGTCCCCACCCTGTTCAAGACCCAGGACGAGGAGTAGCACCCCGGCCCGGCGCCGCGACCAGGTCGCTCTTTTGCGACAACACGCCCGCGATTTCCTTCGGACGTGGCGACCAAGGCCAGCGTCCCGCTGCCAGGAAAGGGATTCCTGGGAGTCCGCACCCCCGTCGCCGTTCAGCGACAACATTCTCCTTCACCCCTTGGTTGACAATGGCGGAGACGGTTCAGTATAGTGCCGCCATTCCGCCATCTCCACCGCAAGGAAAATCCATGAAAAAAGCGCTCATCACCGGCATCACCGGCCAGGACGGCTCCTATCTCGCCGAACTTCTCCTGGGCAAGGGGTACGAGGTCCACGGCATCAAACGGCGCACCTCCCTGTTCAACACCGCCCGTATCGACCATCTCTACCAGGATCCCCATGTCGACCGCCGGTCGTTCATCCTCCACCATGGCGACATGACCGACTCCAGCAGCCTGGTCCACATCATCGAACGGGTGCAGCCCGACGAGATCTACAACCTGGCCGCCCAGTCGCACGTGGCGGTCTCCTTCGAGGAACCGGAATACACCGCCAACGCCGACGCCCTGGGCACCCTGCGGCTGCTGGAGGCGGTGCGCATCCTCGGTCTCACCGGCAAAACCCGCTTCTACCAGGCCTCGACCTCGGAACTCTACGGCCTGGTGCAGGAGGTGCCGCAGACGGAAGCCACTCCCTTCTATCCCCGCTCCCCCTACGCGGTGGCCAAGCTCTACTCCTACTGGATCGTGGTCAACTACCGTGAGGCCTACAACATCTTCGCCTGCAACGGCATCCTCTTCAACCACGAATCGCCGGTGCGGGGCGAGACCTTCGTCACCAGGAAGATCACCCGGGCGCTGGCCCGGATCAAGCTCGGCCTGCAGGACTGCCTCTACCTCGGCAACCTGAACGCGCTGCGCGACTGGGGTCACGCCCGCGACTACGTCCAGATGATGTGGCTGATGCTGCAACAGGAAAAACCCGAGGATTTCGTCATCGCCACCGGCGTCCAGCACTCGGTACGCGAATTCGTCGAGACCGCGGCGGCCGAAATCGGCCTGAATCTGCAGTGGCGGGGAGATGGCGTCGAGGAGAAGGGGATCGACACGGCGACCGGTCGCACGGTGGTCGCGGTGGACCCGCGCTATTTCCGCCCCACCGAGGTGGAGACCCTGCTCGGCGATCCGACCAAGGCGAAAAACAAACTCGGCTGGCAGCCCAGGATCGGCTTCGGCGATCTGGTGCGGGAAATGATGCAGAGCGACCTGCAGGACGCCAAACGCGATCATCTCTGCGAAAGTCGCGGTTTCCGCACCTACAACTTCCACGAATGAGCGCGATGGACACTGAGGCCCGCATCTACGTCGCCGGCCACCGCGGCCTGGTGGGCAGCGCCATCCTCCGCCGACTCCGGGAACAGGGGTATGGCAACCTGATCACCCGCAGCCACCGGGAGCTTGATCTCACCGACGGCCAGGCGGTGGCCGGGTTCTTCGCGGCGGAACGGCCGGAGCATGTCTTCCTCGCCGCTGCCCGGGTGGGCGGCATCCACGCCAACAACACCTACCCCGCCGACTTCATCCGGGAAAACCTGGCGATCCAGCTCAACATCATCCATCAGAGTTACGTCACCGGGGTGCAAAGGCTGCTCTTTCTCGGCAGTTCCTGCATCTACCCCCGCCTCTGCCCACAGCCCATCCGCGAGGAGTATCTGCTCACCGGTCCGCTGGAGACGACCAACTCGGCCTACGCCGTGGCCAAGATCGCCGGCATCGAGATGTGCGGCGCCTACAACCGTCAGCACAAGACCTGCTTCATCCCGGTAATGCCCACCAACCTCTACGGCCCGGGCGACAGCTTCAACCTGGAGACCTCGCACGTGCTGCCGGCGCTCATTCGCAAGTTCCACCTCGCCGCCCTGGCCGCACGTAATGATCTCGCCGCCATCCTTCGCGACGAGAAAACCTTCGGCACGATTCCCGCCGACATCCGGCGAGCGTTGGGCTACGACGGCAAAAGCCTCTCCGGCCGGCCGCATGTCCTGCTCTGGGGCACCGGCACGGCGCGGCGGGAATTCCTCCATGTCGACGATATGGCCGCGGCCTGCATCCATCTCATGCGGCGATATGAATCCACCGACCTCATCAATATCGGCACCGGCAGCGACGTGACCATCGCCGAGGCGGCGGAACTGGTGCGAAGGATCACCGGTTTTTCCGGCGAGGTCAGATTCGACGCCAGCAAGCCGGACGGCACGCCGCGCAAGGTGCTCGACGTCGGCCGGCTGACCGCCTGCGGCTGGCGGGCGGCCATCGGACTCGAAGAGGGGATCCGCGGGGTGTACGACTGGTATCTGCGGCAGGAGGGATGAGCGCGCTGGCGCAACTGCCGGCCGCGTTGCGGGAACGGGTGGATGCGCTCGTCGCCCGGGAGGAGAATCGGCTGGCGCAGCCGAAGAAGGGCTTTCTCCGCTACCGGCGACCGCTGGAGTCGCTGCAGCATCTCAAGGCCCGGCAACTGGTCCTGGATCAGGACGTGGTGCAGATCGGCTCCGACACGGAGGTCTCCGCGGAGGAAAGGCTCCGGGTGGAGGCGGCGCTGCGCGCCTTCATGCCCTGGCGCAAGGGGCCGTTCTCGGTGTTCGGCGTCGAGGTGGACGCCGAATGGCGAAGCTTCCGGAAATGGAACCGGCTGGCGCCCCATCTCCCCGATCTCGAGGGCAAAATCGTTGCCGACATCGGCAGCAACAACGGCTACTACCTGTTCCGGATGGCGGCGCACGCCCCGGCGCTGGCGCTCGGCTTCGAGCCCTATCCCCAGCACCTCTTCTGCTTCCGCATGCTCAACGGCATAGCCGGCCTCGACAACCTTCACACCCTGCCGCTGGGCGTCGAACACCTGCCGCTTTTTGCCTCCGCCTTCGACGTCGTCTTCCTGATGGGCATCCTCTACCACCGCATCTCGCCGGTGGAGGCGCTGAAAGACGTCCGTACCGCCATGCGGCCGGGCGGGACGCTCATCGTCGAATCCCAGGCGATCCCGGGTGACGGGCCGGTAGCGCTTTTCCCCCGCGCCACCTACGCCAAGGTGCCCGGCACCTGGTTCGTGCCCACCGGTACCTGCCTCGCCCACTGGATGGAGCGGGCCGGCTTCAACGAGGTCGAACTGTTCTGCTCACACCCGATGAGCGGCGAGGAACAGCGGCGCACCGACTGGATGACCTTCGAGTCCTATACCGATTTTCTCGATCCGGCCGATCCGGGGCGCACCGTCGAGGGCTATCCGGCGCCCTATCGGGTCTATCTGAAGGGAATCGCCCCCTAGCCCTGCCACCGGATCAAGGCACCGGCGCATTTCAGCCGGACTCACCGCCTTCACCCTTCGCCTGCCGCCCTCCTCCGGTCCGCACCCGCTCGACGATGCGCCGGTAGTAGTCGTCCTGTTCGCGGATATTGCTCCGGTGGCCGCGGGCCGCATCCAGCTTCAGCAACAGTACATCGAGCTTCTTCATCTGCCGCACTCGGGTTCGTTCGTCGCATTCGCCTGCGAGCAGATCCTCCAGCTGCTGGATTTCGCGGCGGACCTCCACCTCCGGCGGCAGGTAGCCGGCGTTCTTCAGGATCTTGTAGGCCATGCGCAACTCGGCCGGCAGGTGGGGGCCGGTTTCCTCCGGCAGGGGGCGCCCCTTCCAGCAGGCGGCAATCTGCAGGCGCCCCTCGCTCATAGCCTGGCTGATCTTGCGTTCGGCGATTACCTGCAGGATGTTCATCCTTCTCCCTCCCCTTGCACCACCCGCATCGTCCCGCGCTCAAGGAGCGGATCGAAGACGATTTCCGTACGATCGAGCAGCCCGAGTTGCCGCAGACGCCGGTGGTTGTCGCGCCGGTGGCCGAGAAAAACCGAGGTGTCGCGGGCGCTCACCAGCAGCGAACACGCCCGGCCGGCCTGGCTGCGGAGAAGACGGCGCGCCTCGCGGAAGACCAGCCGGCCGGCCACCATCTCGCCGAAGGCGGGGTGATGCGGACCGGCCAGAATGCTGCCGTTCAGGGACTCGCAGTCCTGCAGCCCCATGCGGACCACCGGGATGCCGGCAGCGGTGAAGACCCGCTTCATCCAGGCAACCTGCAGCACGGCCATCGCCAGGGAAAGAGGACGGAAGATGCCGGCGCGATAGTCCTCGGCCATCGGGCTGCCTGCCACCACCACCGCCGGGTAGATCCGGACGAAATCGGGGCGCAGCCGCACCAGCCGCCTGACTCCGGCCATCATCCCGGCGCGGCACTCGCCCGGCAGGCCGATCAGCAGCTGCACGCCGGTCGTGAATCCCCGCTCCTTGAGCAGGTTGACCGCCCCTTCGCTGGCTGCGGCGTCATGACCACGGCGGCAACGGCTAAGCACCCGGTCGTCCATGGATTGCACCCCCAATTCGATGATCCGCACCCCCTTGCCGGCCAGCTTTTCCAACAGCGGCGCATCCAGGCAGTCGGGTCGGGTGGACAAACGGATGGCGGCGACCGTTTTCGCCGCCAGAAACGGGGATACCGCGTCCAGCAGCACCTCCTGCTCGGACCAGGCCAAGGCGGTGAAACTGCCGCCGTAAAAGGCCACCTGCACCTCCCGTCCCGGCCATCGCCGCCGTTCCAGGTGAGCGGCGATGGTCTTCTGCACCACCACCGGGGTCACCGTTCCTGCAGACAAGCCGGTAATGGCGTGCTGGTTGCAGAAAACGCACCGGTGCATGCAGCCGCGATGGGGAAGGAATACCGGGATGATGCAGGGAGTGGAGGGCGGCATACTGCAGCCGGATCAGGGTTGAGGCGGGCAATAGCGGGCAAGCGCGGCGGCGGCGGCCTTTTTTTCCGCCTCCTTCTTGCTGCGCCCCTTGCCCGTGCCGAGAACGGCGCCGGCGAAACAGACGGAGACGGTGAACTGGCGGTGATGGTCGGGACCGCTCGCCTCCTCCAGTACGTAGGACGGTGTCTGGTTGTGGCGGGCCTGCAGGATCTCCTGCAAGCGGCTCTTGGCATCGGCGAGGGGTGCTTCGCTTTCGCCGGTCACCAGCAGACCGTCGAAGTGGCGGCGGATGGTCGCCGCTGCCGCCGCGAACCCGCCGTCGAGAAACACCGCCCCCACCAGCGCCTCGTAGGCGCTGCCCAGGATCGATCTCTTGCGGCGGCCGCCGGAATCCGCTTCCCCCTGACCCAGCAGGAGAAAACCATCGATACCGAGCTGACCGGCCACCCTGGCAAGTTGCGCCGTGTTGACCAGTTGCGCCCGCCTCTCGGTAAGCTGACCCTCGCTGGCATCCGGGTAGGATTCGTACAGCAGGGCGCTTACAACGGTGTCCAGCACCGCATCGCCCAGAAATTCCAGCCGTTCGTTGTCGGCTTGGCCGGCGCGGCGATGCTCGGCCCGGTAGGAACTGTGGGTAAGCGCCTGCACGAGCAGTTCGCGTCGGCAAAAGCGATACCCGAGGGCGTGTTCGACCCCGGCGAGTTCCTCCCCGCGGAGGCTGTAAGGCTCCATAATTTACGATGATTTCGAAGACATTTTTCTTGTCAAACCGGCAGGCAGCGTTTACTATTGCCGAGTCTAACACAGAGGGGCGGCGTAGCCAAGTGGCTAAGGCAGAGGTCTGCAAAACCTTTATTCATCGGTTCGACTCCGATCGCCGCCTCCAGGACACCCCGAGGGACCGAGTCATACGACCGGTCCCTCTTTTTTTTTCGCCGCTACCCCGCTCTCCCCTCCTATTAACGAGAGTTTTACCTGTTCTTAACGAAATCTTAACAAAACACCGCCATATTGCCCGGGAATGGCAGCACACCAACCCTCAGCAAAGGAGCATCCCATGCAGAAACCCAGCCGTTTTCTCACCACCCTCGCCACGGCGGCCGCCCTGTTCGTCGCGCCGTTGTCTGCCGGTGCGGTCACCGAAATCGACCCCGCCCTGCCCTCCTACAAGGTAAGCGACGGCGTTGCCGGCAACCTCAACAGCATTGGTTCAGACACCCTCAACAACCTGATGACCTACTGGGCCGAGGGTTTCCAGAAGAAGTACCCCAACGTCCGCATCCAGATCGAGGGCAAGGGCTCCTCCACCGCGCCGCCGGCGCTGATCAGCGGCACCGCCCAGCTCGGGCCCATGTCCCGGACGATGAAGAGCCAGGAGACCGATGCCTTCGAAAAGCAGTACGGCTTCAAACCCACCGCCATCGGCGTCGCTCTGGACTCGCTGGCCGTCTTCGTCAACAAGGACAACCCCGTCGACAGCCTCTCCCTGGAACAGCTGGACGGCATCTTTTCCAAAACCCGCAAGAGCGGCGCCCAGGACATCACCACCTGGGATCAGCTCGGAGTCGGCGGCCCGCTGGCCAGCCGTCCCATCAGCCTCTACGGCCGCAACTCCGCCTCGGGCACCTACGGCTATTTCAAGGAGCACGCCCTGGCCAAGGGCGATTTCAAGGAAACCGTCAAGGAACAGCCCGGCTCCGCCTCGGTGGTGATGGGCGTCAGCGGTGATGCTGCGGGAATCGGCTATTCCGGCATCGGCTACCTCACCTCCGGGGTCAAGACGATCAAGCTCGCCAAAGCCGCCGGCGGCGAAGGTTTTGCGCCGACCTACGACAACGTTCTCGCCGGCAAATACCCTCTTTCGCGTATGCTCTACGTCTATGTGGTCAAGGAGCCGGGCAAGCCGATGCCCAAGATGATTTCCGAATTCCTCACCTTCGTTCTTTCCAAGGAAGGGCAGGAAATCGTCGTCAAGGACGGCTACCTGCCCCTGCCGGCGAAAATCGCCGAAAAACAGCTGGCACTGACCAAGTAGAACGCATCCCGCCCTGACCAACAAACGGCATGCCCTCCGCAACGGGAAGGCATGCCGTTTACCACGTCCGCCCGGACGCTTTTTTGGTTCCAACAATGGGCAAAACAGTGTAGAAATCGGTTGGCCGCGACCTGGAACGCGCCGCACGGAAAGAACGCCATCGCCTCCTCCGGCTCCGGGCCTCGCCAACCTTGCCGCCCGACCGTCAAGACTTCCAGCAAGGACCATCATGGACGAAAAACTCCTTCGCAGGGTCAAGAACCGTGACCGTACGGCGCGATGGGTCATCACCGGCGGCGGTCTCACCGTCATCGCTTCGGTGCTTGCCATCCTCATTCTCATCGTCAAGGTGACTCTGCCCCTGTTCATGCCCACCGAGAAGGATACCATCGCCCGTTTCCCGATTCCGGCCGGCATGGACCCGGTGCTCGCCGCCGGCATCGACGAATACCTGGAGCACACCTTTCTCATCGACAGTCAGGGCAACATCTCGGTCACCCCGGTTGCAGGTGGCGAAACCACCCTTCTGCGCACCGGGGCAACCGGCACCATCACCCACCTGGCCACCGAGGGCCGCAACCGGTTCACCGCCCTGTACGCCGACGGTACCGTCGATGTCTTCGCCGTGACCTTCACCCCCGCCTACGCCGACGGCAGCCGCACCCTCATTCCCGGCATCGACACCCTGCTCCACCTGAACCTCCCCGCGGCCGGTTCCGCCGTTGCAGGCAGCAGCCGGATCACCGACGACGGCAGCGTGGTGGTGGTCCTCACCGCCGCCAACCAGCTTCTCGTGCGGAAACAGACGGTGACGACCGACCTGTTCGGGGAGGAGACCAAGGAGGATCTCTCCTTCGCCGCCCCCTTGCCGGTGGAGGAAAAGCTCACCTGCTTCACCCTGGACAACAGCGGTTCCCGCCTCTACGCCGGCACCGACGGCGGCACCATCGTCCGCTGGGATATCGGCGGCGGCGAGGCGAGACTCCTGGATACCACTCCGGCCCATCGGGGTTCGACCGGCATCAGCAGCCTGGCGATGGTTTTCGGCTCCGTGTCCCTCGCCGTCGGCGCCAGCAACGGCGAAATCTCCACCTGGATGGAAGTGGCCGGCGAGGACGGCCACCGCCGGCTGCGGCGGATCCATTCCCTGACGCCGCACCGGTCGCCGGTGGTGAACCTGATCCCCTCCCGGCGGGACAAATCCCTCGTCAGCATCGGCGCCGACGGCGCCATCCACTGGGACCACATGACCTCGGAGAACAACCTGCTTTCCCTGGCCGGCGACGGCGGCAAACGACTGGCTGCCCTCGCCGACCGCAACAACGGCATGGTGATCATCGACGCCGGCGGCCAGGTGACCGCGCTCGCCCTGTCCTGTCCCCACCCGGAGATCAGTCTCCGCACCCTGTTCGGCAAGGTATGGTACGAAAGCTACCCGGAGCCGGAAATGGCATGGCAGTCCTCCTCCGGCAGCGACGATTTCGAACCGAAATTCTCGATTACGCCGCTGTTGTTCGGCACGGTCAAGGGCACCTTCTACGCCATGCTGTTCGCGGTGCCGCTCGCCATCTTCGGGGCAGTGTACGTCAGCCAGTTCGCCCGCGGCCGTTTCAAACGCTTGGTCAAGCCGGTGGTGGAGATCATGGCCTCCATCCCGTCGGTGGTCATCGGCTTTCTTGCCGCTCTCTGGCTCGCGCCCCTGGTCGAAAGCTACCTCCTTTCCCTCTTCGCCGCCGGCATCCTCATTCCCCTCTGCTTTCTGCTCTTCATGGTGATCTGGCAGCAGGCCACCGATCGTTCCCACCGTATCCGCCACATGCGCAAGGGCTGGGAATTCCTCATCGTCGCGCCGGTGATCCTGCTGGCGGTCATGGCCGCCGGCGCCATCGGTCCCTATCTGGAACGCAGCTTCTTCGGCAACGATTTCCGCCAGTGGCTGTTCAGCCATGCCGCCATCACCTACGACCAGCGCAACTGCATCATCATCGCCTTCGGCCTCGGCTTCACCGTCATTCCCATCATCTTCTCCATTGCCGAAGACTCCCTGTCCAACGTGCCGCCCAGCCTCAGTGCCGCATCGCTTGCCCTGGGCGCCAGCCGCTGGCAGACGGTATGGCGGGTGATACTCCCCTCCGCAAGCCCGGGCATCTTTGCCGGCATCATGATCGGTTTCGGCCGCGCCGTCGGGGAAACGATGATCGTCCTCATGGCCACCGGCAACACCCCGATCATGGACTGGTCGGCATTCAACGGCATGCGCACCCTGTCGGCCAACATCGCCGTGGAGATCCCCGAGGCGCCGGTGGACTCCACCCTCTACCGGGTGCTGTTCCTGTGCGCGGTCCTTCTCTTCGTCCTCACCTTCCTGCTCAATACCGGCGCCGAGGTGATCAGGGAACGACTGCGGCGGAAATACATGCGTTATTGACCGGCCCGCGACACTCCGGAGATCAGCAGTCATGAACAAACTCTTCTACAAACGCGGCGAGCCGTTCATCTGGGCGACAGGCGCAAGCCTCACCCTCATCCTGGTGATGACCGTCACCCTGGTCTGGGTGGTACTTTCCCACGGCATAGGGGTGTTCTGGCCGGCACAACTGGAACTCGTGACCCTCACCGACGGTTCCACGATCCTCGGCCAGCGCATGCAGAAGGAATTGACCCCGGCGGGCAAGGAACGCATCCAGTACAAGATCGGCAACCGCGATCTCTACGGTCTCGATTTCCGCTGGATCGAAAGCGAGCACGTCGCCTCCATCTCCCTGCCGGAAGAGGCCGTTGCCATCGAACGGCGGGAATACGGTAATTTCCACGGTTTTCTGCAGGAAATCCGGCTGGCGGACATCAGCGTGGGCGACGGCACACCGTGGCAACGGTTGCAGCAGGCGTTGCCGGTGGTGGCCACACGGCAGCACGCCGTCAGCGCGGTCACCGACAACATCACCACCGTCAACGTGCGGATGGCCAAGATCGACCAGCGAATCGCCAAACTCCGCTATCAGGGAGTCGGCGAGAACGATCCGAACATGCAGGGGCTTGCCGCCGAGCGCCAGACCCTGCACGAGGAATTCTCCGCCATCGTGGCGGAGCGCAACGCCCTCACCGCCGCGCTGGCCGGCAACCTCGCCGTGTTCGCCGACACGAACGGCAGAACCAGGGAAATCGCCCTGGACGACATAGTCCGCGTCTACCGCCCCAACGTCATGGGCCCTGCCGCCAAGATCCGCCACTACGGGGCGCGGGTCTGGGAATTCTTCAGCGCCAACCCCCGGGAATCCAACACCGAAGGCGGACTGTTCCCCGCCATTTTCGGCACGGTCATGCTGGTGCTGCTGATGAGCATCCTGTCCTTTCCCCTGGGGGTGATCGCCGGCATCTATCTGCGCGAATACGCCAAGGAGGGGATCATCGTCCGCCTGGTCCGGATCGCAGTCAACAATCTCGCCGGTATTCCCTCCATCGTCTACGGTATCTTCGGCCTTGGCTTCTTCGTCTACGGCATCGGTTCCGGAATCGACCAGATCTTCTTCCCCGAACGGTTGCCCACCCCGACTTTCGGCACCGGCGGTATCCTCTGGGCCAGTCTCACCCTGGGGCTGCTCACCGTTCCGGTGGTGATCGTCGCCACCGAGGAGGCACTGGGCGCCATTCCCGGCGGCATCCGCGAGGGCTCCCTCGCCCTGGGCGCCACCAAGTTCCAGACCCTGTACAAACTGCTCGTCCCCATGGCATCGCCCGGTATCATGACCGGCTTCATCCTCGCCATGGCCCGGGCGGCCGGCGAGGTGGCGCCGCTGATGATCACCGGTGTGGTCAAACTCGCCCCTACCCTGCCGCTGGACGGCAACTTTCCCTACCTGCACTTCGACCGCAAGTTCATGCATCTCGGATTTCACATCTACGACATCGGCTTCCAGTCACCCAACGTCGAGGCCGCAAAACCCATGGTTTTCGTCACCACCCTGCTGCTGCTCCTCATCGTCATTCTCATGAGCAGTACCGCCATCATCCTCCGCAACAGGATGAAACGGAAATATTCCCTGGGTTCGGTGTAGGCGCCGCGGTCGACTGTCGTATTCATGGTGCTTTTTCATCAGGAAATTTCTGTATTCTTGTAGATCAGGAGGATTCATGCCCGATTCACAGGCAAGCATTGTCGCCATTGCCGATCCCATCGTCCAGGTGCAGCATCTTTCCCTCTATTACGGCCAAAAACAGGCGCTTTACGACATCACCTTCGACATCCCCCGTAATCAGGTGACCGCCCTCATCGGCCCTTCGGGGTGCGGCAAGTCGACGCTCATCCGCTGTTTCAACCGGATGAACGACCTCATCGACGAATTGCGCATCGACGGTAAGATCCTGCTGGACGGGGTCAACATCCATGATCCGATCCAGGACGTCATCCAGCTGCGGTCACGGGTGGGGATGGTCTTCCAGAAATCCAACCCCTTCCCCAAATCCATCTACGAAAACGTCATCTACGGTCTCAGGATCGCCGGAGAGAACAGGAAAAGCGTCCTCGACGAGGCGGTGGAACGGAGCCTGAACCGGGCCGCCCTCTGGGAGGAGGTCAAGGACCGGCTGCACGACTCGGCCATGGGGCTTTCCGGCGGCCAGATGCAGCGACTCTGCATCGCCAGGGCCATTGCCGTCTCCCCCGAGATCATCCTGATGGACGAGCCCTGCTCCGCCCTCGATCCGCTTTCCACCTCGCGGATCGAGGATCTGATCCGGGAGCTGCGGGGCGACTACACCATCATCATCGTCACCCACAACATGCAGCAGGCCGCCCGGGTATCCGACTACACCGCCTTCATGTATCTCGGCAAGCTGATGGAATTCGATCCCACCGAGAACATCTTCACCGTGCCGAAACGCAAGGAAACCGAAGACTACATCACCGGCAGGTTCGGCTGATCCTGCCGTACTCTTTATCCTAGGAGAATCGACAATGGCGAAAAGACTGCGGGTCGAACTGGACAAACTCAAGGAACGCATTCTGCTGCTCGGCAGCATGGTGGAGGAAAACGTCCGCAACGGCGTCAAGGCCTTTCTTTCCAATGATCCGGTGCTGGCCGTCCAGGTCCAGAAAAAGGACGACGACATCGACCGCACCGAGATCTCGGTGGAAGAGGAATGCCTGCGAATACTCGCCCTGCATCAGCCGGTGGCCGGGGATCTGCGCTTCGTGGTCACCGTTCTCAAGGTCAACAACGACCTCGAGCGGATCGGCGACCTCGCCTCGAAAATCGCCAAGAAGCTGCTCTTTCTGAAAAGGGAAAATAAGGACATCTCCCTGGTGAACGTCCCCGAGGAGCTGTTCGACATGAACGAAAAGACCCTGGCGCTGCTCAAGAACAGCCTTGATGCCTTTGTCCGCGAGGACGCCGATCTTGCCTACAAGGTACTGATATGGGATGACGAGATCGACGAGGCGAAGGCGGTGATCCGCCGCAAACTGGAAGAAATCCAGCAGCAGGATCCCTCCCAGCACGTCTACCTGGCCTCACTGCTCAGCATCACCCGTAATCTGGAACGGATCGGCGACCACGCCACCAACATCGCCGAGGACGTCATCTACATGATGCAGGGCCGCATCATCCGCCACGACATATCGGAGATTTCTTGAACCACGGCGAGCCGGCCACCATCCTCCTCATCGAGGACGAGGAGGATATCCAGCAGATGGTGAGCTACAACCTGGTACGGAAAGGGTATCGGGTTGTATGCGCGGATTCCGGCGAGGCGGGACTCGCCGATGTCGAAAGGGTGACACCCGATCTGGTGCTGCTCGACATCATGCTGCCCGGTCTGGACGGCATGGCGGTACTGGCGCGGATGCGGGCCAACCCACGGACCAGCGCCATCCCGGCGATCATGCTCACCGCCAAGGGGGAAGAGCGGGACATCGTCGCCGGTCTGGAAACCGGCGCCGACGACTATATCCCCAAACCGTTCAGTCCCAGGGTGCTCCTGGCCCGGGTGGAGGCGGTGCTGCGCCGCCGCCGACCTGCCGGAGGCGGGCAAACGGCAAAGGTACTCGAACACCACGGCCTGCAGCTCGATGCCGGCCGCCGGCTGATCTCGTTTGCCGGCAATCCGGTGGCCGCAACCGCCACCGAATTCGACATCCTCCAGATTCTTCTCCGCCGCCCCGGCTGGGTTTACTCCCGCCAGCAGCTCATCGAGCAGGTCCGCGGTGTCGGCCACAACGTCACCGAACGGCTCGTCGACGTCCTGGTCGCCGGCCTGCGTCGGAAACTGGGCGCGGCCGGCGACTTCATCGAGACGGTGCGCGGCGTCGGCTACCGGTTCAGGGAATAGGCAACCACGGTTCCGCTCGGGCGGTGTCGCGATGCCGCGGCCGGCTCAGCGAGGGGAGAGCCGCGCGCCGGGCAGGAGGATGGTGAAGGTGGTGCCGCGGCCGGGGATGCTGCGCACCGAGACCGTTCCGTGATGGGCCTGGACGATGTGCTTGACGATGGAAAGCCCCAATCCGGTGCCGCCCAGCTTGCGGCTTCTCGCCTTGTCGCTCCGGTAGAACCGCTCGAACAGCCGCGGCAGATGCTGGGCCGCGATGCCGATCCCCTGATCCTCCACCTCGATCCTGATCTGCGTGCCCTCCATGCCGCCGCGGACCACGACCTCCCTGCCGGGATCGCTGTACTTCACCGCATTGATCACCAGATTGACCACCGCCTGTTCGATGAGCGGACCGTTCAGTCGCACCGGCAGAGCGTCGTCGCAGCGCAGATCGAGGCTGATGCCCTTGGCGGCCGCCTGCGGCTGGCAGATTTCCATCGCCCCGGCCAGCACCCGGCGCAGTTCGATGTCCGCCATCTCGATCTCGCCGCCTTCCTCGTCCCGCTCGATACGGGAGAGCATGAGCAGATCCTCGATGATGGCGGTGAGCCGGTCGACATTCTTTTCGATGATCCGCAGAAAGCCGGTGGCGGTTTGCGGGTCGGCGGCGGCGCCGTCCAGCAGGGTTTCGACGAAGCCCTTGATGGTGGTGATCGGCGTCTTGAGTTCATGGCTGACGTTGGCGACGAAATCGCGTCGCAGGTTTTCCAGCCTTTTCAGCCGGGTGACGTCGTGGAGCACGATGAGGGCGCCGTTGGTTTCTCCATCCTCGTCCACGAGAACCCCGCCGTATGCCTGCAGAATTCTCTCCTCCTCGTTGTCGGCGACGACGATTTCCTTTTCCAGGTGATCCTCGCCGCTTTTCCCGAGCAGATGGGCCACCATTTCCTGCAGTTCGACGTTGCGCACCGCCTCCAGCATCCGGCGGCCCATCGCTCTCTCCTCCTCCACCCCCAGCATCCTGACAGCGGCACGGTTGAGTTTGCGCAGCCTGCCGTCGCGGCCGACGACGATCACCGCCTCGACCATGCCGGCAAACACCGTCTCCAGTTCCTGATGCCTGCTGACCATGGCGCCGATGCGTCGTTCCAGGTTCGCGGCGAGTTTTCTCAGCGCCCCGTCCAACGCGGCGATTTCCATGGGACGCCCGCCGGGAGAGAGAGCGGGCCCGGGCAGCGAGAAGTCGCCTTCGGCCAGCCGTGTCGCCATTCGCTCTACCTCGGAAAGCGGCCGACTGAGGCGGCCGGAGAGGTACAGGGCAAGGCTGCCGGCCATGCCGAGAATCAGCAGGACGGCAGCGATGATCGTTCTGGCGAGGGCGACCAGGTCGGCATCGATGGCGTCAAAGGCGAGGGAACAACGGAGCACGCCAACCACCGTTGCCGGGGAACCGCTGCCGAGCAGGGGTATGGCGGCGTAGAGCATTCTGCGCTGCAGGGTATCGCTGTGGCGCAGGGAGAAAGCGGGAGATTGGGCAGCCATCGCCTCCCGGATTTCCGGCCGGCCGCCGTGGTTGTCCATTCGGCGGGGCTCTTCGTCGCTGTCGCCGACGACATCTCCCGACGGCAGGATGACCGTATAGCGCAGGCCGGTGAGACGACCGCTCTTTTTGCACAGCTGATCGATATCCTGCTGTCTGCCGGTTTCGAGGAAGACAAGCAGGTCGTCCTGCAGGAGTCTTGCCTGCCGAACCAGGGAAGTTTGCGTGCTGCGGATCGAGTGCGCTTTCAGGAAGGAGAAAAAGAGCAGGGTGCAGGCACTGCCGGTCACGGCGACCAGCAGGAGGGCGGCCGCGAAAAGCTGCCGGCGCAGCGGACGGTTTGCCACGCCGCCTCCGCGCTCAGATGCCGGCGCCGTCCAGCAGGGAGACGAGGCTCGCGCCATCTGCCGCCGCGGCGGTCTCGCGGGCGGCAAGCTTTTCGCCCGCGGCGAAGAGCCCTTCGGCGGTGCCGGCGGTGGTGGCGTGTTGGGTCAGTGCGTGTTTTCCAGCGAGCAGGACCGCGCAGAGGGTGCGCAATGGTGCCAACATCGTCCCGGCAATGCCGGCCGGTCGCGGGGTTGCCGCCGCGGCGGCTCGATCGAGACAGGCTTCGATGGCGGACACATCCAAGGGTGGTGCCGGGCAGCTATCGGCCATGGCGATCTCCTCCACCCTGCCGGCCAGCTCGTTCAGCCCGTTCTGGATTTCGGCGAGCAGCCGCTGCAACTCGTCGGCGGCCATGGCCGGCGGCGGGGTCGCCGGCGGGGGTGGAGGAAGATCGGCGGGACCTGCTTCCACCGCCACTTCCTCGGTGGGCGGCGCCTCCAGGGGGAGAAAGCCGTCAAGGAAGATATCCGCCTGACTCGCGTCCATCTTCTTCAACAGATTGACGATCGGTTTCTCGCGGCAGCTGTCGGCGAGGGCCTGCAGCACGTCGGCCATGGGCACGTTGAAAAAATTGTCGCCGTCCGGCTCCATGCCGGCAAGCTTTGCCGTCATGGAATCGAGAAAGACGGGCAGGTCGAAAAAGCTGTCCCGGTTCTGCCGTGCCTTGCTGATATGCCCCTTAACCTGCTCGTTGGTGCACAGTTCGTACAGGGTCTGAAAAACCACATCGAGATCGAACAGATACCGCCGCCGCGCCGAAGGCGGCGCGGCTGCATCGGCAGGAGTCTCCGGCACGGCTTGCGCGCCGCCGAGCATGACCGCCGCCTCCTGAAGCCGGGCGACCAGCTCGGTGATCACCGGGGACAGCGCCCCGGCCACCTGCTCCCTGTCGGCCACCCTGTCCATCCGGCCGACGGCCGACAGCTCCGCGCGGGCCTTTTCCAGCTCGGCCTGCAGGTTACCCCCCGCCTCGGCCTTCTCTCTCGAGCTTTCGGCGGCTAGCGTGCGCAGGGCCGCACCGGAGCGGCGGAGCAGCAGCTCGGTCAGTTCCGCGAAAAAAGGGTCGGGTGCCGTGCCGCTTGCGGCGGCGGGCTGAGCAGTGGCGGCGAGTTCCCGCTCCACGATTTTTTCCACCACCCGAATGCCCTCACCGCCGATGACGGTGAGGTTGTAGACAAGGTGTTCGGTCGGGATCCGGAAAAATCCGCTCGAAATTTCCAGGTGAACCTGTGGTTTTCCCTCATGCCCCATGGCGCTTTCTCTCTCGGTCACTTGACCTGACCGGTGAATCTGACACCGGTCTGGTATTTTCCCTTGCGGGCGGTATCGAGGGCGGTCCAGACGATCTGAGCGACGATGCGCAGCACGCCGGAATCCTCCTCGCTGTCGCTCGGCTGCCAGTCGCCGTCGACCACGCGCCAGCCGGGGATTTCCAGTTCAAGCAGTATCTGTCCGCCGCCAGGCAGACGATGATCGGCCAGAAAGCGCAGGCCGCCGCCGCTGATGTCGAGAAGGTCCGCCGCTTGGCTGACCTTGACGATGCTCAGATCCTCCAGCAGCCCGAAGCGCATCCGGTACCCCTTGCACACCCGGCAGTGTCGCCGCCTATCATCATCCTGAAGTTGTTCGAGGACTTCCAGTTGATCCATTTGGTGAAACCCGCCCCTGCAAGATAATGGGCACGCATCGTTACCACGGACGGAATCCGGCCGACGGAAAAAATACATGCTTCAGCACGTCGAACCGCTGGCAAGGGCGGCCCTCGTGATTATCGACAATCGACTTTATAATGTACTTTTTTTACTCAGGAAAAATCAAGTGCGGCAAGAGAGTCTCGAAACCAGGCCCAGGAAAACCCGACCGGACAGGGGTGCGACGTTCCCCCTTCAGGGGGGTGGCCCTTCCGGGGAAGTCGTCTCCGGCGATACAGGCTGCGCTGGCGTCCCGCCCTGTGCCATCGCCCTTTTGTGGAATCGTTCCCGGATCTTCCGCATGGTCAGCATCTGCCGGCTGCGGGCTGCCGGGGTGAGGAAGGCCTTCAGTTTCCGTTCGAGCACCCGCGGGTTCACCTCGCCCTCGATGGCGACGACCCCCTCCAGGATGATTTTCTGCACGAGGAGCTCGTGATCGGTGCGCTCCCGCAGGTGGGCGGCAAAGGGGAGAAAAAGAAAATTGGAGAGGATGATGCCGTAGAGGGTGGAGGTAAGGGCGATGGGAACCATGGCAAGAATCACCGTGGTGTCGCCCACGCCGGCCAGCATGCCGATGAGACCGACGACGCTGCCGGCCATGCCGAAGGATGGGAAATAATCGGCGATGGAGCGCAGGACCCGCTCGCAGTCCTCCCGCCGCATCCTGAAAAAATACATCTCGGCGTTGAGCATCTCGCGGATCTGCTGGCCGTGGAACCCGTCCACCAGCAGGCCCAGGGCCTGGCGCAGGAAAAGGATCGAGGTCTCCTCCTCGTCGTGCTGCAGGGAGACAATGCCCTCGAAACGGGATTTCACCGACAGATCCACCAGGATTTCGATGAGTTCGTCCGGCTGGCGGGGTTGGGTCCGGTAGGAGGTGAGCAGCACCCGGTAGACGATGACCAGACGTTCGAGACGATAGCTGATCAGGGTGGCGCCGGCGGTGCCGGACAGAACGATGATCAGGCCGGCGAGGTTGACGTAGAGGCCGGCGTTGCCGTGAATGAAGAAGCCGGAGGAAAACAGCAGCCCGCAGAGCAGCACACCGATGAGGTTGCGATGGGAAGCCAGGAAGCTCATGCCTGCGCCCTACTGCCCGCCGCCAGGCATATCCCTGGTGATGACGATTTCCACCCTCCGGTTGCGGGCGCGGTTGGCGGGAGAATCGTTGCCGGCCACCGGCTGAAAATAGGAATGGCCGCTGGCAAAAAAACGCGCCGCCGGCAGATCCTCGAAGGCGGTGAGATGGCGGATGACGGCAGTGGCCCGCAGTACGCTGAGTTCCCAGTTACTGGCGAAACGCGGTGTATGGATGGGCACACTGTCGGTGTGGCCGATGACGTTGATCACATAGGGACTGGAGCGCAGAAGGTCGGCGATTCTGGCCAGTTTCTCCAGGGCGGAAGGCCTGATCCGGTCGTCGCCGGGATCGAAAAGCAGATCGCCGGTGATGACGATCCGCACGGTCTTGTCGGGAGCAAGGTCGATGGCGGCGAAATCCTCGATGTCCGCCTCGGCGATGACCCGCCGGCTGAGGTCGTAGACCTCTTCGCTGGGCCGACTCCCGGCAAATGGGGATGGACCGGAGGTGGCGATGCCGCTGCCCGTTCCTTCCCAGGCTCCCGGCTCGTCGACCAGGGTGAATTTGCGGTCGGCGAGTTGGTAGACGTACAGCACGACGAAGAGAAGAAACATGGTCATCATCAGGTCGGACCAGACCACCGACCAGTGGGTGGAACGCGGGGCACGGAACAGTTGGAAAACCCTGTCCCCGGGGTGTACCTCCTCGTTGAACACCCCCCAGGAGACACCATCGCTGATCTGGCCGAAGCCGGCACCGTTATGCCGCTCCGTCTCCCCGGGCGACCCATGCGAGGGGCTCGCCGTGCCGTCAACCGGCGCGGGATTCGGCCGGCCGCCATTTTCCGTTGCCCCTGTCTGGTTCACCACGTTTCCGCCACCGCGCCGTCCTCTGGCCCATCCCGTTCGACCTTTTCAAACCGGGTGCGCGCCTTCTTCCCCTCCTATCGGTCGATTCCTCCGGAGGCTTCAATGCATTCCCGGCCTGTCGGCAACTTCCTCGTCTCCCATCCCATCACTTCAGGAAGGGCAATAGCGCCCTGAACTCCTCGGTGCCTGCCCTGCCGAGCAGATCGTAGATGATCATCTCGGTGGAGCCGATCACACCACCCAGCTGCGCGATGCGGGCCAGGCCGGTTGCGCAGTTGGCCGCGGTGCGCGACGAAACCGCATCGGCGGCCACCCACACCCGGTAGCCTCCGGCGATGGCACCCACCACTGTCTGGTAGACACAGATATGGCACTCCACCCCGCAGAGGATGAGCGTGTCGACAGCCCGGCCCAGCCCCTTCAGCCTGGCCCGCAGGTCCTCGTTGGCGAAACAGTCGAATTCCATTTTGTCGCAGGGTTCGATGCCGGCGAGTTCACCGGCCACCTCGGGCACCAGGGGTCCGATGCGGGCCGCGTACTGGGTGGAGGCGACGATCGGCAGCGCAAGGGTTTTCGCAGCCTTGATCAGCAGAACGGTGTTGTCGATGACCCGCTGCCGCCCGTCGATCACCGGCATCAACCTCTCCTGGATGTCCACCACCAGAAGGGCGCAGCGATGACGGTCGAGATGGGTTGCCTTGTCTTCCATGTTATTTCAACTCCTGTTAGTAATTGTTGACCGCGGCGCGGAACTTTGTCGGCGGCCGGACAGGAAATGGTTGCGCGGCGGCCTCCTTCCTCACTATCTTAACAGAATAGTCGACACCGGGCCGTCATCTTTTCTCCGACCGGCCGGTCCAACCCTGCATCACCGGAACAAACGACCGCCATGTACGAACACACAGTCAGAACCATCCTCGCCGAAGAACCCCTCGACCGCGAACTCACGGTCGGCGGCTGGTTGCGCACCCGGCGCGACGCCAAGGGGGATTTCTCCTTTCTCGAAATCAACGACGGTTCCTGCCTCGCCAATCTGCAGGTCATCGCCGACGCGACGTTGCCCAACTATGCCGCCGAAATACGCAAACTCACCACCGGCTGCGCCCTGTCGGTCCGCGGCGTGCTGGCGCAGTCACCGGCGAGCGGCCAGCGCGTCGAGCTGCGTGCCCGGGAAATCAGCGTCCTCGGCCCGGCTCCGGCCGAGACCTATCCCCTGCAGAAAAAACGGCACTCGATGGAATTCCTCCGCTCCGTCGCCCACCTGCGACCGCGCACCAACAGCCTGGCGGCGGTGGCGAGAATCCGCAGCTCCCTCTCCTTCGCTGTGCACCGTTTCTTCAACGAACGGGATTTCTTCCTCATCCATACGCCGATCATCACCACCAGCGACTGCGAAGGCGCCGGCGAGATGTTCACCGTCACCTCTCTCGACCTGGAACGGCTGCCGAAAAAAGACGGATGCGTCGATTTCGGCGGCGATTTCTTCGGCAGCCGCACCGGCCTCACGGTGAGCGGCCAGTTGGAGGCCGAGGCGTACGCCCTGGCCCTTGGCAGGGTGTACACCTTCGGTCCCACCTTTCGCGCCGAGAACTCCAACACCAGCCGGCATCTCGCCGAATTCTGGATGATCGAACCGGAAATGGCATTCTGCGATCTGGCCGGCGACATGGCGCTCGCGGAAACCTTTCTCAAATATCTGGTAGAGGAGGCCCTCACCGGGTGCAGCGCCGACATCGAACTGTTCAACCGTTACGTCGACCCGGATCTGACCCGGCGCCTGCATGGACTGCTGGACGACGATTTCGCCAAAATCTCCTACACCGAGGCGGTGGAACGGTTGCAGCGCTCGGGGCGCAGTTTCGACTTCCCGGTCCGCTGGGGGGACGACCTGCAGTCGGAGCACGAACGTTATCTCAGCGAAGAAGTGTTCAGGCGGCCGCTCATCGTCCATGATTATCCCCGCTCGCTGAAACCGTTCTACATGCGCGGCAACGACGACGGCAAGACCGCGGCGGCCATGGATATCCTCGTCCCGGGTATCGGCGAGATCATCGGCGGCAGTCAGCGGGAAGAACGCCTGGAACCGCTGCGGGCGCGAATGGAGGAACAGGGGATGGACACCACCAGATACGGCTGGTACCTGGATCTGCGCCGTTTCGGATCGGCGCCGCACGCCGGCTTCGGTCTCGGCTTCGAACGGTTGATTCAGTTCGTCACCGGCATGGCCAACATCCGCGACGTGATCCCCTTCCCGCGCACCCCGAAATCGGCGGAATTCTGACGGCTTCTCAGCCTGTTTCCCCGTGGGCTGTCAAACCCTTTCGCCAAAGAGCTCCCGCAACCAGCGGCCGATCGATCCGGCAGGCTTCAGGATGCGCAGCAGTTCCCGCACCGACGGCGAAGCGGGGCGTTCGATGAATTCGACTCCCAATCGGTAGAAGGGGGGGGCGCTGTCCAGCTCCTTGTCGAACCATACAGGAATCACATCGATATGGCGCGGTGCGCCGTCTTCGCCGGAGAAGCGCAACCGGAGAACCAGGTTGAGGTCGTCCTTCGGCCCGTAGAACAGGTGCAGGGCGCCGGCCCGGATGGAGGCCAGCGTCAGCCCGGCACCGGCGGGGGAGACGTCGACCACGGCCGCTGCCACCGGCCCGCCGACGATTTCGCCGCTGCCCTTCCTCAGCACCAGGATCTCGATGTCGACTGCGACCGGGACCCGTTCGAATCTGCGCTTGTCCATACAGGATGTGTACCCTCACATCAGGAGCGCCCGAGCCGAGCTGGCGGGGGCGCCCCACCTGTCAATGTAGCAAATCCGGACGGCGAAGAGAAGTCGCAGTGGTGTTGCCGCCCCTCTTGCGCAAAGCCGTCCGACACGTTAAGGTGCGCACCGCGATGCGGCCGCTGTCGGCCCGCCCCCTCGCCAACCCCATTTTATCCCTCCAACAGTACCCTTCCAAGGAGATCCGTCGATGAAAGCCGTGCGTATCCTCTGCTGTCTCACCTTCACCCTGCTGCTCTCCGTCGCCTGTTCCAACAGCCAGACCCCGGATAACAAAACCGCCGACACCCAGGCCGTACAAAACCAGGCGCCCTTCGTCTCCCTCCAGCCCGCGGCGGCCAACGAACTGATCGCCGCCCGCAAGGATCTGCTCATCGTCGACGTGCGCACCCCTCAGGAACTGAAAGAAGGCAAGATCGCCAACTCCATCATGATTCCCTTCTGGTCGGCGATGCGCGGTCAGCACAATCTGTCGAAGAATCAGCCGATCCTCCTGGTCTGCGCCGTCGGCGGCCGCAGCTTCGCCGTCGGCCAGGCCCTCACCCGCCAGCAGGGCTTCACCGAAGTGTACAATCTGAGCGGCGGCATTTCCTCCTGGAAGGGCGCCGGCCTGCCTGTCGTCTATTAAGCCTTCCTCTTTTTTTCCTGGCCGTCGTTTTTTGCCACCGCGGCAGCAATTGCCGCGCACGCTTGTGCCAATCCCGTCCTCGCCCGGAAAAACGTCGAAAAAAATCGACGCGGCTGGCATTTTTTTCTGCCGGCACGAACTTTCAGACCGGCTGCCACCGTCTCCCCTCCGGGATCCGGAGAGAAATTTAAGCAGACAAACAGGGACGTATCGGGTAAAAAAAAGCACGAATCGTTTCAAAAATGTCGTATCCTAATTTCCATTCTCACGTAAACAGCAACTTTCAGGAGGCTAAGAATGTGTACGGATTGCGCATGTGACTGCGGTTGTGACGGTATGAGCCTGGCGGAGCTCTTCGGCTCCAACGTGTTCAGCGACAAGGTCATGAAGGAAAGATTGCCCAAGGAAACCTACAAGGCCCTCAAGGAAACCATCAACAACAACGCGCCGCTCAAGCCCGAAGTCGCCGCCGTGGTCGCCAACGCCATGAAGGACTGGGCCATCGAGAAAGGTGCCACCCACTATACCCACTGGTTCCAGCCGCTGACCGGCTCCACCGCCGAAAAGCACGACTCCTTCATCTCCCCCACCAGCGAGGGCGGCGTCATCCTGGAATTCTCCGGCAAGCAGCTCATCCAGGGCGAGCCGGACGCCTCCTCCTTCCCGAGCGGCGGCCTGCGCGTCACCTTCGAGGCCCGCGGCTACACCGCCTGGGACTGCACCTCCCCCGCCTTCCTCAAGGAAGACGCCCAGGGCGATGTCACCCTCTGCATCCCCACCGCCTTCTGTTCCTACCACGGCGAGGCGCTGGACAAGAAGACCCCCCTGCTCCGCTCGATGAACGCCGTCTCCCGCCAGGCGATCCGCGTCCTGCGCGCCATGGGCAACACCACTTCCCAGCGGGTTATCGCCACCATCGGCCCGGAACAGGAGTATTTCCTCGTCGACAAGCAGTACTACATGCAGCGTCTCGACCTGATGTCCGGCGGCCGTACCCTGTTCGGCGCGCCGGCCCCCAAGGGGCAGGAACTGGAAGACCAGTACTTCGGCTCCATCAAGGACCGCGTCTCCGCCTTCATGAAGGACCTCGACATCGAACTGTGGAAGATGGGCATCACCGCCAAGACCAAGCACAACGAGGTAGCTCCGGCCCAGTTCGAGCTGGCGCCGATCTTCGCCACCGCCAACATCGCCGCCGACAACAACCAGCTGGTCATGGAGACCATGCAGAAGGTGGCCCTGCGCCACGACATGGTCTGCCTGCTGCACGAGAAGCCCTACGCCGGCGTCAACGGTTCCGGCAAGCACAACAACTGGTCGCTGTGCACCGACGACGGCATCAACCTGCTCGAACCGGGCTCCACTCCCGAGGCCAACGCCCAGTTTCTCGTCGTCGTCTGCGCCATGCTGAAGGCGGTCGACACCCATGCCGACATCCTGCGCGGCACCTGCGCCAGCTCCGGCAACGACCACCGCCTCGGCGCCAACGAAGCGCCGCCGGCGATCATCTCCAGCTTCCTCGGTCATGAACTCACCGACATCCTCGTCCAGCTGGCCAAGGGTGAGAAGGCGGCCACCAGCAAGACCACCTTCCTCAAGATCGGCGTCGACTCCCTGCCCGAGCTGCCCAAGGACAACACCGACCGCAACCGCACCTCGCCCTTCGCCTTCACCGGCAACAAGTTCGAGTTCCGGATGCTCGGTTCCTCCCAGTCCATTTCCGGCCCCAACGTGGCGCTGAACACCATCGCCGCCGAGGTGCTCGACGAGATCGCCACCCGCCTGGAGAAGGCCAAGGACGTCAACAAGGAGATCCTCGCCATCGTCAAGGAGACGATGGACAAGCACAGCCGCATCATCTTCAACGGCAACAACTACGCCGAGGAATGGGTGAAGGAAGCCGAAAAGCGCGGCCTGCCCAATACCAGGAACGCCGTCGACGCGATGAAGGCCTTCATCACCCCGAAGGCGGTCAAGCTCTTCGAAAAGTACAAGGTGCTGACCAAGGCGGAACTCCACTCCCGCTACGACATCTACGTCGAACAGTACTCCAAGCAGATCAACATCGAGGCGCAGACCGCCCTGCAGATGGTCCGCCGCCAGTACATTCCGGCCGGAATCCGCTTCGCCACCGAACTCGGCAATTCGCTGAGCGTGGTCGGCAAGGGCGGCACCGTCCAGAAGGGACTGCTCGATCAGGTTTCCAAACTGCTGGACTCCATCAACAAGAAGGCGCAGAAACTGGAGGACGAGACAAAGAAGGCACAGGCCATCGACAAGGTGGAAAAGCAGGCCGCCGCCTACCGCGACAAGGTCTTCGCCGCCATCCAGGCCCTGCGTGCCGACGTCGACGCCCTGGAGGCAATCACCCCCAGCGATCTCTGGCCGGTGCCCACCTACCACGAACTGATGTTCAAGCTGTAATCCGCCGGCTGCATCCGCGCGAAACGAAAACGGCCCCGGAGGTTTCCGGGGCCGTTTTCGTTTCAGGTCACCGCGAAGGCGCGATGTCCTGGCCAGCCGCCCCCACCCTTGTCTTCCTGCGGGAACCGTAGTAACGTCACCTCGACCAAGGCTCCGCAACTTCAGTCGCCCTTTCTCTCACCAGCCCAGCCCCATCACCATCGAGACCAGGCAACACCCAAGGCAGCAGAACGCAGAGGAGTCTCTCATGCCGACGAAACAAACAGCACCCTCCGGCCCCATCTATCAACTCAAAATCACCCTCCGCGGCAGCAAGCCCCCCATCTGGCGGCGGGTGCTGGTGCCGGGCTCGTTTTCCCTGGCCAAACTGCATCGGGTGATCCAGCTCGCCATGGGCTGGTCCGACAGTCATCTCCACCAGTTCGACATCGGCGGTCACGGCTACGGCATCCCCCACCCGGACGACTGGGTGCAGGTTGCGGATGAACGTCGTCAGATCCTGGGCAGACTCGGCCTGAAGGAGAAGAACAAGTTCTTCTACCAGTATGACTTTGGCGATGACTGGCAGCACGCGATCACCGTCGAGAAGATTCTCGAACCGGCGGCGGAGGGAAAATATCCCATCTGCACCGGCGGCAAACGGGCATGCCCGCCGGAAGATGTCGGCGGCGTGTGGGGCTATGGTGATTTTCTCGCGGCACTCGCCGATCCCGGCCACGAAGAGCACGAATCCTATAAAGAATGGGCCGGCGAGGACTTCGATCCGGAACGCTGCGATCTGGATGCGATCAATAAGGTGCTGCGGCGGGTGAAGTAGAGGAGCGAGAGGTAGGTTTTGGCCTCATATGGGATCCGGTGAAATCCGGTGAAATCCGGCGGGAAATCCGGTGTCAGGCTTGCAACCTTGGAAGTTGGTTGAACATTTTCCAAGACGCATGAAACCAAGACCCCAATATCGTGATCGCCGGTTCTCGTTGCACCTGCGCCCCTGGTGCACATGACCACTGAAGTGCATTCCACCTGCCCCATCGCTACCTAGTCGCCCTGTCAATCTGACGGTTGCCGTCACCTTTTTTCATTCCTGCCCCGCATCCATCCATCCTTTTCCTCATACCAGAAACAAAAAGGCCAGATCCAGAGATATTCTCTCCGTCCTGGCCTTTTTGCTGATGAAGGCGTTTCTTCGTTCCGTCGTTCAGCGACCGTACCCCTTCTTCATCAATGGGCACCACCCTCCCCCCTGCGGAACTCCAGCCCGCCGGCCAGGGCCCGGTCGACGACGATGGTGTCGCCCTCGCCGAAGGCCCCTTCCAGGATCTTCATGGCGAGCGCGTCCTGGACGTGGCGCTGGATCGCCCGTTTCAGCGGTCGTGCGCCGAAGGCGGGATCGTAGCCGATCTCGATCAGGTACTGCTTGGCCGCCTCGGTGAGGGTGATGTGGAACTTCTGCTCGGCCAGCCTCCTGGTCAGCAGCTCGCACTGGATGTCGACGATTTTCGCCAGGTGGTTCCGGCCCAGGGCGTGGAAGATGATGATCTCGTCGATGCGGTTGAGGAACTCCGGCCGAAACTGGCGGTGGAGGATCTCGTTCACCTGTTGCTCCATCTCCGGTCGCCGGCTCTCGCCGAGATCGGAGATCAGCTGGCTGCCCAGGTTGGAGGTCATGATCAGGATGGTGTTCTTGAAGTCCACCGTCCGGCCCTGGCCGTCGGTCATCCGGCCGTCGTCCAGAATCTGCAGCAGCACGTTGAACACGTCCGGATGCGCCTTTTCGATCTCGTCGAAGAGCACCACCGAATAGGGCCGCCGCCGCACCGCCTCGGTGAGATAGCCGCCCTCCTCATAGCCGACGTAGCCGGGAGGCGCGCCGATGAGCCGCGCCACCGAATGCTTTTCCATGAACTCCGACATGTCGAGGCGGATCATCGCCCGCTCGCTCTCGAAGAGGAAATCGGCGAGGCTGCGGGCAAGTTCGGTCTTGCCGACCCCGGTGGGGCCGAGGAAGATGAAGGAACCCAGAGGCCGATTGGGGTCCTGCAGACCGGCGCGGGCACGGCGCACCGCATTGGCCACCGCCGCGATCGCCTCGCCCTGCCCCACAACCCGTTGGGCGAGGATGTCCTCGGCGTGCACCAGTTTCTCCTTTTCGCCGGAGAGCAGCCGATCCACCGGGATGCCGGTCCACTTGGCGACCACCGCGGCGACGTCCTCCTCGCCGACCTCTTCCTTCAGCATCTTGCGGTCCTGCTGGATCTCGTTCAACCGACCGTTTTCGGCGGCCAGCTGCCGCTCCAGCTCGACGATCCTGCCGTAGCGGATCTCGGCAACCCGACTGAGATCGCCCTGCCGCTCCGCCTGCTGTTCGGCCACCCGCGCCTCGTCGATCTCCGCCTTGACTTTCCTGATGCTCTGGATGATCTCCTTTTCGAGGCTCCAGTGGCCCTTCATGGCGTTGAGCTGCTCGCCCACGTCGGCCAGTTCCTTCTCCACCTTGCCGAGCCGTTCCAGCGACGAGAAATCCTTCTCCTTCTTGAGCGCCTCGCGTTCGATTTCCAGCTTGATCCGTCTGCGGTCGACCTCGTCGATCTCGACGGGCATCGAATCGATCTCGATCCGGAGGCGGGAGGCCGCCTCGTCAATGAGGTCGATGGCCTTGTCCGGCAGGAAGCGGTCGGTGATGTAGCGGTTGGAGAGCGCTGCGGCGGCGACGGTGGCGGCGTCGGTGATACGGACGCCGTGGTGCACCTCGTACTTCTCCTTGATGCCGCGCAGGATGGCGATGGTGTCCTCCATGGTCGGCTCCTGCACCAGCACCTGCTGGAAGCGGCGTTCCAGGGCCGCGTCCTTTTCGATGTACTTGCGGTACTCGTCCAGGGTGGTGGCGCCGACGCAGTGAAGCTCGCCGCGGGCAAGCGCCGGTTTGAGCATGTTGGAGGCGTCCATGGAACCCTCGGCGGCGCCGGCGCCGACCAGGGTGTGGATCTCGTCGATGAACAGGACGATCTCCCCTTCCCGCTTCTGGATCTCCTTGAGCACCGCCTTCAACCGATCCTCGAACTCGCCCCGGAACTTGGCGCCCGCCACCAGCGCCCCGAGGTCGAGGGCGATGACCTGTTTGTTGCGCAGGGTCTCCGGGATGTCGCCGTTGACGATCCGTTGCGCCAGCCCCTCGACGATGGCGGTCTTACCGACACCGGGCTCACCGATCAGCACCGGATTGTTCTTGGTACGACGGGACAGTACCTGAATCACCCTGCGGATCTCGTCGTCGCGACCGATGACCGGATCGAGCTTGCCCTGGCGGGCGACGTCGGTGAGGTTGCGCGCGTACTTCTGCAGGGCCTGGAACTTGCCTTCCGGCTCCGGATCGGTGATCCGCTGACTGCCGCGCACCTCGGCCAGGGCCTTCAGGAAGGCATCGTAGGTGATGCCCAGCTTGCCGAGACCGGCGGCGACCGCGCCGCCCCGGTCTTCCAGGCCGGCGAGGAAGAGATGTTCCTGACTGACGTACTCGTCCTGCATGGAGGAGGCGATCCTGAAGGCGCCGTCCAGAAGCTTCTGCAGCTGGGCGGAGCCATAGACCTGACCGGCGCCGCCGCCACTGACCTTGGGCAGGCGCTGCAACAGCGCATCGATGGCCGCCGCCGCCTGCGCCGGGGTGCCGCCCATCTTCTGCAGTACCGGCACGACGACGCCGTCGCTCTCGTCCAATAGGGCGCGGATCAGGTGCTCGGGCCGCAGTTCCTGGTGGCCGAGCCGCATGGCCAGCGACTGGGCGTTCTGCAGGGCCTGCTGTGACTTATGGGTAAACTTGTCGAATTGCATAGAACCTCCCGGATGCGTGAATCAGGTATTTGACAGGGACAAACGGTAAGTTCGCGACCTGTGCCTGTCAAGCATCCGCAGGTGGAGCGCTCGGCAGCAGCCGGAGGGGGGATTGCCGGAGCGGGGTTACCGGCCGTGCTGGATCGCTTCGTCGCTTCGTTCCTCGCGAAGACGGAGCATTTGCCGCGTCATCGCAAGCGAAGCGCGGCGATCCAGTCTGCATCCTATTTGCCCCCAAGGTTTCATCCATCCGGGCGAGTCCCGGCCATCGTGGCTCATGCCTCCGGGGCGAAGCGCAGGGTGCGGACCCGGACGACGTCCGGGTGGGCGGCGATGGCGGCGAGGACGTCGCCACCGATCCCGCTCTCCAGATCGATGAGATTGTAGCCCAAGGTGCCGTTGGATTCGTTCAGGTAGCTGGCGATGTTGATCCCGGCCGCGCCGATGATCTGGGAGGCGAAACCGATCATCCCCGGCACGTCACGGTTGATCATGATCAGTCGGGTGTGGACATTGGCGGCCGGAATCGATTCGGCGGTGGGAAAATTGACGCTGCGGCTGACGTTGCCGTACAGCAGGTAGTCCTTGAGCTCCTTCACTGCCATCACCGCGCACTGCTCTTCCGACTCCTCGGTGCTGGCTCCCAGGTGCGGCGAAAAAAGGACCTTGGGATGGTGGAGCATGGCGCTGCCGGGAAAATCGGTGAGGTAGCCGCCCAGCTGCCCGGAATCGAGGGCGGCCAGCACCGCGTCCCCGTCGACGACCTCGCCGCGGGCATAGTTCACCAGGACGACACCCGGCCGCAGGCCGCGCAGGAATTCGCCGTTGACCAGCCGATGGGTTTTTTTGCTGTACGGCATGTGCAGGCTGAGGATGTCAGCGCGGCGGATGACCTCGGCCTGGGAGCGGACGAAATCCACCTCGGGGGAGAGCTGGTGAATGTTCTCGATGGCGGGATAGGGGTCGAAACCGAGCACCCGCATGGAGTTCTGCACGCCGCGGTTGGCCACCAGCACGCCGATCTTGCCGAGCCCGAGGACACCCAGGGTCTTGCCGGCCAGTTCGAAGCCGCGGAACATCGCCTTGCTGTCCTCGATCCGCCGGCTGACTTCGCCATCGGGAAGATGGGCCAGCGACCGGCAGAAATCGATGCCCTGCTGGATATGGCGGGCCGCCATCCCCAGCATGATGAAGACCAGTTCCGCCACCGCATTGGCGTTGGCTCCGGGGGTGTTGAAGACGCATATCCCCTCTGCGGTGGCGCGGTCGACGCTGATGTTGTTGACCCCGGCGCCGGCCCGGGCCACCGCCAGCAGTGCCGGATAGGCGCCGGTGTCCACAGTGGCGCTGCGTACCAGGATGCCATGGGGGTCCGCCTCGCCGGCACCGATGGCGAAATGATCCGGCTCCAGCAGGGTGAGCCCCTCGGCCGCGATGGTATTGAGGGTCAGGATCCGGTAGGTGGCCATACGCTCCCTCCTTGTGGTACTGGGGTGCCGGCGGAACGACCCTCCCTGCCGGCTGCGCTATTCTGCCATGCCGGATCGGGAATGACAACCGTGCCTATCGGAAAGTATCGCTGGGAGTGTAAGGAATGCAAGGGGGGGATAACGGTCCCCGCCGGCGGGGTGGCGGGGACCGTTATCGCGGTCTGCTCAGGAGAATCGCAGCCGCTCTTCGACATGCACCCGGGATCGGCCCGCGGCCTTGGCCCGGTAGAGAATTTCGTCGGATTTGACCAGCAGTGCTTCCTTGTCCATGCCTGGCTGCCACTGGACGATGCCGATGCTGATTCCCAGTTTCGCGCCGCCGGCGGCCCGGATATCCAGGGCGTCCACCGCCCGGCAGATCCGGTTGGCGAGATTCTGGGCGGCAGTGAGGTTGGTTTCGTTGAGCACCAGGACGAACTCGTCGCCGCCCATCCGCACCAGCAGATCGGTGGACCGGATCGTATCGCCGAGCACCCTGGCCACCTTCTGCAGCACCCGGTCCCCCTCGGCGTGGCCGAGGGTGTCGTTGATCTGCTTGAAATGGTCCAGATCCATGCTGGCCAGGCTCACCGGCCGGTTGTGCCGCTTGGCGTTCTCCAGGATGGTGCCGATCCGTTCCTCGAACACCCGCCGATTGGCAAGACCGGTCAGGGCGTCGCGGTTGGCCATCTCGAAAAGGTCCTCGTACTCCAGTGCCCGCAGCAACGGCTCCCGCAGAACCTGCAGGGCATCCTTGACGAGGAGCATGGCTTCGCGGCTGAGGCCGTTCCTGCAGACCAGCAGGATGTTGTCGCGGTCGTTCAGCTGGCTGTCCAGCCGCCATTGCTGGACGGCGAACTCTTCATCGCCATGGTCGGGGCTGCCGGCGCCCTGGTCGAGAAGGTTGCGGGCAAGCCCCATGACCTTGCGCCGCTTGGGGCCATGGCAGGAACAGAACAGATAACGGCGGTGGCGCACCGGGTTGTTGTAGGCGATGAGTTCGTGCTCCACCATGGGCAGCAGCCAGACGGACAGTGCCTCGATCATCCCGGGCAGGTCGATGGCGCGGGCGAGCCGGCCGTGCAGTTCGTTCATCAGGGCAAGCTGCTCGGCCTTGCGGCGGTGGTAGTCGAGTTCGCTCATCAGGGTATCCATGTTGAGCATCGTCGACGGCATCGGTTGCATGGCTGGCTTGAGGTCCAGATTCGGGCTAAGCATTGGCGACTCTCCTCGGTTCCTTGATCGCTTGTTTTTTCCTTTTTGCCAATTCCATGCCAGTCCGAGGACGCATTCACCGCTGCCCGCCTTCTTTCCATGCCCCTATACGGTGCCGGCAGGCAATCGGTTGTTTTTTCATGCAATTTCTGTATACTTCATCGGCAGATCGGAATAATTCTTGAGCGGAAAGTTCCTCCATCGGCCGATGACCACCGGGAAAATCCTTCCCTCTTCCTCCTCGTGCCGCAGGCCAACCTTGCCGGGCCGTCCCGCAGACGGTCCTGTTGTCAAAATTATGACACCACCTCGCCATATCCTTCATCTGGACATGGACGCCTTTTACGCGTCGGTGGAAATGCAGGACGATCCCTCCCTGCGCGGCAAACCGGTGATCGTCGGCGGCAGCGGCTACCGGGGCGTGGTCTGTGCAGCCTCCTACGAGGCGCGCGCCTTCGGCATTCATTCGGCCATGCCGCTCCTTCAGGCCCGCAAACTCTGCCCGCAGGGGATCTACCTTCCGGTGCGCATGTACCGCTACCAGGAGGTTTCCCGGCAGATAATGGCGATCTTCGCGACGATCACCCCCCTGGTGGAGGCTTTGTCCCTGGACGAGGCCTTTCTCGACGTCTCCGGCTCCCTGCGCCTCTTTGGAACGGCCCGCGACATCGCCGTCCAAGTCAAGAAGGAAATCCACGACCGGACCGGACTCACCGCCTCGGCCGGGGTGGCCTCCTCCAAGCTGGTGGCCAAGATCGCCTCGGATCTCCGTAAACCTGACGGACTGACGGTGGTGGAGGCGGGAAAGGAACGGGAATTTCTGGCGGGGCTCGCCATCGGCAAGCTCTGGGGCGTGGGCAAACAGACCGAGGACAGCCTGCGCTGCATGGGGGTCAAAACCATCGGCGATCTCACCCTCCTGCCGGAACCGCTGCTGGTGCAGCGATTCGGCAAGCTGGGCCGCCATCTCTGGCTGACCTGCCGCGGCATCGACCACCGGCAGGTCCAGCCAGAGGAGGAAGCCAGGTCCATCGGCAACGAAGAGACCTACGAGCGGGACATCAGGGATCGAAACCGCCTGGCCAGGGAACTGCTTGCCCTGGCGGAACAGGTCGGCCGCCGGTTACGGCGCCATCACCTCGCCGGAAGAACGGTAACCCTCAAGGTGAAGTACCACGATTTCCGCCAGGTGACCCGCTCAATCACCCTGAAGGAACCCACCAGCGACGGGGCGATGCTGCACCGGCAGGCGATGCAGCTCCTCGAACGCACCGAGGCGGGGACGGTGCCGGTGCGACTGCTGGGGATCAGCGTCTCCAACCTCCTGGCCGCCGGACAGACGGGACAGTTGCGCCTCTTTGCCGAAAGGAGCGAATGCGGCAGCGACCGCCGGGAGCTCAACAGGGCCCTGGACGCCATCGCCGGCAAGTACGGCAGCGCCGCCATCGTGCCGGCGGCGCTGCTGGAGGAGGAAGGGAAGGAGGAAGGGGAGGATCAGTAACGCAGTCCGACCCGCTGCCGGACGAGGTCCAGGGTGACCGCGGCCTTCTCCCTGGCCCTGGCCGCACCTTCCGCGAGAACCCGGCGGAGATGGCCGGGATCCGCCGCCAGCCGCTGCCGTTCCTCCCGCGGTTCGCGGAAATATTCCCAGAGGATGTCCACCAGTTCCATTTTGATCCGGCCGTAGGCGGCGCCGCCCTCGACATAGAGGCGGCGCACTTCGGCAAGCCGCTCCGGCACGGCGAACAGCTTGAAGATGTTGTACAGATTGCACCTGTCGGGATCCTTGGGCTCCTCCACCGGCCGCGAGTCGGTGACGATGGCCATCACCTTCTTTTTCAACTCCTTGGCATCGCAGAAAATCGGGATGGTGTTGCCGTAGGATTTGGACATCTTCTGACCGTCGAGCCCGGGCACGGTGGCGACACTGTCGTCGATCTCCGGCTGGGGCAGGATAAAGGTTTCACCAAAGGTGTTGTTGAATTTGATGGCGATGTCCCGGGCCACCTCGACGTGCTGTTTCTGGTCGCGGCCCACCGGCACCACCTCAGCCTGGAAGAGCAGGATATCGGCGGCCATCAGCACCGGGTAGGAAAACAGGCCGTGGCTGGCGGCGATTCCCTTGGCCATCTTGTCCTTATAGGAGTGGCACCGCTCCAGCAGGCCCATGGGGGTGAGGGTGGACAGCACCCAGGTCAGCTCGGTGACCTCGGGGACGTCGGACTGAACCCAGAAGATGCAGCGGGCCGGGTCGAGCCCCAGGGCGAGAAAATCGGCGGCGGCCCCCAGGGTATCGGTCCGCAGCCTGCCGGCATCCTGGACCGAGGTCATGGCGTGGTAGTTGACCACGAAGGCGTAGAGTTCGCCGCGGTCCATGTTCCTGATCATCGGCTGCATCATACCGAAGTAGTTGCCGATGTGAAGCTGGCCGGAAGGCTGGATGCCGGAGAGTATCTTCATGGAGGTCCTGCCGTCGCTGATTACCCGGTGGGGGGAGCTGTTTTCGTAAACGAGCCGCTACGGTAAAAAAAAAAGGGAGTGCAGGCAAGCGGTTTCTGCACTCCCCCATCGCCTTTGCGGCGGGAATGTTTACTTCACTTCCTCGAAATCGGCGTCCACCACGTCGTCGTCCGGCTTCTTGCCGCCCTCGGCGCCGCCGGCCGGGCCGCCGCCCGCCTGCTGGTCCTTGGTGGCCTGGCTGTACATGACCTCGGCCAGTTTGTGAGAGGCCTGGGTCAGGCTTTCCATGGCCTTCTTGATGGCTTCGATGTCGCTGCCGCCCATCGCCTTCTTCAGGTTGGCGATCTCGCTCTCCACCTTGCCGCGGGTGGCGGCATCGACCTTGTCGCCCACCTCCTTCAGACTCTTTTCGGTGGCGTAGAGCAGGGAATCGGCGTGGTTCTTGGTCTCGACCTCCTCCTTGCGCTTCTTGTCCTCGTCGGCGTGCAGTTCGGCGTCGCGCTGCATCCGCTTGATCTCTTCCTCGGAAAGCCCGGAGGAGGCGGTGATCCGGATGGACTGATGCTTGCCGGTACCAAGGTCCTTGGCCGAGACGTGGAGAATGCCGTTGGCGTCGAGATCGAAGGTCACCTCGATCTGGGGAACGCCTCGGGGTGCCGGCGGGATGTCGGTGAGCTCGAAACGGCCGATGGTCTTGTTGTCGCCGGCCATCTCCCGCTCACCCTGCAGAACGTGGATGGAAACCGCGGGCTGACTGTCGGAGGCGGTGGAGAACACCTGACTCTTCTTGGTGGGCACGGTGGTGTTCTTCTCGATGAGTTTGGTCATTACCCCGCCCAGGGTCTCGATACCGAGAGAAAGCGGGGTGACGTCCAACAGCAGCACGTCCTTGACGTCGCCGCGCAGCACGCCGCCCTGGATGGCGGCGCCGATGGCCACCACCTCGTCGGGGTTGACCCCCTTGTGCGGTTCCTTGCCGAAGATCTCGCGCACCTTTTCCTGCACCTTGGGCATGCGGGTCATGCCGCCGACCAGGATGACCTCGTCGATTTCGCTCGGATTGAGGCCGGCATCCTTCAGGGCGGTACGGCAGGGCGCCACGGTGCGCTCGACGAGATCCTCGACCAGCGTCTCGTATTTCGCCCGGCTGAGCTTGACGTTCAGGTGTTTTGGTCCTGAGGCGTCGGCGGTGATGAAGGGCAGATTGATGGTGGTCTCCATGGTGGTGGAGAGTTCGTGCTTGGCCTTTTCCGACTCTTCCTTCAGCCGCTGCAGGGCCATCTTGTCGGTGCGCAGGTCGATGCCCTGGTCGCGCTTGAACTCATCGGCAAGCCAGTTGACGATGCGCATGTCGAAGTCCTCGCCGCCGAGAAAGGTGTCGCCGTTGGTGGATTTGACCTCGAATACCCCGTCGCCGATCTCCAGGATGGAGATGTCGAAGGTGCCGCCGCCCAGGTCGAACACCGCGATCTTCTCCTCGCCCTTCTTGTCGAGGCCGTAGGCCAGCGAGGCGGCGGTGGGCTCGTTGATGATCCGCTGGACGTTGAGCCCGGCGATCCGGCCGGCGTCCTTGGTGGCCTGACGCTGATGGTCGTTGAAGTAGGCGGGGACGGTGATCACCGCCTCGGTCACCGGCTCGCCGAGATATTCCTCGGCGGTCTGCTTCATCTTGGTGAGCACCATGGCGGAAATCTCGGGGGCGGCGTAGGTCTTGCCGTCCACTTCGACCACCGCGTCGCCGTCCTTGCCCTCCTTGATGACAAAGGGGCTGATCTTCTTCATCTTCTGCACCTCGGCGTCGGAATACTTCCGGCCGATGAGGCGCTTGATCGCATGCAGGGTACGGGTGGGGTTGGTGACCGCCTGCCGTTTGGCGATCTGACCGACCAGCCGTTCGCCGCCGTCGTTGAAGGCGACCACCGACGGCGTCGTGCGGTTGCCTTCGACGTTGGTGATGACCTTGGGATCGCCACCCTCCATGATGGCAACGCAGGAGTTGGTGGTTCCGAGGTCTATTCCGATAATCTTGGACATATACGTTTCTCCTTGTCTGAGAGTTGCTGGTTTCT
>JBFLZZ010000017.1:0-75378 GCA_040755255.1 Thermodesulfobacteriota bacterium
CGACGGCCCCGGTTCCCCCGGCGGCCGTCGCCGCAAACTTTCCGCCGCCGGACACCATCCATTGACATTTCCCGGTAACAGCGGTAACCGTTTGTGACTCTTCCCTTTTCCTGACGACTTTCCCGCTGCGTACCAATCCTGGCAGGCCGGAAGAAGCGCCCTTACCGCCCCCCTGCCTGAAGGGATTCGGTCCACGCAGCAGGCCATCCCCCGAGACGGAGGACGATTCATGGACAGCGACAGCCGAAAGATCCGCGACGCCCTAATTAGGGCAATTTTATTGCACTAGTTTTACAATAGGCTCTTTTCTTACCTTCAACAAAAAACATACTAATACCGTCGTTGATTAGCGGTCACAAACAACCTCGACTTTACTCGGATAAGTTTGACTATTCAAGTAGTTGACAGTCTACCGCGATATTCGGCAACTAACGAAGGTTTTTAATATAAACCATCCATTACTAGGTAGAAACTTCAATGAAATTCTGGGTAGGCGTCACTGATAATAATTGGTTCAAATATCTTTCCGAATTGCAGCCAGACGAGGTTAATTTCTGGCAACCGAGCGCAACCCCTCCATTCACAAATGCCGAGATTGGGCTCCCATTTCTATTCAAACTCAAAAAACCATATAATCACATTGCTGGCGGGGGATTTTTTGTCACCTACAGCAAATTGCCATTGACCCTTGCTTGGGAAATTTTCGGACAGAAAAATGGCTGCAGTTCGTTTAATGAACTTCGCAAACTCATCAGCCCATTAACAGCAACCAGTCGAATAGACGGGAATATTGGCTGCACTGTATTAGCAAATCCATTTTTCCTCCCAGAGCGAGCATGGCTCGCTGATCCTCCAGGCTGGGCACCATCAATCGTAAGGGGGAAAATGTATGAAAGCGTTAATCACCCCGGGAAAGAGTTATGGAATGCCATCCAACTCCGAATATCAAAACCGCTTGATGTTATAGGTACTGATATTGAGACATCTATAGCCGCTGAACCAGCAGCGAAGTATGGCACACCAATGACTGTTAGGCCTAGGATTGGACAATCATCGTTCCGCCTTCTGGTAACAGACGCGTACCAGCGTCGTTGTGCTTTTACTGGCGAAAGAACCTTGATCGCGCTGGAGGCGGCACACATTGTACCTTACTCAGGAACAGGCGCGCATGATGTACGGAACGGCCTCCTCCTGCGGGCAGACTTTCACCGATTATTTGACGTTGGCCTAGTCAGCGTCACACCCGATCTCAAAATGCGCGTCAGTCCGCGCATTAGAGAAGAATGGTTCAACGGCAAAGTGTACTATCGCCTTGACAACAAGCCATTGACGGTCGTACCTCTGAATCCGGCAATGCGGCCAGACCCGGACAAGTTAGACTGGCATTACAAGAATCGATTTCAGACATAAGGGACGGGAATGATTTCAAAAAGACTAATCAATTCACTTTTAAAATTCAGAAATGAAAGAAATTGGGAACAATTCCATACTGCAAAAAAACCTGAGCGCAGCTGTGTGCGTTAAGACTACTGAATTACTCGCCCATTTTCGTTGCGCACGCGAGTCATACACTGAACACATAATAAAACAAAATATAGAAGAAATAGAATCGAAGATCGCAGATATAGCCATCATTCTATCATATATTTGCTATGACTTGAAAGTATCGAGCGACGAATGCGTCAGAAAAAAATTGAGAAAAATCGCAATAGATACCCTATCAATAAATCTAGAGGATCATTCACCAAGTACTCTAAATTATAATCATTTTCAACCAAATAACGGTCGCATCGCCGTCAAGATCGTCGACGACCGGGGCATCGAATCGCTGAAAGTCATCGATCTGGACTGAGGGAGATCCGTAGATGTACATCACCTGCCTGCACCTGAAAAACTGGCGCAATTTCCGGGAAGCGGAAATCCATCTGGCACCGCGCTCCTATGTGATCGGCCCCAACGCGGTAGGTAAATCGAACCTGCTCGATGTTTTCCGCTTTCTGCGCGATATCTGCAAACCGGCCGGCGGCGGCCTGCAGAAGGCGGTGGCAGACCGGGGCGGGATCAGCAAGCTGCGCTGCCTGCATGCCCGCAAAGACACCGAGGTACGGATCGAGATTCATTTCAAAACCCGCGGGGAAGACGAAGTACCAATTTGGAAGTACGTTCTCGGATTCAAGCCGGAAGGCAAGGGGGCGCAACGGTTGCTGGTGTCGACGGAGGAGGTCTGGAAGGGGGATGGACGCATCCTTGCCAGACCTGACGAGAGGGACAGGGAAGATCAGCAGCTCCTTACCGAAAGCCACCTGGAACAGGCACGAACCAATGCGGAATTTCGCGAACTGGCCGAGTTCTTCGCCGGCGTGACCTATCTGCATCTGGTGCCGCAATTGTTGAAATACGGAGATCGGATCGGCGGTAACCGCCTGGAGGACGACCCCTTTGGCCAGGGGTTTCTGGAACGAATTTCCAGATGCACCACCAAAACCCGCGATGCCCGCCTGCGGAAAATGAACAAGGCATTGCGTGCGGCGGTGCCGCAGTTCAGGGAGTTACGCTTCAAAAAGGACGATGTCACCGGCAAGCCGCATCTGGAGGCCTTTTATGAACATTACCGGCCCAATGCAGGATGGCAGCGCGAAGAAGAGTTTTCCGACGGGACCTTGCGTTTGCTCGGCATCATGTGGACCCTGCTGGAGGGTGACAGCCTGCTGCTGATCGAGGAGCCGGAGTTGTCGCTGCATCAGGCGGTGGTCGAACAGATACCAGTGCTGATGAACAGCATCCAGAAAGAAATGAAGCAGCGGCGGCAAATCATGGTAAGCACCCACAGCGAAGCCCTGTTGAGCAACAGGGGGATCGATGCCAAAGGGGTAGTGATCCTGGAGCCAGGCAAGGAAGGAACCCTGGTCAGACAGGTCAACGAAGTGGAAGAAAAGGGGCTGGAGGCCGGCCTGTCGATTGCGGAAGTGGTGCTGCCCCAGACCAGGCCCAGGAAGGTGGAACAGTTGGGGCTATGGCGGTGATCCCGCTCTACATCGCCACCGAGGATGCCTTGAGCGAAACGGTAGCGGAACGTCTGGTGGCCGAGGTCAACCACGGCCTGGTTGTCGCGGTCAGAATTGGCCGGAGGGGCAACGGGTATCTTCGTGCAAAACTCCCGGAGTTACGCAAGGTCGCAAGGAGTGTTGCCGTCTTGCTCCTTACCGACCTGGATCGGACTGACTGCCCGCCGACGCTCATCGCGGACTGGAACGGTGATATTGGCAACCCGCCAGAGATGCTGTTCCGGGTCGCGGTCCGGGAGATCGAGGCGTGGCTGCTGGCCGATCGACAGGGGTTTGCCGATTTTTTTCATGTACCCATGGCGAAGCTCCCCGCCAATCCGGAAAGCATTGACGACCCCAAACGATTCCTGCTGCATCTCGTCAGCCGGCATGGCAGGCGAGAGGCGAAGTCGATGCTTCTCCCCGAGCGTGGTTCCAAAGCCAAGATAGGCCTCGGCTACAACCAGATGCTTGGACGATTTGTCGCTGATGGCTGGTCTATTGAAAGGGCGTGCACGACCTCCGACAGCCTGGATCGCGCCCGGCGGCGGTTGAGGGAATTGACAAATCAGGGTGGCCATCGTCGAAGCGGCGCATCGAGCCGCTCGAAAATAATGGACCTGGAGTAAAATCATGCAGATCGAATCGATCCGACTGAAGAATTTCCGCGCCTTCCAGGATGTCACCCTGCGGGACATTCCGAAATTCTGCGTCCTCATCGGCGCCAACGGCACCGGCAAGAGCACCCTGTTTTCGGTCTTCGGCTTCCTGCGCGATGCGATGACCACCAACGTCACCGCCGCTTTTGGCCGTCTCGGCGGCAGCCGCGGTTTTTGGGAAGTACGGACAAGGGGATGCTCCGGACCGATCGAGATCGAACTGAAGATCCGCGCCGATCTGGGGCGCAAGGCAACCAACCTCATCACCTATCTGCTTTCCATCGACGAACAGGCGGGGCGGCCGGTGGTGGCGAAGGAGATTCTCAAATACCGGCGCGGCAGCAGGGGGAAGCCCTGGCATTTTCTGGACTTCAGTTTCGGCACCGGCGAGGCGGTCACCAACGAACTGGAATCCGTCCAGGATGAAAAAGACCTGGTGCGGGAAACCCAGACACTGAAAAGCCCCGACATCCTGGCCATCAAGGGCCTGGCCCAGTTCGAGCGGTTTCCGGCGGTGGTGGCCCTGGGCAACCTGATCGAGAACTGGCATCTTTCCGACTTTCATATCAGCCGGGCGCGCCCTGAGCAGGAGGCGGGTTACGCCGAACATCTGTCGCGGGAAGGCGAGAACCTTTCCCTGGTGATCGAGTACCTTTACAAGCACCATCGGCCGGTGTTCGACACTATTGTCGAAAAACTGAAATCCCGGGTACCTGGAATCACCTCGGTCGAAGCAAAGACCACCGAGGAAGGCAGGGTGCTGCTGAAATTCCAGGACGGCGCCTTCGAAGACCCGATCCTCGCCCGCTTCGTTTCGGACGGGACCATCAAGATGCTCGCCTACCTGACGCTGTTGTACGATCCCAAACCGCACCCGCTGCTCTGCGTCGAGGAGCCGGAGAACCAACTGTACCCCGAGCTGCTCTGGGATCTGGCCGAGGAATTCCGCACCTATGCCGTCAGGGGCGGCCAGGTCTTCGTTTCCACCCATTCCCCCGATTTCCTGAACGCCACCCAGCTCGACGAGGTTTTCTGGCTGGCAAAGGAGCAGGGTTTCACCAGGGTTTTCCGGGCTAAAGACGATCCTCAGGTAGCGGCGTTCATGGCCGAAGGCGACCAGATGGGCTATCTCTGGAAGGAGGGGCTTTTCCGGGGGATGAACCTGCGATGAGCACCCTGGTTTTCTTCCTGGAGGAACCGTCGGCCCGCGACGCCCTGGAGGGGTTGCTGCCCCGGATTCTCCCCGATGACGTGCGGGTGGAATATCTGGTCTTCGAAGGCAAGCAGGATCTGGAAAAACGCATGGCCAAACGGATGCGCGGCTGGTTGGAAAAAGACAGCCTGTTCGTGGTTCTGCGCGACCAGGACTGCGGCGATTGCCGGGTCATCAAGCGGACGTTGCAGGAGCGTTGCACCCAGGCCGGACGACCGGAGGCGTTGGTGCGTATCGCCTGCCGGCAGCTGGAGTCATGGTTCATCGGGGATTGGCAGGCGGTCGGCGAGGCTTTCGACATGCCGAATCTGCAGCGGCAGAGGCGCAAGGCCATCTACCGGGTGCCGGACACCATCGGCAGCCCGGTAACGGAATTGCGTAAATTCATCGCCTCCTATCAGAAACGCGACGGCGCCAGGAAGATCGGCAAACGATTAGAGATTGACCGTAACCGTTCCCGGAGTTTCCAGGTATTCGTTCATGGTCTCCACAGATTGCTGGGACGAGAGGAGTCGGTATGACCAGCCCGTCTTCCCTGATCATCAACTCCCCCTACGAGATGCCGGCCCACCACTGGCAGCAGGACGAAAGCGGCCGCACGGTCGGCGTCCGGCCGGGACGGCGGCCGGCGGGCTACGAGATCTTCGACACCCGCCGCAACACCCGGCGGGTCGAGGAGTTGGAACTGGTCAACCGCATCCGCGAGCGGGTGGACGAATGGCGGCAGGCGGGCTATCCCGGGGTGACCAGCGTCACCCGCCGGTTGCTGGAGCACTGGCACGACCGGGAGGGGCGCCAGCACCCCTTCTACTTCTGCCAGCTGGAAGCCATCGAAAGCCTGATCTGGTGGGTGGAGGGGGCGAACGAATGCAAACAGGGCATCCATCTTCCCGGTGATGGCGGCCCCTGGGAACGGGTCTGCAGCAAGATGGCCACCGGCACCGGCAAGACCACCCTGATGGGGCTGATCATCGCCTGGCAGACGGTCAACGCCCTTACCTATCCCAAACGAAAAGAATTTTCGGCGGCGATCTTCGTGGTGGCGCCGGGGATAACCGTCAAGGAGCGGCTGCAGGTGCTCTACCCGGGGCACGAGAAAAACGTCTACGACGAGTTCCGGATCTGCCCCAACGAAGCGATACGGCGGAAGATCAATCAGGCCGCCGTCCTGGTGGAAAACTGGCATACCCTGATGCCCCTCAAGGAAGCGGCAAGATCGGTGGTAAAAAAAGGCGCCGAGAGCGACGAGGCCTTTACCCGGCGGGTATTGGGCAAGCTCGCCGCCTACAAGGATCTGACGGTCATCAACGACGAGGCGCACCATGCCTGGCGGCAGCGGGCGGAGATAAAGGTAAGCAAAAAGGAGGCGGAGGAGCTGGGCATCGACCTGGACGAGGCCACCCGCTGGATCGAGGGGTTGGACCGCATCCACAAGACGCGGCGGCTCCGGCGCTGTTTCGACCTCACCGCCACTCCCTTTGCCCCCACCGGCAAGACCTCCACCGAGAAGGGGCTGTTCGACTGGATCGTCTCCGACTTCGGCCTGAACGACGCCATCGAGGCGGGACTGGTCAAGACTCCCCGGGTGGTGATCCGGGACGATGCCCTGGCCAGCGCCCGGACCTACCGTTCGAAACTCTACCACCTGTACAACGAGGCCGAGGTCCGCGAGGATATCAACCGCAAGGCCGAGGTGTTCGAACCCCTGGCGGATCTGGTGCAGAAGGCCTACGCGCTCCTGGCCTACGACTGGCGGGAGACGGCCCGGCAGTGGCGGCAGGCGGGCCACGTCATCCCGCCGGTGATGCTGACTGTCTGCAACCGTACCGAAACCGCGGCCCGGATCGAACACTTCTTCAACGGCGGCGACTGCCTGATCGAGGAAACCCGGGCGCCGGACCGTACGCTGCGGGTGGATTCCAAGGTGCTGGAAAAGGCGGAGCGGGGCGAGAGCATAACCCGCGACAAGGCCTATGCCGAACGGCTGGAGGCGATCATCCGCGCCTCCGGCATGGCGAAGGACAAGGCGGAGGAACTGCTGAAGGCCAAGCAGGAGGAGCAGCTGCGGGCCATGGTCGACAGCGTGGGCAAACGCGGCCAGCCGGGACAATTCCTGCAGAACGTGATCTCGGTCGCCATGCTCTCGGAAGGCTGGGACGCGGCCAATGTCACCCACATCATGGGCTTGCGCGCCTTCACCAGCCAGCTGCTCTGCGAACAGGTCATCGGCCGGGGCTTGCGGCGGGTTTCGTACGAGCGCGACAACGACGGTCTCTTTCTCCCCGAGTATGTCAACGTCTTCGGGGTGCCGCTGTCGATCTTCCAGGAGGTGGGCGAAGGGGGCGAACCGCCGCCGCCCCCCAGACCCAGCACCCAGATCGAAGTGGTGCCGGGGCGCAACGGCCTGGAGATCCGCTGGCCCAACGTGCTGCGGGTGGAGGCGGTGCTGCGGCCGACCCTGGCCATCGACTGGAACCGGGTCGAGCCGCTGCAGCTGGACCCGATGCAGACCCCGATCCATGCCGAGATCGCCCCCTCGCTGACGGGCTACGCCGTCCTTTCCAGGGTCAAGGAGATCGACCTGGAGCAGGCCGCCGGGGATTTTCGCCTGCAGAACCTGATCTTCCGCGCCGCCCGCAAGCTCTATCTGCAGAGCGCCGGCGGTTTTACCGGGCCGAAGCAGTATCTGGCGGTGCAGCTGATCGAAATCGTCGAGAAATTCCTTGTGAGCGACAAACTGGACATCCCCAGCCTCTGGCATCAGGACCCGCTCCGCAAACGCATCCTGCTCGCCCTCAACATGGACACGGTGGTCGGCCACGTCGGCCGCTTCGTCCACTTGCAGAATCAGACCAGACAGGCCCTCTGTTTCGATCAGGAATTCCCCATCGGCTCCACCGGACACATGCGGACCTGGTACACCACCAAACCGTGCTGCCCGACGGAGAAATCCCAGATCAGCCACGTCGTGTACGACAGCACCTGGGAAAAGGCGGTGGCCGACCTCTGCGAGCGGGAGAAAAAGGTGCAGGCCTGGGCCAAGAACGACCATCTCAACCTGAAAATCCGCTACCTGTACCGGGGCGCTTCCCGGAACTTCATCCCCGACTACCTGATCCGCTTTGCCGACGGCAAGACGCTGATCCTCGAGGTCAAGGGACAGGACAGCGAACAGAATCGGGCGAAGCGGACGGCGATGCAGGAATGGATCTCGGCGGTCAACGAACAGGGGGGCTTCGGGCAGTGGCGCTTCGCCTGCGTGTTCGAACCTTCGCGGATTCGGGACGCGGTCATGGGGGTGGCGACGGAAGCCGCCAGTAACGATACCGGAGCTGCAGGATGAACAGCGCCTTCTCCGAAGGCCGATAAACGAGGCGGTGTTCGCGGTTGATCCGCCGCAGCATCCGCTTGCCGGTCTCCTGCCGGGAAAGGTTGGCTATTTCATGGGGCGCCGTTTCGGGTTGCGCTTCTCCCCTCAGGAGCCGTAGCGTTTCTCCTCTTCGGCATAGCCTGGAAAGCCGACGATGCGGCGCAGTTCGTCGAAATCGACCAGGTCGCCCTGGTAGTCGCCAGCGGCAAGCGCGGCCAGGGCCCGCTGCATGGCAGTGACCGCGGCGCCCAATAGCGTCAGCGGATAGGCGGCGATGGTGTAGCCCATCCCGGCCAGCCGCTCCGCTGGCAGCACCGGTGTGCGGCCCCGCTCCAGCATGTTGGCCATCTTGACCCCAGGAGTCTCGCGGCAGATCCGCTCCATCTCGGCAACCGACTCGGGCGCCTCGACGAAGACGATGTCCGCGCCCAGATCGGCGAAGGCGGCGGCGCGCCAGAGCGCCTCACCGAGGCCGTGGGTGGCGCGGGCGTCGGTGCGGGCCAGCACCAGGATGCCGGCGCCTTCGTCCCGGGCATCGGTCGCCGCCCGGATGCGGGTGAGCGCCTCCCTCCTCTCCACCACCTCTTTGCCGGCCACGTGACCGCAGCGCTTCGGCGCCAGCTGGTCCTCGATCATCACGCAGGCGAAACCGGCGCGGGCGTATTCGCGCACCGTCCGTTTGACGTTGACCGCGTTGCCGTAGCCGGTGTCGCCGTCACCGATCACCGGAATGGACACCGCGCCGGTGATGTTCCGCCCCTGCTCCGTCATCTCGGCAAAGCTGATGAGGCCGGTGTCGGGCAGGGCCAGGCGGGTGGCGGCCACGGCAAAACCGCTCATGAAGGTGAGGGGGAAGCCGGCCATCTCCACCAGCCGGGCGGACAGGGCGTCATAGCAACAGGGCATGGTGAGGAAGCGGCCCGAGGCCAGCAGCCGCCGCAGTTGTTCCGTGCTGTTTCCCGCCTGCTTCTCCATGGTCGTCCGCTCAGGGAAGCCGGATCGCCTTGTCCTGGCGGAGATCGGGATTGCGCCGGTAGAACAGGATGGTTTTGCCGAGGATCTGCACCACCGCGGCGCCGCTCGCCTCCGCCAGGGCGGCTGCCGCCTCTTCCTTGCCCAGCGGGCAGTTCTGCTGCAGTTTGACCTTGATCAGCTCCCGGGCGGTGAGGCAGGCGGCGAGCGCCTTGAGCAGATTGTCGGTCACCCCCTCCCTGCCCAGCATGACGACCGGTTCGAGATGATGGCCGAGCCCGCGCAGATAGCGCACCTGTTTACTGGTCAGGGTTGACGATTCCATGACACCTCCGAAATCAATAGTTAACTGGGCAGATCCAGATAGGCCCAATAGGTCTCATAGGTCCTATGGGACCTATCTCATGCTCTGTAACCTTATTTTCCCGAAGGGACTAGAACACGTTGCGGAAGATCTCGTACCCCCCCACCCAGGTGCCGATCATGCTGCCGACGCCGGGCAGGAGGAAGGCAAGAAAAACCTTGAGCAAGCGGTTGCGCCACCAGCCGCCCAGGGTGCCCATGTCGTCGAGGACGTTGTGGAACTCGGCGACCAGCGGCGGCCGCAGCATCGCCTGGATGAAGGCGGTGACGTAGCCGGCGCCGATCACCGGCGTCAGGCTGGTGACCGGTGCGGCGGCAAAGGCGCCGGCCACCGTCAGGGGATGGGCGAGGGCGAGGATGGCGCCGAGCGCCGACGGCACGCCGTTGGCGAGGATCCAGAAGAGGACGTTACTGCCGGCCACCGCCCCGCCCTTGTCGTAACCGATCCAGGCCAGCGAGGCGATGATGGCCAGAGGGATGAGCCATCCCGCCGCCTTCCACCAGCCGGATGCCGGCGGGATACGGTCGATCTCTTCCATCTCGCCGGCGTGATCGCCCAAAAGCGCCCGCCGGATGCCGGCGACATGGCCGGCGCCGACCACGGCGACGATCCGCCGGCCGGCGGCCTGTTTGATCCGTTCCGCCAGGTAGATGTCACGCTCGGCGATGAGCGCCCGCTGCAGTTCCGGCATCGCGCGGCCGACCTCGGCCATCAGTTCGCTGAGCGCATCGCTTTGCCGCAGTTGGGCGAGCTTTTCCTCGCTGATCTCCTCGCGGTCGAAAAGACTGGCCATGAGCAGCGACAGCAGGTAGCTCTTTTTCCAGAACGGCACCGCATGCCAGGCCCGACGCAGGGTCACCCGGATATCGCGGTCGCAGAGCGCCACCGGGATGTCATGGCCGCGGGCGGTCTCCACCGCCTCCAGCAGCTCGGCGCCGGGCATCATGCCCAGTTGATCGCCCAGTTTCTTCTGGTAGGAGGCGAGCACCAGGTTGACCAGCAGGGTGGAAAGCTGCTTGCTGCGGATCAGCTCGCGCAGGTTGAGATTCTCCCAGCGCTGCGGCTGGGTGAGCGCGTCGTGGCGGCGACCATCCAGTTCGACGCAGACGCGGTCCGGCAGCTCCCGCTCGATGACCCGTCGCACCAGATCCCGCGAGGCCCGGGAGATATGGGCGGTGCCGACCAGGATGATCGCCCGCCCGTCCGGCAGGCAGACCTCGTGGACGTCGCTGTGGTTACCGTCCATCACTTGTAGAGATACCGTTTGATTTTGTGGGTGGCGGTCTTGACGAAGGGTTCCCGCCGCTCCACCATCCTGCCGATCTGGGAGTAGAGGGGCAGCTGGCCGTTGACCTCGCGCCGCATCTTCTCCAGAAGCTCGAGGACGCAGGCGCCCTTGTCGCCCTCGTTCCTGCCGGAGCAGATGGTATCGATGTATTCGTAGTCTGGATACACCCAGGCCTCCAGCCGGTCGTCGCGGTCGACGACGAGGCTCTCTGCCACCACCGCATAGCTGTTGATCTTGTCCTCGATGGCCTCGGGGTAGATGTTCTCGCCGTGGGAAAGGACGATGACGCTCTTCGAACGCCCCACCAGAAAGAGGTTGCCGTACTGGTCCAGGTAGCCGAGATCGCCGGTGGCCAGCCAGCCGTCGCTGTCCAGGGCCTCGGCGGTAAGGGCCTTGTCGTTGTAGTACCCCTTCATGACGTTGGGGCCGCGGACATAGATGTCGCCGATGCCCGTTTCCCGTTCGGGATTGACCACCTTGATCTGCACGCCCCGCACCGGCTTGCCGGCCGATCCCGGCATCACGGTGGCATCGCCGAAGGGCCCGGCGGAAACCAGGGGAGAGGCCTCGGTGAGGCCGTAGCCGACCAGGAAGGGAAAGCGGATCAGGCGCAGAAAATCCTCCACCTCGCGGTTGAGCGGGGCGCCGCCGATGGCCATTACCCGCAGGTCACCGCCGAAGAAATCGAGGAGCTTGCGACCGATCTGCTGGCGGACCTTGCCGCGCAGCCCCGGCACCTTGAGGGCGGTGCGCAGCAGCCAGTTGTGCTCGATATTGGCCAGCACCCTCTTCTTGTAGATCTTCTCCATCACCATCGGCACGATGCAGATCGCCCAGGGCTTCTCCTGCCTGCAGATCTTCTGCAGCACGGTGGGGGTGGGCCGGGCGCCGGCATAGACGATCTTCGCCCCGGCGGCGATCGGGGTGAGAAAGCCGCAGGTGAATTCATAGGCATGGGACAGGGGCAGCAGGGACAGAAAGACGCAGCCGGCCTCGAGTGGGATCACCGAAGGCACCGCCTCGACATTGCTCACCAGGTTGGCGTGGCTGAGCATCACCGCCTTGGAGTGGCCGGAGGTGCCGGAGGTGTAGATCAGCGAGGCGATATCCTCGGCCTTGACCCGGCCGGCCACTTCGGCGATCCTGCTGTCGTCGCAGCCGCCGCGGTCCATGAAGGCGGAGAGGGTCTCGCATTCCACCGGCGGGTTGGCGACTGTGCCGTCGTCGATGAGGATGATGCGCTTCAGTTTGTGCTGGCCGAGTTCGAGAATCTTTTCGGACTGCCGCGTCGAACAGAAGAGCAGCCTGGCCTCGGAGGCGCCGATGATGTGGCGGATATCCATCTCCGGGAAATCGGGAAGGATGGGCACGCTGACCCCGCCTATCCTGACCGTGGCGAGATAGCAGATCCCCCAGTTGGGCGAATTCTCGGCGAGGATCGCCACCCGGTCGCCGCGCTTCACCCCGAGACCGATGAGGGCGGCGGCCACCCGCCGGATCGCTTCCTCCATCCGGCCATAGGTGAGCGGCTCCTCGAAGGCCTTGGCCAGGGCGGGCCGTTCGGCGTACTTGGTGCAGCTGCCGGCGATGAGGTGGTTGATGGTCTTCATCGGGACTCGTCGGCGCCGCCGGCACCGAAGCGCTCGCAGCGCCAGGCCACCGGCCGGCCGTTTTCATAGGGCATCCAGCCGGAAAAAACGCGCGGATCGTCGTCGAACACCATGTCGAGGAAGTAGCGGTCCCCCTCCCACATGGGCAATTGGCCGAGACCGGAAATATCGTGCCAGGCCAGGGTGCCTTCGTCGTTGCGGGAGAGACAGTCGCCGTGGAAGCGGTCGATGCGGAAGATGTACCCCAGCCAGTGCTCGCCCGCCGGGCCGAAGCCGGGCCAGCTGATGATGCCGCGCAGGACGATGTCGTCGCATTCCAGCCCGGATTCCTCGCGGATCTCCCGGCGCAGGCAGCCGAGCACGTCCTCGTCGTCGCGCATCTTGCCCCCCAGACCGTTGTACTTGCCGTGATGCTGATCGTCGGTCCGGCTAGAGCGGTGGACGAGCAGGGTCTGTCTGCGGTCGGCGGAAACGATATAACCGAGGGTGCCGACAATGGGGGTGTACATCCATGACTCCGAAATGAAGGGCGGCTGAAAAGCCATTATTTACTCCATCCGGCAAGGAAAAGAAACAGCGGCGGCGGGAAATGTTGTCCGCCGGTGCGAAAGAAAAATCCCCTTGCGCTGTTCCGCCGCCTTTGTCATCCTGAGGGGGTGAAGAGGAGAAGCGAGGGGCGGCCGACGCCTCCTCGTGTCGACCACCCCGCCGGAGCGGGAGCGGCCAGGGACGGCAACACCCGCTGCAAACCATCAGGGAGCGCCGATATGACCGGAAAAATCATCGGGGTCTTCGGCGGCGGCATGATCGCCACCGATGGCGAGGAATGGCGGATGGCCGAGGAAGTCGGCCGCCGCATCGCCGAAGCGGGACACTACCTGCTCACCGGCGGCCTGGGCGGGGTGATGACCGCGGCCAGCAAGGGGGCGAAGAATGCGGGCGGGATTACCATCGCCGTCATGCCCGGCAACCGGAAAAGCGGCGCCGTCCCCAACCCCTACGTCGATATTCCCATCTTCACCGGCATGGGGGAGGCGCGCAACGTGATCAACGTCAAGAGCTGCGACGCGGCCATCGCCATCGGCGGCGAATACGGGACCCTCAGCGAGATCGCCCTGGCCCTCAAGGCCGGCTGCCCGATGGTGCTGCTCCACTCCTGGAACTTCTCCCCCTGGAGCGGCGATCGTCCCTCCGCCTCCCTGGCAACCGCGGACAGCGCGGCGGAAGCGGTGAACAAGGCCCTGTCGCTGTGCTGAAGCAGGAAGCGCGGCCAGCCCCTTTCCGGATGGATGCCGCTGTGGTAAGATCCGCCTCGGCCTGCGGGGACGACACCGCCGCCCCCGCAGGAGACCGGCAGGACCAGCACATGAAATCCTCTTCCCCCCTCGACCACAGCCGCATGCGACGACTCCTCCTCTCCCTCGTCCTTCTTCTTCTGTTCTCTCCCCCCCGGATTGCCGGCGGCGGCGAACTTTTCCCCGAATACGACGTCATCCGCGCCAACATCCGCTTCTGGGAACAGATCTACTCCCGCTACGACAGCGGTCAGGGGGTCATCCACGACACGGAACGGCTCGACATCGTCTACGAGGTGATCGAACTGGCTCAGCACGGCTCGGTTCCCCGGGAGGTGGAGCAGAAGCGCATCGACGGGGTCAAGAACCGCTACCGTGACATCCTCAGAAAACTGGCGGCGGGCAAACCAGGCAACCCGACCGAGCGCCGCGTCCTCGCCCTGTTCGGCAAGGAGGCGGGCAAGAAGGAGCTGCTCGCCGCCAGCGAGCGCATCCGCTGCCAGCGCGGCGTCAAGGACCGGTTTCGGGAAGGGGTGATCCGTTCCGGCCGCTACCTGGAGGAAATGAAGGGGATCTTCCGCAAGGCCGGTCTGCCCGAGGACCTCGCCTATCTCCCCCACGTCGAGTCCTCCTTCAACTATCAGGCCTACAGCAAATTCGGCGCCGCCGGCATCTGGCAGTTCACCCGCGAGACCGGCAAACGCTACCTGACCATCGACTACGCCATCGACGAACGGCGCGACCCCATCGCCTCCACCCGCGCCGCCGCCCGCTACCTGAAAAAAAACCACGAACTGCTCGACAGCTGGCCGCTGGCGATCACCGCCTACAACCACGGCGAGAGCGGCATGTGCCGCGCCAAGGAGCAGTGCGGCTCCTTCCCGGCCATCTACCGCAAGTACGACGGCAAGAGCTTCGGTTTCGCCTCGCGCAACTTCTACGCCGAATTCCTCGCCGCCCGCCGGATCGCCGCCAATTACCGCAAGTATTTCGGCGACATCACCCTCGACCCGCCGGCCAAACGGATCGAGACCGCGCTTTCCGGCTATCTGCCCATCGCCGTGGTGCGGGACCACTTCCGCCTGGACGACGAGGTCATCGAGGCATACAACCCCGCCCTGCGGCCGCCGGTCTACAGCGGCGAAAAACACCTGCCCAAGGGCTATGTCCTCAACCTGCCCGCCAGGGAAACGATCAGAAAGCAGCTTGCCGCCCTCGGCAAGGGCCGCTTTCTGGACGGGCAGAAGGCCAGCGCCTACCATGTCGTCCAGAAAGGGGAAACCGCGAGCCGTATCGCCGCCACCCACAAGATCCGGCTGCGCGATCTGCTGGCCGCCAACAATCTCGACAAAAACGGCGCCATCTATGCCGGCCAGACCCTGCGTCTGCCTGGAAAGAGCGGCGGCGGCAAAACCGCCCCCGCCGTCCCTTCCCTCGCCGCGACCGCCAAAAAAACCGCCGCCCGCCCGGCCGGCAAAACGGCGGCAGGCGAGGAGCCAGTCGCGGAGCCACGGATGATCGCCGACGCCGGCGCCACCGCCGAGCGGCTCACCCACATCCGCACCCTCTCCAGGGACGGGGTCCGCCACGCCGTCTTCAAGGTCGCCGCCGAAGAAACCCTCACCCACTTCAGCGACTGGAGCCTGGTGCCGCTGCCGACCCTGCGCGCCTTGAACCGCCTCGGCGGAGCGCAGACCATCCATTCCGGCCAGGAGATCGTCGTTCCCCTCTCGCGGACCAGTCTGAGCGCCCTGGAGGCGGCCCGCATCGATTTCCACCAGGAGATGGAACAGGACTTCTTCGCTTCCTGGGAGGTTGCCTCGGTAACCACCTACCGGGTGAAGAAGGGTGACACCCTGTGGAAGATCTGCAACGAAACCCTGGAGCTGCCCGTATGGCTCCTGAAAAAATACAACCAGCACGTCGACCTGGAAACCCTGCGCACCGACCAGGAACTCCGGGTCCCCAAGGTGATCGACAAGACCGGCTCCGCCAGAAAGCTTTCCTGACCCCGCCGCCCTCCCGCGCCAACCCGCAAACGGAACTTCCCGTCATGCCCGACACGCCCCATCAGCCTGTCCATCTCAAGGACTACCGCCCGCCGGCCTGCCTGGTGGACACCGTTCTGTTGCGCTTTCGTCTCGATGACCGGGAGACCCTGGTCGACGCCACCCTGAACTGCAGGCGCAACCCGGCGGCGGCGACGGACGAACCCCTCGTTCTCCATGGCCGCGATCTGGAAATTCTCGACCTTACCGTCGACAAACAGCCCGTTGCCCCCGATTCCCTTCGTTGCGGCGACGGGAAATACATCCTTCACGATCTGCCGCCGGCCTTCGAACTCCACTGCCGGACCCGGCTGCGGCCCGGGGACAACACCTCCCTGGAGGGCCTTTACCGCTCCGGCTCCATGTTCTGTACCCAGTGCGAGGCGGAGGGGTTCCGCAAGATCACCCTCTTCCCGGACCGGCCCGATGTCCTCGCCCGCTACACCACGGTCATCGATGCCCCGGGCGCCCTGCCGGTGCTGCTCGCCAACGGCAACCGCATCGAAACAGGCGAGCTGGAAAACGGCCGTCACTACGCGGTCTGGCAAGACCCCTACCCCAAGCCTTCCTATCTCTTCGCCCTGGTGGCCGGCGATCTCGACGTGCTGGAAGACCGGTTCACCACCGCTTCCGGCCGCGAAGTGCGCCTTGAGATCTACAGTCACCGCCAGCACATGGACAAGTGCGGTCATGCCATGGCCTCGCTCAAGCAGGCGATGCGCTGGGACGAGGAGACCTTCGGCCTCGAATACGATCTCGACCGGTACATGATCGTCGCGGTGGACGACTTCAACATGGGGGCGATGGAGAACAAGGGTCTCAACATCTTCAACGCCAAATACGTCCTCTGCCGGCCGGATACCGCCACCGACACCGACTACGAGGCGGTGGCGGCGGTGATCGCCCACGAGTATTTCCACAACTGGACCGGCAACCGGGTCACCTGCCGGGACTGGTTCCAGCTCAGTCTCAAGGAAGGCCTCACCGTTTTCCGCGATCAGCAGTTCTCCGCCGATCTCCTTTCCGGGCCGGTGCAGCGGATTACCGACGTCCAGGTGCTGCGCGCCAGCCAGTTCAAGGAGGACTCCGGGCCGCTCGCCCATCCGGTGCGGCCGCAGTCCTACATCGAAATCAACAACTTCTACACGGTCACCGTCTACGAAAAGGGGGCGGAGATCATCCGCATGCTCCACACCCTGCTGGGCAAGGATCTCTTCCGGCAGGGCCTGCGCCGCTATCTCGCCGACCACGACGGTGGCGCCGCCACCACCGACGATTTCGTCGCGGCGATGGAGGCGGTCTCCGGCCGCGACCTCGGCCAGTTCCGCCTCTGGTACGACCAGGCCGGCACCCCGAATCTCGCCTGCGCTTCGGAATGGAACCGCGCCGAGCAGACCCTTACCCTGGTCTTTCGCCAGAGCACGCCGCCCACCCCGGGCCAGCCGGACAAGGCCCCCCAGCACATCCCGGTGGCCATGGCCCTGCTGGACGACGACGGCGGTGAACTGCCCCTCGCCATCGCAGGCGAGGAGACGGCTCCCCGCCAGCGGGTTCTCGAACTCACCGGCGCCGAGCAGAGCTTCACCATCACCGGCATCCGCCGCCGGCCGGTGGTATCACTGCTGCGCGACTTCTCGGCGCCGGTCCGTCTCGACTGGCAGGTATCGGCCGAGGACCGCTGCTTTCTCTTCCGCCACGACCCCGATCCGTTCAACCGCTGGGAAGCGGGGCAGCAGCTCGCCGCCACCCTCCTGCTCGACCGGATCGCCGGCCATGCCGACGAAGAGGGTACCGCCCTTTTCCTGGAGGCCTTCGCCCACAACCTCGCCGATCCGGCAATCGGCGACGACAATTTCCGCGCCCAGCTGCTCACCCTGCCCTCCGAGGAGTTTCTCGCCGACCGGATGACCATCATCGACCCCGAGGCGATTCACCGGGTACGGGAAGAGATGCGACGCGCCATCGCCTCCGCCTGCACCACCATGCTGCGTCATGCCTACGAATCGCGCAACGTCGAGTCGCCCTACCGTTACTGCCGCGAGGAGGCGGGCCGGCGGCGGCTGAAGAACCTCGCCCTGGCCTATCTCTGCAGCGACGACAACGATGTCGAGCTCTGCGCCTGCTACCGGCAGTTCACCGATGCCGACAACATGACCGACGCCTTTGCCGCCCTGCACATCCTGAGCCGCAGCGACAATCCCTGGCGGCAGCAGGCCCTGGACTTCTTCGCCGGCCGCTGGCGCAAGGAAGCGCTGGTGATGGACAAATGGCTCGCCCTGCAGGCCTCGGCGCCCCTGCCGAAAACCCTGGACATCGTCCGCCGGCTGCTCGACGACCCCGCCTTCTCCCTCAGGAATCCCAACCGGGTCCGGGCCCTGATCGGCAGCTTCGCCCACGCCAACCCGGTATGTTTCCATGGAGCCGACGGACGCGGCTACCAATTCGTCGCCGAACAGATCCTCGCCCTCGATCCGGTGAACCCGCAGATCGCCAGCCGCCTCGCCACCTGTTTCAGCCGCTGGCGGCGTTTCACCCCTTTCCGCCAGGAGCTCATGGGCCGACAGCTAGAACGGATCGCCGCCACCCCTTCGCTTTCCCGCGACACCTTCGAGGTCGTCAGCAAAACCCTCGCCCCCTGACCTCTCCTAAAAGCGCCGCGATTCAAGAAGATAAACCGGAACTTCGCGGAATTGCCGCTTGCGAATTCCGGTTTTTCAGGGTATTACTCCCCTCCATTTCCCCAATCCGGCAACCACTCTTCATCCCGACAGGAGAATCCCATGTACTCAGCCTCCGACCTGCGCAAAGGTCTCAAGATCGACATCGACGGCGAACCGTACATCGTCACCGATTTCGAATTTTCCAAGCCCGGCAAGGGCCAGGCCCTCTACCGCACCCGCCTGCGCAACATGGTGACCGGCATCGCCTTCGAACGTACCTACCGTTCCAACGACAAGTTCGAGAAGGCCGATCTTTCCGAACGGACCATGCAGTACCTCTACTCCCAGGGTGACGAATACGTCTTCATGGACACCCAGTCCTACGAACAGCTCAGCATCGACCGGGAACACATGGGCGACGCCACCAACTTCCTCATCGACAACATGGAGGTGCAGGTGCTGCTGTTCAAGGACCGGCCCATCGGCATCACCCTGCCCAACTCGGTGGTGCTCAGCGTCACCGTCGCCGATCCCTGGGTGAAGGGCGACACCAGCGGTTCCGACACCAAGCCGGTGACCGTCGAGACCGGCTACCGGCTGCAGGTGCCGCCCTTCATCGAAGAAGGGGAGAAGATCCAGATCGATACCCGCACCGGCCTGTACGTCACCCGCGTCAAGGGATGAACCGGCCGGGAATCGTTTCCCTGCTGCGGCGGCGGGCCGATGCCTTCGGCATCATCCGCCGCTTTTTCGTCGACCGGGGCTTTCTCGAGGTGGATACCCCCATCCGCATCCCGGTCCCCATCCCCGAGGCCAACATCGTCTCCGAGCCGGCCGGGGACTGGTACCTGCAGACTTCGCCGGAACAGCTGATGAAACGGCTGCTGGCCGCCGGCGGCGGCGATCTCTTCCAGATCTGCCACTGCTTTCGCAGGGGGGAGCGCGGCCGGCTGCACCTGCCGGAATTCACCATGCTGGAATGGTACCAGAGCGAAAGCGGCTACCAGGAGGTGATGGCCACCTGCTCCGCCATGCTCCGCAGCCTCTGCCGGGAACTGGGCCTGGGGGACAGCATCGTCTACCAGGGACAACGCATCGATCTCGCCGGCGACTGGCAGCGGCTCAGCCTCTCCGAAGCCTTCCGGCTCTGGGCCGGGACCACGGTGGAAGATGCCCTGGCCGCCGATATCTTCGAAGAGGTGCTGGTCACCCGGGTGGAACCCCATCTGGGCATGGACCGGCCCACCTTTCTCCTCGACTACCCGGCCGCGCTCGGATCGCTCGCCCGCTTGCGGCCCGACGATCCGCGCTATGCCGAACGCTTCGAACTCTATGTCGCCGGCATCGAGCTAGCCAACGGCTTTTCCGAGCTCGCCGACGCCGCCGAACAGCGCCGGCGCTTCGCCGCCGAGGCCGCCAGGATGGGACCGGAAACCCGGCTGCCGGAAAAATTTCTCGCCGACCTGCCGGCCATGGGCAGCGCCGGCGGCATCGCCCTCGGCCTGGACCGGCTGCTGATGATCCTGTCGGATGGGCAATGCATCGACGATGCCATCCCCTTCACCCCGGAGTCCCTGTAGGGCCATGACCACCTTCACCCTCACCCCGCCGGTCATCGGCATCCTTCGCGGCGTCGATCCCGGCTTCTTCGCCGAACTGCTGCCCGCCGCCTTCGCTGCCGGCCTTGCCGCCGTCGAGGTGACGATGAATACCGCCGGCGCGGAAAAAATGGTCGCCGCCCTCCGGACGCAGGTCCCGGCCGGCCGTCTCCTCGGCATGGGCACGATCCGCGATCTGGAGGAGGCCAGGCGGGCCGCGGCGGCCGGCGCCATGTTCTTCGTCACCCCCAACCTCGATCTCCAGGTGATCGACTTCGCCCGGCGCCAGAACATCCCGGTCGTCGCCGGCGCCCTCACCCCCACCGAGGTCTACGCCGCCTGGCGGGCGGGCGCCGACATGATCAAGGTCTTTCCCTGCGGTTCCCTGGGCGGTCCCCGCTACATCCGGGAACTGCGCGGCCCCTTCGACGCCATCCCCCTTGCCGCGGTAGGCGGGGTCACGGCGGACAACCTCGGCGATTATCTTCGGGCCGGGGCGCGGGCGGTGGGGGTTTCCAGCTCGCTCTTCGGCAGCGAGGCCCTCGCCGAAAAAAATGTCGACTTGTTGACAAACAACGTGAGAAATTTTATTAAACGAAGTTCCATCGCCGCCGGCGGCGAGCAAGACCCTTCCCCATTGCCGCCGCCCTCGCCGGGACGCGGCGGGACCACCGACAGCTAAGAGGAGTTGGCATATGTTTCGACCGGAAATCAAGGTGCTCGATTGCACCGTCCGCGACGGCGGCCTGATGAACAAGTGGCAGTTCGACGTCGCCTTCGTCCGCAAGGTGTACACGTCGCTGGCCGAAGCCGGGGTCGACTACATGGAGATCGGCTACCTCAGCTCGGAGTCCGCCTTTTCCCGCGAGGAGCACGGCGCCTGGAAATTCTGCGCCGAGGATGACCTGCGGAAGATCATCAACGGGGAAGAGAAAAAGATCAAGCTGTCGGCCATGGCCGATATCGGCCGGATCGAATTCGACGACATCCTCCCCAGGTCGGAAAGCTCCCTGGACATGATCCGGGTGGCCTGCTACGTCCACCAGGTGGACAAGGCGATCGCGCTGGCCCACCACTGCATGGACAAGGGCTACGAAACCACCATCAACCTGATGGCGGTGTCCACCGTCGGCTTGCGGGAAATAGAGGAGGCCCTGGGGGATCTCGCCGGGAGCCGGGTGCCGGTCATCTACCTGGTGGACAGCTTCGGCGCCTTCTACTCCGAGGACATCGCGCTGCTGTCCCGGAAGTACATGGAAGCCCTGCCCGGCAAGACCATCGGCATCCACTGCCACAACAATCAGCAGCTGGCCTTTGCCAACACCATCGAGGCGATCATCCGCGGCGTCAACTACCTGGACGCCACCCTGTACGGCATCGGCCGCGGCGCCGGCAACTGCCCGCTGGAACTGCTCATCTCCTTCCTGAAGAACCCCAAGTTCCAGGTACGGCCGCTCATCGAGGCCATCGAGGAGCAGATCCTGCCCTGGCGGGAGAAAATCGAGTGGGGCTACTTCATCCCCTACATGATCAACGGGGTGCTCAACCAGCACCCGCGCACCTCCATGGCCCTGATGGAGTCGCCGGACAAGAACAAGATCACCGCCTTCTTCGACAAGATGACCACCGCCGCCGACCTCATCTGAAGGTCAGTGCCTGGGGGAAACGAAAAAGGGCGACCGCAGAGTCGCCCTTTTGCATTGTTTCCCCGAAAACCATCCCTGGGTGGGCGGCATTGCGGACGGTTCAGGATCGCTTCGTCACGGTGTTCCCCGCGATGACGGAAAATTTTCCGCGCCGTCGCGAGCGAAGCGTGGCGATCCGGTTTTCAACGCCACAACCGCCATCCCGGTTGCATCTCCCCGGCTGCCCGCCGCCCAAGCCAACTCATTCGAACTGCTTCCTGAATTCGAAAAAGGCGGCACGCAGTTCCGCCAGCTCGTCGCGCAGCCGCTGCACCTCCTCGGTCAATTCCGCCAGCTGTTCCTCCTCGGCCCGCACCCGCTGGGTCGCTTCCTCCATCCGGGCATGCTGGCCGCCGCCACCTGCCGCCTCATCGGGTTCGCCGGCCATCAGCTGGGCGTAACGGCATTCCTTCTGCCCGGGCTGGCGGGCCAGTTTGCGGACGAAACCGCTCTCCTCCATGGCCGCCAGGGTCTGCTCCACCTCCTCCAGGGATTCGAAAGCGTAGAGCCGTTCACTGCGGCCGCGCAGTTCGCCCACCGTCTGCGGCCCGCGCAGCAGCAGCAGGGCGATGACCGCCGCCTCCCGCGCCACCATGTTCTGCAGCTTGATGAAGTTCTCCCCGTATTTCGGCACCCGGCTGGCATCGCTCTGCCAGGCAAGCTGCAGTTCCTTCAGTTCATTGAGGGCGCGTACCACCTCGGTTTCGTCATATTCGACGACCGGCTGCCGGTTGCTCTTCTGGTTGCAGGCATTGACGAGCGCGTTGAGGGACAGGGGATAGTAATCCGGCGTCGCCATCTCCTTTTCGAGTAAACATCCCAGTACCCGTGCCGCCCGTTCGCTGATCCGCCAGTTCATGTTTTCTCCTTGTCGCTGACCGCAATCCCGTAACCGTTCAGCAGCACCCCATCTTCGAACGATCGGCCCGGCTTACGTACGCGAAGTACGCGGCGCCGGTCCGCTTGTCCGAATCTGTGGCACTTCTGAACGGTTACAACGCGGGTGCTTGTGCACCACCGTACCAGTGCGGTGATCGGTTACGCAATCCCGGCAGGAACCTTTCCCGCCCTTGACTCTTTTTCTCCGCTGTTCATACAATGAAGGAAGATCTCATCCCCTTGTCGCCCAGGAGGACTCCCCATGAAAATCAATCCTGCCGGCCCCTCACCACTGACTGCCGGGAACAGACCGACGCTCACCGAGCTCATCGAAAAAATCGCCTCCGGCAAACGCATCAACCGGGCGGCCGACGACGGCGCCGGCCTGCGGATCGCCAGCCTGCTGGACAGCCAGGTCCGCGGCATGGGGCAGGCGATGCGCAACGCCAGCGACGCCATATCCATCGCCCAGATCGGCGAAGGGGCCCTCGGCGAGGCGGGCGAGCTCATCGGGCGCATCCGGACCCTCGCCATCCAGTCCGCCTCCGCGGCCAATTCCCCGGAATCCCGTCAGGCCCTCCAGGCGGAAGCGGGCCGCTCCCTGGCGGCGCTCGACCGGATCGGGGCCACCACCACCTACAACGGTCAGCGGTTGCTCGGCGGCACCTTCACCGGCAAGACCTTCCAGACGGGCACCGCGCCGGAAGACCAAACCGCCCTTTCCCTCCCGGCGCTCTCTTCCTCCACCCTGGGCAACGAGAACGGCAGACTCGCCGACATCGACCTGTCCACCGCCGAAGGCGCGCAGGCGGCCGTCGCCATCGCCGACGCGTCGCTCGCCACGGTCTCCGGCGCCCGCGCCGGGCTCGGCTCCACGATCAACGGTCTGCGGGCCGCCATCAGCAATCTGACCACCACCTCCATCAACGTCGAGGCGGCCCGCTCCCAGGTGGAGGACGTCGACATCGCCGAACAGTCGCTGCTGCTCGCCAACGCCAAAGTCCTGCAACAGGCCGGCGTCTTCGCCGCCACCCAGACCGGCAGGATCAACAAGGAGAACATCATGCGGCTGCTTCAGGGCTGATACGGGATTGCGGCCCGTTCCGCTCAGGCGGCTCAGCTGACGATACGGCCGTCCCTCAGTTGAAACACCGAGGGGCCGAGGTCGGTGGGCGGCACCAGCTTCGCCGAACCGATCTGCACCTCGTTGCCCTGGAAGAATTCCTTGCTGACCCGTACCGTTGCCTTGGCCAGCTGGTTGTCGATCTTCTCCTGCAACTCCTTCTTTTCCTGCTCGAAACGGTTTTTCTGCTTGATGAGGGCGCTCAGGTTGAGAAGAAGCCGGCCGAAGGCCGCCTTCTTCTCCTCCGGGATCCGGTCGAGACGCGCCCGCACCGCCAGGGGGTCGACGGAATCGAGATTCAGGGTGCGCATCATCTTCAGTATCGTCTCGGTGCATTCACGGATCTGGCCGTCGAGCCGCCGCAGCACGGCGACGTTCTTGGCGTCGGGCTGCAGGCCGACGACGGTCGAGCGGTTGGTGGCGGAACCAACGGTGCTGACCTCGATCCCGCGGCTGGCGATCACCACCCCGCCGATCACCTTGCCCGAACTGCCGGACATCCTCTTGACGCTGATCACCCCGCCGGCGCGCACCGTACTGTTGTAGACATAGCTGCCCACGGTAACGTCACCGGCGGCGATCACCTCCGCATCCTGAATAAACTGGGCGAAAAGATTGCCGCGCACGGTGACCCTGGTCTCCTCGCCGAGTATTCCCTTCTGCACCGTGAGATTACCGGTCACCTCGATGGTGGAGCCGGGTTCCACCATGCCGCTGATCAGGACATTGCCGTCGGCCCGCACGGTGAATCCGCTCTTCACCGAGCCGCCGATCGCCAGATCGGTCTTGACGGTGACGTTGCCGCTCGCGTAGTCGATGTCGCCGGCGATGTTGATCACCTTGGCCAGGGAGAGCAACCCCTGTTTCAGGGTGACGTTGCCGTCGAAATCGGCACGGTAGACGAAACGATCCGCCTGCTCCTCCACCGCTATGCCCTTGCCGATCTTGAGCTGGGCCTCGACCCCGTCCGCCGCCTCGATCTCCGCGCCGAAGAGGGTCATGCCCGCCCTGCCCTTGGTGGCCTTGATCCTTTCCGCCACCGTCGTCCCCTTGGCCACCGCCACCACCGTGTTGCGTTCGCGGAGATCGATGCTGTTGTCCTCGCGCAGGGTGCCGGCCCGCACCGTGGTGTCGACGTGGAAGATCACCTTGCCGTCCCCTCCCCGCTGCGGTTTGCTGCCTTCGGCGATCCGCACGGTGAGCGGCAGTTGCTGCCGTTGTCGCAGCGATTCGCAGACCTTTTCGAGCAGGCGGCTGTGGATGCAGCGCGGTTTGACGTGCTGGTGCAGCAGCATGGAACTGATCTCGGCATAGTCGGGGGCGACGAAAGAGCCCACCTGGGGCAGGATGACGAGAAAGGCCTCCATCTGGTCCGGACTGAACCACAGGGGGGCGATGACGTCGAGCAGACAGTCCTCGACATGGAGGTAACCGTAAATTTTCGAACGGAACTCGCCGGTGGCCGGGTCGCCGGCGATGTTCTCTCCGAACTGCAGGGGAATGGCCGGCGGCGCCACCGGCTTGCCGAAAATGTCTTTGCCCTCCCGGGGGTTCTGTCGGGGACGGGCGGCGACGATCACCTCTCCGGGCGCCACCGCCTTGACGACGACATCCCGGATCCGGTCAAGTTCCTCCCGGCTGGAGGCGGCAAGGATGCCGGCGATATCGGCGAACAGCGGCGCCCCATCCACCAGCCACACGCAGGAATCGCTGCCGAGGGTGCCCATCTGTTCGAGAAAACTGTAGGAAATATCCCAGGCAGGTTCCGGCGGCGTGCCGGCGGCAATCACCATTTCCCGTTCGAGACCGCCGGCGGCCCGCATCTTCTCCACCGCGACCATGATCGCGGCCCGATCGATGCCGTGGCGGATGTCGAGCCGGTTCAACTCCGCGACGAGCTCCTCCGCGCGCACCATCGTCTGCGGACAGCGCTGCAGGATGGCGGCCATGTTGTCCGGCCGGACCGTCACGGTGAACTTCGTCCCGCTGTCCGCGACGGGCGAGCCTTGTCCGCTCCCTTCCCCCGCCGCCGGTTCGGCTTTGGCCGGCTCGCCCATGATGTCGGCTTCCAGGGCCTGAAGAAAACGGTCCTCGAGATCCTCCACCGTTTTCTTTCTGCGGCTTGCCTTACTCATCGGGTTCCTGTCAGCGGTCGAGGTTGTCGAGAATGGAGTCGAGCGACGCCTCCAGCGCCGGCAGTTCCGCCTCCATCCGGGCATCGTTCAGGGCGATCGCCCCCTGGGTGAGGAAATTCTGCAGGGTGTGCAGCGTGCGTTCGCTGACCCCGTCGTCACGGCACCGCACCTCGACGATCCCCTCGCAGCGGCTCTTCCGGCACATGGGCAGGACGACGATACTCCCGAACCGATCCTGCAGCGGTCGCGGCAGACCATCGCCATGCAGCACCCGTCCCTGCTGTTCCCGGTACACCTCCTGCCGAACCTCCGTCAGCACCGGCGATTGTTCCCCGCCCTCCCCTCCGCCGCACCCCCCGTTCTGGCGGACCAGGGCGCCATCCTCGCCGGCCAGCCAGATCACGGGCGCTTCGCAGTCCACCACCATGGCGATCACCTGCCGGAGCAGCGCCAGAGACTCCTCCCGGGGATGGATGCTGAGCAGGTGTTTCTGCAGCAGATCCCAGCCCTCCAGTTCCCGCACCTTCTCCTTCAGATCCTCGGTGAGGCGCAGATTGGCGGCGAGGGACAGGCGAAGGGCCTGGGTCCTCTCCTCGACCTTCCGCTCCAGTTCCTCGTTCATCGCCGCGAGTTCGGCGGTGAGCCTGGCGTTTTCCTCGACGAGCCGGTTTCGTTCGACGGCGGAGCGGATCGCCAGCTTCAGCTCCTCGTTCTCCCAGGGCTTGAGGATGTAGCGGTACACTTCGCCGAGGTTGATGGCGTCCACCGCCGCGTTGATATCGGCGTAGCCGGTGAGGATGATGCGGGTGCAGTCGGGCTGCAGGCGCCGGACCTCGGCAAGCAGTTCGGCACCGTCCATTCCCGGCATCCGCTGGTCGGACACCACCACCGCCGGCCTTAGCCCATCGCGCAGCAAGGCCAGGGCCGCATCGCCGCTGGCGGCGGTGACGATGTCATACGCATCGTCCATGAACAAGCGCTGCAGAGTACGCAGGATATTCACCTCGTCATCGACAAACAGGATGGTCGGGTTACCCGTGGATTGGGGCATACGGAACCTCTTCCCCGCCTTGAGCAGAAGCGCCGGTCATTGGCAGTTGCGGGATAATATGGTAATAAAACTCCACTTTCACATCTCGTACCATTACACAACAAGCTGGCGGCGGGTGTCAATGGCAATCCGTCCCTGTCGCGTTCAGCATTTCCGGGAGTCCGCCATGGACCGGCAACCACTCGTGTTGATCTTCACCGGCGACGGCAAGGGCAAGACCACCGCGGCATTCGGGCAGGCCCTGCGCGCGCTCGGCCACGGACTGCGGGTCTGCGTCATCCAGTTCATCAAGAGCAGTGCCGCCGGCGAGGCGAAGGCGCTGGCAGCCCTGCCGCTTGCGGAAATCCATGTCATGGGTACCGGCTTCACCTGGGAACGGCCGCGGGAGGAGGTGGAGGAGGCGGCGCGGCGCGCCTGGCTGCTGGCCAGGGAAAAAATCCTCGCCCCCGATTACGGCATGGTCGTTCTCGACGAGGTCACCTATCCCTTCAACTACGGAATCCTCGACGAGGAGGAATTGCTGCGCTTGCTCGGCGATGCCGGCCGGCGCGCCCATGTGGTGCTGACCGGCAGGAATGCCAGCCCGACGCTGATAGCGGCCGCCGATCTGGTCACCGAAATGCGGGCGGTCAAACATCCGTACACCGCTGGGGCGGAGGCCAGGAAGGGGATCGAATTCTGACAAGCCCGCAAATAAAGTCGCAGAACGTGACTGCTGGCGACGAAAACACCCGGGAGTTGCAAGGCAGGCCAGCGTCGGAATCGCGGTTCTCGAGATTCCGACAATTCTGAGGAAGAGGGAGAGCGTTTCCCCTCAGGGCATGGCCACCGGCGAGGAGAGATCGAGATGTTCGAGGGGAACGGCGGCGGCGAGCGCCTCAGCCACCTTGACCCCGTAGGCGTAGGCCTCGTCCTGCTGCTGGCGGGAATGGCCGTAGCGGGGATAATGGCCGCCCAGGGTGCGCTCCGGCACCCGGCCGGCCAACTTGAGAAAGACGCCCAGCGTGCGCCAGGGCTCCCCGACGGGGTGGGTGAAGATCATCCGATTGGGAACCTCGGCACCGCAGGCGAGCAGCAGACGGCGCAGGCCGAACCAGTGCATCCGCCAGTATCCCCGGCAGGAGATGAGCGGCAGCACGGTTCTGCCCCTGAAAAGCCGATTGCCGTAACGGTCCAGCAGATCGAGGACGGGACCGCTCGGATGGTAGGACCAGGTCGGGCCGCCGAGAACGATGAGATCGTGGGGCTCGAACCAGGCCTCTTCCGCCGGCTCGATGGGAAACCTGCGGCGGAAAAGGGTGACGACCATCATCCGCAGGGTCGCGGGAATGGAGCCAAGGGGGAAGCGCAGGGGTTCCAGCGGTGTCAGCCGCGCCTCGGTGACCAGGGCGCCGCCCTGCTGCAGGCCGGCGATGAACCGCTGCAGCACCCCGCGGGTCTGGCCGCTCAGGGAATAGTATATCACCAGAACCCGTGGCGTCATGCTTCGTCCGATCGAAAGTGGCCCAACCGCCGGTGGTCGCGACCGGCAAGGTCGGCTGCCGCTCCGGCGATGCAGGGGGCAATACTAGCCTGCCCGGGGGCGGCTTGTCTAGTCTTTTCGGCCCGCCCCCTCCGGCCGGCGCAGCACGATGGCGCTTGCCTTGCGGAGACGATCGGGTAAGATACCGGCAGGAGCAGCGACGGGAGGAACATGCGCATCATCGCCTTCGGCGACATCCACATGCAGGCCGGCGGGTGGCAACGGATTCCCGGTATCCATACGGCGGATCTGGTGGTGATCACCGGCGACATCACCAACTTCGGCGGCCGCCGGGAAGCGGCGGCGATCCTCGATCGACTGGCGGCGGACAACCCCAGGATCCTGGCGGTGTTCGGCAACCTTGACCGGCCGGAGGTCGCCGACCTGCTCGCCGAACGGGACATGGACCTGCACGGCCGGGGCAGGCGGTGCGGCGCCGTCGGCCTGATCGGCCTGGGCGGCTCCAACCCGACGCCGTTCGCCACCCCGTCGGAATTTTCCGAAAGCGCCATCGGCACGCTGCTGCAGCGAGGCTTCGACGAACTGGGCGGCCACTTCCCCTTCGTCCTGGTATCCCATCCTCCTCCGCACGGGACTGCCACCGACCGGCTGAACGACGGAATCCACGTCGGCAGCACAGCGGTACGCGCCTTTATCGAAAGCCGCCGGCCGGCGGTCTGCCTGACCGGTCACATCCACGAATCGGTTGCCGAGGACCTGCTGGCCGGCTGTGCGGTCATCAATCCCGGCATGCTCCAACAAGGCGGCTGGACGGAACTCACCGTCAGCGGCCGGCAAATCAACGCACGCCTGCACCAGTCATGAACCACCAGCACCACGACACGATCATCATCGGCGCCGGCCTCTCCGGTCTCTACGCCTGCCATTTTCTGTTGCAACAGGAGCCGGCGGCCGACTATCTCATCCTCGAAAAAACGGGACGGCCGGGAGGCGCGGTGGAAACCTTCCGCGAGGACGGCTATCTGGCCGAATGGGGACCGCACGGCTTTCTCAACAACACCCCGGAAAGTCTCCAGGTTCTGGAAGATCTGGGGCTGATGGCCACCGCCGAACTGGCGCCACTGGGCGACTTCGTCCGCTTCCTCTGCCACCGGGGCAGACTCGAGCAGTTGCCGCAGAGCCCGAAGCAGCTGCTCACCACGCCGCTCATGACCCTGCCGGCCAAACTCCGCATCCTGGGCGATCTCTTCATCCCTCCCCGGACGGAAGACCAGACCATCGGCGCCTGGGCGGGACGGAGGTTCGGCAGGGGGGTGCTGCACCTCATCGACGCCGCGGTGAGCGGCACCTACGCCGGCGACTACAACCGGTTGAGCATCAACTCGGTGATGCCCGGGCTGCGCGCCCTGGAACAGCGGCATGGTTCAGTGCTGAAGGCGATGAAGGCGAAGAAACAGCTGGCGGGCTCGTCACCGGCACAGCTTCCGGCGATGGTCAGCTTTCCCGGCGGCATGCAGCAGTTGACCGACACCCTGGCGGCGGGCAGAAACATCGCCTATGGCGAAACGGTGCAGGGGGTCGACCGCGAAAACGACCGCTGGCAGATCACCACCGCCAAGGGCCGGTTCAGCGCCGCCAGACTGATCTTCGCCCTGCCGGTCAACCGGACCCTGACGCTGTGCGCGCCCCTGGAGGCGCCGCCCCTGGCCGCGGCGCCCGAAGCGCGGATCGTCAATGTGGTCATGGGCTTCCACAGGGGAGCGGCGGTGCCGCGGGGTTTCGGCTACCTGGCGCCGGAAAGCGAGGGGCGTTTCATCATGGGGGTGATGTTTTCCACCCACATGTTCCCCGGACGCAGTCCCAAAGGCGGCATGCTGCTGGAGGCGCTCATCGGCGGCCGCCGCCATCCGGAACGGCTGGCCCTGGATGACCGCGAGTTGATCGAACGGGCCCTGGCCGACATCCGCACCCTGCTGCCGCTGCCCGAACGGCCCGATTTCTGTAAGGTTCTTCGCCCGGAATCGGCCATCCCGCAACAGGAGATGGACCATCCCCGCCTGCTGGACTGGCGGGATCGGTTCGGCAAACGGTTCCCGACCGCGGCCATCTGCGGTTTCGGCTGGGACGGCATCGGCATGAACGACATGGCCAAGTCGGCCAGGAAGGCGGTTCTCTCCCTGTTCGACGAGCGCCAGGGGAGCGAGGAAAAAATCAGGCCGGTCTACTTCTGACCGCGGCCGCCGTTTCGGCGTCCTCGCCGCCGCGGCCGGCGACAAAGGCCGCCAGCCTGGTCATCTCCACGGCAAAGCACTGCGGGCAGAACCCGTGCGACAGGATGCCGCAGCGGCGGTCGCTGCATTCGAGCCACGCCTGGCCGCGCTGGATCCGCCTGCAGACGCAACAGATGGTCTGCATCGCCGATCCCTCCCTGCCTTCGCCGGGAATCACCGCGAATACTTCTCCTCGAGCCGCTTGCAGAGGTGGGCGATCTGACCGCGCACCGAGGTGTTGGCGGTCACCGCCTCGGTGATAACCCGGATGGCGTGTACCACGGTGGAATGGTCCCGGTTGAAGGCCTTGCCGATATCCGCCAGGGAATCCTCGGTGTATTTGCGGGACAGGTACATGGAAACCTGCCGGGGAAAGGCCACCGCCCGCCGACGGGACTTGGACTGCATCTCCGTCACCGACACCTTGAACTGGTCGGCGAGGAAATCGCGGATCACCGCAACCGTCAGCCGCTCCTGACCGTCGACGATGCCGGCGAGAACCTCCTTGACCATGTCGAGATCCGGGACCGTTTCCAACAGAGCGGACTTCGCCTTCAGCCCGACCACCGCGCTCTCGATCTGGCGGACGTCGCCCTTGAGCCGTTCTGCCATGTATTCCGCCAGATGATCGGCAAGCGGCAGGTTCTTGCGCATCGCCTTGTGGCGGATGATCAGCAGGCGGGTGGTGAGATCGGGAGCGCCGATATGGGCGATGAGCGCCGCCGAGAGCCGGGAGCGCATCCGCCGGTCGATGCCGGCGATGTCCCGGGGCGGCACGTTGCCGGTGATGATGATCCGCTTGCCGCTCTCCATCAGGACGTCCAGGGTGGAGGCCAGTTCCTCCTGGGTCTTGTCCTTGCCGGCCAGGGCATGCACGTCGTCGAGAAGAAGCACGTCGCACTGGTGGTGGTACTTGTGCTTGAACGCCTCCATGGCGTTGTTCTTGATGGACCGGACCATCTCGCTGGTCATCTGGCGGGCGGTCAGGTAGTGCAGGCGGGTGGATGGAAAGCTGTTGAGGATATGGTGGGCGACGGCATGGGTGAGATGGCTCTTGCCGAGCCCGGTGCCGGCACCGATATACAGGCAGCTGCCGAACTCGTCGCTGCCGCTGGCGATGGATTCGGAGGCGCGGCGGGCCAGGGCGTTGTTGGCGCCGGTCATGAACTCATCGAAGGTATAGGCCGGGTGCAGGGTGCGGACCGCGGTACATTTCTTGGGGATGTCCGGCAGCCGCAGCTGTTCGCCGAAAAAGGCCCCCCGGCTCCCCCCGCCGTTGCCACGGTTGTCCTTGCCCGGCCGGATGACGACCCGGGTGGAACCATGTCCGCTTTCCTCGAGAACCGCCTGGATCCTGGCCTGATAGTTCTCCCGCACCCAGGAACAGAAAAAGGGGTCCGGGCCGGCAAGCTCCAGGACGCCGCCATCGTCGGCGACGCAGGCCAGCGGCTCAATCCACAGGTTGAAGCTGCTCTCGGGCAGCAGCGCGTGCAATGCATCCTTCACATGTTGCCAACGCATCGATGTCCTTCCCATTCCCATAATGTTTGCAGCAGAGAAAAAAAAGAGAAAACCCCCGGAAGGCGAAGCATGCTGGTACCCCGCCGATGGCGTGATGTTTTATATAATCCCCTGACAGGTGTCAAAGCGTCCTGGCGAGAATTTTCCCGGCGGCGGCGGCGGGTTTTCAACAACCGCCAACCCCCTTTAGCCATGGGGTTCTTCGGGCCTGCCCCCGCTAACTCCCTGGAATTACCGGGCTCGCCGGCACGGGGAAAAAACGGCCGTAAACAAAGGCTGTTAGGTGTCTGCCCCGCTGTTATCAACAGCTGGCGCGAAAAATCGAATCTCAGAAATACTCTCATTTCTTGGAATATACTCTTTTTTTCTCAAAAATACTCCACCGCACCCCGCGTTCATCAGGTTTTGCCAATGCTTTCGGTCAATTGCTAACCTCCCCTTAACAATAAAAAAAAACATACAAAATCCCGAGGATAGAGGTACAAAAAATGGGGCATATGCCCCTCGCCCCAGCTCTGCAACAGCCAGGCCACCGGCAGCCAGCTTTGGAATATTTCCGCCTAACGGTCAAACAGAGATAATTGGCAGCCATTTACCGGGAGTTGCGTCGCGGGAGACCGTAAAGCGGCCGGCAAGGGGCCGACTGCCACCCTGTGGCACTCCAGGCAAGAACGCGGAACGGTTCTTGTCAGCGGGCCGGGAAACAGGTACTCTTACGCCACCATGGACATACACCACCTCCGTATCTTCTGCGAAGTCTACCGCAACAAAAGTTTTTCCCTCGCCTCACAGAAACTGCACATCACCCAGCCGACGGTGAGCGCCCACATCAAGAATCTCGAACAGGAGCTTGAGGTCAGGCTCTTCGATCGGCTGGGGCAGTCGATCATGCCCACCGACGAGGCGCGGGTTCTCTTTCCCCTGGCGGAACAGGTGCTGGAATCCCTTGCCGTGCTTATGGTGGAATTCTCACGGATCAGCGGGAGCACCAAGGGAAAACTGCTCATCGGCGCCAGCACCATTCCCGGCACCTATCTGCTGCCCTCGGCTCTTGCCGCCTTCCGCCGGGACCTTCCCGGCATTTCCTTTGAAATCCGTATCGGCGATTCGCAACAGATCGCCGAACAGGTCGCCGGCCACGAACTGTTGCTCGGCGTCGTCGGCGACCTGTTCGACCAGGAACAGCTCAGCTGCCGGGAGATGTACGAAGACCGGATGATTCTGGCGGGAGACAGGAAGATATGGCAACTGGCCCAGGGGCGGGCGGCGGCCAAGGTACTGACCGGGATCCCCTTCCTGTTGCGGGAACAGGGATCGGGCAGCCGCAGGAAGATGGAGGCCTACCTGCAGGCCCTGGGCTTGCCGCTGGAGCGCCTGGACGTGACCGCGACCCTCGGCTCCACCGCGGCGGTCAAGGAGGCGATGAAAAACGGGCTCGGCGCCTCGATTCTATCCCGGATCGCGATTCGGGAAGAACTCGACCGGGGGGAGCTTTTCGAAATTCCGCTGCCGGGGCTTCCCATCCGCCGGCACTTCTTCATCATCAGCCACAAGCGCCGCACCCTCCCCAACCCCTACGCCCTTCTCGCCGGGTTCCTGCAGACTTTCTGGCCCGGGACTCAGAACACGCCGAGATGAAATTTCTTCCCCTTCCAGGCGAGGATCACCCCGTCCTCGGTAATCTCCTCGAGCACCAGTCCATCGGCGACATTTTCCCCCTGGCGCCGCATGCGTCCGTTGATCCCCACCTTGCGCCTGGCGGGATCTTCGCTGAAGAGATGGATGGAAATGCTGAGTTCCGGGATCTCCCGACGGATGGACGGGGGCAGAGCGGAGAATTCCGGCACCGCCGCTGATTCCGCACCCGCATCGACGATCGGCGCGTCGCTTTCGGGCGCAACCGGCGGGAGATCCCCATCGCTGTCCTCCCCGGCGCCGCCGGACATGGGTTCCGGGGCGGACATCGATTCCGGTTCAACATCCACCCCGACCTGGGCCGCATCCTCGCCGGGCACCTGGCCGGCGAGGATTTCCTCGTCGCCGAGGGTGGTTTCCTCGGCAGGTGCCTGCTCCTCCGTGTCCCCGCCCGCCCCGGCATCAACTGCAGCGGATTCCGGCACCGGGACGGCGACCGGCACCGAGGCCGGCGGCACCGCCATCGGCGCCGCTGCCGGGCCCAGCAACCGCGGCGGCGGCGCCCCTTCGCCGCTCCTCGCCACCCGCTGCGCCGGCGTCGCTTTTCCCGGGGAAGCATCCGGCACCACCGGCTTTTCCTGCAGCGGCTGGGTGGCGATGACGGCAGGAGCGGCGGGTGTTTCCCTCGCCGCTCCAGCATCCCGCCCCCTTACCCCGGGCACGGCTTCTCCTCCGCCCGCGTCCGGTGCCTGTCCGTGCCCGGCGTAAAACCACCAGGCAAAGACAGCGGCGTTCATCACCAGGGCCAGCGAGAGCAGCCACAGCCATCGGGCCGGACGACGCCGGACCGGGTTTACCGGCGCGGTGGGCAGATCCGGGACCTTCTGCAGCTGTCTCTCCTTTTCCGACTTCTTCAGGGCATCGAGAATATACGACATGGCATCCCCTTTTTAGAACCCACCCGGACTGGATACGGATTCGCCGGCCATTCCGGATCGCTTCTCACGCTGTTGTTCGCGTAGGGACCGCACCGTTCATCGCGAGCGAAGCGTGGCGACCCGGTCTGCATCCCCGTTTCATCCCTCCGACTGGACACCGCCATGGCAACTCACTGCACCGCAGCCGATTCGGGAGATGCGACGACCGGCTCGCAGGGGGCCGCGACCGGAACCAGAGTGGGCCCATCATATCCCTGGCGTTGCTGCAGCAGCATCATGGAAAGTGGCCCGGCCTTGCCGTCCGGAACGAAACCCGAGGCGAACTGCAGCCGTTTCACCGCCTGCACCATCACGGCATCGTAGTCTGCCCCGGGCAAAGGACCGGTGCAGGCCAGCTGGCCCTGGATCCAATCGACGACAGCCCCCTCGGCCCCCTCCCCAAGGCTCTCGTCGTAACCCGCCGGCGGCCGCCAGAGCACGGTGGCCCGGCCGCTCCAGACGAGAATGATCGCTTCCGGATCGACGAGATAGCGCCGGTCGCCCACGCCGATTTCGAGAAGGTTGCCCTGGCGGCCGACGAGGGTACACCACATCTCCCTGCCGGCCGGAGTGAACAGCTGCAGGGCGGCGGGGCGGTTTATCCGCAGCAGCCCGTCAAGCCCGGTGACCAGAAAATGGCAGGCCAACCCCTGCCGCTTGCCGAACTCACAGGGCCACAGGGCAGGGTCATAGGACAGCCCCCAGAGCGAGTAGAGGGTGGCGAAGGCCGCCTTCCGTTCCCCCGCGGCCGCCGGGATACCATCCCAGTTCACCGCCCCGCCGTCCGCCGGCAGGGACGCGCCCGCGCTGTCCGCCGAGAGCGCCATCAGCGGTGGAGCAGCCACCGGTTCACTTGCCGGGCGGGCGAGCTCTCCCGCCGGTGCGGAACCCGCTGCCGGGTCAAACACTGCCGACTGTCCCCCCTCGACCGGTAACGGCTGCTCGGGGGGGACCGCTGTTCTGCCGGTCCAGATGAATACCAGACCGACGGCCAGCAGTGCCGCCCAGAACCGCGGCCGCGCCGCCGTCCGGACCGCGGTGCCCCGCGACCTGCCGCACACCTCGCGGTGCGCCTTGGCGAGCATGGACCCGGTAACCTTCCTGGAATTGGTGGCGTAGGCGCCCAGAAGCGCGCGGTCGCAGAGGAGGTTGACCAGACGGGGGATGCCGCCGCTCAACCGGCGCAGGCTGCGCAGAGCCCTCCGCGAAAAGAGCTCGTCACGGCAGCCGGCCACCAGCAGGCGGTGGTGGACATAGGCCGCGATCTCCTCGCCGTCCAGTGGGGTGAGATGGTAGCGGGCGGTGATCCGCTGCGACAGCTGCCGCAGTTCGGGGCGGGCGAGCCGCTCCTGCAGTTCCGGCTGGCCGAGCATGATGATCTGCAGCAGTTTCTGCCGGTCGGTTTCCAGGTTGGTCAACAGGCGGATCTGTTCCAGAACCGCGTCGTCGAGGGTCTGCGCCTCGTCGATGACCAGCAGCGAATGCCGGCCGCGCCCGTGGTTGGCGAGCAGGAACTCGTTGATCCGGTCCACCAGGACCTTCACCGTCTCGGCGGGGTAACGGATACCGAATTCGTCGCAGATGGATGCCAGCAGCTCCACCGGATTCTGGCGGGGATGGATGATGAAGGCGACATCGGTGTCGTCGGGGATCTTCTCAAGGAGACAACGGCTGACCGTGGTCTTGCCGGTGCCGACCTCGCCGGTCACCAGGACGAAGCCGCCGACATTCTTCAGCCCGTAGAGAAGGTGGGCCAGCGCCTCCTGGTGCCGTTCACTCATGAAGAGGAAGCGGGGATCGGGCGCTATGGAGAAGGGGGATTCCTTGAAACCGAAATATTCGTTGTACATCGCTGTCCGGGTTCTGGCACCGCCGCCGGAAAGCCGGATCGGCCGGGTGCGGCGGCCGACGAAGATCGGCCATGGCGGACGGATCTTACCAGATCGCCCCGGAGGGCGCATCCGGAAAGGTTTCGGCAAAGAGACCGCGGTATGGCAGGCAAAAAAAAAAGGAAGGGGAACCCCCTTCCTTTTGTTGCGGATCCGATGATCGCGGATCAGACGCAGCCGGTCGGCTTCGGCAGACCAGCCATCTTGCAGGCTCCCTTGCCCGGGCCGGACGGGAACAGTTCATAGATCCGCTTCAGCGGATAACCGGTGGTCTTGGAGAGGATACGAACCATCGGCGCGATGCCGTTCTTCTTGTAGTAATCCTGCAGCGCGTTGATTACCTTCCAGTGCTCATCGGTCAGATCGGCGATGCCTTCGATGCCCTTGACGTACTCAACCCACTCGTTGGACCATTCCTCCATGCCGCGGAGCAGGAAGCCGTCCTCATCAACCTCAAAGCTCTTCCCACCAGCCTCGATCGTAGCCATACATCATCCTCCTTAATCTGAATTGGGTGTTGGCACCGTTGCTTCACATACAGTTGAAAACAGTTAAGATAGACTCTATTACCTTAGCCGTTCCCCTTTGTCAAGGGATGAATGAAGATTCATTTTGCAAAAACATTTTCACCCTTTTGTTCAACGTAATCGGGCTCCTGCGCCGAGCATCGAACCGGCGCTCTCTCTTGCGGGAGAGGGCTGGACCGGCCTCGGCTTGCGCAGAACGGTGTCATGGAGAAAATGGGCGTCGTCCCGCTCGGGATAGTCGGTCATGAAGTGCAGCCCGCGCGATTCGCGACGGCTGACCGCGCTGGTCACCACCAGTTCGGCCAACAGGGCGATGTTGCGCAGTTCGATGAGGTCGGGGGTGAGAAGAAAGCGGCGGTAATGACCGGCGATCTCCTGCAGGATCGGTTCGAGCCTTTTCCGGGCGAGCCGCAGCCGGGTTTCCGAGCGGACGATGCCGACGTAGTTCCACATCAGCCGGCGAATCTGGTCCCAGTTGTGGGTGATGAGCACGCATTCCTCGATGCGCGCCGCATTCCCCGACGACCAGGCGAGACGGTCGCTGACCGCCACGGAACGGAATGCGGACCAGTCGGCATGGCAGCAGCGCGCCGCCTGGTGGGCGAACACCACCGCCTCCAGCAGGGAATTGGAGGCGAGCCGGTTGCCGCCGTGCAGGCCGGTATGGGCCACCTCACCGAGGGCGAACAGGCCGTGCAGGGAGGTCTGACCGGTGGCCGCGGTCACCACCCCGCCGCACTGGTAGTGGGCGGCGGGGACCACCGGGATCGGTTCCCTGGTCATGTCGATGCCCAGGGAAAGGCATTTCTCGTGGATGGTGGGAAAGCGGCCGCGGAGAAAATCGGGATCCCGGTGGCTGATGTCGAGGTAGACGCAATCGTCGCCGCTGGTCTTCATCTCGGCGTCGATGGCGCGGGCGACCGTATCGCGGGTGGCGAGGTCGGCCCGGTTGTCGTACTTCCCCATGAAGGCCCTGCCCTGCCGGTCGATCAGGACTCCGCCCTCGCCCCGCACCGCCTCGGAGATGAGGAAATTCTTCGCCTTGGGATGGTAGAGACAGGTGGGGTGGAACTGAACGAATTCGAGATTGGCTACCCGGGCGCCGGCCCGGTAGGCCATGGCCACTCCGTCGCCGGTGGCGATGTCCGGGTTGGTGGTGTACAGATAAACCTTGCCGGAACCGCCGGTGCACAGGGCGGTGACCCTGGCGGTCCACGGGCTGATGACGCCGCTGGCGCAATCCATAAGATAGGCGCCCAGGCAGACGTCGTCGAATCCCGGCGGAACCCGGTCGATCCCGGCGCGGGAAGCGATGAGCAGATCGACGGCGAAATGATCCTCGATCACCGTGATTGCCGGATTGGCCGCCACCGCCTCCAGAAGCGCCCGCTCGATTTCGCGGCCGGTGAGATCGCGGGCATGGGCGATGCGCCTGGCGGAATGGCCCCCCTCGCGGCCGAGATCGAGCATTCCCTGCCGCTGGGTGAAATGAACACCCAGTCGCTGCAGTTCCCGCACCCGTTCGGGCCCCTCCTCCACCACCATCCGCACCACGTCCTCGTGGCAGAGGCCGGCGCCGGAGGCGAGGGTATCGGCCACATGGGCCTCGCAGGAATCGCCGGGCGCGAGCACCGCGGCAATCCCCCCCTGGGCGAGGTTGGTCGCCGTGTCCACCCTCGCCTTCTTGGTGACCAGCGCCACCGAACCCAGGTCGGCCATCTTGAGGGCGAAGGAAAGACCGGCGATGCCGCTGCCGATGATGAGTATATCCGACTGCATGAGATGCCCGCTCTCTCCGCCCTGCGAGGAGACGGAGGAAAAAGGTATATGGCCGGGACGGGGGGCGCTCCCCCCGAAGTACCGCGCGAGGGACACGGGCCGGCACAGGCACCCTCCCACCGGAGGGCCGCCAATGTACCAGGAAAAGCCCGGTTGCGTTTTGCAGAATAGCGTTTAAGATGGCTGCGGTCAACCGGCGACGACGGCCCCGCCGCCGGCGCGGACACACAACGCCACCCCGGACACTCCCATGCCCTCCCTGCAACTGGTTATCTTCGACTGCGACGGCGTCATGTTCGATTCCAAGGACGCCAATCTGCACTACTACAACGATCTGCTCGCCCATTTCCACCGCCCGCCCATGGAGCCGGCGGAACTGGAATACGTCCACATCCACAACGTCTTCGATTCGATCCGTCACATCTTCCGCCACTATCCGGAAGAGATCGACGCGGCCCTGGCCTACCGGGCGCGCCTGGACTACCGCCCTTATCTGCGGCACATGGCCATGGAGCCGGATCTCCCCCTCTTTCTCGATTTTCTCGAAACCCGGTGCCACACGGCGATCAGCACCAACCGGACCACCACCATGACCGAGGTTCTCAGCAGCAACGGGCTTGCCCACCGCTTCGAGATGGTGGTGACCGCCCTCGACGTCACCCATCCCAAGCCTCACCCGGAGGCGCTTCGCAGGATCCTCGCCCGTTTCGACCTGCCGGCCGCGGCGGCGATCTACATCGGTGACTCCATTCTCGATCAACAGCACGCCGAGGCCGCCGGCGTGCCACTGATCGCCTTCCGCAATCCGCGCCTCGCCGCCGCCCACCACGTCGCCAGTTTCACCGAAATCATGCAACTGCCCCTCTGTTGGCCCTGAACGCCGTCCCCGCCAGGCCGCCCTCTTCTTTCCCGTCCCCTTTGCTTTTGACAAAGGACTCCGGAAAAAACTATCATGGTAATGACTTCCGGCATTCCCGTCCGCGAAGACGAGCGCCGACCCAGGCAGCATATCCATATCACCGCCAGCACGCCATGCACCCGACCAATCCCGACCACCTCGCCGGCCTGCCGCAGGAAAAACTCCAGCGCCTGCTCGCCAGCACCGCCGAGATCCTGGCGGTGATCAACGCCAGACGGCTGACCTTTCCCCGCCGGCTCGACCGCATCCTCGCCATCATCCTCGACTACCTCTCCGTCGAACAGGGTTCCATCATGCTCAGGGAGGGCCGCAGGAAGCTGACCGTCCGCGCCGCCACCCGGCGCCATCTCATCGGCATGAGCCAGGACATCGACCAGCACTCCATCTCCGCCTCGGTGGCCAGGAGCGGCAAGGTGATCTTCATTCCCGACATCACCGCCGATGCCCGTTTCGCGCCGCGGACGAGCAGCGGCGGCTACAAGACCAAGTCCCTGCTCAGCGCCCCCATCCGCCAGGACAAGAAGGTGGTGGGGGTCATCAACGTCACCGACAAGGCCGGCAACCGTGACCTCCTCCAGGAGGACATCAACTACCTGCTCGATTTCTCCTCCCTGGTGGTGTCGCTGATCCTGCAGGAGCAGATGACCGAGGCCATCCGCCGCCAGCGCAACACCCTGAAGCAGCGCAACCGCGAACTCAAACGGCGGGAGGAGATGCAGAACGAACTCTCGCGGATGCTGGTCCACGACATCAAGGGGCCGCTCTCCGAGGTCATCGCCAACATCGACATCCTCTCCTACTCCGCGTCCGAGGAACAGAGGGAGTTCCTGCAGGCCGCCCAGACCGCCTGCGACCGGGCGGTGCGGATGGCCGCCAACCTCGGCACCGTGGCCAGGCTCGAAGAAGGCTCGCTGCCCCTCATCCCGGAGGAGGTCGCGCCGGCGGAACTCATCGAGGAGGCGGTGGTCGGCATCAGGGGGCTGGCCCAGATCCGCGACATCGCCATCCGGACCGAGATCGACCCCGCTCTGCCGGGACTGCGCCTCGACCGGGTTCTCATCGAACGCGTCCTGCAGAACCTGCTGATCAACGCCCTGGGCCACACCCCGGAGCACAGCGCGGTCACCGTCGGCTCCCACCCCGCCGCCGACGGCCGCACCTGCGTCTTCTTCGTCCGCGATCAGGGTCCGGGCATCGAGGAATCGGCCCGGCAGTTCATCTTCGAGAAGTACGCCCGCCTCACCAGCCGCCAGGACACCCTCGTCGGCTCCGGCCTCGGCCTCTATTTCTGCCGACTTGCCGTCGAGGCCCACCACGGCCGGATCACGGTGGAGAACAACCCGGAAGGCGGCAGCTGTTTCCGCTTTTTCCTGCCCAGCTGAACCGGAGTCGCCACCTTGAAACTGCCGCCGCCGGACCAGCTCACCATTCTCGTCGTCGACGACATGGACAACATGCGCCGCTCGATTCGGGCCATGCTGAAACTCATCCACTACGGCAGGACCATCATCGAGGCCGGCGACGGCAGGCAGGCCTGGGATATCCTCAACAAGGGGGAGGACGAAATCCATTTCATCATCTCCGACTGGAACATGCCGCGGATGACCGGTACCGAGCTGCTCAACCTGGTACGGGCGAGCCGGCAGTTCCGCGACATCCCCTTTTTGATGATCACCGCCGAGGCCAACAAAGAGGTGGTCGCCGAGGCGGCGGAAAACGAAGTCGACGCCTACCTGACCAAACCCTTCGTCACCGTCTCGCTGGAAAAGAAGCTGGCGGAGCTGATCCACAGCGCCAACAACCCCGATCCGCTCACCCAGCTGCTCGCCAGGATCAGGGAACTGGAGGAGAGCGGGGATATCGATACCGCCATCGACCTCGCCACCCGGGCGGTGGGCATGGGAAGCCGCACCTCCCGGCCGCACCGGGAACTGGGGCGGCTCTACCTGAAGAAACGGCAGCTCGCCGAGGCGCGGCAGTGCTTCGAGCAGGCGATCGGCATCAACATGCTGGACGTCTCCTCCTTCCACTATCTCGGCCAGATCTACTACCAGCAGGACGAGATCGATCGGGCCATCGAATGCTTCGCCCGGGCGATGGACATCAGCCCCCGTCACGCCGACCGCGCCCTCAAGTTCGCCAACCTGCTGATCCGCAGGGACAAACCCCATGCGGCGGAGAAGGTGTTCACCCTCATCCTCAAGAACAACCCCAACAGCCTCGAACTGAAGGAGGAAATCGGCCGCGTCTGCCTCGACAACCGCCTCTACGATCTTGCGGCCAGGATCTTCCGCGGTCTATTGCAACTGCTGCCGGGACGCACCGACCTGGCCAAGCTTGTCGGCATGGCGATGCTCGGCAAGGAAATGATCCGCGACGCCATCCCCTTTCTGGAAAAGGCCCTGGAAAAGTCCCCCGAGGACATCGAACTGCTGCTCATGCTGGCCGAGGCCTCCCTCGCCATCCGTAAACCGGTCCCGGCGGAAAAATGGGCGGTGACCGTCATCCGCATGGATCCCAACAACGAGAGGGCACGGGCGGTTCTCGCCCGGATCGACTGAACATGGCCAGCCAGGAACCGACCATCGCCGCCCTCAACGTCCTCATCTACCAGGGCAAGAAACTCTGCCCCGGCTGGGATGAGCTCATCGCCCGCCTGCGCGTCCTGCTGCGCCAGGCAGCCATCGAGCTGCGGGGTTCCAGCGAACTGCTGCTGCTGTTTTCCTACACCCACCCCCTGTCGGCCATCTCCCACGTCCACGAGGCCATTCTGCAGGTAAAAAGGGAATTCTCCTGGCGGAAGGAACATGGCCCGCTGCCGGTGCAGGTCGTCTTCCACTACCAGGCCAAAAACGACACCACCAGCGCCATCTTCGACGCCAACGCCGACCTGTGGAACCCGCTGCTGCCCGAGGCGGTGCACGTCACCCGCAGCCTGCGCGGCCTGTGGCTGCAGCTCACCGCCGGCCATTCGCTGCCGCCCCACCACTTCGACCAGGGGGACAACGGCATTTCCCGCCTCTGCTACGATTCGGGGGAGGCGATCCGGGCGGAAAAGCTTTTCCCCCACCGGGAACTCAGCCAGGGGGGCCCCCATCCTCCCTGCTACTACTGCGGCATGACCCTGCATGCGCCGGCAGCCTGCCCGTCACGGCTCCTGCCCCCCGAGGCATACGGACTCAAGGACATCGGCTATCTGCCCTTCACCGCCATCGGCGAGGCCTTTGCCGCGGGGATCGCCAACCTCGAGCGGATCGGTCCCGCCCTCACCGCCGGCATTTCCCAGGCATCCCTCCGCAAGAACCGGGAACTGCTGGTACTCACCGCCTACTTCGACCTGTTCCGGATCTTCCAGCCCCGCTTCCTGCCCATGCTCGCCTTTTCGAATTTCAGCAAATGGGTGGTCAGCGAGATTCCGGACAAGAATGCCGCGGACTGCCGCAATCTGCGCCTCGGGCTCGACTGTCTGCGGGTAGGGAAATACCAGCAGGCCGAGGAGCTCTTCGTCAAGGAGAGCACCCGCAGCGAGGGCCGCCAGTTCTACGCCCTGGTGGGCCTCGCCTTCATCGCCCTGGAGAGGGACCGCCAACAGGACATGGGCACCCTGCTCGACCGGGCGACCTCGCTGGCGGCAAACGAGCGGGAACGGGTGTACATCGGCCTGCTCACCGGACGCTATTTCGCTCTCAACAGGGAATACTACAAAGCCAAGGAGGCGGTTGCCGGGGTGCTGCGCACCAAGGGGGACTGCTCCGACGGCCGCTATCTCGACCTCGTCATCGAAACCCAGGACCGATTCGACGCCCAGGTGCTGCTGCGACTGAGAAGACTGGTGGAGGAGGAGCCGGAATTCTTCCTGACCGCCCTCATGGACCCGCTGCTCAGGCCGGTGCAGGGGTTTGTCGAGGAGACGGAGAACGCGGTATTTTCGGCGCTGTCGGTGCGGGCGGCGGAGTCATTGCGGGAAGGCAGGCGGTACTGCGACGAACTGCTGGGCTGGCTGGACAGCCAGGACCCGCTGGTGATCCCCAACCTGAAGACTCTGGAATACCTGGAAAAGAAGCACGCCCGCCACTCCCTCTACGACCTGGTGGACGTGGAGGTGCGGGCCCGCAACCTTGCCGCCGCCTGCACCAAGCTGATCGCCGAAACGGTAAAAAAGAGGGAACAGGAGATCAACGCCGAGATCCGGCGGTTCGAGTCCCTGCAGAGGTTCTGGAAGGACTACCCCTACAAGCCGCTCTTCCCTTCCGGCAGCGCCATGCTGGCCGAATGCCGACAACGGCTCAACGACGCCATCCCGGCGGTTGCTAAAAACTCGGCGGATGCCTACCGGGAATCGGGCCGGTTGCTGGAGGAAGGCAGGGCACTGCTGGCAAACCTGGACGGCATGCTCTCCAGGATGCTGTGGGTGCAGGCGGCCATCGACGGCTGCCGGCTTTTCCTGAAGCGTCTGCTGTTCAGCGAGGGAATCCTGCTGCTCGCCACCCTGGCCGCCTTCCAGGCCGCTCCGTTCATCGATGCGCTGCCGCCATCGCTGCGCAACACCCTGGCCGGCCCGGAGGTTCAGCGGCAGGCAGGCTACCTGGTCGCCCTGCTGCTGGCGCCGGCCATCGCCTTCGTCTTCACCCTGCTCGCCCTGCGGGAGAAGAAATGACCGCCGGCCCGTTTCAGCCCCGCTCCTTCCCCTGGCAGGGGATACAGAGGATACGGCCGTCCACGGTGGCGGCGCGCGACGCCATGACCTTTTCGCCGCAATCGGCGCAGGTCAGAGAAGGGTGGATGCGCGCAGGTGGCGGCACGGGCAGAGCTGGTTCCGCCAGGGAGAACAAGGCCGCGGCCTCCGCGGTCAGGATCGCGTCGATTTTTTTCCGTTTGAGGTCGGCCACGGTTTTCGCCACCGCCGCGCTGCGGTCGCCGTCGATATAGCGTTGCCAGGCCTGCTGCTCGCTTTCGCTTTCGCCGACGCCGGGCCAATGCACCGCCAGCCGCACCCCTTTGCCGCCGGTACGGTCATGAAAGGTATAGACCTGCTTGCCATGGTCCAGGAAGATCAGGTTGCCCTTGCCCAGGGTACAGCCGGCAACCATCTGGATACCGTCCACCGCGCAGGAGCTGTTTTCCACCACCGCCACCAGGTCCTCGTCCTCGGGCCGGGCGACATCGAGCGCCGCCATGGCGACGACGGCCGCCCGGTAGCCCATGGCCAGACCGGGACAGCTGTGGCCGTGAAAGGCGACGACTTCCTCGAAGGATTTCAGCCCCACGGTCATTCCTCCTCGCAGCCTTCGGCGATCACCCGGTTGCGCCCCTGTTCCTTGGCGGCATAGAGCCGGCGGTCGGCGACGGCGATGAGCTTCTCCACCGACAGCTGCGCCAGTTGCCCGGCGGAAACGACGCCGATGGACACGGTGACCGGTATCCGCTCCCCCTTCCAGGTGAACACCGTCTGTTCGAGAATCCCGCGCAGCCGCTCGGCGAAGCGGGAACCGTTGTGGATGCCGCCGTGGGAGATGCCGTAGAATTCCTCGCCGGCGTAGCGGCCGATCTCGTCCTCCTTACGCTTCACCGAGGCCATGACCTCGGCCATGGTCGAGAGGATGTGGTCGCCGGCCTGGTGTCCGTAGGTGTCGTTGATCCGCTTGAAATGGTCGATGTCCATCATCAGGAAGACGAAATCCTGCAGGTGGCCGCGCTGCACCTGGCCGATGTTGATCTCCAGGATGCGGTGCATGATCGACCGCTTGGGCAGTCGGGTGAGTTCGTCGAAATAGCCGATCTGCTCCAGGAGCGACTTGTGGTCCATCTCCTTGGTGACATCGGTCAGGGTGCCGCAGGACAGGTAGATGTCGTCCTCGGCGAAATACTCGGTCTGCGCCCAGTCCTTGAGCCAGATCGATCTGCCGTCGGCGAGTTCGAGTCGGTACACCGCCTCCACCATGCCGGTCTGCTTGGCCTCTTCGCGCAGATCGTCACGCACCGTGCCCAACTCCTGCCGGGTGATGACCTCCTCGCGGATGGCCGGTTCCACTTCGATGTATTTGTAGGAACGGCGGTCGATGAGGGCGCGGGCAAAGGCATCGGCGACCCCGGCGGACGCGCAGCCGAACAGCGCGGCAAGACGCTGGCCGACGAATTCGTACCAGATGACCCGGTCGTTGTCCTTCCAGGCGGAGATATACGGGTAGACCCGGGGCATGAGGCCGTCGATCCGGCGGCCGAGGTCGATGCAGCCCCGCAGCCGATTCTTGAGCCTCTCGCCGTATTCGCCAGGGAGAATCCTGCCGATGTACCCTTCCGGTGCTCCATCCATAGCCTTCCCCTCCAAAGTGAAGCCCGAATGTGACCGCCGCAACCGCCGCTGGGCAGCGATTTCGACCTGTTTGATTAACCTATTGGTATCAAAAAGAAATTGTCCCTGGTTACCCCGATCTCCGGGGGCTTGTCAAGAAAATAGTGCGTGACTCCTCAACCCTGCCCACTTCTTTCGATGCCGAACGTCGCTGAGCATTGAGGCGGTGGCGGCAACACGCTTCAACCGCCCATCTGCTCCAGCCGGACATCACCCCACCCGCCCAGGGTCTTGCCCTGGATGATGACGATGCCTGTGACCCCGGCGATGGTTCTCCCTTGGGCCAGGGCCGCTTCGATATCGCCCGGCCGCCGCACCAGGTTGCCGAGCCGGGTGGCCACCGCGTCGGCCAGGGCGCAGTCGGCGGCCACCACCGTCACCGCGTCGGCCCTGCCGAAACTCAGGGAATGGCCGACGGTGGCCGACGAGGTGCAGACGCCCACCGGCATCTGCTCCGGCCGCAACGCCAGGGCCACCCTGCCGCTCAAAGGCGAGTCCCCCGCGAAAATCGCCACCCGGCTCTCACCGGCGCAGGCGAGAAAGATGTCGCCGCCGTTCTCGACGATCACCTGCCGCGCCCCCTGGGCGAGAAGATCCCGGCCAACCAGTTCGGCGATGCTGCCGGCAACGGCGGCCATGGGTCCTACCCCGGCTGCGGCCGCCGCCTTCAGCATCCGTTTGGCCACCGGCGGCGCCAGCGGATCGATGGCCAGGGGGGTGAGGGAATGGAGAAAGGCGGGACACCCTTCGATATACCCCTCCAGGAGCCGGCGATGGTGGCCGACGCTTGCCAGGGCCAGGGCGGCGACCTCCCGGTCGGCGAGAATATGCAGGTCGGTCTCCCGCAGCTGCACGTGGCAGGGGATCAGCCCTTCCCGCCCCGTTTCGGTCCGGTAGCTTCGTTCCCGGTAGTCGGCCGGATTTTTTTTTCTTTTGCCGTCCATGGAAATCAATGCTAGAGTTTTTGTCTGTCAGTCAACAGCGACACATCTTTCCGATTCCACCATGACCCCATCGACGCCAAAGATCATCCTCTTTACCCGCTATCCGGTGCCGGGCGCCGCCAAGACGCGGCTGATTCCCGCTCTGGGCGACCATGGCGCCGCCGCCCTGCAGAAGCGGATGACCGAACGGATCGCGGCCGAACTCACCAAACTGCCCGTCCATGTGGCGAAGGAGATCTGGTTCGAGGGCGCCGCCCTCCGGGAGATGGAGGCGTGGCTCGGCAGCAGCCATATCCTCCGGCAGCAGCCGCAGGGCGAATTGGGGGCGCGGATGCGGGAGGTCATGCGGCAGAGTTTCAGCGAGGGCTGCTGCCCCCTGATTTTCATCGGTGCCGACTGCCCCACCCTTCTGTCCGAACATCTGCTCATCGCTCTCGGCCAGCTGCACCGTACCGACGTGGTCATCGGCCCGGCCAACGACGGCGGCTACTACCTGATCGGCATGCGCCGCCATGTCCCCGCCCTGTTCGAAAACATCCCCTGGGGCGGGCCGCAGGTGCTGGCCCGCACCTGCGAACAGGCGGAGCGGCTCGGCCTGGGTGTGGCGCTGCTGCCGATCCGCAACGACATCGACCGCCCTGAGGATCTGGCCCGCCTCCCGGCCTTCCTGCGGGAAGCGACCGTCTGACCGGGAGCGATGCCCTCCGCCGCCACCCTTTCCGTCATCATCGCCGCCCTCGACGAGGAACGGTTTCTGCCCCGGACCCTGGTGGCGCTTGCCAGCGAAACGATCGACCAGATCATCGTCGCCGACGGCGGCAGCACCGACCGGACGAGGGAAATCGCCGCCGGCCACGGGGCGACCGTGGTTCGTTCGGCACCCGGACGAGGTCTGCAGATGAACGCCGGGGCGCAAGCGGCCTGCGGCGATCTGCTCCTCTTCCTCCATGCCGACAGCATACCGCCGCCCGGTTACCCCGAGATCATCGCCACCTGTCTTGCCATGCCCGGGGTGGCGGCCGGCGCCTTTTCCCTGGCCATCGACATGCAAGGGCGGGCGATCCGGTCCATCGAGGCTGCCGCCAATCTCCGCTCACGCCTCTGCAGGTCTCCCTACGGCGACCAGGGCCTTTTCCTGCTCTCCGGCCTCTTCCGCCGGCTGGGGGGCTATCCGCCCCTGCCCTTTCTCGAGGATGTGGAAATGGTGAGAAAAATCCGGCGACAGGGCCGGGTGGTCACCGTCCGGGAGCGGATGCTCACCTCGGGCCGGCGCTGGCAGAATCACGGCATCCTACAGACGACGCTGATCAACGGCCTTGTCCTTTTCGGCTACCGGTGCGGCATCCCGCCCGCCCGCCTCGGGGCGTTCTACCGGCGCCGGCAGGGCTAGCGCCCCCTCGGGAATCGCCGGCAGCTTCGGCAGGATCTCCCGGCGCAGGTCTTCGTCCTGGACGATGGCCAGCATCGCCGCCGCCCCCTCCTTCAGGTAGGGCGCGAGCTGGGAGCCGCGGAGCAGCGGGCTTGCGGGCGCCAGCAGGTTGGCGAGGACTAGGTAGAGCATGCAGAGGAGGAACCCGGCCTTGACCAGGCCGAATACCCCGCCCATGCTCCGGTCGAACCAGGAAAGACAGGTGACCTGCATCACCTTCTTCACCCCGAAGCCGACAAGGATGACCGCGACGTACACCCCGAACAGGGTGAGGCCGTAAGCGACCAGCAGCCGGAGCTCCCTGCCGTCGATGAAAGGGGTGAGCCAGGCAAAAAGGAATTGATGGTAACGGCCCGCGAGGATATAGGAGAAAAAGAGGGCGAGGAGAAAGGCCAGCTGCCGGACGAAGCCGACCCATAGCCCCCGCGCCAGAAACAGTCCGGCGATGACGATGACGGTGATATCGAGGAGATTCATTCCCATGTTTCCAGTTGCCTTTTCCCGGGAGGTCAGCGAGTTAGACCTACCCTGTTGCCCCTGCCACCGCAAGCTTTTTCCGCATGGCCCCCCCGAACTGGCCTGAGACCATCGGCCTGCTCCCCTTTGCCGCCGCGCCCGGGGCGGTGCTGACCGTGGCCATCACCGATCTGCGCCGGCTGGAAAAGGTTGCGGATATCACCCGGCTGGCGCCGGCGGTGCTCGCCGCCGCCGAGCTCTCGGTCTTCAGCCGCTTCATCCGGCACAGACGCAGGCTTGAATGGCTGGCGGGCCGGCTGGCCGCCAAGACCCTGGTGGCAGGTCAGTACCCGGGGACAAGGGTCGAGGAGGTGGCGGTGCTTGCCGCCCCCCACGGCCGGCCGACCGTCCACCTCCCAGGCAGCCCGGCCGACGGCGGCCCGCATGTCTCCATCTCCCACAGCGGCGACGCGGCCGTTGCCGTCCTGTCCTCCGGGCGGGCCGTGGGCATCGACGTGCAGGTGGTCAGCGACTCGGTGGTCACCGTGCGCGAACGGTTTCTTTCCATGGAGGAAATGCTCCTCCAGGCGGAGGCGCCCTCCTTCGCCGGCTTCAGCAACCAGGAACGGCTGACCCTGCTCTGGGCGGTCAAGGAGGCGGTGCGCAAATCCTTTGACGGGCCGCAGCTGCCCCCCTTCCGGGAGATCGTGATAACCGCCATCAGTGCCGAACAGGATTCGCTGTTCGTCCATGGCCGCTGCCCTTCCGACACCCCCTTCACCGCCGGCGTCGCCCTGCGCCAGGGCGCCGGCCTGGCGCTGACCCGCCGGCCGGCTTGACAGCCGCCGTCCGGTTGGGCATTGTGGGCAAGAACCTGCCCCCGCCCCAACCATCGTCAGGGAGTATCGCATGTCCTTCACCGATTTTCTGCGCAGAACCCCCCTCTTCTTCGATCTGGCCGAGGGCCAGTACGAGGCTCTCGACCGGATCATCGTCGAGAAGAAGGTGAAACGGGGGGAGACGATCTTCTCGGAAGGCGACCCGGCCGCCGGCCTCTACGTGGTGGCCGAGGGCCAGGTGAAGATCTACAAGCTGTCCCTGGACGGCAAGGAACAGATTCTGCACGTCTTCGGCCCCGGCGAGCCCTTCGCCGAGGTGGCGGTGTTCACCGGCACCACCTATCCGGCGCATGCCATGGCCCTGCGCAACAGCCGGCTGCTCTTCCTGCCCAAGCGGGAGTTCGCGGCTCTCATCGACAACGACCCGTCTCTCGCGATGAACATGCTGGCCTCGATGTCGAAACGGCTGAAAAAATTCGCGGCGATGATCGAATCGCTCTCACTGCAGGAGGTTCCCGCCCGGCTTGCCACCCACCTGCTGCTGCTGAAACGGAAACAGGACAGCCCCACCGTCGAACTCTCCCTGCCCAAGGGCCAGCTCGCCAGCCTGCTCGGCACCATTCCGGAGACCCTTTCCCGGATTCTCGCGAAAATGTCGCGGGACGAGCTCATCCAGGTGGAGGGCAACCGCATGCGCATCCTCGACGAAGACGGGCTCGCCGACGTCGCCGCCGGCGAGCGACGGCTGTAGGGACCCACCCCGGCGCACCCTCTATCAGGGGATCGGCGCGATGGTGGAAGAATCGTCCGGCTTGCGTCCGTCCCCGCCGATGCGGGCAAGCATCCGCCGCATCTCCTCCGGCATCTCCCGGTCGCCGGCCAGCGCCCGCATTCGCGTCGCCAGGTAGGAGTTGTTGACGAGGATCCTGAACACCTCGATCATGAACCCCCGCTTCCAGGCGCTCAACCGCGGCAGATTGCGAAACCTGTTCAGGTAGAACTTTCTGGCCGCCTCGCCGAGAGCGATCCCAACCTCTTCCAGGCTCATCGCCGTCGGTTTGAGCACCGGCTCGACGAGATTGTAGCGGCGGTAATCCTTCGTCGCCACGTAGCGTTCCAGCTGCGGGTAGAGGTCGGCGTAGGGCCAGGGGGCGATGGCCAGGAAAAAGGCCATGTCGGGGTCGTACTGCATGGCGAGCTCGACGACGGCGGCGATGGACTCGGGGGTATCGCCCGGCATGCCGAGGACGAACGAGGTCTCGGAGACGATATCGGCCCGATTGATCAACTCGATGGCGCGGCGCGACTGTTCCACCCGGGTTCCCTTCCTGAACAGATCCAACAGCGCCTGCGATCCGGCCTCCACCCCCACGTAGATATGCTCCACCCCGGCCTCGCGGTACCGCTCCATGCTGCCGGCGTCGCGAAGGATGTCGTCCACCCTGGTCTCCATGAGCAGCTTGATGCCGAGCCGCCGTTCGATGAGCAGATCGAGGATGCGGTGCCAGCGGTACCGGTCCAGGGTGGGGATCTCATCGGCGAGCATGACGACGTTGACGCCGAAGCTGCGCTTGAGCATCTCCAGTTCGGCGACGAAAGATTCGGGGCTCCGGCCTCGCCAGCTGCGTCGCCAGAATAGCTGCTGGGAGCAGAAGGAACAGTTCTGGCGGCACCCCCGCGACGACGACACGATGGCGAGGGTGGAATCCTTTTCCGGATAGTAGGTGTAGGAGGGCCAGTCCACCAGGTCCCAGGCCATGGGCAGTCGGTCCAGGTCGGCGATGAATCCCGATTCCGGGGTGGCCACCACCCGGCCCTCGGCGCGGAAGGCGATTCCGGCCACCCTGGCCGGATCGTCGCCGGCGTCGAGACAGGCGAGCAGCGCGACCAGGGTCTGTTCCCCTTCGCCCCGCACCACGTAGTCCACCGGCGTGTCGGGATCGGCAAGCAGCTCGCCGTAGCAGAAGGTGGCATGCACATTGCCGATGACGGTGACAACGTCCGGCCGGATCTCTTTCGCTGCCCGCAGCAGGGCGAGGGCATCGACCACCGAGGCGGTATAGGCGGTGGTCGCCACCACGTCAGGACCGAAATCGCGGATCCTTGCCCGGATCTCCTCCCAGCCGTGCCAGAGGGCCATGGCGTCGTAGTAGTCCACCTCGCAGCCGGCGGCACGCAGCGATCCGGCCAGGGAAACGAAGCCCAGGTTGAGCCAGGTGCCGGCGGATTCCACCACGCCGCTGTGATAGGGCGGGGTGATCAGTGCGACCTTCTTCCGTTTCATCGCTCGGCACCCTCCACCGGCCGCCGGAGAAAGGGCAGGCCGCCGAGAGGATTGCTTTCCACCGCCTCCAGGACGGTGAGATCGTCCACCAGCCACCGCCCCTCGTTGCGGACCAGCCGGTAGCTGACCCCGTAACGCACCGTATTGCCGGAGAGTTTTGCCCCGGAACCGATGTCGAAATACTCACAGCGCCACCTTTCCCGGGTGGTCACCTCGGCCCCTTCGTCTCTCTCTTCAAACCCGGCGATCGCAATTTCCTCGGCCGCCATCTCCATCCGCACCCCGGCCTCGCCCAGGGAGGCCATGTGGTGGTAGAGGCGGCCGAGGCGCCGCTCCGTGGCGACGCGGGCGACGGGGTTCATGTTGAGATCCCGGTAGCCTTCCGCCAGCAGCCGGTTGTAGGCAAGCACCGTGTCCCGAATCTCGGTGTCGACCGCCGCAACATTGCCCCGGCAGCTGCAGAGGAGGGGAAGAAAAAGGATGAGGGCGAGCCGTTTCATTGGAAATAACTGGAATGCACCGAGGAATCGAAGAGCGGCAGAAAAAAAACGACAATCAGAGAAACAGCAAAGCAGCCAAGATAGAGCCAGGCGGCTCGCTTCCCCTGCCAGCCGAAAAAACGGCGCAGGTGCAGGTACAGACCCAGCAGCCCCCAGGTAGCCAGCGACCAGGTCTCGATGGGATCCCAGGCCCAGAACCTGCCCCAGGACTGATAGGCCCAGATCGAACCGGTGAGCATGGCCACCGCCCAGAAGATGAAGCCGAAGCCGGCGAAACGGTAGGCGTGGACATCGCAGGCGGGACTGTCGGGCAGTCTGTCGAGCCAGGGGCGGCCGGCGTGGCGGCGCAGGATGAGAAACAGGGAAAAGGCAAAACCGACCAACAGGGTGGCGAGGGCAACTTTATAGAACAGGACGTGCAGCACCAGCCAGCCGCTGTGGAAGGTCGGCGGCAGATTGTGCATCTCCCGGTCGGTGACCATGCCAAGCGCGATGAGAAAGAAGGCGGCGGGGAAAACGACGATGCTCGCAGGCCGCACCCGTGGATAGATCCGGCCGGCCAGCAGATAGAGGACGAGGGCTACCCAGGCGTTGGAGGAAAGCACCTCGTATCTGCTGATATAGGGTCCGTGGCCTGTGGTCAGCCAACGGCTGAGAAGCGCAAGACCGTGGGCGAGGAGCCCGGCCAGCAGGAAAAAACGGCCCGTGGCCACGCCCCGCGGTCGGTCGAACACCACCCCCCAGCCGTTGGCCACCATAGCCGGGACGTAGCAGAGAAGGGCAGTCCAGTGCAGAATGAAATCGGCGGACAGGGTGAGGATCATGGCTCGTGCGTTGCGGCGGGGTTGACGATCTGCTCGAATTCCTCGCGGAACATGGCCGCGAACCGACCGCCGTGCCAACCCACCATCAACCGGCCGTCACGGTGCAGCAGGTGCATTTCCCGGGCAGGGGCGCAGAATACCAGAAAACTCCCGGAGATGATAAGGAAAAAGCCGGTAAAGACGACATACATGCCCGGCATCCGCGCAATATGAAATTCGCTCCACCTGCCGACCGCCAGCAATCGGACCCGGTAGGGACCGAGGCTGCCCTCCTGGCCGCTGCGGAGTTGCGTCTCCCCGACGATGCCGGCGAAGTCCCGGAGCCGGACGGTCAGGACCGGATCGATATCATAGGCGCTGCCGCCGCTGTCGGCCAGATATTTGGCATCGAGCCGATGGGGAATGGCGGAGGAGGTGAAGGAACCGTAGCCGGCCGCCCCCCACCTTGGCGGATAGGGCAGATCGAGACGCAGATCCTGTGTTGTGTCGTCCGCCTGGCGGAGGCGCAGGAGAAAGGTATTGCCAAAGGACCTCGTCTGGTAGATGCGGATGGAACGGCGTGAGACGACCCGGTTTACGCCGATCCCTGTCCTGAAGGCATCCCCCCCCTCGTCGGCAAGCTCCAGCACGCCGCCCAAATGCCGCAGACTGCCATCTTTCCAGAGGGAGAAGTCGACCTCCTGCAGACGGATGCCGAAGGGGAGCCGGAAACTGCCGGCGAGAATACCGCTTTTCTCCTCGGGCAGAGGGCTTGTCGCGGCAAGCCCTTCTCCGGCCGCCAGGCGCAACCGCCCTTCCTGACCGCCGCCGGCGGCGGCAAGGGCCCCGGCGGTGGTCAGGATGAGACCCAGATGCAGGACCGTGCTGCCCCAGAACCCCCAGGGATGCTTGAGAAACCGTTCGCAGCCCTTGTCCGAAAAGACGCGCAGATATCCAGCCCGGCGCAGAACAGCACGGATCTCCGGCTCCGGCGAGGAAACCGTGTACAGTTCGGCGGGCAGCCGCCCTGGTCCCAGGGTTTTGCGGCAGGCCGCCCGCACCTGTCTGACCAGGGAAAGACAGACCGTCAGCAGGGTCAGTCCGAGCAGGGCCAGGAAGGGGAGAGAGGAGGAGAGGCGATCTACTCCGAGAAGGCGCAGGCTGGAGGCCGCCACGCCCATGAATCGCGGCAGGTTTCCTTCCGCCAAGGGCAGCAGCGCCGCCAGGATCACCAGCAGCAGCAGGGCGAGGTAAAGGGCGGTGACGGTAGTACGGGAAAGAAGGATGCGTTTCACTGTTCGAGGAGAACCCGGGCGCCGGGCGTTCCGATCCGGGAAGCGAGGCGATTTCTACCAGGAGAAGGCCGGATTGTACCCACCGTGTTCGCCGCAGTTGCTCTGGCACTGTGATTTGCCGTAATTGACGCCGGTCGCCACCCTGGCCACCTTGGTCAGACCGGTGAGACCGCCGCCGCCGTTGCCGTTGGGATAGTAGCGGGCGGGCAGGCCGCCGTCCAGGTCGGTGAGCAGCCGGGGGATCTTGCCGCCGTGCGGGACCCGGATATGGCAGCGCAGGCAGACGTAACTGGTGTGATCGCCGACCCGGTGGACGTTGTTGCTGTCGACGCTGCGTGGATCCGGGTGGCAGTTGAGGCAGAACAGGCCGTTGGCGGTGCCGGAGTTGGTGGTGCGGTTATTGAGATCCCAGTAGGTGCCGGCCGAGGTACCGTTGTTGACGAAGTCCTGATAGGGCCAGGCCTTGTTGGTGCCGGAAAGCATCCATCGCACCGCCGAGCCGTGCGGCCCGGTGGGTGAACCGGATTCGACGTTGTGGCAGTCGGAACAGTACATGGTCTTGCTGCCCGCCGGCTGCCAGGTGGCGGTGAGTTGGGAGTCCTTCAGCTTGATGGAGTTGGCCGCCGCGGTCAGGGTGACGGTCACCGGATGCAGCGACTGATTGAGAGGATTGAATTCCAGGGCGGTGTCGGTCCAGGCGAGGGCGCCGGCGCCGTCCCAGTTCTGCATGCTGGCGTTGGAACTGGAGTGGCACTTGAAGCAGATCTGGTACTCCCTGGTGGCGGTGGCGTAGGCGGCGGGGGTGCCGCCGCCGAAGGCGGCCCAGTTGGACGGGAAGGTGGTGAAATCGACCCCGCTGACCCCTGTCAGGGCATTGGAAACCGTGTTGCCGCTGCCTCCGGCGGTGTGGTTGCCGGTTTTTGCCTCGTGGGGATTGTGACAATCGACGCACTCGACGTGGGGCGAGACGGAAAGCGCGGTCACCGAAATTTCGCCGGCTTTGTGGCGGTTTGCGGCTCCCAGGTAGTTGGCGGCGGTGCCGGTGCCATGGCCGTAGGCCTTGGCGGCGACGGTCTGGATGTTGTCGGTGGCCGTACCCACCGTGCCGGCCGCGGCGTGACAGCCGAAGCAAAGGTTCTCCTCGGAGGCGAATCCGGCATAGCTGCTGGGGGCGCCACCCACCGGATTGGGCTCGCCGCCGTCGACGCTGGCGTGCTGCTCGTGGCAGTGGGCGCAGTTGCCACGGGCAAAACCTTTGCTGAGCATATCGGTCCGGGCAACACCGGTGGCGTTCTGGCCATGCGCCGAACCACTGTAGGCCCCCTGCGCCGGCCGGATCGCGAGACAGACAAAAATCACGACCGGCAGCAACCGGAGGACAATGGGAATCAGCCGATCCCTCATGTTTTTGATTTCCGTTTTTCCATTTTCAACGTTGCTCCAGGTAGATACAGGATATCATCCCCACGGTTTTCTTTGCCAGAGAAAGATGCACCGCGGATCCCCATTACCATCCCAGCGAAAAAAACAGCCTGCCGTTTTCGGATCATCTCCCTTCCTCCGGCGCCCAACCCGCCCATCCGCCGCCCAGGGCCTTGCAGAGGGCGATGACTTGGAGACTCTGATCGCGGCTGCTCTGGGCCAGGCCCTCTTCCGCGAGATACAGGGAACGCCTGGCATCGAGAACCGGCAGGAATTCCGTCTGGCCGTTTTCGTAGAGGACCGTCGCCAGTTCCATCGTCCGGTGCCTGGCCGCGACCGCCGCCTGCAGCGCCTGCCGGTGTTCCCGCTCCCTTGTCAGGGCGACAAGGGCGTCCTCCACCTCGCCGAGCGCGGCGAGCACCCCCTGCTGGTATGCGAGGAGCGATTGTTCGTGCACAGCATGCTGCGCTTCGATCCCGGCGCGCACTCGGCCCATGTCGAAGAGTTTCCAGTTCAGGGAAGGTCCCACCGTCCAGAAACGGTTCGGCCACTCGCTCAGCCGGCCGAAGCTGCTTGCCTGCAGGCCCAGCGAGCCGGACAGGGTGAAACGCGGGAACAATTCCGCCTCGGCCACGCCGATCCGCGCCGTTGCCGCGTGGATCTCCGCCTCCGCCCTGCGGATATCCGGCCGCCGCCGGAGGAGATCGGAAGGGATCCCCACCGGTATCCGCCGGGCGGCTTCCGGGATCGGCCCGGCCGGGGTCAGTTCGGCGACGAGCGCGTCGGGCGGCGCGGCCAGCAGCAGGGCGAGCCGGTGCATCGTCCGCCGGATGGCGGTTTCCTGGGGCGGCAGCCGGGCGGCGGCAGCCGCGGCCTGGGCGCCTGCCGCAGCCACATCGAGGCCGTTTGCCAGCCCCGCCTCGAAGCGGCGCCGGGTCAATTCCACGGTGCGGTCCAGCGCCTGCAGATTTCGGCGGGCCAGGGCGAGCAACTGCTGCCCGGAGCGCAGATCCACATACGCGGACGCCACCTCGGCGGTGAGGGTGACCAGCACTTCCCGGCGCGATTCGACCGCGGCCAGAAGATCGGCGCCGGCCGCCTCGACGGAGCGACGGGTTCCGCCGAAAAAATCCAGTTCCCAGCCGGCATCGAACCCTGCCTGAAACAGATCGCCGGCACCACCGCCGCCAGCCGACCGGCTGCGCCGGTACGATCCCGCGCCATCGACCGTCGGCCCGCCACCGCCGGCGGCGGCAAGTTGCACCGCCCGCGCCTGCCGGACACGCGCTGCGGCAAGCTGCAGATCGAGATTGGCGGACAGCGCCCGCTCGATGAGCGAGGTGAGGACATGGTCGTCGAACAGCGTCCACCAGTGGCCGAGCCCTGCCTCGATCTCTCCCTGACCCGCGGCCGGCCGGCCGGAGTCGCTCGCGTACGCGGCGGGCAGATCCGCTTGCGGCGGCCGGAAATCCGGCCCCGCCGCGCAACCGCCAAAAAGCAGCGGCCAGGGCAGGAGGCAGAGGACAAGCACCGCCGCAGGACGGCAGGGCCGGAAAATCGCACGTTCATTCATAGCGCAACGCCTCGATGGGATCCAGCCGCGACGCCTTCCAGGCGGGATAAAAGCCGAAGACGATGCCCACCGTGGCAGCCACGATGACCGCGGCGGCAATGGCTCCGGGCGAGGTTTCCACCGGCCAGCGCAGGAGCAGCGCCACCAGCGTCGAGCCGCCGTGGCCGAGGAGGATGCCGAGAACGCCGCCGACCAGGCAGAGGATGACCGATTCGACGAGAAACTGGCGGAGAATGTCGCGGCCGCGAGCCCCCACCGCCATGCGCAGGCCGATCTCCCGGGTCCGTTCGGTGACCGAGACCAGCATGATGTTCATGATCCCGACCCCGCCGACCAGAAGGGAAATCATCGCCACGCTCAGGAGCAGGTTGGTCATCAGGGTGGAGGTGGAAGAAAGGGCCCTGGTCATTTCCGCCATGTCGCGGATGTTGAAGTCGTCCGGGGAACCGGGGCGGATGCGGTGCCGTTCGCGGAGGATGGCGCTCATCTGCTCGATGGCGGCCGGGATCTCACCGGCACTCGCCGCCGCCACCAGGATCTGATCGACGCTGACCGAACGAAGCGGCATCGGATGGTTGGCCTGCTGGATGGCGGATCTTTCGGGATAGAGCCGCGGCGGCCCGCCCGGATAGATGTTGCTCAGCGTGTTGACCTGGTTGGTGGTGGAACCGTAACTGCCCGTACTCGTCGTGCCGGCGGCGGAAGCCGCCTGCGAGGCGCCGCTCACCCGGTAGAGAATGGTGGTCCAGGGGGCAAGAAGCACGTCGTCCTGGTCCATGCCCACCATGTTGGCCCCCTTGCTGCCGAGCACGCCCACCACCCGGAAGGAGACGTTCTGAACGCGGACGTTTCTCCCCACCGGCGACTCGCCCTGGAAGAGTTCGCGGGCAAGGGTGGCGCCCAGCAGGCAAACCTTGTTGGCGTTGGCGACGTCGCGATCGGTGAAGCTCTCGCCCTCGGCCAGTTCCGGCCATGACTGCACCTGGAGATAACTTGGCGTCGTGCCGTAGATGGAGGTGGGTATCCAGTTGCGGTTACCGTACACCACCTGGGCCCGGGTGCGTACCACCGGCGCCGCGTTCTTCACCGCCGGCGCTTCCCTGAGGATCGCCCGGCAATCCTCGGCGGTAAGGGTATCGACACTGCCCGCCCCGTAACTGACCCCGCCGCTGGCGGCGGACCCGGACCGGATGATGAGGACGTTGGCGCCCATGCTGGCAATCGTTTTCGCCAGTGCCGCCGAACTGCCGGCGCCGATCTCCATCATCGCGATCACCGCGCCGATGCCGATGACGATCCCCAGGGTGGTGAGCATCGCCCGCATGGGATTGCGCGCCAGCGACCGCAGAGCGGTGACCGCGATCCGCCCCACCATCATCCCGCACCTCCCGCCATGCCGGCGTCGGCGGCGATGACCCCGTCGTGGATATGGATCACCCGCCCGGCATGGCGGGCGACGGCGGGATCGTGGGTGACCATGATGACGGTGATCCCCTCTTCCCGGTTGAGGTCGGTGAAGATGCGCAGCACCTCTTCGCTGGTGCGGGAATCGAGATTGCCGGTGGGTTCGTCGGCGAACAGTACCGACGGCCGGTTGACCAGGGCCCGGGCGATGGCGACCCGCTGCTGCTGGCCGCCGGAAAGCTGGGATGGCACATGCTGGAGGCGGTCGCCGAGCCCCAGCCTGTCCAGCATCGCCGCGGCCCGCTGCCGCGCCTTGCCCTCGGAGATCCGGCCGGCGGCGTAGGCAAGCGGCATGGCGACGTTGTCGACGGCGCTGGTCCGGGCCAGCAGGTTGAAATTCTGGAAAACGAAGCCGAGCCTGCCGTTGCGCAGCGCGGCGCGCTCGTCCCGGGAAAGATCCGCGACCTCCTGCCCGTCCAGCCGGTAGCTGCCCGAAGTGGGCCGGTCGAGGCAACCGAGGATGTTCATCAGGGTACTCTTGCCCGATCCGGACGAACCCATGAGCACCACCATTTCACCGCGACCGATGGCGAGGGAAACGTCCTTCAGCACCGCCACCGCGATATCGCCGAGGTGATAGGTCTTGCTGACATGCTCCAGGGCGATGAGCGGCCTGCGGTCCGTTCCTGCTGCGGGAGTTGCCATGGGCTCAGCGCTGCCCCCCGCCTTCGTTGCCGCGCCGCCGGAACTGGGGGGTGAAGGGGTTGCCACCGCCGGAGCCGTCGGCCTGCGCCGCCGTTTCCTGGCCGACGATCACCACCAGACCTTCGTGTACCCCCGCACCTTCCACCACGGTCATCAAACCGTCGCTCGGCCCTTTGCGGACCTCGACGGGAGAAAGTTTGCCGCCGGCATTCGTCCAGACGATCCCGCGCTCGGTTCCCTCCCGGCCCCGGCCTTCCCTGCCGGACTCCGGTTCCGTCCCGGCCGTGCCGTCGTGCGCCTCTCCTTCGGCACCCGAGTCCCGCCGGGCGGACTCGGGCGGCTTCCAGCGCAGGGCGGCATTTGGCACCAGCAGCACGTCGCTCCTCCGGTCGAGTTCGAAGGCGACGTTGGCGGTGAGGTAGGGAAGAAGGCGACCGCTGCCGTTGTCGGTGGTGATTTCCACGGTGTAGGTGACGATGTTCTGGGTCATCGAGGCATTGAGCCGGATCTTGCCCACCTCGCCGCGGAAGGTTTCTCCGGGGAAGGCGTCAACGGTGAAGCTTACCGGCAGGCCGGGGCGGATCCTGCCGATATCCGCCTCGTTCACCGCCACCCAGACCTGGATCCTGGTGAGGTCCTTGGCGATGAGAAAAAGGCTGGGAGCGTTGAGGCTGGCCACCACGGTCTGGCCGATGTTGACCCGCCGGTCGATGATCACCCCATCCACCGGCGAAGTGATGGTACAGTAGCCGAGGTTGCGCTCGGCCCGTTGGTGCGCCGCCTCCGCCTGCGCCTTGCCTGCCCTGGCCTGGAGAATCGCCGCCTCCCCTACCGCGATCCCTGCCCGGGCGGTCTCCCATGCCGCCCGATAGGCGTCGTAGCTCGCCTGGGAAAGGGCCTCGGAGGGACCGAGCCGCGTCGCCCGCTGCCAGTCCTGCTCCGCCTGGAGCAATCTGCTCTTCGCCTGGAGCAGGTCCGCCTCGGCCCGCTGGATATCGGCCCCGGCCGCCTGCAGTTGTCCCGCCGCCTGGGCGACGTCGGTGAGGTAGACGGCGTCGTCGATGCGGGCGAGCACCATGCCTTTGGTGACGACGGAACCGTAATCGATGCTGTTGCCGGCGGCGTCCCTGCCGAACTCCAGCACCTTGCCCGCCACCTGGGCGCCGACGTCGACCACCTCCTCGGGTTCCACCGTGCCGGTGGCGTCGATGGTCACCACCAGGTCGCCGCGGCTCACCGCCGCCGTCCGCCAGGCGGGACCGGCGCCGTTCTCGCCCAGCCGCCACCGGTACCACAGACCGCCGGCCAAGGCCAGGCAGAGGAGAACCACAAAAAACTTCACCGCCGTCCGCATCGTCACGCCCTCATCGTGGAATCAGGCCCGCGCCCGCCGCCGGCCGGCGGGGATATTTGCTGCCGGCACATATTAAAAAATTTTTCTTCTGCCGCGGGTACGGTACAATATACAATCATTACACACTGGCAACCAGGGATTCCCTTTCTTCCTCCTCCGACGACGGCCACATGGTAATCAGCCCTCAGGAAAAAATCACCGGCATGCTGCGGTCCCCCCTCTTCCGCCGCTTCCTGCTCCCCATTGTGGTCGTCATCCTGCTGTTCACTTCCGCCGTCTATTCCTTCTCGGTTCCCTACCTGCGCCGCCTGGTCTACTCCATGGAGGAACGGTCGGTACTCACCAACCTGAACAACGTCTACGAGCTGGTGCGCGCCAATTACCTGGCCATCGAGGCCTACAAGGAATCGGTGACCAGCGCCCACAAACGCCAGCTCAAGAACATCACCGTCTTCGAAGAGGCGTTCATCAAGAGCAAGTACGACCAGTTCCGCGCCGGCCTGCTCACCGAGGAAGAGGCGCAGCAGCAGGCCATCGAGGAGCTGAAGAAGTTCCGTTACGGCAACGACAATTACGTATGGATCGCCGATATCGGCGGAAGGTTCCTTTCCCATCCCGATCCGGAGATGGACGGCCAGGATTTTTCCGAGGTCCGCGACGTCTTCGGCAACTACGTTCTCACCCCGCTCATCGACAAGGCCCTGCAGCAGAACGAGGCCTATCACTCCTACTGGTGGCAGCGCCTGGGCCAGGATCTGCCCGCCGAACAGCTCTCCTACGCCCGCCTCTTTCCCCAGTGGGGCTGGATCATCGGCACCGGCGTCTATCTGGACGACCTGGAAACCGAGGTGATCATGCGCCGGGAGAAGATGATCGAGGAACTGCGCCAGGTCCTCTCACCGATCCATGTCGCCAAGACCGGCCACATGTACGTCTTCGATTCCTGGCAGAACATCATCATCCACCCCGAGGAGGAACTGATCAACGCCAATCTCGACAACGAGATCAACCCATCCACCGGCAAGCCGCTCCTCGAGGATCTGATGGCGGCGAGCGGCAGCGACAGCCACCGCCTCGACTACCTCTGGGATGCCCCCGGCGACGAGGGCCATTTCGTCCATCCCAAGATGGACTGGGTCAAGTACGTCGAGGGCTTCGACTGGTATATCGCCGCCTCGGTCTACACCGAGGAGCTGAACGCCAGTTCCATGGAACTGCGCGACCGGATCATTGTCGTCTCCCTCGCCCTGTTCCTCGTCACCTCCCTGGTCATCGTCCTGCTGGTGGGCAAACTGCTCCGGCCGATCCGCGATCTCACCCGCACCGCAAGCCGGGTCCAGAAGGGCGATCTCAACGCCAGAAGCGACATCAGGAGCAGGGACGAAATCGGTTTTCTCGCCGAATCGTTCAACGACATGGTCGGGCAGCTCAGGGAAAACATCGAGGAACTCGACCAGAAGGTACTGGAGCGCACCCAGGAACTGGACGAGAAGAACTCTCGGCTCGAAGTGGAGGTGGCGCAGCGGAAGAAGATGCAGGAGGCGGTGGTGGAGGCCAACGCCAAACTCACCTCCTGGGTGGAACGGCTCGAACAGCACAACAAGGAAGTGACCCTGCTCAACCGCATGGGCGAGATGCTGCAGGCCAGCAAGGATCTGGAGGAGACCTATCCGGTGGCCGCAACGACCATGGCCGATCTGCTGCCCGGCGCCGCCGGCGCCCTGTTCATGCTGCATGAAGGCAGGGAACAGCTGGAAAAGGTGGCCCAGTGGAACGGTTACCCGGACGGGCCGGAACTGCTGCCCCTGGACGACTGCTGGGCGATCCGCCGCAACCGTACCCATGTGGTCCGCCCCGACCACGCCGGCGATCTCTGCAAGCACACGATCCGGTCGGAAGGCAGGCTGCTCTCCTTCTGTCTGCCGCTGGTGGGTCAGAACGAGATCCTCGGCATGCTCCACCTGCGCTTCGACCTGGAAAAGCCCGGCAACTTCGTCATGAACGACGAGGACATCAACGGCAGGCTGCGACTGGTGACCGCGGTTGCCGACCACCTCTCCATGGCCCAGGCCAATCTCAGGCTGCGGCAACGCCTCCATCACCTGTCGGTGCGCGACGGCCTCACCGGTCTTTTCAACCGGCGCTACATGGAGGAAACCATGCTGCGGGAATTCAAGCGGGCCGAACGCCAGGGTCACGAAACCGGCGTCATCATCCTCGACGTCGATTTCTTCAAGAAGTTCAACGATACCTGGGGGCACGAGGCGGGCGACGTGGTCCTGAAACGACTGGCGCAGCGGTTCCAGGAAAAGGTCCGCCAGGAAGACATCGTCTGCCGCTACGGCGGCGAGGAATTCGTCATCATTCTGCCGGGATCTTCACTGGAACAAACGGTGGAGAGGGCGGAAGAGATCCGCCACAGCGTCGAGAACGACCTGCACATCAAGTACGGCGGCCACGAGTTCAAGGTGACCATCTCCATGGGCGCCGCCAGCTACCCCCGCCACGGCAGGGTATCCGACGACATCCTCAAGGCCGCCGACGCCGCCCTCTACCGCGCCAAGGAGACCGGCCGCAACCGGGTGATGGCCGCGGCGGAGAACGCTTAGACCGGCGTCACCAGCCCTTTCAGTCGGGCAAGCAGTTCGGCGGGAAAACGGCTCAGCTTGCCCTGCCGGTCGACCACGGCGTGCACGGTATAGCCCATGGCCAGCTGGCGCGGGTCCCCGGCGCGGCTGACCCGGTAATGGAAACGGCAGGAGACCTCCCTGGCCTCCACCATGGCGGTTTCCAGCAGCAGCAGATCGTCGTAGCGGGCCGGCGCCTTGTAGCGGCACCAGGATTCCACCACCGGCAGGATCATCCCCTCATTCTCCAGCAGCCGATAGGCAACCAGCCTGTCGCGCATGAACTCCGTCCGTCCCCTCTCGAAAAACCGCAGGTAGTTGGCGTAGTAGACCACGCCGCCGGAGTCGGTATCGCCGTAAAGTACCCGATACTGACAGCGATGGGCATCGGCGGGCAGGACGAGGGCGGTCATCGGTCCCTTTCGAGGAACAGGGTGAACATCTCGCGGCCGCTGGCGAGGAAACTGCCGTACAGGGCGGCGTGCCGTTCGCTGTAGGCGAGCTGCCCGTGGATCTCGGTCCAGCGGGAATCGAAGAGCAGCACCGGCACCGGTCGCGGATCATGGGTCCTGATCGCCAGCGGCGTGTAGTGATCCATGGCGACCATCACCCGGAAATCGCCGCCGCGCGCCCGCAGGCCGGCGACGATGGGGCCGACGATCCTGGCGTCGAAATCCTCGATGGCCCGCATCTTTTCCGGCAGCAGCCCCTGGTGGGAGGCCTCGTCCGGAGCCTCGACGTGGACGAAGACGAAATCCCGTTCCTCGAGAGCGGCCAGGGCCGCCGCCGCCTTGCCCTCGTAGTTGGTGTCGAGATAGCCGGTGGCACCGGGAACGTTGACCACCTGCAGGCCGGCGCAGACGCCGATGCCTTTCAGCAGATCGACGGCGGAGATCAGCGCGCCGCTGATACCGAACTGTTCCGGCAGCGGCACCATGGAAGGCGGCCGCCCCTCGCCCCACAGCCAGATGGAATTGGCGGGCGGCAGGTCGCGGGCGACGCGGGCGCGGTTCACCGGATGCTCGGCCAGGACCCTTTCCGCAGCGGCGAGCAGGGGACCGAACAGGGGATGGCGCAGGTAGCGGTCGTAATGGGCGGTGACCAGCTGGCCGGTGTGATCGTGGGGCGGCACGGTGGCGAGGCCGGCGGCATCGCCGTCGGTAACCAGCAGGTGCCGGTAGCTCACCCCGGGATGAAAGGCGACATGGGCGGAGGAGAGTTCGTCGGCGAGGGCGGCGATGAGCTGATGGGCCTCGGCGCTGGAGATATGACCGGCCGAGTAGTCGAGCATCCGCACCTCGCCGCCCGGTTCGTGGCGGACGGTGACCAGGTTGCAGCGGAAGGCCAGCTGGTTGCCGGCCAGGGCTATCCCCATGCTGGCCGCCTCCAGGGGGGCGCGGCCGCTGTAAAGCTCGCGGGGCTGATAGCCAAGCAGCGACAGATTGGCGACGTCGCTGCCCGGCAGCATTCCGGGCGGCACGGTGGCGACGGTGTAGAGAACGCCGCGCCGGGCCAGATCGTCCATGGCCGGGGTCGCCGCCGCTTCCAGGGGCGTCCTGCCGCCCAGTTCGGCGATGGGCAGATCGCCCATCCCATCCCCGACAAGCAGTGCGTATTTCATGATGGATACCGGATGATTGCTGAGTTCAGGCCGCGGGCGGCAGTGGCGAGAGCCGCCACGTCCCGTCAGGCCTCCGCTTTTTCCCGTTCGGCCAGGATGCGGATCTTCAGGGTCGGCGCGGTGGTGGTGGCCATGGCGTCGACCTCCGCCAGCGCTTCCCGCACCGCCTCTTCCCTGGCCTCGTAGGTGAGCATGACGATGGGAACCGCGTCCTGTTCGTGCCGCCGTTTCTGCACCACCGATTCGATGCTGATCCCGTTCTTGCCGAGAATACCGGAAATAGCCGACAGCACGCCGGGACGGTCCCGGGTGGTGAAGCGGAAGTAATAGGGACAGACCAGCTCGGCCATGGGGGTGATCGCCAGATCGGTGATCCTCTCCGGCAGATGGGAAAGACTGGGCACCCGGCCGATAGAGCCGTGGTTGATGTTGCGGGCGATGTCGACGACATCGGCGGCAACGGCGCTGCCGGTGGGCAGTTTACCGGCGCCGTAGCCGTAGAGCATCACGTCGCCCACCTCGTCGCCGGTGAAGTAGATGCCGTTGTAGGCGCCGTTGATGGAGGCCAGCATATGGCCTTCCGGCACCATGGTGGGGTGGACCCTGGCCTCCACCGAATCGCCGTGGTTGGTGCTGATGGCGAGCAGCTTGATCCGGTAGCCGAATTCCCGGGCGAATTCGATGTCCAGCGGCTTGATCCGGGAGATGCCCTCGACGGCGATGTCGGCGAGACGGATGCGCATGCCGTAGGCGATGCTCATCAGGATCGCCAGTTTGTGGGCGGTGTCGATGCCCTCGATGTCGTAGGTGGGGTCGGCCTCGGCATAGCCTTTCGCCTGCGCCTCCTTCAGCACCTGGTCGAAGGGCAGCCCCTTTTCGGTCATGCTGCTCAGAATGAAGTTGGCGGTGCCGTTCATGATCCCCATCAGGGAATCGATGCGGTTGGCCACCAGCCCCTCCTTCAGGGCCTTGATGCAGGGGATGCCGCCGCCGACGGAGGCCTCGAAGCCCACCTCGACGCCGCTGGCCGCCGCCGCCCGGAAGATCTCGTCGCCGTGCTGGGAGATGAGGGCCTTGTTGGCGGTGACCACATGCTTCCCGGCCGCGATCGCCTTCAGCAGAAAGGTCCTGGCCGGCTCGATGCCGCCGATCAGTTCGACGACGATGTCGATGTCGGGATCGTTGATGATGTCGTGGGCGTCGCGGCCGAGCACCGTCCCCGCCAGATACGCCGGCAGGGCGGCGGTATGGATGTCGGCGATCCGGGCGAGCCGGATGGCGAATCCCGTCCTGGCGGCAAGGCGCGTCTGCTGATCGTGAAGCACCTGGGCGAGTCCGCTGCCGACGGTGCCGTAGCCTATCAAACCAACCTTAATATCTCGCATCGTTGTAACCGTTGTGTGGGCTTGCTGTCTTCCCGGCCGGCCTCCGGTCCCGGGCAGTGGTGAAAAGACCCCAATGAATACATTTTTTGCCGTTTGATGTCAAAGAATATCAGAACGGCCCGCGCGCATCCACATTGACATTTTCCGGAAAAAGCTTTATGTAGGGGCAGACTGAAGAGGGTTGCCCGACACACCCCGGCACACCGCCCCGCGGACGAAGATTCAGCACCTTACGCCGCACCGGGCGCGGCGGCATTTCGACCCCGGCCAAGGAAAATCACGCGCATCCATGCACCCCTGACCTTCCCCTTCCGGGAAAGCGGCGGCTCGCACCCGCGATCCTTACCGCCGTCGCCGGCTACGACATGCCCGACACCTCGCACTCCGACACCCCGATCACCAGCAGCACCGCCTTTGCAAGGAGCTAACCCCGTGGAACATCTCGATATCATCTCCATGTTCTGGAACGCCGGCCTGATCGTCAAAATGGTCATGCTGTTTCTGCTGATCTTCTCGCTGATGTCCTGGTACATCATCTTCCACAAGTACATGCTGTTCAAGAAGGCGGAGCAGGAGAGCGACGACTTCCTCAACGCCTTCTGGCAGAGCAAGAACATGGCGGAAGCCTACAAGCGGGCGATGGAGCTGCGCAACTGCCCGGAGGCCGCCGTCTTCCGGGCCGGGTTTTCCGAACTGCAGAAGCTCAAGGCCAGCCGCACCGACATGAAAAACGGCGCCAGCATGGCGGTCCGCTTCGCCAGCATGGACAACCTCAAGCGCACCCTGCGCCGCACCGAAAGCCAGCAGCTGGACAGCTTCGGCAAGCTGCTGCCCTTTCTCGCCACCACCGGCAGCGCCACCCCCTTCGTCGGTCTGTTCGGAACCGTTTGGGGCATCATGAGCTCCTTCAAGGACATCGGCATCCGCGGCTCCGCTTCCCTGGCGGTGGTGGCGCCCGGCATCTCCGAGGCGCTGGTGGCCACCGCCGCCGGCCTGGCGGTGGCGATTCCCGCGGTCATCTTCTTCAACCACTACTCCAACAAGATGGCCAGGATCGAAGGCAGCATGCAGAACTTCAGCGACGATTTCCTCAACCTGGTGGAGCGGGACATCCTCTCCAAGCTGCAAACGGAGGAATGAGCCGTGGGTGCCTCCCTCAACAGCGGCAAGAACGGCCGCCGGGCGATGATGGCGGAAATCAACGTCACCCCCCTGGTCGACGTCATGCTGGTGCTCCTGATCATCTTCATGGTCACCGCGCCGATGATGACCCAGGGCATCGATGTCAACCTGCCGGCCACCACCTCCAAGGCGCTGCCGCAGAAGGAAGATCCACTCGTGGTGACCATCAACGCCGGCCAGGAGATCTTCGTCAACAAGGTCAAGGTCGACGCCAACCTGCTGCGCCAGCAGCTGGACTCGCTGGCCGCCGCCGACAAGAACCGGCTGATCTATCTGCGCGCCGACAAGGACGTGCCGTACGGCCTGGTGGCCACGATCATGGCCGACATCCGCGAGGCCGGCTTCGACAAACTGGGGATGGTCACCCAGCCCGCGGAAAAAAAGGATTGAGGTACCCGCAAGGGTACGTTCAGGGGGTCGAGTACCCCCTTTCATTCTGAACGGGATGGTCCCCCTGTGATACGGCTATCGGACATCATCGCAGGACTGCTGCCGGACGGTGACCAGGGCGAATGGAAAATTCCCCTGTCGCTCAGCCTCGTTATCCACCTGGCCATCTTCCTGCTGCTGATTTTCAGCCCGTTCCTGCAGTTTTCGCGGACGGTGGAGGAAATCCACACGGTGAACCTGTTCTCCGCCGACGATCTGCCGGGCAAGCCCGCCGCCAAGGCCACCTCCCCGACCCCGGCCAAAAAGGCCCCGGCCGCCAAACCGGCGCCGGCACCGCCAAAGGCGGAACCCCAGGTTTCGATCCCGGAAGAGAAGCCCGAACCAGCGGTCGCCCCGCCGCCGAAACCGGAGCCGGTCCCGGAAAAGGCGGTCTCCCTGGAACCTCTCAAGACGAAAAAGATCATCGAGAAAAAGGTGGACGTGAGCAAGGTCCGGGAAAACCTGCTGCAACGTTCCCTGCAGCAGGTTCAGGACAGGCTGCAGCGGGAAAAGGCGGAAAAGGAGGCCAAACTCCAGCATGAAAAGGCCAGGAAGGAGGCGCAGAAGCAGATAAAGAGCGCCGTCGAAACCATCCGCCAGACCCTGCAGACCACCCCGGTGGGGACCTCCACCACCGCCGACACCGGCGAGGGGGAACCCGACACCGCCGGCGAAACCGCCACGGAAGGGCAGGCCACCGGCAGCGCCGCCGGTACCGGCACCGGCGCCGGCGGCGGCGACCGCATGGTTTCCGAGGCGCGGCGCAACTACTACGCCGCGCTGCTCATCCACCTGTCGAAATTCTGGAAACTGCCGGAGACCGTGGAGTGGGCGGACGATCTCGAGGCGGTGGCGGTGATCTGGCTGCGGCGCGACGGCAGCATCATCAAGTCGGAGATTGAAAAAAAATCGAGCAACGTCTATTTTAACCGTTTCGTGGAACAGACTCTGGAGAAGGCGGCGCCGCTGCCGCCCATCCCGCCGGAACTGCCGGAGGAGATCCTCGATCTCGGCATCCGCTTCCGGCCACAGGAACTCCTGTAATCCAATCAACAGGCCCACCGAAGGTGATACCCCATGCACAGTCTGCGAACCCTTCTTTCCGGCACCTCCCTCGCCCTGCTGTTCTCCGCCCTGCTGACCCTGCTGCCGAACCAGGCCGCCGGCCGCGATTATCTCGACCTTTCCGCCGACGTCCATCGGATCCCCACCGCGGTGCCCTACTTCGTCAACAAGAAAACTGGGATCGCCGGCGACGAGGGCCGCTGGATGGCGGATATCCTCGGCCGGGCCCTGGAATTCCACGGTTTCATCACCATCATCAGCCCCGACCGTTACGGCGGCGGCCAGGAATCCGACTGGAAGGCCCTGGGCGCAGAACTGGTGGTCGCCGGCAGCTATGAGGTCATCGGCAGCCAGCTCGCCCTGGAAATGCGGATCACCGACATCCTCGACGGCCAGATGATCTTCGGCCGCCGCTACACCGGCGACTGGAACAAGCGCAAACACATCCTCTTCAAATTCTGCGACGAGGCCGTCGACAAGCTCACCGGCGAAGCCGGCGTCGCCTCCACCCTCATCGCCTTCGTTTCCGACGGCAGCGGCCAGAAGGAGGTGTACGTCACCGACATCCTCGGCGACAACGTCCGCCAGATCACCAAACACCGGACCCTGGCGGTCTGCCCCCGCTTCTCGCCCGACGGCAAGAGGCTGATGTACACCTCCTACCACCGCGGCAGCCAGATGCTCTACATCACCACCCTGGGCACGGAAACCACCCGGGCGATCTCCTGGTACGAGGGTCTCAACATGGCCCCCGCCTGGGCACCGGACGGCAACCGGCTGGCTGTCACCCTCAGCAAGGACGGCAACCCGGACCTCTACCTCACCGGCGCCATCCCGGAAAGGAAGGAAAAACTGAACATCATCGAACGGCTGACCAGCCAGGCCGGCATCAATGTCTCGCCGTCCTGGTCACCGGACGGGACAAAGCTCGCCTTCGTCTCCGACCGGACCGGAACGCCGCAGATCTACGTCATGGATCTGGCCGCCAAGGCCACCCGGAGGATCACCTTCGAGGGCAACTACAACACCTCGCCCTCCTGGTCGCCCAAGGGGGATCTCATCGCCTACTCGTCGCTGTTCTCCGGCAACCACCAGATCTTCACCATCAGCCCCGAGGGCGGGGTTCCCACCCAGGTGACCAAGACCTGGGGCAGCAACGAATCCCCGGCCTGGGCCCCCGACGGCCGCCAGATCGTCTTTTCCAGAAAACGCGACAACCAGCAGCAGCTCTGTGCCATATTCAAGAACGGCGTCGGTCTGCGGGTAGTGAGCAGCAAGCTCCCCGGCAGCCAGAGCATGCCGCAGTGGTCGACCAGGCTCGATTTCTGACGGCCGGCCGCCAATAGCGTTACGGAAACCAACTCCAGCAATAAACTCCGAATCAGGACAGGTGTCCCCCATGAAAAAACGACTGTTCATCGCCGCTCTCGCCCTTCCGTTTCTTTCCGGCTGTGTCGCCTCCGAACAGGACGTGGTCAGTCTCGACCTGCGGATGCGCAGCGTCGACAACCGTCTGGTGAACGTCGAGCAGAAGCTGGCCGCCATCGAAAACCAGCAGATGGGCTCGGTGGAGTCCATGCAGATCCGTCAGGCCGAGGTCGGCAACCGTACCGACCAGATGGCCAACGAACTCCTGCAGATCAAGGGCCAGCTCGACGACAACAGCAACAGTGTCCAGAAACTGCGCAAACAGCAGCAGGCAGAGGACGAACAGCTGGCCTCCCGGCTCGCGGAAATGGAGGCCCGGGTCCAGGAACTGATGGAGCGGCTGAACATGGCCACCTCGGACCTGCAGTCCACCACCACGGAACTGCGGCGCTACAAGGACCTGCAGGCGAAGGAGGCGGCCGAACGCGCCCTGCAGGCGGCCAAACGTGCGGAAGCGGCGGAGAAAAAGAGCAAGGAGGTCGCCCAGCAGCGGGAGATCACCCCGGCGCAGCAGAAAAAGAAACCGGCGGCGGAGTCCGCTGACGAGGAAGCACCGAAGAAAACGGCGGCAGCACCGGCCGCGGCTCCGGCTGCCGCTCCCGCCAAGAAGAGCGGCGGCGCCGAACAGGATGCCTACGACGCCGCCTACGCCCTGTATACCGCCGGCCAGTTCAAGAAATCCTCCTCCGCCTTTTCGGACTTCCTCGACAGGTACCCGAAATCGAACCTCGCCCCCAACGCCCGCTTCTGGATCGGCGACAGCTACTTCAGCCAGAAGGAATACGAACTGGCCATCCTCGAGTACCAGAAGGTGATCGCCGACTACCCCACCGACGCCAAAGCCCCCGCTGCCCTGCTCAAGCAGGGGCTGGCCTTCGAGAAGGTGGGCGACAAGCAGACCGCCAACATCGTCTACCAGAAACTGCTGGACGAATATCCGAAGAGCGAGCAGGCAACCACCGCCAAGGAAAAACTCGGCAAGTAGTCCCCCTTTTCGGTCCATCACCACCACCATGCCGGCTTTGGCCGGCATTTTTATTTCAACATCCCGGCAAGAGGCGCTGACCGACAGGGGGAAACCGACGAGACCAGACAGGATGATTGTTTCGTTTGCATGTAAGCAGACAAAGGCCAGGCCGGAGATGAAAATTGTCTCGACCTGGCCTTTGTCTTTCTGATATAAAAAAACGTCGATTCTGAGAACGCCGGCAGACAGGGACGCACGATTGCGGAACTGCCATACAGGGGAGATTCGCATGCCCATTCCGCCAGGGACAACAACGGTGCCGACCGATACCGATTCCCAACAATGCAATGTCTGGCCAGGAACTATCTGCCTTTGCCTCCTTTCCCTTGTTCTCCTGTTTGGATCTGAAATCTCTTTCGCCGCCTCGGCCGCCTTTCGCTTCAGCGGGCGGGTGACGGCGGTTGCCGCCAATGCCCCGGATTTCCCGGCGGCATACGGGGAGGTCGCGGTCGGCGACACCGTCGCCGGCACGATCAGCTACCATGGGAGCGCGGCCATCAATCCTTTTGGCGTCCTGGAGGGGAGCACCGCGTACTTCTTTCATGCCGCCGCGGTCAGATTTACCGGCAGAATCGGCAATCAGCCCTTTACGTTCAGCGACAGGGGCCTGCTGCTGTCCGTCTGGAACGATGTCGCTCAGACCCTGTCCGTTCAGCCCACCTGCGCTCCGGCCGCGACCTCCCACGACGGCTTTCTGATCTGGCCGGCGGCAGCAAGCCTCGATGCCCCCACCCTCTTCATCGGCAACTACTGCCTGCCGCACACGTCCTTCGCGGACGCAACACTCCCCCGGGCGAGCATCCCCGGCACCGCCTTTTTTTCCCTGGGGCCCTTCGATCTGTCGGCTCAATGGATCGGCGGAACCATCGATTCCATCCTCTACGCGCCTTCCCCCGGCTGGCCGGTCACATCCCGTGTCAGCCTTGACGCTGCGGCAGGCGAGGGCAATGACGACAGTTCCTGGCCGGCGATCTCCGCCGACGGCCGCTGGGTCGCCTTCCACTCCCGTGCCGCCAACCTGGTCGCAGGCGACGGCAACAACACGGAGGATGTTTTCGTTCACGACCGGCGGACCGGGCGGACCAGTCGCGCGAGCGTCGGCGCCGGTGGCCGCGAGGGCAACAACGGGAGCCGCTACCCTGCCCTTTCCGCTGACGGCAGGTTCGTCGCCTTCGAATCCGCCGCCGACAACCTGGTCGACGGCGACAGCAACGGGGTCGCGGATGTATTCGTCCACGATCTCCAGACGGCCACCACCCGGCGGGTCAGTGTCGACTCCGGCGGCCAGGAGGGCAACGGGGGCAGCCAGATGCCCGCCATCTCAAGCGATGGGCGGTATGTCGCCTTCCAGTCCGGGGCGAACAACCTTGTCGGTGACGACACCAACACCGCAACGGATATTTTCGTCCACGACCTGCAGACCGGTCGCACCACCCGGGTCAGCGTCGACTCGGGCGGCGGCGGCGCCAACGGCCCCTGCCGCTTTGCCAGCCTTTCCGGTAATGGCAGGTTCGTCGCCTTCAGCTCTTCTGCCACCAACCTCGTGCCGGGCGATACCAACGCGGAACCGGATGTTTTCGTCCATGACTCCGAGACCGGCCGGACCAGCCGGGTCAATGTCGATGCCAACGGCACGCAAGGCAACGAACGGTTCCCCCTCGGCAGATCTTCGCTTTCCCGGCAAGGCCGGTATGTCGCTTTCGATTCCGGTGCCGACAACCTGGTTGCCGGCGATACCAACGGCACATCCGATATCTTTGTCCACGATCTGCAGACCGGCAGGATCAGTCGGGTCAGTGTCGATTCCCGCGGTGGCCAGAGCGACGGCTACAGCTACGCACCCTCCATCTCGACGGACGGCAGGTATGTCGCCTTCATGTCCGACGCCACCAACCTGGTTCCCCATGATGCCAACCAAAAACCGGACGTACAACTCCATGGCCGTTCGGATATATATCTCCACGACCGGCGGACCGGCCGGACCAGCCGGGTCAGTGTCGATTCCGACGGCGGCCTGAGCAGCGGCACCGGCGTCTCCTCTTACTCTCCCTCCCTCTCGGCGGACGGCCGCTGGGTCGCTTTTTCCTCCGATGGCAATGGCCTGGTGGAGGGGGATGGCAATGGCTTTTTCGATGTGTTCATCCATGGTTCGCCCGTGGTCAGCGGCGATCTGAACGGCACCGGAACCGTCGATCTCGCCGACGCCATTATCGCCGCGCAGGCGCTTGCCGGCATGGATATCGCCCCGGACTCGACCCTTGACGGGGAAAGCGGTGGCGACGGCCGGATCGGGGCGGATGACACCATTCTCATCCTGCAGAGCCTTTCCTGGGAAGATGGTCGCTGAGGCGGGGAAAGCCGCCTCGGTTTTCGGGGAAAAAAGTGCCGGGACTCCTCACGCAAGCCGAGCGGGAACGGTCCGGCCCAGGTGGGCAGGCGGCAAAAAGATCTTGCCCTTTGCCCCTGAATGGAATAGATACCACTTAAGAACGATTCTTAACTCGTCTTCCCCTGACAGCGATGGACACGAACAGGCGACTCCAGGAATTTGAAGAGGTTTGCCGGAAGGAAGGGCTGAAGATCACCCACCAGCGCCTCGAGGTTTTCAAAGAGCTGCTGGGCTCCCTGGATCATCCCAGTGTCGAGAGACTCCACCGCCGGCTGCAGCGGAAACTGCCAACCATATCCCTCGACACGGTGTACAGGACCCTGACCACCCTGGAACGGCACGGTCTGATCACCAGGGTTCAGACCGAGGAGAGCCAGGCCCGTTTCGAGGGAAGGATCGACAACCACCATCATGTCATCTGTAAAAAATGCGGCAGGATCACCGATTTTCACTGGGGGGTGCTCGATGCGGCGACCCTGCCCGACGAGATTGCCGCCTGGGGCAGAATCGAGCGGAAAAATATCACCCTGCACGGCCTCTGCCAGGAGTGTGGCTAAGAGGAAAGCAGGCCGGCGCACCGATTTTTTTTCTGATTACCTCGAATCTTCAGCCTATTTCCAGCGAGGAGGATATTCCCAAGATGGACGCCTGCCGGCGGGGCGTTCCTTTCTTTGCCGGCCAAAGAAAGGAACCAAAGAAAGGCCGGCCTTCACTTGCCCCCGCTGCGCGGGGGGTCCCTCCGTTCCTTGTCGCGGCCGGGCGCTGCGGAACTCGGCCCTGCGGGCCTCAGACAGTCCTCGCGCTTTTTCCGGCCACTCCTGCGTCTCTCCGGCTGCGTGAAAATGGCATCCAACAATGCATACAGAGGGAC